>NZ_CP124616.1:2621640-3277050 GCF_029958925.1 Tropicibacter oceani
CGGCGGCGCCGCGTTCGGCGGCCATCGCCTCGAGGAAATTGGCAATCCAGAAGCGCGCGCTCATCGTCTTGCGCGCTCGGCGTCCAGCAGCATGATCTGCAGGGCGGCGCGGCGCGCGATGTTTTCCAGCCCCACGGCACGAAAGGTCGCCAGCGCATCGGTCAGATCGGCCGAGTTTCCCTCGGCCCCCGAGGCGAACATCGCCACGGCGCGCAGGATCACTTCGCCCAGGCGGCCCTGTTGCAGCTGTTCGGTCAGCACCTCGGGCACCGGCGCGCCGGCAAAGCCCGCGGCCACGGCGGCGGCATGGGGCAGATCGACCGCCTCGGCGGGCGGTGGCAACTGGCCGCGCGCGATGGCCGTCAGGAACCGGGTTTCGACCCCTTCGTCGCCCAAAGCAAGACTGAGATCCTCGTAGCCCGGTGACAGGAACCCGGCCCGCGCCGCCATGCGCGTGGCCCGCCCCGACAAAGGCAGGCGCGCCAGCCGGTCGGCGAACAGCTCGGAAAAGGGCACCAAAAGCCCGGCGCTGGCCATCTGCGACCAGACCCGGGGCAGGGCAAGGCTGACGGCGTCGGGTGCGCCGCGCGACAGCGTCGCCTCAAAGCGTTGCAGCGCCTCGACCCGGTCCCAGACCCCGCCCGAGGCCGCCGGTTCGCGCAAGGTATAAAGCCCCAACAAACGGTTGGCCGGAACCGCTCCGACCCGCGCCAGCCGTTCGGCGGCCTCGATCTGGGCGCGCCAGCCATTGTCGCCGCCCAGGTCCAGCACCGAATAGGCCAGCGGCAACGGCGCGGTGGGCAGCGGTTCGCCCAGCGCCTCGAACAGGCGGAATTCCAGCGCGGTGGGGCGCACCGGCGGGATCAGCGGCGGGCGTTCCTCGGCGATTTCGTTGTCCAGAAACCGTTCCAGCAGGTCGACCTGGCGCGGCGCCAGATCGCCCAGCGTGGCGGCGGTGGTCAGCAGCAGGCTGGCCCTTTGCCAATCGCCCTCGCGCGCGGTGCAGAAAATCCGCATGGACAGATCGTCGCTCAGGCCCGGGCGGGTGCGCAGCGCGGCGCAGGGCGCTGCCGCCTGTCCCAGCAACAGGTTCAGATCGGCCCAGCGCGCAAACAGCTGCGGGTCGTCGTGTCCGGCGATGTCGATCAGCGCCAGCGCCTCTTCGACGGCGCCCAGCGCGATCAGCCAATCCAGCCGCGCGCCCAGGTGGGCAATGCCATCGGCGCCCGGCGCGGGGGGATCGGCCTCGGCCAGCATCAAGGTGTGCAACAGGTCGCGCAGCGCCGGAACCGTCGGCTTGGCGGCGCGGATCAGGCTGCGCAGCCGTTCCGGATCGGACCCCAGCCACAGCGTCGCGGGCAGGCCCGTCGTCTTGGGCGACAAAAGCCCCGCGCCGCCCAGCCCGGGCAGGCCCAGAGGCATGGCCTCGACCCGCGGGGCGGTGGCGCTGTCGGCGACAGGCTCGCTCTGGGCGCTGGCCGCCGCGCCATATCCCGCAATCACACCGGCCCAAAGCGCGCAGCGCAGGCCGCAGATCAGGCGGGAAAGGGGGGCGTTATCGGGCATCAAGGTCGACGGGCAGGCGAATCTCTGTCTGGGGCGGGCTGAAGTCCGCACCAAAGAATGGCCCCACATAGGCATAGCCCACAAGGCCGATGGCCCCTAGAACCAGCAGATAGAACAAGTATTTCAATATGCGCCCCATGCGCGCGTCTCCCTGCCTCGGTGATTTTTTCGGTTTATACCTAGCCTTTTTGTCTCGTTCACGTCATTCACGCAACGAAGAAACGAATGGGCGTAAGATGGCCGATGCAAAGCGGACCAATCGATTGATCCTGCACAAGACCGTGGTGATGGTCGGCATGATGGGCGCGGGCAAGACGGCGGTGGGCCGGGCCCTGGCCAACAGGTTGGCCGTGCCGTTCCGCGATTCGGACCACGAGATCGAGCAGGCCGCCAACATGACCATCGCCGAGATTTTCGAGCGCGATGGCGAACCTTTCTTTCGCCGCAAGGAAAGCCAGGTGATCGACCGGCTTCTGGATGGCACGCCTTGCGTTCTGTCCACCGGCGGCGGGGCCTTCATGTCCGCCGACAACCGCCAGGGCATTTCGCAAAAGGGCGTCTCGGTCTGGCTGGATGCCGATCTCGAGGTGCTGTGGAACCGGGTGCGCCACAAGGACACCCGCCCGCTGCTGCGCTCGGCCGATCCCAAGGGGACGCTGGCCGCGCTTTACGAAAAACGCGTGCCGCTGTACCGGCTGGCCGATATCACCGTGACCTCGCGCGCCGATCGTACGCTGGACGAAATGGCCCGGCTGGTCTGCGACACGCTGCTGGAAACCCGCCCCGATGTGCTGGAGGCTCTTGAATGACCGAAATCGTCCATGTCCCGCTGGAAGGGCGCGAATACCAGGTGCGGATCGGGCAGGGGCTGCTGGCCCGCGCCGGCGCTGAAATCGCGCCGCTGCTGCACCGCCCGCGCGTCGCCATCGTCAGCGATGAAAACGTCGCTGCCCTGCACCTGGGCAGTCTGCTCGAAGGGCTGCAGGCGGCCGGGATCAGCGCCGTGTCCCTGACCCTGCCCGCCGGAGAGGCGACGAAAAGCTGGCCGCATTTCACCCGCACCGTCGAATGGCTGCTGGAAAACAAGGTCGAACGCCGCGACATCGTCATCGCCCTTGGCGGCGGCGTTATCGGCGATCTGGTAGGCTTTGCCGCCGCCGTGCTACGCCGGGGCGTGCGTTTCGTGCAGATCCCGACCTCGCTGCTGGCGCAGGTCGACAGCTCGGTCGGCGGCAAGACCGGGATCAACGCGCCGCAGGGCAAGAACCTGATCGGCGCCTTCCACCAGCCTGCGCTGGTGCTGGCCGATATCGACGTTCTGGGCACGTTGACCCCGCGCGATTTCCTGGCCGGCTACGGCGAGGTCGTCAAATACGGCCTGCTCGGCGATGCCGACTTCTTTCACTGGCTCGAAGAAAACGCCCCCAGGGCCGCCGCCGGCGATGCCGCGGCGCGCAGCTATGCGGTGAAACGCTCGGTCCAGATGAAGGCCGACATCGTCCTGCGCGACGAAACCGAACAGGGCGACCGCGCGCTTTTGAACCTTGGCCACACCTTCTGCCACGCGCTCGAGGCGGCGACCGGCTTTTCCGACCGGCTGCTGCACGGCGAAGGCGTCGCCATCGGTTGCGCCCTGGCCTTCGAACTCTCTGCCCGCCTTGGCCTGTGCCCGCAAGAGGACCCAAGCCGCCTGCGCGAACACCTTGCAAAGATGGGCATGAAGCGCGATCTGCGCGACATTCCCGGCGATCTGCCCGGGGCCGAGGCGCTTCTCGACCTGATGGGCCAGGACAAGAAAGTGATCGACGGCAACCTGCGCTTTATCCTGGCGCGCGGCATCGGCGACAGCTTCATCACCTCGGACGTGCCTGCCGACAAGGTCCTTGGCCTGCTGCGCGAACAACTCGAAGACCGGTAAACCAGACCCCGGCTCTTCCAATTGCCGCAAATATCCCGGGGTTTGGGGCAGAGCCCCAATCCGGCCTTACCGCCGGGCGCGCAGCACCATCAGTTCCCCGACGTTTTCGCGCGTCAGATAGCCCAGCATCCGGCCTGCGCGGTCAGTGGCGGCCACGGCAGGCGCGGTGGCAAGCGCGTCTAGCGCCTCGGACAGCGGCGCCGCCAGGGGCAGGGTGGGGATCTGGGTGGTCATCGCCTCGGCGACCGGATGGGTGTTCAGCCCTTCGGCCATGGCCTGAAACAGCGCCCCGCGCGTCAAAAAGCCGATCATGCGCCGCTCTTCGTCCAGCACCGGGAATTCGTGCTGCGTCGTGCGGATCAGGGTCTGCGCGGCCACATGCATCGGGTCCGTCGGCGACAGGGATTCGAAACTGGTGATCACCGCGTCGCGCAGGAACAGCCCCTTGGCGATATCGCGGCTGGCAACATCGCTGGCCTCGGCCTGGGCCGCCAGAAAGACGAAACCGGCGATCAGCACCAGGATCAGGTTCCCCGAGCTCAACCCCCAAAAGGCAAAGAGAAAGGCCACCAGCTGACCGGCACTGGCGGCGATCCGCGTCGCCTTGACCCGGTCCATGCGCAACGACAGCAGCGCCCGCAACACCCGCCCGCCATCCATCGGAAAGGCCGGGATCAGGTTGAAGATCGCCAGGAACAGGTTCACCGCCGCCAGCCTGCCCAGAAAGGCCGAGGCGGTGGCAGGATCGGCCAGCGCCTCCATGTCGGTCGAGGCACCAAATCCGATCAGCACCGCCCAGATCACCACGTTGACCGCAGGCCCGGCCAGCGCCACCAGCACCTCTTGCCCCGGTTGTTCGGGCATGCGTTCCAGCCGCGCCATGCCGCCGATCGGCAGCAGCGTGATATCGGGGGTCTTGATGCCATAGCGCCGCGCCATCAGCGCATGACCATATTCATGCGCCACCACGCAGGCGAACAGCGCCAGGATGAACAGGGTATTGCTCAGTGCCGCCGTGACCCCGCCCTCGGAATAGGCCGAGGCCGCGACAAAGGCCAGCAGCAGGAAAAAGGTCGCATGGACCCGCAGCTCGGATCCCAGAAGGCGGCCCAGGGGGAATGACCAGGACATTGCGACAGCTCCTATTCTTGCCGGTTTGATCTACAGATAGGGATCAAGGCATCGCCGTGCCACGACCCATATCAAGCCCGGCCAATAAAAAACGGCGCAGAGGGGCCCCTGCGCCGTTTCTTGTATCGTTCGGTTCGGGGCCGGTTGGCCCTAGAACGGGATTTCGTCGTCGATGTCGCGCGCCGGTGCCCGTGCGGGGCCCGATCCCGACCCCTGGCTGGGTCCGCCGCCATAACCCGGATCGTCATAGCCGCCGCTGTCGCCGCCATAGCCGCCGCCCGCGCCGCCGCCATAACCACCGCCGCCGCCGCCACCACTGCCGCCGCCCTGCGGGCCGTCCAGCATGACCAGCGATCCGCCATAGCCCTGAAGCACCACCTCGGTGGAATAGCGGTCCTGACCGCTTTGATCCTGCCATTTGCGGGTCTGCAGCTGGCCTTCGATATACACCTTGGAGCCTTTGCGCAGGTATTGTTCAGCCACCCGCACCAGGCCTTCCTGGAAGATCGCGACCGAATGCCATTCGGTCTTTTCGCGGCGCTCGCCGGTGTTGCGGTCCTTCCATGTCTCGGATGTGGCAATGCGCAGGTTGCAGACCTTGCCGCCGTTCTGGAATGAGCGCACCTCGGGGTCGCGCCCCAGATTGCCCACCAGGATCACCTTGTTTACCGAACCGGCCATGCATCTTTCCCTTCGAATCTTATCGGCAGATATTTGCCGCAACCTACACCAGCACGACCGGAACCATAAGGGGGGCATTGGCTTGGGGTGGTCGAATCCTTTCAGGCAGGTATAGTGCACCCAGATTTTGTTGGGACAATTCGGGGTGACGGCATGGTTCGAGTGACAAGGGGCATATCCCTGGGCGTGGTTCTGGCGCTGGTGGCGACCACCGCGATGGCCGAACAGGTATCCACCCAGGGCCGCGCGCGCCTGTTTTCCAGCCAGACGCGGGTGCTCGATACGCGGGCCTCGCAGCAGTACAACAACTCGGTCCGCCTGCAGCCGCCTTCGGTCATCACGCCGACGAAATACGGCACGCTCGAGGGCAGCCTGCCCAAGTATCGCGGCAGCTATCGCGGCGAATATGCCGAAATGGCCCGCGCCGCCGCACGCAAACATGGCGTCCCCGAGGATCTGTTCCTGCGGCTGGTGAACCAGGAATCGCGCTTCAACGCCTCGGCCAGGTCGCACAAGGGGGCGATCGGGCTGGCCCAGCTGATGCCGGGCACCGCCAAGGTGCTGGGGGTCGATCCGCATGATCCGCGCCAGAACCTGGAAGGCGGCGCGCGCTATCTGAAAATGCAGTACCAGGAATTCGGGTCCTGGCGGCTGGCGCTGGCGGCCTATAACGCCGGTCCCGGCGCTGTGAAAAAGCACGGCGGCGTGCCGCCCTACCGCGAGACCAAGAACTACGTCAAGAAAATCTGGGGCAGCTGAACCTTTCGGCCCTGCCTTTGCAAGCCATTGAAAAAACGCCGGGGCCTGACCCCGGCGTTTTGCGTTTCATTCAGCGGCCATCTTGATCACCGGCTCCATGCTGGCGAAATCGGCGTCGGACAGGTGGCATTTCACCTGGTGACCCTCGGCCAGCATGCGCACCGGCGGCACCTCTTTTTCGCACAGGCCCCCGGCGACCTTGTCCTTCCAGCGGCAGCGCGTCTGGAACGGGCAGCCCGGCGGCGGGTTCATGGCCGACGGGATGTCCCCCTCAAGCACGATATGCTGCTTTTGCACCTTGGTATCGGCGATGGGCACGGCGCTCAGCAGCGCCTCGGTATAGGGGTGATAGGGCGGGGCAAAGACCTGGTCGGTGGTGCCCAGTTCGACCACATGGCCCAGGTACATGACCATGACGCGATCGGACAGATAACGCACGATGCTCAGGTCATGGCTGATGAACAGCAGCGTGGTTTTCTGTTCGCGCTGGATTTCCATCAACAGGTCGGTCACCGCCGCCTGCACGCTGACGTCCAGCGCTGACACCGGTTCATCGGCCACCACGATGCGTGCATCGCCGGCAAAGGCGCGGGCGATGCCGACGCGCTGCTTTTGCCCGCCGGACAACTGGCGCGGCATGCGGTCGGCAAAGGCGCGCGGCAGTTTCACCAGGTCCAGCAGCTCCAGCATGCGCTGGCGGCGGTCCTGATCGGTCTTGCCGATGCCAAAGATTTCCAGCGCACGGATGATCTGCCGTCCGACGGTCATCGAGGGGTTCAGCGTGTCGAACGGGTTCTGGAACACCATCTGAACATCGGCGATCGTCTGCGTGTCGCGCTTTTCGATCGGCGTGCTTTCGATGTTGCGGCCATCCAGCAGGATCTGCCCGTCGGTGGCGGTTTCCAGCCCCATCAGAACCTTGGCAAAGGTGGATTTGCCACAGCCCGATTCCCCGACGATGGCCAATGTCTCGCTTTCGCGGGCTTCAAAGCTGAGCGTTTCGTTCGCCTTGACCACCTTTTTCGCGCCCGATCCGCCGAACAGCGCGTTCGAGGCCACCTCGTAGTATTTCTTGAGGTTCTCCATCTTCAGGACAACCTTGCCCGGTTCGGGCTTTTCCTTGGTCTGCACGTTGGCGGGCGGCGCCGCCCAGTCGATTTCATCGACCTTCAGACAGCGCGAGAAATGCCGGTCGTTGCCGCGGATCTTTTCCATCGGGATGCGTTTTTGCGCATCGCAGCGCCCGGCCTCGAAATAATCGCAGCGCGGGCCGAAATTGCAGCCCTCGGGGCGTTCATGCGGCAAGGGAAAGTTGCCGGGAATCGCCACCAGCGGATGCGCGTTCTTGTCGGCACCGGGCAGGGGGATCGAACGGAACAGCGCCTGCGTATAGGGGTGCTGCATCTCGTCAAAGACGTCCTCGATGCTGCCGGTTTCAACCGCCTCGCCGGAATACATCACGCAGATGCGGTCACAGGTTTCCAGAACCAGCCCAAGGTTATGGGAAATGAACAGCATCGAGGTGCCGTATTTCTTGCCCAACTCCTTGACCAGATCGACCACCGCCGCCTCGACCGTCACGTCCAGCGCGGTGGTGGGTTCGTCCAGGATCAACAGGGACGGTTCGGCCATCAGCGCCAGCGCGATGACGATCCGCTGCTGCTGCCCGCCCGACAACTGGTGCGGATAGCTGTTCAGCATCCGCTTTGGGTCGGGCAGTTTCACATCGGTGACCACCTGCAGCGCGCGCTCGTAAGCCTCGTCCTTGGACACGCCCTGATGGATCATCGGGACTTCCATCAGCTGCTGGCCGATCTTCATCGCCGGGTTCAGGCTGGCCATGGGTTCCTGGTAGATCATGGCGATCTCGGACCCGCGGATATCGCGCAGCTCTTCCTGGCTCATCTCGTTCAGGTTGCGGCCCTTGAACTTGATCGAGCCGCCGACGATGCGGCCGTTCTTGCCCAGATCCTGCATCACGCCCAGGGCCACCGTGGATTTGCCGCAGCCGGATTCGCCGACCAGGCCCACGGCCTCGCCGGGCATGACCTTGACGGAAAAATCCATCACGGCGGGGATTTCCCGCAGCCGGGTGAAAAAGGAAATCGACAGCTGGTCGATCTCCAGAATGGGCCCGTCATATGCGTCTTTCATTCCATTTCTCCCTATCGGAGCAGCCGGGAAACCTTTGCAGTTTCCTCTTGCCGAAAATATCTCATTTTTCGCGCGCCCTTGGCGCGGCGGGGTCCGGGGGCCGCGCCCCCGGTCCGACATTCCTCAATCGCGCAAGGATTCCTCGCGCAGGCCATCGGCCAGCAGGTTCAACCCCAACACCAGGCTCAGCAGCGCCAGCGCCGGCGCAATCGCCGGGTGCAGGTAGATCGACAACAGCTTGCGCCCGTCATTGATCGTGGTGCCCCAGTCCGGGCTTTCGGACGACAGCCCCAGCCCAAAGAATCCCAGGGTTCCCAAAAGGATGGTGGTATAGCCGATGCGCAGGCAGAAATCGACGATCAGCGGACCGCGCGCGTTGGGCAGGATTTCCCACAGCATGATGTACCAGGGCCGTTCGCCGCGGGTTTGCGCCGCGGCCACGTAGTCGCGCGTCTTGATGTCCATGGTCAGGCCGCGCACGATGCGGAACACCGTGGGCGAATTGACGAACACGACCGAAACAAAGACCGTCAGCAACCCGCCGTCCATCGGGATGAAATCCAGCGGCCAAAAGCCGATCTTGCTGCCCGGTGCGTTCACGGCCGCCATGTAGACCAGGAACATCGGCGTCAGGATGATTACCAGCCAGGTCAGGTTCTTGGCCGGTTGCGTGCGATAGCGCGAATGGATCAGCCCCCCGGCAAAGATCATCGGAAAGACGAACAGGAAAACCGCCAGGTATTGCGGCAACCCGGTCGCCACGATTTCCGGCGTCACCAGCAGGTAGAACAGCAAGATCACCGGAAAGGCCAGGATCAGGTTGGCCAGAAAGCTCAGAACCGTGTCCAGCCGTCCGCCATAGTACCCGGCGGGCAGGCCAAGGGTGATCCCCACCATGAAGGCGAACAGCGTCGCCATCGGCGCGATGGCGATCACGATGGTCGATCCCTTGACCATGCGCGTAAAGACATCGCGCGCCAGATTGTCGCCGCCCAGCAGGTACCAGGCGTACTCACCCTCTTCGGCGCCGCGCAAAGGCGTGCCGGGCAGCTTGTTCTTCATGCCCGAGGCCTGGCTGAGCGCCTCGTGCGTGGCGATCCAGTCAAAGGCGGCGGTGAAAAAGGCCGTGTAGACCCAGAACATCACCAGCGCAAAGCCGATCATCCCGACGGTGCTGTCGAACAGCTTGCCATAAAGGCCAAGCCGCCGCTTGTAACGGATCGACAGCACAAAGGTCAGCACCAGCGCCACCCAGACCGGGGTGAACTGGCGGCAAACGGCGCCGACGATGCCGGCCTTGGGGCCCATGGCCGCGCCGATGACGATATAGGCCAGCACAAGCGCGATCAGCGCCAGGCCCAGCAGGTTCGACACCGACCGCACCAGACCCCAGACACCGCCAGTGGCGATGATCGTGCCGTCGGCATTGGTCTGGATGCCGGTGTCCGGTTCAAAGACCGACAGCAGCATGCGCAGCGCGATCACGGCGACAAAGGCCGGGACCAGGTAGAAAAGGATCGGATCAAGCACAGCGCCCAGGCTGCCGGTCCATGTAAGCGGTTCCATGAGCAGCCCCTTAGGTTACGCTGATGCGCGGGTTGAGATAGACATAGCCGATGTCGGAAATGAGCTGCGTCACCAGCACCACGATGACCGACACGACCGAGACGCCCAAAAGCATTTCGATGTCGTTGTTTCCGGCAGCCTGCACCAGGTTCCAGCCAAAGCCCTTGTAGCTGAACAGGGTCTCGACGATCACCACGCCGTTCAACAGCCAGGGAAACTGCAGCATGATCACCGTAAAGGGCGCGATCAGCGCGTTGCGCAGGGCGTGTTTCATCACGATGTTGGGAAAGCTCACGCCTTTCAGCCGCGCGGTACGGATGTACTGGGATGTCATGACCTCGGCCATCGAGGCCCGCGTCATCCGCGCGATATAGCCCATGCCATACAGCGCGATGGTCAGCACCGGCAGAAAGAAGTTTTCAAAGGTCGCGTTGTCCATGGCGCTGGCGGCCGATCCCTTGAACAGGGTCTTGCTTTCGATCCAGCCCCATTCGACCAGCAGCGGCGACAGCCCGTATTTCGAACTGGCCAGCAGCGCGATGAAGATCACCCCCGAGACATATTCCGGCGTCGCGGTCGTGGTGATCGAAAAGGTCGACAGGGCGCGGTCGGTGACCGACCCTTCGCGCATGCCCGCCAACACCCCGACGATCAACGCCGAGGGCACCATCAGCACGATCACCCAGAACATCAGTTTGCCGGTCAAGCCCAGACGGGTGGCGACCAGGTCGCCCACGGGCTGTTTGAACTGGGTCGACCAGCCCCAGTGCCCCTGCAGGATGCCGCAGAATTTCGGGGCCTGGTCCAGCGTCATGCCGGGCAGAACGCAGCGCGCGCTGACGTTGCCTTCGCTGTCTTCGATGACAAAGCCGGGCAGCACGCCCAGCCATTCGCCATAGTTGCGCAGCAGCCGCGGATCAAAGCCGGTGTTGACCAGGGATGACGCCTCTTCCTGGGTGATCTGGCCGGACCGGAACTGCGCCAGCACATCGGGATCGACGGGCGAGCGATAGCCGTTGCGGCTCAGCCAGGTGGCGACCTCGATATCCGTCATCCGGAAGTTGCCTTCGGATTTGGCCAGCTTTTCCAGGTTCGGATAGAGGTTCGTCAGGAAGAAGACGATGAAGGTTAGGCACAAAGCGGTGAGCATCATCACACCGACGCGCCTGAGTATGAACAATCCCATGGTCGTCCCTGTTGTTGTGAAAGCAGGGTTTGCCCTGTCTTTTCATTGGGTTCCGATCAGATCGGAAAGGGACGGCCGCCCCGGATGGGGGCGGCCGCCTTGGTCATTGTCAGGCTGCAAAGCCCAGCTTGTAGACGTGGATCTCGAACGAGGGGTGCATTTCGGCGCCCACGATGCCCGGCTTGTAGTGACGGTACAGCGACCGCCAGTACGGCTGGATGATCACGCCGTCGTCCTGCATGATCTTTTCGATGTCCTTCATCACCTCGCGGCGCTTGTCCGCATCGGCGATGGACATGGCTTCGTTCAGCTTGGCGTCGAATTCGGGGTTGGAATAGCCCGCTTCGTTCCAGGCCTCGCCCGACCGGTAGGCCAGCGCCAGAACCTGCACGCCCAGGGGGCGGTGGTTCCATTCGGTGATCGACAGCGGGTACTTGGCCCAGTCGTTCCAGAAGGTCGAGCCCGGCATCACCGTGCGTTCCACCTGGATGCCCGCGTCGCGCATCATCGCGGCGGCGGCGTCACCGGTGTTCTTGGTGAACCCGTCGTCCAGGGTGATCAGCTCGTGCACGAAATCGGCCATTCCGGCCTCTTCGAGCATCGCCATCGAGGCATCGGGGTTGAACTCGGTGCCGCCGATGTCGGCGTATTCGGGGTGAACCGGCGCGACATGGTGGTTTTCCGCCACCACGCCCAGACCGGCATAGCCCAGCTCGAGGCAGGTTTCGTTGTTGACCGCGATCTGCAGCGCCTTGCGCACGCGCACGTCCGAATAGGGCGCAATGTCGCCGACCTTGGTCTGCTGGTTAAAGCGCAGAACCACCGTGGCGCCGGTCACGACTTCGGATTTCTCCCAGCCGATGGCATCGCCGATGTCGATGAATTCGTTGACGTTCTGGTACAGCATGTCGACTTCTTCGGATTCGACCGCCGCGATCCAGGCCGCCGGGTCGGTGCCGTAGTCGATGAACTCGATCCGGTCCAGGTAGGCGCCGCCGATGCCTTCGGCGGTTGCGCCCCACCATGTGTGGTTCTCGTTGCGCACCAGCGCACCCTTGACGCCCACTTCCAGCCCGTCCGGCAGGTAGGGGCCGGTGCCCAGGGCCTGGGTCAGCATGGTGTCGGGGTCGTGGTCCGCGTGCACCACGGCTGCCGGGTAATCGGCCATGCCGACGATGATCGAGATGTCGGGCGTGGGCAGCGTGACCTTGACGGTCACATCGTCGATCTTGGTCACCGCGCCATCGCGCAGCTTGTTGGTTTCGGGATCGACCAGCGACGCCATGCGGCCCGCCATCGAGTTGCCCTCGACCGTCTTGTCACACCAATAGGCGAACATGCGCACCACGTCATCGGCGTTGAAGGCATCGCCGTTGTTCCAGGTCACACCGGGACGCAGGTTCAGCGTGTATTCGGTGGCGTCGTCATTGGTGTCCCAGCTTTCCAGCAACATGCCGCGCAGGCTGCCGTCGCGGTTGTATTCGACCATGTATTCCAGCCAGCCGCGGGTAAAGTTGGAAATCTGCGTCCAGTCCATGGTGCGCGGATCCTTGAGCGCGCGCACCTCTTGCTGGATGCGCAGGGTGCCGCCCTGCTGGGAATGCGCCGCGGCCTGAGCCGGGCTGCCAAGCCCGCCCAGGGCATAGGCGGCCGATGCCGACAGTCCCAGTGCGGTGCTGCGCGCCAGGAATTCACGGCGGCTCAGCGTGCCGGCCTTCAGTTCCTGTGCATACATTTCGGCTGCCGGATGGATCCGGCCGCGCGTTTGCGATTGCGTCATGTTTATCTCCCTGTGACACAAGTTTCGTGGTTTTGGGGTCTTGTTCTTGTCCCTGTGCCGCTTTCGGCGTCCTGGACGTGCCCCCGTGTCCTGCCCATTGCGCATGACTTGCCAAGCCGCGTCAATGATTGCTTTCGCCGTTTCATGGCTCAAAAACGACATGTCCCTTATTCAAATGCGACAATCAAGGGCGCAAATGGACAAGGTCGCGGGAAATGCGTCAGGCGCGGGCCTTTGTCCGGTTGCGCAGCGCGCTGGGGGACAACCCTGTATGGTTCTGCATGAACCGCGTGAAATAGGCCGGAGAGGCAAAGCCCAGGTCGCGCGCCACCTGCTGCACCGTCGGTTTGGGCCGCTCCAGGGCGATGCGGGCCGCGTGCAGCTTGCGTTCGGTCAGGATGTCGGCGGCGGTCCGTCCGCTGCACTGCCGGCATACCCGGGTCAAATGCGTCGGCGTGACGTCCAGCGCCTCGGCGTAATCGGCCATCAGCATCGGGGTGCGATAGTCGCGCGTCACCATCTGGGCAAAGCGCCGGGTCAGCCGTTCGGCAGCCTTTTCCTTGGGGGCGTCGGCGCTGCCGGCGCGCAGCTGGCGGTTCAGCCAGACCCCGACCAGCGACACATGCGCCGCGATGGCATCGTCCAGAAACGGCCGGCGCTGCGCCAGTTCGCGCTGCATGGTGTCGATCGCCCCGGTCAGTTCCGCCTGCGCCAGACTGTCCCGCACCCGCAGCAAAAGCGGCTCTTTGGGCAGGGTGCCGGTCAGCCCCGCGGGGCTTTCCAGATACAGCGCCTGCGCGGTGTTTGGCAGGTCGATGGACATCAGCGTTCCGGCCGGCAGGTACAAGGCCGAGTGCATCGACACGCCGCGCCGGATGCCGTTGATCGTCACGCGCCCCTGGCCGCGGGTGATCCACAGCAGGAAATTCTCGGCGCGGTCATGATGCAGGGTGTATTTCCACGGCGCCCCCTGCGCCGCCAGCCCGAAAGAGCCGCAACTGATCGGCCCCTTGGGGGCGGGGGGCGGCGGCATGGCCTTGCGCAGAAAGGTGGGGACCGTGCTCATGCCAGCACCGATGGATGGATGGTCTGCCAGGCCTTCATGCGGGCCTTGAACCAGGTGCGCTGGCGCTTGGCGAACTGGCGGGTCAGGATGGTGGCGCGGGCGATGGCCTCGGGCAGGGTCATCTGGTCTTGCAGCACGGCGATCAGCTCGGCCGCGCCGATCGCCTTCGAGGCTGGCAGGGCAGGCGACCAGGTCGCAAGATTGGCGCGCGCCTCGTCCAGCGCGCCAGCCGCGACCATCGTGTGAAAGCGGGTTTCGATCCTTGGGGTCAGCCAGTCCTTTGGTGCATCAAAAAGGGCGGTTTGCGCATGATCCAGCGGCAAAAGCGGCGCGGGCGTGTCGTCCTGCCACTGCGCCAGACCTTTGCCGGTGGTTTTCAGCACCTCCCAGGCGCGCATGACGCGGGCCGGATTGCGCAGATCGATTCTGGCGGCGGTCTGGGCGTCCAATTCCCCTGCAATCACCTCCAACCCGTCGCGCTGCAGCCGCGCCTCGCCCATGGCGCGAATGTGCGGAGGCGTTTCGGGGATATCGGCCAGCCCTTCGGTCAGCGCGGTGAAATAAAGCCCGGTGCCCCCGGTGATGATCAACCGCTGGCCGCCTTGCAACAGCCGCGCCACGTCGCGCAGCCATTCGCCGACCGAATAGGGGTGATCCGCGGGCAGGTGCCCATACAGCGCATGCGGCGCCAACGCCGCCTCCTCTGCACTGGGGCGCGCGGTCAGAATGCGCCAGTTTTCATAGACTTGGATCGCATCGGCGTTGACGATCACGCCGCCCTGATCACGCGCCAGCGCCAGCGCAAGGGCCGATTTGCCGCTGGCGGTGGGCCCTGCGATCAACACGTGCCGCGCGGGATCGAACCCACGCGCCACTGCGCTGGCGGCCTCCATCTGCGAGGTTGTCATCGTGCCTTGTCCGTTTCTGCCCCTGGGCTTCGCCGCAACGCGGCGCTCGGCCATTGCAGCCGCTGCGGTTTTGCGCCAAACATGACGCGATCATATCCCCCAGCCAAGACGGAGCGCAACATGAGCGAGAACGGCACGCCACAAACCAAGTTCAATCGCGTGATGTTGAAGATCTCGGGCGAGGCATTGATGGGCCCCCAAGGCTTTGGCCTGCATCCCCCCACCGTCGAGCGCATCGCCAACGAGGTCAAGACCGTGCGCGACATGGGCGTCGAGATCTGCATGGTCATCGGCGGCGGCAACATCTTTCGCGGCCTCGCGGGCAGCGCCCAGGGGATGGAGCGCACCACCGCCGACTACATGGGCATGCTGGCGACGGTTATGAACGCGCTGGCGATGCAATCCGCGCTTGAGGGCTTGGGCGTCTTTACCCGGGTGATTTCCGCGATCCGCATGGACGAGGTGGCCGAACCCTACATCCGCCGCCGCGCCGTGCGCCACCTTGAGAAAAAGCGTGTCTGCATTTTTGCGGCGGGCACCGGAAACCCCTATTTCACCACCGATACGGCGGCAACTTTGCGAGCGAATGAAATGGCTTGCGAGGCGATCTTCAAGGGGACCAAGGTGGACGGCGTCTATGACAAGGACCCGGTCAAGCATGCCGATGCGGTGCGCTATGACAACGTCACCTACGACGATGTCCTGGCCAAGCACCTGAACGTGATGGACGCCAGTGCCATCGCCCTGGCGCGCGACAACAACCTGCCGATCATCGTCTTTTCGCTGGACGAGCCGGGCGGCTTCAAGGGCATCCTGGCCGGGCAGGGCACCTATACCCGGGTGCACAGCTAAGCCCTGGGGCGACGGGCCGCGCGCATGTCGCGCGGCGTTTCCCCGAAGTGCGTGCGATAGCTGCGAGTAAAGGCCGACGGCGACACAAACCCCGTGGCGGTCGCGATGTCCTGCACGCTCAGCTCGGTCTCTCGGACCAGCGCCCGGGCGCGGTCCAGACGCAGTTGCAAATAGGCATGCATCGGCGTGACCCCCAGCCCGTTCTGGCAGCGGGTCCGCATCTGTTTCGGGCTCAGCTCCAGCTCCCGGGCGACGACCTCCAGCGCGATGGGCTGTTCCAGGTTCGAGGCCATGACCGCCTGCATCCGCATCAAGACCGGATCGGATGTCCGGGGCAGTTTCTGGGTTTCGCCGGGCTTTGCCAACGGACCCGGCGAAAAGGCGTCCGAGACTTGCGCCGCCAGCGCCGGGGATGCGGTGCGCCCGATCCAGGCCGAAAGCGCATCGACAACCGGCAACCCACTGCGGGCGGTAAGCCTTTGGCGATCCATACAGAAATTCGCGCCCGAGCGGGCGATGCCGGGCCATTTCCCGCGGTGTTCCACTTGGTCTGCGCCCTCCAGCACCGCCTCGCGCCCCTCAAGGTGGCCCAGTTCGGCCAGGACCAGCG
The DNA here is from genome assembly GCF_029958925.1 of Tropicibacter oceani. NCBI lineage: Bacteria > Pseudomonadati > Pseudomonadota > Alphaproteobacteria > Rhodobacterales > Roseobacteraceae > Pacificoceanicola > Pacificoceanicola oceani. The sequence continues at coordinate 2,637,818 of NZ_CP124616.1, forward strand.
TGCCGGTCCCCAGACCGCCCAGCGTCGATTGCGCAGTGGCGGCGCGGCCAAGGAACCCGCGCAGGCCCATGGGCAGATGCCGCAAGGGCTGGCTGCCGGCACACAACAGGATCAGGTCGATGCTTTCGGCGTCTTGCCAACCGGCCAGATCTGGGGGCAGGGCAACGCCCTCTTGCGTGGTGATCGGCTGGCCGGTGACGGTGCGGCATTGCCACGAAAACAGGTCGCGCCCGGCGCAGCGATTGGCCAGCGTCAGCACCTCGTGCGTCAGGGCATAGGTCAGGATCGGCATTTCCGGGAACAAGACAAGCGACACCTGCATGATGGACTTTCGTGCATGAGTTTGGGCATTTGCGGTCCGGTTCACCCCGGACTTGGGCTTTTTGTGCACGAAAACGGTAAATATATCCTTGCCGTCCAAGATGCTGGGCAATCGGCGCGGCGTGTCGGCAATCCTGCATGAAATCGGACCGTTGCAGCACAAAACGGCAACGGCATGGGCATTTGCCGCATGAAAAAGGGAAGTCCGCCAGATCTGACCGGGGCAAATCGCCACCACGACGCCCTGCCCAGACAGTCTGCCCGGCGATCAACCCCCCGCCGCCGGGGTTTTCGCCGCCAGTCCATTCGGCGCGCCCTATACAAGCGCGACATTCTGGGGTTATAGCAGGAACAGCAAAACACCGCCCCAAGGGGCGCGCCTGGACGATGGGAGAGACGAGCAGATGTCCGATGATTTCGAACTGGATACCGATGATCTGAAACGCCGTATGGATGGGGCGATCGCCAACTTGCGGACCGAATTCGCATCGCTGCGCACCGGGCGGGCCTCGGGCTCGATGCTCGAGCCGATCATGGTGGATGCCTATGGCTCGCAGACCCCGATCAACCAGGTCGGCACCGTCAACGTGCCCGAACCGCGCATGGTCACCATCAACGTCTGGGACAAGGGGCTGGTCGGCAAGGTCGAAAAGGCGATCCGCGAAAGCGGGCTGGGCATCAACCCGCAGCTGAACGGCACCATCATCATGCTGCCGATCCCCGAATTGAACGAAGAACGCCGCCGCGAGCTGACCAAGGTGGCGGGCAACTATGCCGAACACGCCCGCGTCAGCATCCGCAACGTGCGCCGCGACGGCATGGACCAGATCAAGAAGGCCAAGTCCGACGGGATGAGCGAAGACGATCAGAAGTTCTGGGAACAGGAAGTTCAGGACCTGACCGACAAATACATCAAGAACGTCGATGAAGCGCTTGAGAACAAACAAGAAGAAATCATGCAGGTCTGACCCGCGCAGGCCCGCGCCCAGCCCCGGATTGCCGCCCTGCGGCGCCGGGGCGCCGATACGCGGGCCGGCGGCTTTGCCAATGCGGCGCGGATTGTCTATGACCGCCTGCCGACCCGTTTTTCAAGGATTGCCCGATGACCAAACCCTTTCGTGAGACCGATGGCCCGCGCCATGTGGCCATCATCATGGACGGCAATGGACGCTGGGCCACGATGCGCGGCCGGCCGCGCCTGTTCGGCCATCACGCCGGCGCCAAACGCGTGCGCGAGGTCGTCGAGGCCTGCCCCGATCTGGGCATCAAGTACCTGACGATCTTTGCCTTTTCGACGGAAAACTGGAAACGCACCCAGGTCGAGGTCGCCGGTCTGATGAGCCTGTTCCGGCGCTACATCTCGAAAGAGGCGCGGGCGCTGAAAAAACAGGACGTGCAGGTGCGCTTTATCGGCGACCGCGTGCGGCTGGACGACAAGCTGATCAACCTCATGGATGAGCTGGAAACCCTGACCGAGGATTGCACCGGCACCAACCTGACCATCGCGCTGAACTATGGCGGCCGGGACGAGGTGGCGCGCGCCACCCAGCGGCTGGCGCAGGACGTGGCCGACGGCAAGCTGGACCCGGCGCTGGTCGACGAGGAAACCCTGCCGCGCTATCTGGACACCCATGTGCTGCCCGACCCCGACTTGGTGATCCGCACCAGCGGCGAGGCGCGGATATCGAACTTTCTGCTCTGGCAGTCGGCCTATGCGGAATACGAATTCGTCGACACGCTCTGGCCCGATTTCAGCGCCGAGGAACTGGGCCGCCTGGTGACATCCTACGCGCAGCGCGATCGCCGTTTCGGGGCGGTCAAGACATGAGCGGCGCGAACTGGAGCGATCTGCGCACCCGGCTGATTTCGGCCCTTGTCATGGTGGTGATCGGGCTAGCGGCGATCCTTTCGGGGCATGGCGCCTTTGGCCTTTTGCTGGGCGTGGCCGGGATCATCGGCGCATGGGAGCTGTGGCGCATCGCCCGGATCAAACAGCAGGCTGGCGGGCTTGGCCCGTCCGACGTGCGGGCGCTGGCGCTTTATGCGGTGCTGTTCGTGCTGGGCCTTTGGGGGCTTTGGACCGTGTCGGCGCAATTCGGGCGCGGGCTGCTGTTGTACCTTGTGGGGCTGGTGGCGGTGACCGACACCCTTGGCTATTTCACCGGGCGCGCCGTGGGCGGGCCGAAATTCTGGCCTGCGATCAGCCCGAAAAAGACCTGGTCCGGCGTTCTGGGCGGCTGGTTCGGCTCAGCGGTGCTGGCGCTGGTGTCGCATGGCGCGCTGTTTGACGAAGGCCCGGCGCTGATGCCGTTCGTGCTGATCGCGGTGGCGCTGTCCTTTGCCTCTCAGCTGGGCGACATTGCCCAAAGCGCGATCAAGCGGCGCATGGGGGTCAAGGACAGCTCGAACATCATTCCGGGGCACGGCGGGGTTCTGGACCGCTTTGACGGGCTGTTGGCCGTCGGCGCGCTGGCCGCCGTCCTGGGCCTGTTCGGATAGGGCCATGAGACGCATTTCCATTCTAGGGGCCACCGGGTCGATCGGGCAAAGCACCATCGACCTGATCGCCCGCGCCCCCGAAGCCTATGAGGTCGTCACCCTGACCGGCGGCGCCAATGCCGCGCGGCTGGCACGCGATGCGATCCGGCTGCGCGCGCAGATCGCCGTGGTCGCGGACGAGGCAGCCTTGCCGGCCCTGCGCGATGCCCTGGCCGGCACCGGGATCGAGGCCGCCGCCGGGCGCGCCGCCCTGATCGAGGCGGCCGAGCGGCCCGCCGATTGGGTGATGTCCGCCATCGTCGGCGCCGCCGGGCTTGAACCGGGGCTGCGCGCGCTGCAGGGCGGCGCGGCGCTGGCGCTGGCCAACAAGGAAAGCATGGTCTGCGCCGGGCCCTTGATGCTGCGCACGGCGCAGTCGGCGGGCGGGCGTCTGCTGCCGGTCGACAGCGAACATTCGGCGGTGTTCCAGGCGCTTCTGGGCGAAGACATCGCCGCGGTCGAACGCATTGTGATCACCGCCTCGGGCGGTGCCTTTCGCGACTGGCCGCTTGAGGACCTGCACAAGGCAACCCCGGAACAGGCGGCGACGCATCCCAACTGGGACATGGGGCAGCGCATCACCATCGACAGTGCGTCGATGTTCAACAAGGCCCTGGAACTTATCGAAACCAAAGAGTTTTTCCAGATCGACCCGGGCAAGATCGAAACCGTGGTGCACCCGGAATCGATGATCCATGCGCTGGTCGGGTTCAACGATGGCGCGCTGATGGCCCATGTCGGCCCGGCGGACATGCGCCATGCCATCGGCTTTGCGCTGCACTATCCCGATCGCAAGACCCTGCCGGTCGAGCGGCTGGACCTGGTCAAGCTGGGGCAGCTGACCTTTCGCCCGGCCTGCGAAACCCGCTGGCCGGCACTGCGCCTGGCGCGCGAGGTGATGCAGACCGGCGGTCTGAGCGGCGCGGTGTTCAATGCCGCCAAGGAAACCGCGCTGGATGGGTTCATCGAAAAACGCATCAATTTCACCCGCATGGCGGGCGTTGTCGAAGAGGTGTTAACCAGTCTTTCGGCCCATACTGGCCTTATTGATGCCGAAGTTACTCTTGATAACGTGCATCATGCAGACCATCTCGCACGGCAGAAGGCGCGTGAGATAATGACACAATGAGTGCTCTAAAAGGGGGCTGAATTTTGGATATGACCACCCTGATCCCGCAGTTCGGCGGGATGCTTTGGACGCTGATCGCTTTCGTTGTCGCGCTTTCCGTGATCGTGACCATCCATGAATACGGCCACTATATCGTCGGCAAGAAAACCGGGATCTACCCCGAGGTCTTCTCGCTTGGGTTCGGGCCGGTGCTGTGGTCGAAACACGACAGCTATGGCACGAAATGGCAGATCGCGGCCTTGCCGTTTGGCGGATACGTGAAATTCCGCGGCGATGCGAATGCATCGGGCGGGCGCGACGAAGACGTCTACAAATCGCTCGACAAGGAGGCGCTGCGCTCGACCATGGAGGGGGCGCCGCTTTGGGCGCGCACCGCGACCGTGGCCGCCGGGCCGCTGTTCAACTTTGCCCTGTCGATCGTGATCTTTACCGGCGTGATCATGTTCCGCGGCGTTGTCGCCGAACCACTGACCGTGGGCGATCTGCGCCCGCTGCCCGGCGCGCAGGAATTGCAGGTCGGCGACCAGATCACCGGCATCGCAGGCAAGGCGCCGCCGGGTTTCGACGATCCCGTGGCCTACGAAGCCTTTATGAAAAGCCTGCCGAAACAGGCGGTTCTTGACTATTCCGTGCTGCGCGACGGCACCGAGATGACGGTTTCGGGCCCCTATGTCTATCCGCCCTTCGTGACCCAGATCGCGCCGCGCTCGGCCGCGGGGGATGCCGGGATGAAGCAGGGCGACGTGATCATCAGCATCGACCAGGAGCCGGTCTTTGCCTTTGACCAGCTGAAGGACAAGGTCGAAAGCTCGGACGGGGCGACGCTGGCGCTTGAGGTCTGGCGCGATGGTCAGATCCTTGAACTGGACCTGACGCCGCGCCGGGTGGATGAACCGCAGCCCGATGGCGGGTTCGCAACCTATTACCGCATCGGCATCGTCGGCGGCATCCTGTTCGAGCCGGCCACCGTCACCCCCGGTTTCACCGAGGCGCTGTGGGGCGGTGTCAAACAGGTCTGGCGCATCATCCAGGGCTCGATCTCGGGGATCTGGCACATGGCGACGGGGGCGATCAGCACCTGCAACCTGTCCGGGCCCTTGGGCATTGCCGAAACCTCGGGGGACATGGCCAGCCAGGGCACGTCGAACTTCATCTGGTTCATCGCCGTGCTGTCCACCGCCATCGGCCTGCTGAACCTGTTCCCGATCCCGGTGCTGGACGGCGGCCACCTTGTTTTCTACGCCTACGAGGCCGTTTCCGGGCGTCCGCCCAGCGACACGGCGCTGAAAGTTCTGATGACAATGGGGCTGACTGTTGTCCTGGCGTTGATGATCTTTGGCCTGGGCAACGATTTGTTCTGCAACTGACCACAATAAGCGGGGCAGGGGTCAAAATCCTGCCCCATTTACCTGTCAGAAAGGTCCTGCAAACAAAGGGACCGAATCCATGCAAACGATTCACGCCGGATACCGCAGCATGAGCCTGCTTGTCTCGATCAACTGGGACCGGCTGCTTTATATCTCGACCATCGTCTTTGCCCTGTTCTTCGGGGCCTACCTTGGCATGATGCTGGTGTGAACAGGCAAGCGGCGCAGGCGGCCTGGGCCGGTTTGCGCCAATTTGCTGCTCTTACGCTACATCTTGTGCACAAGGGGCGCTTGGGCTTTTGACAAGGCCCACCATTCCCGATAGTGACTTCTTCAGGCATGTCGGAATGGATTGGCGAGAATGGCACAGGTCATTTCCGCGCGTAGCACGCGCAGATTTTTGAAAGCAAATCGGGTTTCCAGGGCTTCCAGGGTGGTGGCGCTGGCTATTGCGCTTGGCGCTGGGGCGGGGGCGGTCACGCTGCCGCAGGTCGCCTATGCACAGAGCTTTGCCTTCAACGCCGTCTCGATCGAGGGCAACGCCCGGATCGAGGGCAGCACCATCCTGTCCTATGCCGGTATCGCGCGCGGCGAACGTGTCAGCGCAGCGCAGCTGAACGATGCCTATCAGCGGCTGATCGGGTCCGGCCTGTTCGAATCCGTTGATCTGATCCCGCAGGGATCGACCCTGGTGATCCGTGTTGTCGAATATCCGACGGTGAACCGCATCAATTTCGAAGGCAACAAGCGGATCAAGGACGAAGACCTGGCCGCCATCGTGCAGTCCGAATCCCGCCGCGTCTTCAGCCCGCGGGTGGCCGAATCCGACGCCCAGGCCATTTCCGAAGCCTACAGCCAGCAGGGCCGCATCGCCGCCCGCGTCACCCCCAAGGTGATCAAGCGCAGCGACAACCGTGTCGACCTGGTGTTCGAGGTATTCGAAGGCGGCGTGTCGGAAATCGAGCGGATCGGCTTTGTCGGCAACGGCACCTATTCCGACCGCCGGCTGCGCCGCGTTCTGGAAACCAAGCAGGCCGGCCTGCTGCGCGCCTTCATCCGCAAGGATACCTTCATCGAGGACCGGATCGAGTTCGACAAACAGCTGTTGAACGATTTCTATGCTTCGCGCGGCTATGTCGATTTCCGTGTCACCGGCGTCAACGCCGAGCTGGCCGAGGAACGCGACGGCTATTTCGTGACCTTCAACATCGAGGAAGGCCAGCAGTTCAAGTTCGGTGAGATCACCGTGACCTCGGATTTGCCCGACGTCGATCCCGAGCTGTTCCAAAGCGTGGTCAAGGCGCGTCCCGGTGCCACCTATTCGCCCAGCCTGGTCGAAAACGAGATCGCGCGCCTGGAACGGCTGGCGATCAAGGAAGGGCTTAACTTTGTCCGCGTCGATCCGCGCATCACCCGCAACGACCGCGACCTGACGCTGGATGTAGAGCTGCAGCTGACCCGGGGCGAGCGGATCTTTGTCGAACGCATCGACATCGAGGGCAACACCACCACGCTGGACCGCGTCGTGCGCGAACAGTTCGACGTGGTCGAGGGCGACCCGTTCAACCCGCGCGCCATCCGCGAAAGCGCCGAACGCATCCGCGCGCTGGGATTCTTTGAAACCGCCGACGTTCAGGCCCGCGAAGGTTCGACCCCCAACCAGGTGATCGTCGACGTCAACGTCGAGGAAAAGCCCACCGGCGCGCTCAGCTTTGGCGGCTCGTACTCCAGCACCGACGGTTTCGGCGCCTCGATTGCCTTTTCGGAACGCAACTTCCTGGGCCGCGGGCAGACTTTCAGCTTTGCCATTCAGACCGCGTCGTCGTCGAACCGCTATTCGCTGGCCTTCATCGAACCGCGGTTCCTGGGACGTGACGTCGCCTTTGGCATCGGGCTGAACTATTCCGAAACCAGCCTGCTGTCGGCCTATTACAACACCGCCGAAGGCACCTTTCAGCCGACGATCACCTTTCCGCTGTCGGAAAACAGCGCGCTGCAATTGCGCTATACGCTGCGCTATTCGGACCTGCGTGACCTGGACCAGACCAACGTCTATAACCCCGCCGCGCCCGACCCCGATGCCACCATCGGCGAGATCATCGGCGCCGAGGGCACGCTGGGCGAACGGTTTGACAGCTCGCTTGGGTATACCTTCAGCTATGACACGCGCCGCACCGGCCTGAACCCCAATGCCGGCGTGCTGCTGGAATTCGGTCAGGATTTCGGCGGGCTTGGCGGCGACACCAATTTCGTGCGTACCAAGGCCCGCGCCGTGGCGCAGACCAAGATCATGAACGAAGAGGTGACCCTGCGTGCCTCGTTCGAAGGCGGCGCCTTGCACTATTCCAAGGGCAGCAGCCGGGTGAACGACCGTTTCGTGATCGGGCCGAACGTGATGCGCGGCTTTGAATACGGCGGCATGGGCCCGCGCGAATACATCCCCGGCACCGACGTCAACGACAAGCTGGGCGGCAATTTCTACGCCGTCGCCAGCTTTGAGGCCGAATTCCCGCTGGGCCTGCCCGAGGAATACGGCATCAGCGGTGGTGTCTTCTATGACATCGGCTCGGTCTGGGGTCTGGACAGCAGCACGGCCAACGTCCTTTACGAAGATTTCAGCGCCCGCCACGTGGTCGGTGTCTCGGTCTTCTGGGATAGCTTCATCGGTCCGCTGCGCCTGAACTTCTCCGAGGCGATCAAGAAGGAAAAGCGCGACGTGCCGCTGAACTTCAACCTGACCGTTTCGACCGAATTCTGATCGGATGCGCCGCTGGCTTGCGTTGCTGGTGCTTGGGCTGTGGCCGCTGGGCCTGGCGGCGCAATCCGTTGGCGGACCGCTTGACGAAGGCGTGATCCAAAGCCCGGTTCTGGTCATCGAATTCGAACGGGTCTTTGCCGAAAGCGATTTCGGCCAGCGCATCATGGCCGAGATCGAGGCCGAAGGCGCGGCCTTGTCGCAGGAAAACCGCCGGATCGAAACCGAACTGGCCGATGAAGAGCGCCGCCTGACGCAACAGCGCGCCACGCTGGCAGCCAAGGATTTCAAGGCCTTGGCCGAGGCTTTTGACGAAAAGGTTCAACGGCTGCGGCGCGAACAGGATGCCAAGGCCCGCGCCGTCAGCGCCCGCCCCGACGAGGCCCGGCGCCAGATGGCCATCACCGTGCAGCCCGTCCTGCAAGAGGTCATGCAAGAGGCCCGCGCCGCCGTGATCCTGGAACGCCGGTCGGTCTTTGTGGCGATCTCCGCTATTGACGTGACCGAATTGGTGACCCAGCGGATCAATGCGCAGATCGGCGATGGCAGCGATCTGGATGACCCCGACAGCGCGCAGCCGACGCAGCCCTGACGCTTGCCCAAACCTTTGCCACTTGCTAGGCAATGGTTCACATCACCGACCCGAGGACACCCCATGACCGATACGCTGCTGAGCGCTGACATCCAGCTGATCCAAAGGATCATCCCGCATCGCTATCCTTTCCTTCTGGTGGATCGCGTGGTCGACATCGACGGAACCAAATCCGGTGTCGGGATCAAGAACGTCACCATGAACGAGCCGCATTTCCAGGGCCATTTCCCGGGCCTGCCGATCATGCCCGGCGTGACCATCGTCGAGGCCATGGCCCAGACCGCTGCCGTCATGGTGGGCGTGGCGCTTGGCATGGAAGACAAGGACATGAAGGTCTATTTCATGTCCATCGACAAATGCAAATTCCGCCGCAAGGTGGTGCCCGGCGACCAGCTGCGCCTGAACCTGACCACGCTGCGCGGCAAGCCCGGCGGCAAGGTCTGGAAATTCGGCGGCGTGGCCGAGGTCGACGGCGAAATGGCCGCCGAATGTGAATTCACCGCCATGATGGACCTGCCGTCTTGACCGACACTGTCATTCATCCCAGCGCCTATGTGGAACCGGGCGCGCAGATTGGCGCGGGCTGTCACATCGGCCCGTTCTGTCATGTCGGCCCCGAGGTCGTGCTGGGCGCGGGCGTCCAGCTGAAATCGCATGTGGTGGTTTGCGGGCGCACCGAGATCGGTGACGACACCGTGGTCTTTCCCTTTGCCGTGCTGGGCGAGATTCCGCAGGATCTCAAGTTCAAGGGCGAAAAGACCCGGCTGGTGATCGGCAAACGCAACCGCATCCGTGAACACGTTACCATGAACACCGGCACCGAAGGCGGCGGCGGCGTCACCCGTGTCGGCGATGACGGGTTGTTCATGGCGGGGTGCCACGTCGCCCATGACGCCCAGGTCGGTGACCGGGTGATCGTGGTCAACAGCGCGGCGCTGGCCGGGCATTGCGTGCTTGAGGATGATGTGATCATCGGCGGGTTGTCCGGCGTCCATCAATGGGTGCGCATCGGGCGCGGGGCCATCATCGGCGCCGTGACCATGGTGACCAACGACGTGATCCCCTATGGCCTGGTGCAGGCGCCGCGCGGCAAGCTGGACGGGCTGAACCTGGTGGGGCTGAAACGCAAGGGCGTCGACCGGTCGGACATCACGGCGCTGCGGGCGGCCTTTCAGATGCTGGCGCAGGGCGAAGGCGCCTTTCAGGACCGCGCCCGCCGTCTGGGCGAAGAAACCCAAAGCGTCTATGTCCGCCAGATCGTCGATTTCGTGCTGGGCGACAGCGACCGGTCCTTTCTGACCCCGGGCTGAGCCGCGTGCTGGCCCTGATCGCAGGGCGTGGGGAATTGCCCCGCGCCGTGGTGCAGGCGCAGGATCGGCCTGTGCTGATCTGCGCGCTGGACGGATCGCCCCCCGACAGTGTCGAGGCCAGCCATGTCTTTGCGCTGGAACGTCTGGGCGGTTTCCTCAGGGTGCTGCGGGCGCGCGGTGTCCGTCAGGTCTGCCTGTGCGGCGCGGTCTCTCGGCCTCGGATCAACTGGTTGCGACTGGATCTGGCGACGCTGGCGCTGCTGCCGAAAATTCGCCGGGCGTTGAAGCGCGGCGACGACGGGGCGCTGCGCATCGCGATTTCGATCCTCGAAGAGGCGGGGTTTCAGGTCATCGCCGCCCACGAGGCCGCGCCGGATCTGCTGCCCGCAGCAGGGTGCCCGACACGGGTGCAACCCGATGACACGGCCCGTCTGGCTGCCGCGCAGGGGGACCGTGTCAGCGATGCCCAGGGCGCGCAGGACCTGGGGCAGGCCTGTGTCGTCACCGACACCCAGGTGCTGGCGCGCGAGGATGCGGCAGGCACCGATGCCATGCTGGCCGGGCTGGGCGCTGCGCCCGGCGCGGTCTTTTACAAGGCGCCGAAACCGGGGCAGGACCGGCGCGCCGACCTGCCGGTGATCGGCCCCGCCACGGCGCAGCGCGCCGCACAGTTGGGGCTGGCCGGGCTGATCATCGAAGCAGGCGGCGTCATGGTTCTGGACCGCGGCGCGGTCATCGACATTCTGGACAAGGCGGGCCTGTTTCTTTGGGTCCGGGAAAGGCCGCTCTGATGCGCGTTTTCATCACCGCCGGAGAGGCCTCGGGCGACAAGCTGGGCGCGGCGCTCATGCAGGGGCTGAAACAGCTGCTTCCGGACGTCAGCTTTCGCGGCATCGGCGGCGCGCGCATGCAGGCCGAAGGGCTGGACAGCCTGTTTCCCATGGATGAAATCAGCATCATGGGGATTTCGGAAATCCTCAAGGAATACAGGCACCTCAAGGCACGCATCCGGCAAACCGCCGATGCGGTCATCGCCGAGCAGCCCGACGTGTTGATCACCATCGACCTGCCGGAATTCTCGCTGCGGGTGAATCGCCTGGTCAAGGCGGTGTCGGATGTGCGCATCGTGCATTACGTGGCGCCGACGGTCTGGGCCTGGCGGCCCAAGCGCGCGCAAAAGATGGCGGCGCATGTCGACCAGGTGCTGGCGCTTTTGCCGTTCGAGCCGCCCTACATGCAGGCCGCCGGCATCGCCTGTGATTTCGTCGGCCATCCGGTGGTCATGGACCCGCAGGCCAGCGACGCCGAGGCACAGGCGTTCCGCGCGCGCCACGGAATCGACGGCGCCATGGCGCTGATGTTGCCGGGGTCGCGCCGCTCTGAAATCTCGCGGCTGTTGCCGATTTTCGCCGAGGTGGCCCGCGCCTTGCAGGCTTTACGCCCGGATCTGCGGATCGTGGTGCCTGCCGCGCCTTCGGTCGCGCAGGCGGTGCGCGCGGCGGTTCAGGACTGGCCCGGCGCACCACTGGTCATCGCCCCGGATCAGGACGACAGCGGCGCGGAAAAACGCGCGGCCTTTCGCGCGGCGGACGTGGCGCTGGCGGCCTCGGGGACGGTCTCTCTGGAACTGGCGGCGGCAGGCACGCCCATGGTGATCGCCTATGACATGAGCTGGCTGTCCCGCCAGATCATCGGCCGCATGTTGCTGGTCGACACCGTGACCCTGGTCAACCTTGTGTCGGAAACCCGCGCGATTCCGGAATTCATCGGCCCGAAATGCCAGCCCGGCCCCATCGCCCAGGCCCTGATCGAGGTGCTGGACAATCCCGCGCGCCAGCAAGAGGCCATGCAACTGACCATGCAGCGGCTGGGGCAGGGCGGTGAATTCCCCGGCCTGCGCGCAGCCCGCGCGGTGCTGAACGGGCTGGCCAGCGGCGCCACCCGCCACTAAGCCAAAGAAAAAGCCCCCGAAAGCCATGCTTTCGGGGGCCTTTCCATGATCGTTCAATGACTTACTGGTTCAGCGACGATGTCTGGTCGTAGGCGGCGGTAAACCCGCTAAGCGACATGTCGACCGATACTTTCTGATCGGGCGCCAGCGCGGGAACCAGGGTCACGCTTGCCTTGGCGCCGGCCTTGAAGCGGGCGATATCCTCGGCGGTGAACCCGACGCGGGCATAGCAGCCGATCGGCGCACAGAACGAATAGTCATACCGCCGCGCCTGGCCGCCATCGACCGAAACGACCAGTTTCTGCGTCAGCAGGGTTTCCAGCGGAACCACAAAGGTGCCGCCTGCAACCGCCTGACCGCCGTTCTGCAGCCGGAAGATGCTGACCTCGGCCACCGATGCGCCGTTGGGGTCCTTGAGCAGCTGGTACATCTGGCAGACGTCTTCGGCCTCGGGGACCTTGAGACACTGCAGCGACCAGTCGCCGAAGGTTTCCTTGATATAGGTTTCGGGCTTTGCCGCGCCGTCTTCGGGGGCACTGGCATCCTCACCCAGGTCCAGCGCGCCACCGATGTTGGTGCTGCCGTCGGACGCAGGGGAATCAGCCGCCTCGGGGGCTGCGGGCTGTTCGGTTTCTGTTGCGGTCTGGGCGAACACGGGCGCCGCACCCAGTGCGGCAACCAGAGACAGAAGAAGAAGCGATCGTGTCATGGAAGTCCTCTGAAATCCTCTTTTATCGTTGGGTCATCGCTTATCATGCGGCGCGGCCAGTGTCAGGATGGAAAAACCTGACCTTGCGGGCGGTTCGCGGATAAGCGCCTGTTTGCATGGAAAAATATTTAAACGAGCCGGCCCATATGAAAAGGGGCCCGAATAGGCCCCTTTCCGCTTCGCTCCCTGTCGGACCGGCCGACTTTTTCATTGATCGGAACGCTAGAAGAAGTGCAGGCGGTGGTCAACAGGCTTTTCACAAAGAAATCATCACCCCCCACTGGACGAAAAAAAACCGCGCCATAAGGCGCGGTCAGTCTGACAGGGAGGAAGTCTGCCCGAGACAGGAGAGGACATGTCATCTCGGACAAATTCATTCTGGCATCAAATGGTTAAGGATGTATGTTCGGGTCGTTCCAATGGGGAGAGCATGGATGACGGATGGCATTTTTGTCGGGGGCGGCGGACCCGAGTATGGCGAAAAGCAATACTTGAGCCTTGGATACGCCAACCGGCACGGGTTGATTGCCGGGGCAACGGGCACGGGCAAGACCGTCACGCTGCAAATCCTGGCCGAAGGGTTTTCCGCCGCCGGGGTGCCGGTCTTCATGGCCGATGTCAAAGGCGATCTGTCCGGCCTTGCGGTGCCGGGCAATCCCGCCGGCAAACTGCACGCCCCCTTCATGGAACGCAACGCCCGGATCGGCTTTGACGATTTCGCCTACCAGGCCTTTCCGGTGACCTTCTGGGACCTGTTCGGCAAACAGGGGCACCCGGTGCGCACCACGGTTTCGGAAATGGGGCCGCTGTTGCTGGCCCGCCTGCTGGAACTGTCCGAAGCGCAAGAGGGCATCCTGAACATCGCCTTCCGCCTGGCCGACGAAGAAGGCCTGCCGCTGCTCGATCTCGAAGACCTGCGCAGCCTGCTGGTCTGGCTGGGCGAAAACCGGGCCGACCTGTCGCTGCGCTATGGCAATATCTCGACCGCTTCGGTGGGCGCGATCCAACGCCGCCTGCTGGTACTGGAAAACCAGGGCGGCGCCAACCTGTTCGGCGAACCGGCGCTGGACCTGGCCGACCTGATGCGCTGCGATGCGGACGGGCGCGGACGGGTCAACATCCTGGCCTCGGACACGTTGATGCAATCGCCGCGTCTTTACGCGACCTTCCTGCTCTGGCTGCTGTCGGAACTGTTCGAGGAACTGCCCGAGGTCGGCGATCCCGACAAGCCGCGCCTTGTCTTCTTCTTCGACGAAGCACACCTTTTGTTCGACGGCGCCCCAAAGGCGCTGGTCGACAAGGTCGAACAGGTGGCGCGCTTGATTCGCTCCAAGGGGGTCGGTGTCTATTTCATCACGCAAAGCCCCGATGACATCCCCGAGGACATCCTTGGCCAGCTTGGCAACCGCGTTCAGCACGCGCTGCGCGCCTTTACCGCGCGCGACCGCAAGGCGCTGCGGCTGGCGGCGGAAACCTACCGCGAAAACCCGCGTTTCAACATCGAAGAAGCCATCCGCGAGGTTGGCGTTGGCGAGGCCGTGACCTCGATGTTGCAGAAAAAGGGCGTTCCCGGGGTCGCCGAACGCACCCTGATCCGGCCGCCATCGTCGCAGTTGGGGCCGATCACCCCGGCGCAGCGCGGCGGGATCATGGGGGCCTCTGACCTGTCGGGCAAATACGACGAAAGGCTGGATCGCCACTCGGCGCATGAAATGCTGCTGGAACGTGCAGAAAAGGCCGCCAGGGCCGCCGCCGAGGCCGAGGCCCGTGAAGAGGAAATGGAAGCCGCCGAACGCGAATACAGCGCCGGCCGTCGGTATTCGGGCACGCGGGTCGGACGCTCCACCGCCCAGCCCAGCCGCAAAACCAGCCGCGACAAAAGCTTTGGCCAACAGATGCAGGACATGGTGGTCAAGGAACTGACCGGCACCACCGGCCGGCGCATCGTACGCGGCATTCTGGGCGGGCTGTTCAAGGCGCGGTAAAGAGGGGGCGCTGCCCCCGCCGCTGCGCGGCTCCCCCGGGATATTTCAGGCACAAAGAAACCAAGGGGGCACACATGTGCTTCTTTGTGCTGCAAATATCCCGGGGGTGAGGCCGAAAGGCCGAGGGGGCTGGCCCCCTTCTTTGGCGGTTCAAAAGCAAAGCGCCCGGGTCAAGACCGGGCGCTTTTTGTTCTATCACGACGAGCGGATCAGTTGGCCGAGGCCAGCTCTTTGGGCAGGCGGAAGGTCCAGAGCAGACCACCCTGGTTCAGGTAGCTGACCTTTTTGGCCACTTCGCCACCCCAGAGCGGAACCGCGCCGCCCCAGCCCGAGATGATCGAGACGAACTGTTCGCCGTCCTGTTCCCAGGTGATCGGCTGGCCAACGATGCCCGAGCCGGTCTGGAAGGACCACAGGATCTCGCCTGTTTCATCGTCCAGCGCCAGGAATTCACCTTCGGGGGTGCCAAAGAACACCAGGCCGCCAGCGGTGGTCATCACGCCGCCCCAAAGCGGGGCCTCGTTCTTGTATTCCCACTTGGTTTCCAGCGTGTCGGGGTCGATCGCCTTGAGCGAGCCGATGTGGTCTTCGTAGTTCGGCTTGATCGTGAAACCCGAGCCGAGGTAGGCCGCGCCCTTTTTGTAGGAGACAGGCTCGTTCCAGATATCCATGCCCCATTCGTTGGAGGGCACGTAGAAGTTGCCGGTCTTCTGGGAGAAGGCCATGGGCATCCAGTTCTTGCCCCCGAGGAAGCCGGGCGAGGAGAAGACGACATCGCCTTTCTTGCCATCGGCCGCATCGGCGGGATTGCCGGGGCGGTTTTCCTCGATGAAGATCGGACGGCCGTTTTCGTCGATGCCCGAGGCCCAGGAGATATCCTTGACGAAGGGCGTGGCGCCGACATAGCCGCCGTTCACCGCATCCAGAACGTAGAAGAAGCCGTTACGGTCGGCGGTGGCCAGGCGCTGGTTGCCGGCGCGGTCGTCATAGGCGACCACTTCGTTCACGCCGTCATAGTCCCAGCCTTCGCGCGGGGTGGTCTGGAAGTGCCACTTGATCTCGCCGGTGGCGGGGTCGAGGCCGATGCGGCTGGCCGCATAAAGGTTGTCGCCCATGCCGTCGTCGGACGGGGTGCCCGCGCCGCGCAGGTGGCTGTTCCACGGCGCCGGGTTGCCGGTGCCCATGATGATCGTGTCGGTGCGCGCATCATAAGATCCGCCAAGCCAGGTGGCGCCGCCGCCTGTCTTCCACAGATCACCGGGCCAGGTCGCGTTCAGCGTGCCGGTCATGGTGCTTTCTTCGCCGTTCAGCGTGCCCATGTGGCCTTCGATCACGGGGCGGGTCCAGACCATTTCGCCGGTGTCGGCGTTGCGCGCCTGCACTTCGCCGACGATGCCGAATTCACCGCCCGAGTTGCCGGTGATGACAAGCCCGTTCACGATCAGCGGCGCAGCGGTATAGGAATAGCCGGCCTTGTAATCCTCGATCTTGTCGCGCCAGACCACGTCACCGGTCTTGGCGTCCAGCGCCACGATGCGGGCGTCCAGCGTGCCAAAGATGACCTTGTCGTTGTAGAGCGCCGCGCCGCGGTTGATCACGTCACAGCAGGGCAGGATGCCTTCGGGAAGGCGGGCGTCGTACTGCCACAGTTCCTTGCCGGTCTTCACGTCGATGGCATAAAGCCGCGAATACGACCCGGTGATATACATCACCCCGTCATAGACCAGCGGCTGGGTTTCCTGCCCGCGCTGCTTTTCGCCGCCCAGGCTGAAGGCCCATGCGGGGACGAGGTTCTTGACGTTGTCCTTGTTGAGGGTTTCCAGCGGGGAATAGCGCTGAAGGTGGCGGCCCATGCCATTGGTGACCACCTGGTTGGTGATCGTGTCGTCATTGGCCAGCATTTCTTCCGTGACCTGGGCCTGTGCGCTTGTGGCGGCAATCAGGCTGAGGGCAACGGCGGCGACGAAATTGTTCATGTGTCTCCTCCCGTGAACAAGCATCGTTTTGCCCCGGGGATTGACCGCCGGAACCGGTGCTGGGTCAAACTCTATAAGAAGAAGCGGTTTTGCCGGAACGGGCCATAGGTCGTACGACCCATGGCGACTTGACAGCCGCGGTTTGCCCGGAACCCAGAATCGGCAGAATCGCCGGCCTTGCGCCTTTCGGGCGACTCGCGGCGAAATCGGCGGCCGCGTGGCATGCCTTGGGCGCGACTTGGCCCGCACAAAGCGTTGTGCCGCGCTTTGCCGCCGGATAACGTCTTGGAAAGCATCACGAATGCGCAGGCAACGCAGGCGAGGATACAAGGAGACGGCACATGGCATCGGCAGCAAGGCGGGCGGATCGGGTTTTGACGGCATGAAACAGGGTATATGGCTTCGCAAAACACCCGCGCCAACGGATGCCGGGACACCGGGGTGCTTCTTTGGCGGGCGGCCAAACCTGCCGGCCCAGATCGCGTGGCCCCATTAC
Source organism: Tropicibacter oceani (assembly GCF_029958925.1). Classification (NCBI taxonomy): domain Bacteria; kingdom Pseudomonadati; phylum Pseudomonadota; class Alphaproteobacteria; order Rhodobacterales; family Roseobacteraceae; genus Pacificoceanicola; species Pacificoceanicola oceani. The sequence goes on from NZ_CP124616.1 coordinate 2,654,947, forward strand.
GGCGATGAAAACCTCCAGGTGCCGCTTCATTTCCTGTTGCAGATCGACCTGGCGGTGCTGCGCGATGTCCCGGGCCTGCCGGAATTTGCGCGGCAGGGGACGCTGTTTTTCTTCGTGGATCCGGTCTATGCGCCTGTTTTCGGCCACGACCTTGGCGGGGCGCGTGTGATCCATGTGCCCGGGCCTGTGGCGGATATCCCCGAAAGAGACATGCCCGGCGGTTTGCCCATCACGGACGATGGGGCCCTGACCTTTACGCCCAGCGATACCTATCTGCGCGAGATGCTTTCCGCCGGCTATCCGCGATGGCCAATCGTGCCGACCGCTTTTGCGAGGAAAGACCCGCCGGATTTCGAAGAGGAATGGATTGAACAGCACCCTGTGCTGCTGGATGCTGACGGGAACAAGTCCGGCGAGCAAACCGTGTTTCACGCCCTGTTCTTTGGCCCGGATGAGGGCGACGAGAACCGGGAGTACATGGAGGTGGAAAAGGACGCTGTTCCGCTGCTGCTGCTGCTGCTGGATTCCGATCCCGACATCGAATTCGGGTTTTCCTACACGCTGTTCTGGATCAATAAAGGCGATCTTGCAAACAATCGTTTTGAAAACATAATGATACGAGATTTCTGAAGGCGCAATTTCTGAAGCCAAGCGGCCCGGTTTGTGGATGCGTGCCGGCCGGCCAGGCATGGCGGCGCGGCCAGAGGGGCGCCGGAACGCCCCTTGGCCGCCGCGCGCCGGCGGGGCTTACTCGCCCTCGATGGCCTTGTTGTCCTGCGGCGAGATCGATCCGAGGTAGGCAAGGATGAAGTCCTGCACCGTGCGGTCCTCGATCCCGACATGGCGCATCTTGGTGCCGGGCATGAAGCCGTCGTTGTCCTCCATCCAGGCGCGCAGGGCAGCGGGGGTCCAGACGATACCCGAGGCTTCGAGCGCAATCGAATAGTCATAACCCTCATAGCTGCCCGCCGCGCGGTACAGCACGTTTTCCAGCGGCGGCCCATAGGACGGATCGCTTGCGTCGACCGCGTGGCAGCGGCGGCATTCCGCTTCGAACAGGGTCTTGCCAGCGGTCACCGTCACCTCCTGGAAGGTATCGGCAAGGGCAGGGGTGGCGGCCATGCAGGCGGCCAGAACCAGGGGGAAATTGCGCATCGTTTCAGTCCTTTCGTGATCTGCGCCCAAGATAGTCCCGGCGCCCTGAACGATGTTGATCCATGTCAACAGATGGCCTGCCGCGCCCTGTCCATTGGTCGTATATCGGGGGCTTTTATGGCTGTTACTCTGGCGCAAAGATCGCTCTGGGAGGAGAGACATGGCTTTTCTGAAAACACTCTACGGGACCACCGCCGCGCTGGTCATCACCGCTGGCGCCGCGCTGGCCGAAACCCCGGTGCTGCGCGCCGCGGTGCTGGAATACGGCACCGTCAACTGGGAGCTGGACGTGATCCAGCACCATGATTTCGACGGCGCGCACGGCTTTGAGCTGGCGGTGCAGGGCGTGGCTGGCGGCCCGGCGGCGCAGGTCGCCTTTCAGGGCGGCGCGGCCGATGTGATCGTCTCTGACTGGCTTTGGGTGGCGCGGCAGCGGGCGGCGGGCATGGACTATGTCTTTGTGCCCTACAGCCGTGCGGTGGGTGCGCTGATGGTGCCGGCAGATTCGGCGGCGCAGTCTCTGGCGGATCTCAAGGGCGAAAAGATCGGCATCGCCGGGGGGCCGCTGGACAAAAGCTGGCTGATCCTGCGCGCCTATGCCCAGCAGGAACACGGCATGGATCTTGCCGCCGAGACCGAGCAGGTCTTTGGCGCGCCGCCGCTGATCTTCAAGACCGCGCTTCAGGGCGAACTGGGCGGGGCGATCAATTTCTGGCACTTCCTGGCCAAGATGGAGGCCGGCGGGATGAAGCCGCTGGTCACCGTCGACCAGGCCGCCACCGCGCTGGGGCTGGACCCGCAGACGCCGCTGCTGGGCTATGTGCTCAAAGGTGACATGCTGCGCGAGCACCCCGACCTGGTCGAAGGCCTTGCCGCCGCTTCGCGCGATGCCAAAGATCTGCTCAGCACCTCCGAAGAGGAGTGGGATCGACTGCGCCCGCGCATGAATGCCGACAACGATGCGCAGTTCGACGCGCTCAAGGCCGGCTATCGCGCCGGCATTCCCGCCCCCGGACCGGTGGACGAAGAGGCCGCCGCGCGGATGTTGAAACTGATGGCCGATCTTGGCGGAGAAGAGCTTGTCGGGACCGCGACCGAGCTTCCGCAGGGGCTGTTTGTCCAGCCCGGATCGTGATGGCCGCGCTGCATCTGGTGCATGACAACCGGCGTCAGGCGGCCCCCCCGGTGGCCCGCCTGAGCCTGCCCGGGCTGGCGCTTGGTGGGCGCGCGGTTCTGGGCGCCATCGACCTGGCGCTGGGGTGCGGCGAAACCGTCGCGCTGACCGGCCCGTCGGGCATTGGCAAATCCACGTTGCTGCGGGTTCTGGCGGGCTTTGAAACCCGCCACCGCGGCACGGTCCAGGTGCCTGCGCGCCTGGCCATGGTGTTCCAGGAGCCCACGCTGCTGCCCTGGCGCACCCTGCGCGACAACCTGCGTCTGACCACCGACATTTCCCCGGACGAGGCGGAAAAGGCGCTGGCCGAGGTCGGTCTTGCCGGGCGCGGTGACGATTTCCCCGGGCGGCTCAGCCTTGGTCAGCAGCGGCGCATGTCGCTGGCCCGCGCCTTTGCCGCGCGCCCCGACCTGTTGCTGATGGACGAACCCTTTGTCTCGTTGGACGATGCCCTGGGGGACGAAATGATGACCCTGTTCGAAACCATGCGCGCGCGGCGCGACGTGACGACCCTGCTGGTCACCCATTCAACCACCGAGGCAAAGCGCCTGGCCAGCCGTATCCTGCGGCTGGAGGGCAGCCCGGCAACGCTGTCGCAGGCCTGACCACCTTCACTGTTTGGATAAACATGCGTGCGTAAGGGGTTGAAAAAATTACCCTTTGCGCCGCACCAGGGATCGGGCCGGATCGTATCCCCACAGCGCCAGCGCCATGAACACAGCGCTTGCCACAAGCGTCCAAAGCAGCGCCCAGGGCGCCAGTTCCATGTACAGCGCAAAGCGGATCAATTCGACCGCATGGGTAAAGGGGTTCGCCTGGCAGACATCGTGCAACAGTTCCGAGGATTCTGCCATCTTCCAAAGGGGATAGAGCGCGGAGCTGAGAAAGAACATCGGGAAGATCACAAAGTTCATCACGCCTGCGAAATTCTCCAGCTGCTTGATGAAGCTGGACAATGCCAGCCCCAAGGCCCCCAACATCAGCCCCGACAGGACCAGCGCCGGCAGCACCGCAAGATAGCCCCAAAGCGGCGCGGTGATCCCGAACAGCCCGGCGATGGCCAAAAAGGCATAACACTGCAGAATTCCGATGAAGGTCGCTCCGCAAAGTTTTGAAAACAATAAAAACCAACGGGGAAGGGGCGAGGTCAGCAAAAGCCGCATGGACCCCATTTCCCGGTCATAAACCAGACTGAGCGAGCTTTGCATGCCGTTGAACAGCAAGATCATCCCGCAAAGCCCCGGAACGATGTAGGTTTCGTAGGTGATATAGGTCTGGTAGGGCGGCGTGATCGACAGCCCCAGCGCCGCGCGAAAGCCCGCGGCAAAGACCAAAAGCCAGACCAGCGGACGCACAAGCGCCGCGATAAAGCGTTCGCGCTGATGCACGAACCGCAGGGCTTCGCGGGTGGTGATGGCGCGAAAGGCGATCAGATAGGGGTTCATGCTTCGGCTCCGGTCTGGGACAGGAACCAGTCGGACAGGGCGGCGGGCCCGTGCAAGGTGCCGGCCTGGCCCGTGGCCTTGATGCGGCCGTGGTGCAGCAGCACCAGGTCGTCATCGGAGCGCACCTCGTCGGTCAGGTGGGTGGCCCAAAGCACCGTCAGATTGTCGGCGCTGGCCAGCGCGTGCAGGTGTTCGGTGATCGCGGCGCGCGCGGCGGCGTCCAGCCCCACGGTCGGCTCGTCCAGCAGCAGGACGGATGGGGAATGCAGCAGGGCGCGGGCGATCTCGGTCCGGCGGCGATGCCCGCCATTGAGCGCGCGGGCCTTTTCACCGGCGCGCTCGCGCATGTCCAATCGGTCCAGCGCGGCGTCGATGCGCTTTGCGGCCCCGGCACCGGACAACCCGTGCAGCGCAGCGAAATAGGCCAGGTTCTGGCGGACGGTCAAATCAAGATCCAAAGTGGGCATTTGAAAGACGATACCCATCTGCGCCAGCGCCGCGCGCGGGGTTTCCGCCAGATCATGCCCGGCGATTTCGATCCGTCCTTGCGGCGCGGTGAATAGCCGGGTCAGCAGCGCGAACAGGGTCGATTTTCCCGCCCCGTTCGGCCCCAACAGGGCGGTGAAATGCCCGGGCCGCGCGTCAAAGCTGACGCTGTCCAGCGCCTGTTTCGCGCCATAGCGGAAGGACAGGTCAGAAACGCGCAGGCCCATGGCTATTCAATCGTGATATCAAGGCGTTGCGTTTCCCCGGTCGAACCCGGCACCATCAGGTGATAGCGCCCCGGCTTGATCGCGAGAAAGCCGATTTCCATTTCACCCGCCTCGTCGAATTCGATGGAATCGAGGCCAAGGGGGCGGATTTCCAGCCCTTCGACAACAATCTCGTCAATCCAGATGGCGCGAAAGAAATCCGAGCCGGTCAACGCCAGTTCCTGGCTGCCATCGCCCTGGATTTCGAATTCGTAATAGGTGCCGGATTTCAGCACCCAGGGCGCCGAGGTCAGCGGCATCCCGGCGCTCAGCGTGATCGGCTCCAGGTCCTGTTTGTTCTTGGCAGAAAGGATCCCGGCAGGGCCAAAGCCCGTGTCCTGGGCAAGCGCCGGCAAGGGCAGGCAGATCAGGGCGGCGACAAGGGGCAGGTGTTTCATGGTGGGTCCTTCGTAACTTGGTGCGTGGTTTTGGGCGTTTGTGGGCGATCAGGGCGACGGGCGAAAGGCCGCGCCCCAGGGAAAGCGCCCGACCTTTATGGATTTCAACGCCTTGCGCGCGGCGACGTCGACAACGGTGACATCGCCGGAAATGCCATTGGTGGTGAACAGCCGGGATTTGTCGGCATTGAAGGCCATGTGCCAGACGCGGCGCCCGACAAGGATGTAGTCCTCGACCTCGTAGGTCTGGGCATTGACCACGGCCAGGTGGTTTGCCGGTCCGAGCGCGACAAAGGCGTGGGTATCCCCGGCGGTCAGTTCGAACCCGACGGGCTGGACGCGGTCTGGGTGGATGTTGGGCAGTTCAAAGGCGATCTTCGCCTTTTCGGCCTGGGTGGCGGTATCGAAAACGGTGATCGTGCCGCCAATCTCGGACGAAACCCAAAGCTCGGCTCCGTCCTTGACGAATTCGGCGTGGCGCGGGCGGCTGTCCACAAGGGTGTTGGCAAACAGCTGCTGGGTCGCGGTGTCGATCCAATGCGCCATGTTGGTGGTTTCAGAGGTGGTGATGGCGATCTTGCCATCGGGCGAGACGGCCATGCCTTCGGGTTCGATGCCAACGTCGATCTGGGCGATGACGTGGCGCGACTGGGTGTCGACGACCGTGGTGATCGCGTCGTCTTCGTTGGCGATGTACAGGTGGCGACCGTCCGGGTGCAGCGCGAATTGTTCGGGGTCCTCGCCGGAGGGCAGATCATGCAGGATCTCGCCGGTTTCGGGGTCCATGACCTGGACAGCGTCGCTGTCCGAGGCGCAGATGTAGACCACCGAATAGTCATGGGAAAAGATGATGCCGCGCGGACGTTCGCCGGTGGGGATGGTGCGCGTGACCTCGAGCGTGGTGACGTCGATGACGGAAATGCTGTCGTCCTTTTCATTGGTCACCCAGATTTCGTCGGCCTGCGCGGGGCAGGCCAGAAGCAGGGCGGCGAGGAGCGGCGTGTATTTCATGGGTCGGTCCTTTTTGGCGGTGTTGCAACGAGGGGCGCTGCCCCTCGCGCTCCCCGGGATGTTTTGGGCACAAAGAAACAAAGGGTCACTGCGCGAAGGCAGAGCAGGGTGTTTCGGGGCGGTCGAGCCCCAGGGTGTCGAGTTCGGAGGTCTGGTGCAGGAAGCCTTCGAGCGGTGGCTGGGCGACGAGGGCGCCGCGATGGGTCAGGGCGATCGGCTGGCGCAGCTGGCCGTTCCAGGGGCGAAAGGTCAGCGGACGCCCCTTGAAGCCGCCGAGTTCGAAGTCGGGGCCAAGGATATAGGCACGCAGGCCGGGGGCATCGGCGGCGCCGGTGCGGGTCACGGCCTCGCCCAGGGTGCGCAGGGCGGCCCAGGCGGCATAGTCGACAGAGTCCATCGGCCGGCCAGCCAGGGTTTCGAAGCGCGATTGCAGCTGGGCGGCGCCCCATTGTTCTACGACGCGGTCCCAGGCCTTGGGGGTCAGACCTTCGGCCCCGGCGACGGGGCGCGGGCGCCAGGTGTTGTAGGGAATGTAGCGGGCGAAATCATTGCTTTCGTCGGCGACCAGAAGCACATCGTAGTCGCCCAGGTCCTGGGTGAACAGCGGCACCTCGGCGCTGGCGTTGCGGCGCATGTCGGCGTCAAAGGCCCAGGTCTTGCGGGCGCGGATCTTCAGGCCGAACTTGTTGGCCGAGCGGTCGTAAGCCTGGGCCATTTCGGCGTCGCCGGGGCCGCTGCCTTCGATCATGGCGATCTTGTCCCATTTGCGGGTCACGAAGAACTGCATCAGCGCATCGGACAGCATGGCGCGCGATGGCAGGGTGTGAAGCAGGTTGGCGCGGCAATCCGCGCCGCGCAGGTCGGTGTCGGGGGCCGAGGCGTTGAACAAAAGCGCCTGCGCCGCCTGCGGCAGATCGGCGGCGGCCAGCAGCTGGTCGGCGGGCGCATCGAGGATCAGCAGATCGGTTTCGGCAAGCGCTGCGCTGACAGCGGCCAGGAAATCGCCCCCCGGAGCGACCGAGGTTTGCGTCAGCGTCCAGGTCTGGCCGAGGAAACGGCCGGTGGTGCGGTTGTCCTCGAGCGCCAGTTGCGCGCCGCGCAACCCCAGGTCGGCGGGCGGAGCGTCGAGGTTGGACAGGGTCGGCGGCTGCGGCACCTCTTGCCGGATGTAGTGCACGAGGATTTCGGCCGCCTGCAGCGGTGCGGCAAGAACTGCCGTCAAAAGGCATGACGCGATGAACGGTCTGATCATGGACGGGGGTCCTCCTTGGGGGCAGGCTATCCCAGGGGGTGGGGCGCTCAATACGACCAAGGTGCAGTTTGCAGGCCGGCCCCGGCGCCGTCCGCGCCACGAAAGTCCAATAGTGCGACCGCCGCCGCATGGCCTAAACCCTAGGACAACGGGAACGGAGATGCTCCGGAGGAGACGACATGACCAAATTCACCATGACCCTGGCCCTTGGGGCCCTGATCCTTGCACCGGCGCTGGCGCTGGCCCATGGCGATGTCGCCCCGCAGGCGGTGGACACGGCCGGGCTGCCGGAAAACGGCGACGACTGGCTGAGCGAGAACCCCTACCGCGCGGAAACCGCCGGTGAGGAGGTCTGGGCCACCGCCGTCAAGGTGGGCGCATCGGGCTACAACCAGAACTGCGCGCGCTGTCACGGGCTTGAGGTGATCTCGGGCGGGCTGGCGCCTGACCTGCGCTTTCTGGAGGCCGAGGAATACGGCGACGAATGGTTCATCGAACGGTTCCGCGACGGCTATACCCAGAACGGCGTGACCAAGATGCCGGCCTTTGGCGAGCTTTTGGGCCAGGACGCGGCCTGGGCGATCCGCACCTATGTCGAAACCCGCCCGGACGATGCCTCGATGGAGGAGGTTTCGGATGAGCTCAAGGCGCTGCGCGATGAGCTGACCGCCTGGGCCGAGGACCCTGCGGGGGCCGACAGCGATGCGGTCAAGGGACGGCTGAGCGAAATCGCGGCGGGGATCGAAACCCTGTCCGGGGCACCGGTGGCCGACAGTGCCGCCAGCCGCGCGGCGGTGTTCATCGACGGCACCCAGGACGGGTTCCGCCAGGCGGCCGAGGCCTTGACGATCGGATTGTCAGCGGCACACTGATCCAGGATCGGGCAGGGGGAGGCGCGAGATGATCGGCAAGACTTGGCAGACCGCGCGGCAGCTGTTGCTGGCGCCGGTCCTTGTGGCGGGGCTGGCGGGGGGCGCCGAGGCGGCCGACCCCTGCGCCGATCATGTCCCGCAGGCCAAACCTCAGAACGCCAGCCGAGACATCGTCGGGCAGGACATGGACCAGATCCAGGAGCGCGGCTACATGACCGTCGCGGTCTATGAGGATTATCCGCCCTACAGCTGGCGCGACGGCGGGCAGGCGCGCGGGGTCGATGTGGATATCGCCCGGCTGATCGCCGAGTATATCGGGGTGAAGGCGCAGTTCCGCTTTGTCGCGGCCGGCGAAAACCTCGAGGCGGATCTGCGCCACAACATCTGGCAGGGTCCGGTGGTGGGCGGCGCGGTGTCGAACCTGATGATGCGGGTGCCCTACGATTCCAGCTTTCAATGCCGGGTCGAGCAGGCGGTGTTTCCCGGGGTCTACCACGAGGAAAGCATCGCCATCGCCTATCGCGAGGATGCCTATCCCGATGGCGGCCCGGTGCCGGCCTATTTCCGGTTCGACACGGTGGCGGTCGAGAACGATTCCATCGCCGATTTCTACCTGACCAGCTTTGCCGGCGGGCAGACGGCGGCGGGGGTGCGGCGCTATCCGACCATGCAGGACGCGATGCAGGCCCTGAACACCGGCGAGACGATGGCCGCCATGGGGCCGCGCGCGCAGCTGGAATTCTTTGCCGGTCAGGGCGTGGCGATTCACGAACCGCCCCTGGCGGGCCTGGCGAAATCGAAATGGCCGCTTGGGACCGCGTCGCATTTCGCCTACCGTGCGTTTTCCTACAGTGTCGATGACGCGGTGGCCGAGGCCCTTGCCGATGGCCGTATCGCCGCCATTTTCGAATCTTACGGGCTCAGTCATCGCCCGCCGCAATGGTAACTTTGAAACCCCGGCGTAAGCCATTGGTCTAATATGCCCCGCCGCGCAAACGCGCCTAGGCTTGGCATCAAGCAAAAGGACACTACCCATGCAAATGAGCGATTCCCGCCAGATCAACGCACCGCAGGATGTGGTCTGGGCCGCGATCCTGAACCCCGATGTGCTGAAGGAATGTGTGCCGGGCTGCACCGAAATGGCCGGCAGCGCCGAAGACGGCTTTGAGGCGACGGTCGTGCAGAAGGTCGGCCCGGTCAAGGCAACCTTCAAGGGGCAGGTCACCCTGTCGGATGTGGATGCGCCCAATACCGTGACGCTGAACGGCGAAGGCAAGGGCGGCGCGGCCGGGTTTGCCAAGGGCGGCGCGGTCGTCACCCTGGCGCCGGGCGAAAACGGCGGCACGCTGCTGACCTATGACGTCGACGCCAGCGTCGGCGGCAAGCTGGCGCAGCTGGGCAGCCGGATCATCGACGGCTTTGCCAAGAAGATGGCCGACCAGTTCTTTACCAATTTCCAGGAGGCGGTCGAAGGCCCCTCGAACGAAGCCGAGGCCGAGGAGGGCCACGGCACCGAGCACAAGAAAAAAGGCTGGTTCAAGCGGTTGGTGTCGTAAGACCCGCGCCGGACCCGTCCAGAAATCAAGAAAATTCCCAAGGGAGGAGTGAGATGGCAGAAGTAACGATGAAGGTGAACGGCAAGACCGTCACCAAGTCGGTCAAGGGCAATACGCTGATGACCGAATTCCTGCGTGACGAATTGCGCCTGACCGGAACGCATGTGGGCTGTGACACCTCGCAGTGCGGCGCCTGCGTGATCCATGTCAACGGCGAAGCGGTCAAGGGCTGCACCATGTTCGCCGCCGAAGCAGACGGCGCCGAGGTCGCGACGATCGAAGGCATGGCCAATGCCGACGGGTCGCTGAACGCGATCCAGCAGGCCTTTCAGGATCATCACGGGCTTCAGTGCGGGTTCTGCACGCCGGGCATGGTGATGTCGGCGGCGGCGCTGCTGAAGGACAACCCCAAGCCGACCGAACACGAGGTGCGCGACTACCTCGAGGGCAACATCTGCCGCTGCACGGGCTACCACAACATCGTCAAGGCGATCCTGGCCGCATCCGGGCAGGATGTGTCGTCGATCGCCGCTGAATAACTCGTGCGCAAGGCGGGGCAGACATTCCCCCGCGCTGCGCGCCTGAACCGATTGTAGGGCGGGGTTCACCCCCGCAACCCCAAGGGAGGATTATACCATGCCGAAAGATCATGGCATTGGCGCAAGCCCGAAGCGGCGCGAAGACGTCCGCTTTTTGACCGGCGCCGGAAATTACACCGACGACATCAACATCTATGGCCAGACCTATGTGCATTTCCTGCGCTCGGACATGGCGCATGGCAAGATCAACAAGATCGACACCAGCGCGGCCGAGGCCATGCCCGGCGTCGTGCGCATCTTTACCGGCGCCGATTTCGAAGGCGTGGGCGGTCTGCCCTGCGGCTGGCAGGTCACCGACAAGCACGGTGAGCCGATGAAGGAACCGGCCCACCCGGTCCTGGCCCAGGGCAAGGTGCGCCATGTTGGCGATCCCATCGCCGCCGTCGTCGCCGAAAGCCTCGAAGAGGCGCGCAACGCCGCCGAGGCGATCGAGCTGGACATCTCCGAACTGCCCGCCGTGGTCAACATGAAGGCCGCCCTGGAGCCCGGTTCGGCCAAGGTGCACGACGATCTGTCCGACAACCTGTGCTATGACTGGCAGTTCGGGTCCGATCAGGAAGCCATCGACAAGGCGTTTTCGTCAGCCGCGCATGTCACCACGCTGGAATTGGTCAACAACCGCCTGGTTGCCAACCCGATGGAGCCGCGCGTGGCCGTGGGCGATTACAGCCGCGCCAATGACCAGAGCACGCTGTACACCACCAGCCAGAACCCGCATGTGATCCGGCTGCTGATGGGCGCCTTTGTCCTTGGCATCCCCGAGCACAAGCTGACCGTGATCGCGCCCGACGTCGGTGGCGGTTTCGGCACCAAGATCTTTCACTACGCCGAAGAGGCGTTCTGCACCTTTGCCTCGCGTCAGATCAACCGCCCGGTCAAATGGACCTCGACCCGGTCCGAGGCCTTCATGTCCGACGCCCATGGCCGTGACCACGTGTCCAAGATCGAACTGGCGCTGGATGCGAACAACAACTTTATCGGGCTGCGCACCGACACCTATGCCAACATGGGGGCCTACCTGTCGACCTTTGCATCCTGTACGCCGACCTGGCTGCACGGCACGCTGATGGCCGGCAACTACAAGACCCCGGCAGTTCAGGTGAACGTCAAGGCCGTCTTTACCAATACCGTCCCGGTGGACGCCTATCGCGGCGCGGGCCGCCCCGAGGCGACCTTTCAGCTGGAGCGTGTGGTGGACAAGGCCGCGCGCGAGCTGGGCGTCGATCCGGTGGCCCTGCGCCGTCAGAACTTCATCACCCAGTTCCCCTATGCGACCCCGGTCGCGGTGGAATATGACACCGGCGATTACAACGCCACCATGGACACGCTGGAACAGATGATCGACCGCGCCGGGTTCGAGGCGCGCCGCGCCGAAAGCGCCAAGCGCGGCAAGCTGCGCGGGCTGGGCATCAACTGCTATATCGAGGCCTGCGGCATCGCGCCGTCGAACCTTGTCGGGCAGTTGGGCGCACGTGCGGGCCTGTATGACGCGGCAACCGTGCGGGTGAACGCCACCGGCTCGATTTCCGTAATGGTCGGGGCGCACAGCCACGGTCAGGGCCACGAGACGGTGTTCCCGCAGGTCGTCGCGGAAATGCTGGGCATCGACGAAAGCATGATCGACATCGTGCACGGCGATACCTCCAAGATCCCCTTCGGCATGGGCACCTATGGGTCGCGGTCGCTGGCGGTCTGCGGATCGGCGATGGTTCGGGCCACCGAGAAGATCATCAACAAGGCCAAGAAGATCGCCGCCCACCTGCTGGAGGCCTCGGAGGCGGATATCGAGCTGAAGGATGGTCAGTTCAGCGTTGCGGGCACCGACAAGTCGGTGGCCTGGGGCGATGTGACCCTGGCCGCCTATGTGCCGCACAACTACCCGCTGGAGGACATCGAGCCGGGCCTGGAGGAAACCGCGTTCTACGACCCGGCGAACTTCACATATCCCTCGGGCGCCTATGCCTGCGAGCTGGAAGTGGACCCCGAGACCGGCAAGATCGAGATCCTGCAGTTTGCCGCCGCCGATGATTTCGGCAACGTGGTGAACCCGATGATCGTCGAAGGCCAGGTCCATGGCGGGCTGGCTCAGGGGATCGGGCAGGCCATGCTTGAAAACGCGGCCTATGACGAAAACGGCCAGCTGCTGAGCGCATCCTACATGGATTACGCAATGCCGCGCGCCGATGACGTGCCGTTCTACAAGGTCGACCATTCCAACGTCACCCCCTGCACGCACAACCCCTTGGGTGTGAAGGGCTGCGGCGAGGCCGGGGCGATCGGATCGCCGCCCGCATTGGTCAACGCCGTGCTGGACGCGCTGAACGGCGGCGGCCACGATGTCGCGCACATCAACATGCCCCTGACGCCGTCGCGTGTCTGGGCCGCGATGAACGGCTGATTGCACAAGGCAGGACCGGGGGCGCTGCCCCCGGACCCCCGGGATATTTCTGGCACAAAGAAACATGGGCGCAGGCCCGGATTTCTGGCCTAGGAGGAAAGAAACGATGTATTCATTTGAACTAGTGCGCCCCAGCAGCCTGGCCGATGCGGTTACGGCATTGGGGCAGGACGAGGCGCAGGCGTTGAGCGGGGGGCAGACCCTGATCCCGACGCTGAAACAGCGGCTGGCGTCGCCTTCGGTTCTGGTCAGCCTGTCGGGCATCGACGCGCTGAAGGGCATCAGCGAGGCGGGTGGCGTCCTGACCATCGGCGGTGCCACCACCCATGCGGCGGTGGCGGCCGGGGCAGGGGCCTATCCGGCGCTGGCGGCGTTGGCAGGCAACATTGGCGATCCGGCGGTGCGCAACCGTGGGACCATCGGCGGAAGCCTTGCCAACAATGACCCGTCGGCCTGTTATCCGTCCGCGGCCCTGGGCAGCGGCGCGACGATCGTGACCAACACCCGCGAGATCGCGGCGGACGACTATTTCCAGGGCATGTTCGCAACCGCGCTGGACGAGGGCGAGATTGTCACCGCGGTCAAGTTCCCGATCCCGGAAAAGGCCGCTTACATGAAGTTCGAGCAGCCTGCGTCGCGCTTTGCGCTGGTTGGCGTCTTTGTCACCAAGGGGGCAGGCGGCGTGCGCGTTGCTGTCACCGGGGCGTCGAACAACGGTGTGTTCCGTTGGAGCGAGGCAGAGGCGGCGCTGTCGTCGAATTTCTCGGCCAGCGCGCTCGATGGCTTGTCGGCCTCGGCCGAGGACATGATTTCGGACCTGCATGGCACGGCGGCCTACCGCGCGCATCTGGTCGGTGTCATGACCAAACGGGCGGTGACCGCAGCGGGTTGATCCGCTGATCCGGCGCATTGGAAAGCCCCCGGACCAGCCAGGCCCGGGGGCTTTTTGCATGTTAGCGGTAGATTTGATCAAATTGCCGGAAATTGCGGCAAGGGGGGCTTTTCCTTGGGCGCAACTGGCCTATGCTGCCGGCAAACCTTGGAGGATGCCATGAACGAGATGAGCCCCGACCGCCCCAGCCTGAAACCCAAGGACGCGCCCGATCTGGGGCGGTTCGACTGGGAAGACGCCTTTCGCCTGGCCGACCAGCTGAGCGAAGAGGAACGCATGCTGGCCGATGGCGCGCGCGCCTTTGCCGAGGAAAAGCTGGCGCCGCGCATCATCAAGGCCTTTGAAGAGGAAACCGTCGCGCCCGAGGTCTTTGCCGAGATGGGCGAGATGGGCCTGTTGGGCATCACCGTCCCCGAGCAATACGGCGGGCTGGGCGCGGGCTATGTGTCTTATGGTCTTGTCGCGCGCGAGATCGAGCGCGTGGACAGCGGCTATCGCTCGATGATGTCGGTGCAATCGTCGTTGGTGATGTACCCGATCTATGCCTATGGCTCCGAGGCGCAGCGGCAGAAATATCTGCCCAAGCTGGCCAGCGGCGAATGGATCGGCTGTTTCGGCCTGACCGAACCGGACGCCGGGTCTGACCCGGGCGGCATGAAAACCCGCGCTGAAAAGATCGACGGCGGCTATCGGCTGACCGGATCGAAAATGTGGATTTCCAACGCGCCGATCGCCGATGTCTTTGTGGTCTGGGCCAAGTCCGAGGCGCATGGCGGCAAGATCCGTGGCTTTGTTCTGGAAAAGGGGCTGAAGGGCCTGAGCGCGCCAAAGATCGGCAACAAGCTGTCCTTGCGCGCCTCGGTCACCGGGGAAATCGTGCTGGAGGGGGTCGAGGTGTCCGAAGACGCCCTGCTGCCGCATGTCGAGGGGCTGAAAGGGCCGTTTGGCTGTCTGAACCGGGCGCGCTATGGCATTTCCTGGGGCGTGTTGGGCGCCGCCGAGTTCTGCTGGCATGCGGCGCGGCAATACGGGCTGGATCGCAAGCAGTTCGACAAACCGATTGCCCAGACCCAGCTGTTCCAGCGCAAGCTGGCGGATATGCAGACGGAAATCACGCTGGGGCTGCAGGGCTGTCTGCGCGTTGGCCGTCTGATGGACGAAGCGCAGGGCGCGCCCGAGATGATCAGCATCCTGAAGCGCAACAACTGCGGCAAGGCGCTGGATATCGCGCGGATGGCGCGCGACATGCACGGCGGCAACGGGATTTCGGCGGAATTCCAGGTGATCCGCCACATGTTGAACCTTGAAACGGTGAACACCTACGAGGGCACGCATGATGTGCATGCGCTGATCCTGGGACGGGCGCAAACCGGGCTACAGGCGTTTTTCTGAAGCTGCGCTTGCGGGATCGTTAAGCACAAGGGCAGGGGGCAACCCTTGCCCTTTTTGCATGAAAGGGATGAAGGTGATGCCAGACCGTTTGGGAGGACGCCTGACATGAACCTGCATGCAATGCTGAGCGCGCGCGCCGCCGGGGGCAAACCGGTGCGCGTCGGGCTGATCGGGGCCGGGAAATTTGGCTCGATGGTGCTGGCGCAAGCGCGCAAGATCGACGGCTATCACGTGGTCGGCGTAGCCGATCTGGACGTGGGCAAGGTGCGCGCATCCTTGCAGCGGACCGGCTGGGAAAAGGACGAATACAGCGCCACGTCGTTGTCCGACGCCATGGACAGCGGCAAGACCTTTGTCACGGACGATGCGGCGGCGCTGTGCGGCTTTGACGGAATCGAATGCATCATCGAGGCGACGGGGCACCCCTTGGCGGGTACGCGCCATGCGCTGGCGGCGATTGACGGGAACAAGCACATCGTCATGGTCAACGTCGAGGCCGACGTGATGGTCGGCCCGATCCTGGGCAAGATGGCCCGCGACAAGGGGCTGGTCTATTCCATGGCCTACGGCGATCAACCGGCCTTTATCTGCGAATTGGTGGATTGGGTCCGCTCTTGCGGCTTTGAGTTAACATCCGCCGGTAAGGGTATGAATTTCAGACCAGAATACCGATATTCGACCCCCGATACGGTCTGGGGCTATTTCGGCTGGTCCGAGGAATTCGTCGCCAAGGGGGACTTTAACCCCAAGATGTACAATTCCTTTACCGATGGCACCAAGGCGGCCATCGAAATGGCTGCTGTCGCCAATGGCACCGGTCTGGATTGCCCGGACGATGGATTGGCGTTTTATCCCACGGGGTTGCACGATCTGGCGCAGGTGTTCAAACCGGCCGCCGAGGGCGGCAGACTGCCGAAAAGCGGGCTGGTGGACATCGCCGCCAGCATGGAGCCAGACGGGCGCAAGGTGGTGAACAATATCCAGTACGGCATGTTCGTGACCTTTCGCGCGCCGGATGACTACACCCGGGGCTGTTTCGAGCAATACGGACTTTTGACTGACAAATCAGGCTGGTACGGGTCGATGTGGAGACCGTTTCACCTGATCGGACTGGAAACTTCGGTCTCGGTGCTGTCGGCGGTTCTGCGCGGCGAACCAACGGGCAGTTCGCGCGAGTTTCGCGGCGATGCGGTGGCCACGGCGAAATCAGACCTGAAGGCCGGCAGCTATCTGGATGGCGAGGGTGGCTTTGCCACCTGGGCCAAGGCGATCCCGGCGAAACAATCCGTGGCCATCGACGCGCTGCCCATGGGGCTGGCGCATCACGTCAAGCTGAAGACCGACATCAAGCGGGACCAGATCATTCGCATGTCCGACGTCGATTTCACCGACGATCTGGACGTTGTCGCGCTGCGCCGCGAACAGCTGCGCAGCATGGCACCGGACTGAACGCCGCATGAGGGGACTTTAGGGAAGCGGCAAAGGCGTGCAGTTTAAGTCCTATAATCAGTATTATGTAAATATAAGACCAATGCAGATACGTCCAGAACCCCTGTTAACCTGCGAAAACCACGGTCTTTTCATGGGTTCCCACAAGAAACCTGTCTCTGACCCAAGCTGATGCTGGACAGACCCCCGACCAAGCGCTTAGCCTTTTATCTCGGTGATCCTGCGATCCCCGGATCTGCAAGGAAACCAACCAGACGACGGCACATCGCGTGCTTGGGAGACACGAAAATGAAGGCCGACCTGCGCGACTATCTGATTGACCTGACCAACAAGGATAGCGTCGAACAACTTTGGCAGGCCCATTGCGCCCGCATGGCGGATTACGGCTTTGACCGGCTGATCTATGGTTTCACCAACTTCAAGACCGAAAACTCGCTGGGTGATCCCAACGATTTCGTCGTGCTGACCAACCACACGGCGGCCTATCGCAAAGGCTTTGTCGAGGATGGCCTGTATCGCCACGCGCCCATGGTTCGCTGGGCGCTGAAAAACGAAGGCCATTGCAGCTGGCGTGTGATGGCGCCGCGCGTGACCGCCGGCGATCTGAGCGACAAGGAACGCCAGGTTCTGGAATTCAACCTGTCGCACAAGGTACACGCGGGCTATACCATCAGCTTCAAATCGGTTTCCAGCCGCGCCAAGGGCGCCATTTCCCTGACCACCCGGGCCGAGATGAACCAGGACCAGGCCGACCAGATCTGGGCCGAGCATGGCAATGACATCGTGCTGCTGAACAACATCGTGCACCTGAAAATCCTGACGCTTCCGGTGCCGCTGAAGAACCAGACCCTGACGCCGCGCCAGCGCGAGGCGCTGGAATGGGTTGGCGATGGCAAGACGATGCAGGATATCGCGCAGATCATGGGGCTGACCCAGGCGACCATCGAAAAACACCTGCGGCTGGCACGCGAAACGCTGAACGTCGAAACCACGGCGCAGGCCGTCGCCAAGGCGGCGTTTCACAACCAGATGTACATCATCGAAGCCACCTGAAACCGCCCTGCCCGGCCGTTTCAACCGCCTGTTTTCAAAACTTGAATCCGTTTGCGCCGCTTGCGTGAAAACTGCGTGAAAAATGTGGGGTACGGACGCAGGTGGGGATTTCCCCACTTTCGTAACGTCGCGTCATTTGCGATTGTGACCATGTTCCGTGAGTGGTGGCTTTAGGCCATGGAACGCAGAGACCGCACCCCGGCGATTTCCGGGCCCTGAGGTTTCACGCCGGTTCTGACGGGGCAATTCTGGCCCTGTCAGGCCGGCACTTCTTCCGGGGTTCCCGATCTCATCCCCAATGTCTCTTGGGGACCCCGGATTTTACTTTAGCGTCGCGGCGCAGCCCCATGATTTCCCTGCATGAAAACGAAAAAGCCGCCCCAATCAGGGACGGCTTTCGTAGGTGTCATCGGGGGCTGGATCAGCCCTGAGCGGCCTTGGCCACCTCGGCGGCGAAATCCTCGGCGACCTTTTCGATGCCTTCGCCAACCTGCATGCGGACAAAGCCGACGATCTCGGCGCCCGCATCAGCGGCGGCCTGACCAACGGTCTTGTCGGTGTCCATGACGAACTGCTGACCGGTCAGGGTCACTTCGCCCAGGAACTTTGCCATGCGGCCAACGATCATCTTTTCGATCACGGCGTCGGGCTTGCCGGATTCGCGGGCGATGTCGATCTGAACCTGCTTTTCCTTCTCGACCACGGCCGGGTCAAGCGAGGCTTCGTTCAGGGCCTGCGGGTTGGCCGCAGCGATATGCATCGCGATCTGCTTCCCGAAGGCTTCGTCGCCGCCTTTCAGCGCGACCAGAACGCCGATCTGGCCCATGCCGTCGGCAGCAGCGTTGTGCACGTACGAGGCAACGACGTCACCTTCGACCGATGCAATGCGGCGCACGGACATGTTTTCGCCGATGGTGGCGATCTTGTCGGTGATCACGTCGGCCACGGACTTGCCGCCCATGTCGGCCGCTTTCAGCGCTTCGACGTCGGACACCGTCAGCGCCACTTCGGCGATGCCGGCAACCATCTTCTGGAAGTCGGCGTTCTTGGCGACAAAGTCGGTTTCCGAGTTCACCTCGACGGCGACGCCCTTGCCGCCTTCGACCTTGACGGCCACCAGGCCTTCGGCTGCGGTGCGGTCGGATTTCTTGGCGGCCTTGGCCAGGCCCTTGGTGCGCAGCCAGTCAACGGCCGCTTCGATGTCGCCATCGGTTTCAACCAGGGCTTTCTTGGCATCCATCATGCCGGCGCCGGTCATTTCGCGCAGTTCTTTTACCTGTGCAGCTGTGATCGCCATGGGGGCTCTCCTCGAATGTATATACGGATCTGGGCGGCCCCGAAGGCCCGCCCGCTGTCTGTCACAAAACAGAAGTCGCGTGTGCGACAACCGCCAAGGCGCTTAGCCCTTTGCGTCGGCCAGCAGTTCTTCTGCGGGGGCGTCTTCGAGCGCGCCCAGGTCAACGCCTGCTGCTTCCATCTGGCCGGTCATGCCGTCCAGGGCAGCGCGGCTTGCCAGGTCGCAATACAGCGCGATGGCGCGGGCCGCGTCGTCGTTGCCGGGGATGATATAGTCGATGCCGGCGGGCGAGCAGTTGGTGTCGACGATGGCGACGACCGGGATGCCCAGCTTGTTGGCTTCGGCGATGGCCAGCGCTTCTTTCTTGACGTCGATGACGAACAGCATGTCCGGCACGCCGCCCATTTCACGGATGCCGCCCAGCGATGCCTGCAGCTTCAGCTGGTCGCGTTCCATGCCAAGACGCTCTTTCTTGGTCAGGCCTTCGGCGCCCTGCTCCATCAGCTCGTCGATTTTCTTCAGACGGTTGATCGACTGGGACACGGTCTGCCAGTTGGTCAGCGTGCCGCCCAACCAGCGGTGGTTCATGTAATACTGTGCGCATTTCTCGGCTGCATCGGCGATCGGCTGAGCCGCCTGACGCTTGGTTCCGACGAACAGCACGCGGCCGCCCTTGGCGACGGTGTCGCGGATTGCCTTCAGCGCCTGGTCCAGCATCGGGACGGTCTGCGTCAGGTCCATGATGTGGATGCCGTTGCGCGCGCCATAGATGAACTCGCCCATGCGGGGGTTCCAACGCTGCGTCTGGTGGCCAAAGTGAACGCCAGCTTCCAGCAGCTGACGCATGGTGAACTCAGGAAGAGCCATGCCTTGTATCCTTTCCGGTTTCATATCCTCGGCGGGGGATCAAGGCAGATGCCTCAACCGGTGGACGCTGGGGGATGTCTGTCCCAGGGCCCGCCCCCGCCTGCGGGGTTCGTGGCGCGCGTTTAGACCGGCGCGCCACGAATGGCAAGGGCCAAAGCGCCCTGCCCCATGTTTTACAGGAAAACCCGTTCGATGAACCAATAGGCCCCGACCAGCGCAATCCCGACCGAGGCAGGGATCGCCACGAAACGGCGGTAGGCCTCGAGCCGGTCAAGAAAGTTGACCGACAGCAGGCACATGACGCTAAGCGCCGCCAGCGGCCAGAAGAACACCGGCGCTTTGGCGCCCATGGTTTCCACGAACCCCGACCCATTCAAGGCAAGGCCAAGCCCGACGAACACCAGGGCCAGCCCGGCATAGACGATCTGCCCGGTGCGGATATCGACGTCACCCTCAATAGTGCGCTGCGCCAGCACCACCAGCAGAAAGGCCAGGGCGATCACCGTCAGCTGGCCGATTTCGACCCCGACGTTGAAGCCGATCAGCGCCGGGACGAACTGTGCCTCGGGCAGGCCGAATTCACCCAGCACGCTGGCAAAGCCAAGCCCGTGCAGCAAGCCAAAGACAAAGATCACCGCCGGGCGCCATTTGTGCAGCTTGTCCGACACGATGTTTTCGACCGCCACATAGACGATCGAGGCGGCGATGATCGGCTCGACGATGGATCCGGGGATGTTGACATAGCCCAGGGCACCCAGCGCCAGCGTCACCGTATGCGCCAGCGTAAAGGCCGAAATCTGCCACAGCAGCGGCCCCAGACGTGTCGACAGGAAGAACAGCCCCAACACGAACAGGATATGGTCCAGCCCCTTGGGCAGGATGTGGTCAAAGCCCACGGGAATATAGCTGGCAAAGGTCGCGGCGGCGCCCTTGGCATCGCCCCCCTGCACCGCGATCGGGCCGCTGGAATCGCCCGCCAGATAGCCGGTATAGCCGTCTTCGACGCCGACCTGGCGCAGGATCAGGGTGCCGTAGCGGGCGGGCCATTGCATGTCGACGGCTTCGGTGCCGCCCGGCAAGGCGGCCTGAAAGGTCAGGCGCGTGTCGCGCGGCAGGTCGGTATCGCCCACCTCGGGCACCTGCACCGCGACCAGCCCAAGATCGACGGGCGCACCATCGGCGCGCAGCGCCATGGCGGTCACCAGGTCGGGGGACTGCGCCCTCAGCCGCTGTTCGATGTCCTGCGGGGGCAGCGCGCGCAGCGCGTCGACGTCGTCCGAGCCGTCGGTTTCGTTGGTATCGCTGACGCCTTCCAGATCGACACCGGCCAAAAGCGCCTCGGCGTTCAGTTCCAGCGTCAGGGTCAGGGTGCCCTCGGCCGTCGACAAATCGCCGATGGCCGGGCGCACTTCGTGTGCCAGCGCCAGGTTGGCCGAGCCCAGCCAGATCAGAACCACCAAGAGAAATCGCATCACATCTTCCTTATATGCCACCTCGGGAAACTGAGGCAAAGCACCGGAAGTTCAAGCGAAAAACGACACGACCCCCTAAAGCTCGATGACAGCGACGTTGCGGCCCTTGGCGGCCAGGGCGATCTTGCCCTCGCACAGGCGCAGCGCGTCCTCGCCAAAGACGGTGCGCCGCCAGCCCGACAGCGCCGGAACATCACGCAACCCTGCGGCAATGGCGTCAAGGTCGGCGGCGGGCGCGATCAGCTTGGACGCCACCCCCGAGCTTTCTGTCCGCGCCTTGAGCAGAACCCGCAAGAGATCGGCCAGCGCCGGGTTCACCTGCAGTTTGTCGCGGCTTTGATCGACCTGCGGCAGCTTGGCCTTGGGGCAGTTCAGCCCGTCCTGCACGGCCTTCAGGATGCCGTCGGCGATATCGCCCTTGCGGGCCTCGCGCAGCAGCAGCCGCGAACGGCCCAGATCGGCATGGGTCACCGGCTTGGTCGAGGCCAGCTCGACCAGCGCATCATCCTTGAACACGCGGTTGCGCGGGATGTTGCGGGTCTGGGCATAGTCTTCGCGAAAGGCGGCCAGTTCGCGCACGATGGCCAGGAACTTGGGCGCGTTCGAGCGGGTGCGCACGCGCTGCCAGGCTTCTTCGGGGCGCGAGATATAGGTTTCCGGCGCGGTCAGGGTGTTCAGCTCTTCGGCGACCCAGGGCTGGCGGTTGGTTTCCTCCAGCTTGCGGGCGAGGAATTCATAGACCTGCCGCAGATGCGTGACATCGGCCAGGGCATAGGTCTTTTGCGCATCGGTCAGCGGGCGGCGCGACCAGTCGGTAAAGCGGCTGGATTTGTCGACCTGCGCCTTGGCGATGCGTTTGACCAGCGTTTCATAGCCGACCTGTTCACCAAAACCGCAGACCATGGCAGCAACCTGGGTGTCGAACAGCGGCGACGGGATCACCTTGTAGTCGATAAAGAAGATCTCGAGATCCTGGCGCGCGGCGTGGAACACCTTGACCACGTCCTCGTTGCGGAACAGGTCGATCAGCGGGTCCAGCGACAGCCCGTCGACCAGCGGATCGACCAGCACGGCGTTGCTGTCATCCTTGCCCGGAAGCGCCAGCTGGATCAGGCACAGCTTGGAATAATAGGTGCGTTCGCGCAGGAACTCGGTGTCGACGGTGACATAGGGCTGGTCTTTGGCTTGTTCGCAAAAGGCGGCCAGTTCTTCGGTCTTGGTAATGGTCTGCATTTGCAGGTGTTCTTCCTCGTTCTTCTGGTCCCGCCCGCTGTTACCCCGACCTTAGCCGATTTTGCGCCTTTGGGAAATTTAATCGCCCTGTAGCAGGACCGGGGTGCGGTCGCCGGATGCAAAACGTCGCAACACCGCAGGATAAAGCCGATGTTCCTGCACCAGAACCCGCGCGGCCAGCGCATCGGGGGTGTCGCCCGGCAGCACCGGCACCCGCGCCTGACCCAGAATCGGGCCATCGTCCAGCGCGGGGGTGACTTCGTGCACGGTGCAGCCGGCCTCGGAATCGCCCGCCTCCAGCGCGCGGGCGTGGGTGTGCAGGCCCTTGTACTTGGGCAGCAACGACGGGTGGATGTTCAGCATCCTGCCTGCCCAGGGCTGGACAAACCCCGCCGTCAGCACCCGCATAAAGCCCGCAAGGCAGATGATGTCGGGCTGATAGGGCGCCAATGCCTGTTGCAGCGCGTCCTCGAAGGCGGCGCGATCCTTGCCAAAGGGGCGGTGATCGACGGCCAGCGTGGCAATGCCCATCGCGGCCGCCTTTTGCAGCCCGCCCGCCTGCGGATCGTTCGAGGCGACAACCACGGCGCGCGCCGGGTGATCGCCTGTCATGCTTTCCACCAGCTTGATCATGTTCGAGCCGCCGCCCGAAATCAGGATCGCGACCTTTTTCACGACAGCGCGCCCTCGTAGGCGACGCCGGGTTTGTCGGTGACCGTTCCCAGCGGATAGACGGTTTCGCCCGCGCCTTGCAGTACCTCGGTCAACGCCGCGGCCTTGTCGGCGGCGACCACCAGGATCATGCCGATGCCGCAGTTGAAGGTCTTGAGCATCTCGGCGCTTTCGATGTTGCCGGTTTCCTGCATCCATTTGAACACGGGCGGCAGATCCCAGGCGTTCAGGTCGATCAATGCGCCCATGCCCTCGGGCAGAACGCGCGGCAGGTTTTCGGTCAGACCGCCGCCGGTGATATGGGCCAGCGCATGCACGCCCCCTGCCCTGACCGCATCCAGTGCCGGTTTCACATACAGGCGTGTCGGCGTCAGCAAGGCCGCGCCAAGCGAGCCTTCGCCAAAGGGGCAATCAGCCTCCCAGCCAAGGCCGGAAATCTCGACCAGCTTGCGGACCAGCGAATAGCCGTTCGAATGCACCCCGTCCGAAGCCAGACCCAGCAGAACATCGCCCTGCGCCACACCTGCGGGCAGGTCCGAGCCACGCTCCATCGCGCCGACGGCAAAGCCCGCAAGGTCGAAATCGCCCGCCGGGTACATGCCCGGCATTTCCGCCGTCTCGCCGCCGATCAGGGCACAGCCGGATTGCGCGCAACCCGTCGCGATGCCTTCGATCACGCGGGCGGCGGTGTCGGTGTCCAGCTTGCCGGTGGCAAAGTAGTCGAGGAAAAACAGCGGCTCGGCGCCCTGGCAAACCAGATCGTTGACGCACATGGCGACAAGGTCGATGCCGACGCCGTCCACATGGCCGGTGTCGATGGCGATGCGCAGCTTGGTGCCGACGCCGTCGGTGGCCGCCACAAGGATCGGGTCGCTGTATCCCGCGCCCTTAAGGTCGAACAGCGCGCCAAAGCCGCCAAGGCCGGACATCACGCCGGGACGGTTGGTTTTCTTTGCAGCCGGTTTGATGCGGTCCACAAGGGCGTTGCCCGCGTCGATATCCACGCCGGCCTGCGCATAGGTCACTGGGGTTTTGGCTTCGCTCATGACGCCCTCCTTGGCACTTTGGCGCCGCGATAGCCGATTGTGCGCCGTCCTGCAATGTCCCTGCTTGACGCTGTGGGACTCTCTGGTAGTCAAGTCGCCACGGTGGGCCTGTAGCTCAATTGGTTAGAGCAGGGCGCTCATAACGCCTTGGTTGGGGGTTCGAGTCCCTCCGGGCCTACCATCCCACCGCTTTGCCCGAAGCACCGCAGTGGCGCCCGGCGCGCGCGGTCAGGGCGTGTCAGACCGGCTCCCGCCCTGCCCCAGCGCCTTTTCGATGGCCATGATCAGATCACTGCGCGACACCGGTTTCATCAGGCGGATATCCTCGGGCAGCAGACCGTTGCCGTGCACTGTCGCCTCGTTGGCATAGCCTGACATGAAGACCACTGGCAGATCGGGGCGATGGGCGCGCAGCGCCTTGGCCAAAGTGGTGCCCTGCTTTTCCCCCGGCATGACGATGTCGGTCAGCAAAAGGTCAAAGTGCAGTCCTTCTTGGAACATGGCATAGGCTTCGTCCCCTGAACGGGCGGTGTGAACGGTGTAACCCACTTTGGTCAGCATCGTGTCCAGCACCTGCAGGACGCCATGTTCATCCTCAACCACCAGGATTTCGGCGCTGCCTTGCCCCACGATGCCCGTGTCCCGGGCGCGGGCGGTTTCGACCTGGGCGCCGCGCGACAGGGCCTTGAAATACAGCTTGAAGGTCGTGCCAACGCCCGGTTCGGAGTAGACCCGGACCGTGCCCCCCGATTGCTTCATGAAGCCCAGGATCATCGACAGCCCCAGGCCCGACCCCATCCCCTGCGGCTTGGTCGTGTAGAAGGGTTCAAAGATATGGGCGCGCACCTCGTCGGGAATCCCGTGGCCGGTGTCGCTGACCGCCAGCATGACATAGCGCCCCGGCGCGAGATCCTCGTGCCGGCTTTGGACATAGTGTTCGTCGATGCGCACGTTCGATGTTTCGATGGTCAACCGGCCGCCCTGGGGCATGGCATCGCGGGCGTTCAACACCAGGTTGAGAATCGCGCTTTCGGTCGAGCTGATGTCTGCTTCGATCGGCCAGAGCCCGGCCAGAAGCGAGGTTTCGACATCAATGTTTTCCGGCAGGGTCCGGCCGATCCAGTTCTTGGACTTGCGGGCCACGTCGTTCAGGTCCAGCACTTCCATCGTCAGCCGCGATTTGCGGGCAAAGGCCAGCATGTTCTTGTTCAGGTCGGCGCCGCGGTGCACGGCCTCGATGCCTGCGTCGATCAGTTCGATCAGCGTCGGTTTGTCCAAATCGCCGCGCAGCAGTTCCAGGTTGCCCAGGATGACGGCCAGAAGGTTGTTGAAATCATGGGCGATCCCGCCCGTCAGCTTGCCGATGGCCTCAAGCCGCTGACCATGGGCCAGGGCTTCCTCGGCGGCGTGGCGGTCGGTGATGTCCAGCATGATGCCTTCCAGCTCGACCTCGCCGTTGTCCATGCGCACCGGGCGTCCGCGATCAAAGACCCACTTGGTCGAACCGTCGCGCAGGGTGATGGGATATTCGACCTCGTAGGGGACGTCGCGCGCCACGGCGTCGCGCAGCAGCGCTTCGATGCGCGCCCGGTCTGCCGAATCCATCTCAAGGCCCGGCAGATCGCCTTGCAGGGCCCAGTCGTCGCCGCCCAGCGCAGGATCGACGAAATGGCGCAGATAGCCGCGGCTGCGATAGATATTGCTGAACACGGCATCCCATTTCACCCGGTACACGGCGCCGGGCAGATGGTCGATGATGCTGGTCAGGCGGCCCTGTTGCAGCTGCAACTGCGCCTGGATGCGCGCGTTTTCGGTGATGTCCAAAAGCACCCCATGCGTCGCCACCAGATCGCCCTGGGCATTGAGCACCGGTTCGGCGTGGTGATGCAGGGTGCGTTCGGTCCCGTCGTCGCGCACGATGCGCATGGTCATCTCGTAACCGGCCTTGGTCTGGCGCGCTGTTTTCAGCACCTGGTCAAAGCGGTCCCGGTCGTCGCTGTGCACCCAGGCCAGCCGATCCTGATGCGAGGCCGTGCGCCGCAACAGTTCCTCGACCGAAACGCCATAGATTTCCTCGAGCTCGGACGAGCAATAGGTGCAGCGGTCGTTGACTTCGTCCCAGGTCCAATGGCCCAGGCGCGCGATATGCGAAGCGTGCTTGAATTTCTGTTCACTTTCCGAAAGCGCAAGGCTTTGACGCACCCGTTGCGTCACGTCGCGCGCGGTGCCGTAATAGCCGACATAGCGGCCCTGTTCGTCGAATTTTGGCAGGCCGGAAATCTCGGCATAGTGGATGCCATCGCCCGCCAGATCGGCGCCGACGACAAAGCCGGTCACGCGCTTGTGCTGCGCCATCCGCGATTTCAGGCTTTCCCAATCGCCGTGCAGCGGCGTCAGGACGGGGACCTCCCACAGGCGCTTGCCGATATAATCCTTTGGCATCTGGCCGTCATTGGCCTGATTGCCTTCGAGAAACTGAAAGCGCAGGTCGGTGTCGGTTTCCCACAGCCAGTCGGTGGCCAGTTCGGTATAGACCTTCAGGCGTTGTTCATGCGTCCCGGCGGCCTGTTCCGAAATCACCCGGCCCCAATGTTCGATGGACAACGCCACCAGATCGGAAATCGCAAAGGCAAAGTTGCGCTCGGCCTCGGTCCAGTCACGCGGGCCTTCGACCGTTTCGATGCAAACGATCCCGGTCAGGCCGGTGTAGGTCCGAACCGGGCAATCAAGCATGGCGCGCACCCCGGTCCGCACCAGGTAATCGGGAACCAGCCCGGCGCATCGCGGATCGTTCAGGGTGTCACGGATCGGCAGAACGCAGTTTTCATTGATCGCGTCAAAATAGGCCTGCGCGGCGTCGGCGTTCAGCGTCGCGGTGTCGCGCAGCAATCCGGCCTCGCTGTCCCATTGCACCAGAACGCTCAGCCGGGATTTGTCGGTGCTCAGCTCCCATATGCCGACACGGCGGACACCCAGGGATTGCGACAGCAATTTGCAGAAATACAAAAGGCATTCGTCGAAATCCAGGGCGCTGAATTCGCGTTTGGTCACCACATCGCGCAGAATTTCGTTCAGTCGCTGATTGCCTTCTTCACCTGTTTTGGCCATTTCGGTCGACTTTTCCAATTCCATTGTAATGCGCCCGCTCAGTTATCGCGCAGTTTGTGGTTGAAACAAAAGCGGAAATACCAGTTTTCCCGCTTTGGGGCGCGCTGCCTGAGTGTCGAGCCTGTCACAGCCGGCGAAACATGGGCACACAAAAGGCTTGGCCGCCCCCTCAGATCGCGCGCCAGGCATTGGCGCGCCGTTCCCAGCGTTGCACGATCAGGTATTCGATCAGCAGCATGACGGCGGTAAAGCTGAAAGCATAGGCCAGCACCATCGCCGTATCGAAAAGCTGGAAATACAAGTGAATCTGGAACCCCACCCCGTTCGAGCGGCCAAGGAATTCGACCACCAGAACGATTTTCCAGATCACCGCCAGACCATTGCGCGTGCTGGCCGCGACAAAGGGGCCAAGCTGCGGCCAGATCACATGCACCAGGCGGCGCGGCAGGCTCATCTTGTACAGGCGGGCCATGTCGGACACGCCGGGGTCCATGGCCCGCACCCCTTCTCGGATCGTCACTGTCACCATGGCCGTCTTGTTCAGGGCGACGGCGACGATGGCGGCCAGCTCGTTCAAGCCGATCCACAGATAGCACAGCACGATGACCACCAGCGCCGGTACATTCAGCAGCACCGTGACCCAAGGATCGGCCCAGCGGTTCAGCCGCGGCATCAGCCCCAGCACGATGCCCAGCGCGCAGCCCACCGACATCGCCAGCCCAAAGGCCAGAATCACCCGCCACAGCGTCGAGGACACATGCAGCCACAGCTTGCCAGAAGCGGCCTCTTTGGCGATGGCGCGCGCGACGGTCGCAGGCGTCGGCAGCACCGACGGATCATTGCCCAGCCAGGCGGCCAGCCACCAAAGCGCCAAAAGCCCGCAAAGCGAGATCAGCGTCACATGCAAGGGCGCGCGGGTCCTGTCGTCCATGGGTCCTCCTTGCCGGGCAGACTAGCCCATGGCGTCACGGATTTGCCCTAGAACCAAGGTCGCATATGCCGGTGTCGCGCGCTTGCATAGTCTGCGCGATCATGTGGAACGCATATATCCTTACCGCCTTGTTCTGGCTTGTAACCTGCGTCGCCGGGCAGGCCGCGCCCAGCGACCGCGAAACCATCGAGGCGCGCATCTTTGCCCCCATGGCGCTGGGCGATCTGGATCCGGAAAACGGCGTCTACGACCTGCTCAACTCCGGCGGGGCGCATGCGGGCTATGTCTTTGAAACCGAACCGATGGCCCCCCTGCCCGGCTTTTCCGGCGCGCCGATCAACATGCTGGTGGTGCTCGACCTCGAAGGGCGCTTTCTGGACGTGCAGCTGTTGGAGCATAACGAGCCGATCTTTGTCTCGGGCCTGGGCGAGGCGCCGTTTCACGCCTTCATGGAGCAGTATCGCGGCCATTCCATTTCCGACAGTCTGGTGGTCGGCACGCCCTATGGTTCCGGGGCTGGCGGGTCGGGGCTGGTTTACCTGGATGGCGTGACCAAGGCCACGGCCAGCGTCCGCATCGCTCATGAATCGATCCTGGCCGCCGCCCTGCAGGTGGCGCGCGAAAAGATGGGCGGCATCGCCGCAGGCCCCCCCGCCTTTCCAAACCCCGAAGTCGACGAGCCGCTGGACTGGCAGGCGGTTCTGGACCAGGGGCTGATCACCCACAAACGCGTCACCAACGCCGAGGTGCAGGCCCTGTTCGAAGGCACCACATGGGACGACGACGACCCCGAGGCGCTGGACGCGCCCGAAGATCCCTATCTGGACCTCTGGGTGGCCGATCTTGGGCCGCGGTCCATCGCCCGCGCCCTGCTGTCGCCCGATACCCTGGACGAGCTGGACCATTTCACCGCCATCTCGGGCTTTGACGAACCGATCCTGCTGATCGAAACCGCAAGGCACGGGCTGGTGTCCGACGAATTCGTCCGCAACACCGCGCCTGACCTGATCGGCGCCCAGCAGGGCGGGTTTCCCGTGGCCCTGCGCGATGCCGACATCTTTGTCGAACTGTCCCGGGATCTGCCCGATGCGCTGCAGGACGGCGTGGCGATGATCCTGCGCACCGACCGGCGGCTGGGCTTTGATCCGGCCAGCCCCTGGGAGATTTCGATCAAGGCGGTCCGCGAACACGGGATGTTCCAACCCGAGATCGGCAGTGTTACCCTGACCGCCACGCACCAGACGCCCGAACGCTTTTTCACGCGCCCCGGCCAGGTGCAGAAATTGTCCCCTTTTCAAGAGGCGGTGCGCAACCGGCAGGACGACATGATTGCAGCAGGAGTTTTTCTGCTGGCTCTTATCCCCTTGTTATTCCTCGCACAGTCCTGGCTTGCAGGGCAGAAATTCTACACTCCGATCCGCTTGGGCGTGCTTGCGGTGGTGCTGGGCTTTGTCGGCTGGTGGGGTCAGGGGCAATTGTCGATCGTCACGCCCCTGGCCAGCCTTCAGGCGGTGCTTTCGGTCGGCAGCCTGGCCTTCTTGCTGTATGATCCGTTTTCGCTGCTGATCTGGGGCGCGGCCATTGCCGGGTTCGTGCTGTGGGGGCGCGGGCTGTTCTGCGGCTGGCTGTGCCCCTTTGGCGCCTTGCAGGAATTTGCCCACCATCTGGGCCGCCTTCTGCGCCTGCCGCGGATCGAACCTTCGCGGCTTTGGGACCAGCGGCTGAAGAAACTGAAGTACGTGGCGCTGGCGGGTCTGGTGCTGGTCACGGTCTTTGCCCCGTCCTACATGGACAAGGCGGCCGAGATCGAACCCTTCAAGACCGCCATCACGACGTTTTTCCTGCGCGAATGGTACTATGCCGCCTATGCCGCGCTGTGGCTGGGGTTGGGGCTGTTCACCTTCAAGGGGTTCTGCCGCTATCTGTGCCCGCTTGGCGCGCTGATGGCGATTGGCGGCGTGCTGCGCCTGCGCAAGTGGATTCCGCGCCGGGTGGAATGCGGATCGCCCTGCCAGCTGTGCCGGGTCAAGTGCAGCTATGGCGCCATCCGCAAGACCGGCGAAATCCAGTACGACGAATGTTTCCAATGCCTCGACTGCGTGACGATCCACGACAGTGCCAGCCAATGCGTGCCGTTGATCCTGAAGGCGCGCAGCCAGAAACGCGCGCCCGATCTTGGCCGCCAGCCCAGCGGGACACCTGCCGAATGAACCGTCGCCGTTTTCTGACCCTTGCCGCCGCCTTTGCCTGCGCACCGCGTTTTGCCCATGCTGCCACCTGGCAAGGTCGGGCGCTGGGGGCCGAAGTGTCGGTCACGCTGAGCGGCCCACGCGACGCGGTCGATCCGGCCTTGGCCGCGATCCCGCGCAAGCTGGAACAGATCGAAGACCTGTTCAGCCTTTACCGCCCGAATTCGGTACTGGCGCGCCTGAACCGGGACGGCGCCGCCGTGGCGCCCGGCCTGTTCACGCAGCTTCTGGATCAGGTTTCGCAGGCCCATGACCTGACGGACGGGCTGTTCGATCCGACGGTCCAGCCGCTGTGGAAGGCGCTGGCCCGGGGCACTGACCCTGCCCCGGCCCGGGCGCTGATCGGCTGGAACCGGGTGCGCCGCGATGTTGGCGGCCGGGTCCGGCTGGGCAGCGGGCAGGCGCTTACCCTGAACGGCATCGCGCAAGGCTTTGCCACCGACCTGATCCGAAGCGACCTGCAGGCGCAGGGCTTTGACCGCGCGCTGATCGACATCGGCGAGATCGCGGCGCTGGGCGGACCCTATCGCCTGGGGCTGCAGGACCCGGAGTTCGGGGTGATAGGCCAACGGGTTTTGACCGCCGGCGCGATTGCCAGTTCCAGCCCCGGCGCGCTGTCGCTTGGAACGCAGGCGCATATCCTTGGTCCGCAAGGACAGCCGCCGCTGTGGTCCACCGTCAGCATCGAAGCGCAAAGCGCCACCCTCGCCGACGCCCTGTCGACCGCCGCGGTCTTTCTGCCGGTCGAACGGTTGCGGCGGCTCAAGGATCAGGCGCAGTTGCGGCGCATCACCCTGGTCGATCACGACGGCAACTTGCGCACGATCCAGGGCAGCTGACGCACAGTCCCGCGTCAAACCCCGGCCGCAGCGCAGGAATTGCGCTGCCGTCACGCCAAGGCTTGCGCTGCTGCGCGGACAAGGTCAAAAACAACGCCATGACAGCTTCTCCTGATATCCTTTGCATTGGCTCGGCCCTATGGGACGTGATCGGCCGCACCCCCAGCCATATGCGCGCCGGGGCCGACGTGCCGGGGCGCATCACCCGCATTCCCGGCGGTGTCGCGCTGAACATCGCCATGACGCTGGGCCGCTTTGGCCTGCGCCCGGCGCTGCTGACCGCGCTGGGCCGCGACGCCGAGGGCGACGAGCTGATCCGCGAATGCATCGCGCTGGGGTTGGACATGACCCATGTCTACCGTTCGGACGACCTGCCCACCGACAGCTATATGGCGATCGAGGGCGCGAACGGGTTGATTGCCGCCATCGCCGATGCCCATTCTCTTGAGGCCGCCGGCCAGCGCATCCTGCGGCCGCTGCTGGATGGCCCGCTGGGCCGCCCGGACACGCCCTATACCGGGCAGATCGCCCTGGACGGCAACCTGACCGAGGCGCTTTTGGCCGAGATCGCGCAAAGCCCGCTGTTCGCGCAGGCCGACCTGCGCATCGCGCCAGCCTCGCCCGGCAAGGCCGAGCGTTTGACGCCCTTTTTGCGCGGCGGACGCGGCACCCTTTACGTCAACCTCGAAGAGGCAGGACTGCTGTGCCAGGACCGGTTCGACACCGCCCCCGAAGCGGCCGCGCGGCTGGTCGAACGCGGCGCGGCCCGCGCGCTGGTCACCCACGGCGGCGATCTGTGCTGTGACGCCAGCGCCGATGGTCTGATTTCCCAGCGCCCGCCCGAAGTGCTGGTCACCAAGGTGACCGGCGCGGGCGACACCTTCATGGCCGCCCATATCGCCGCCGAACGCAAGGGCCAGAGCCGCGCCAAGGCGCTGGATTTTGCCCTGCAAACCGCCGCCGCCCATGTATCCGGAGAGATCGCCTCATGACCCTTTACACCCCCTCGCCCGAAGTCGCCACGGCCCTGGCCGCAGGCAAGCCGGTTGTCGCGCTTGAATCGACCATTATCACGCACGGAATGCCCTGGCCGCAGAACCTGGAGATGGCGCAAAAGGTCGAAGAGGTGATCCGCCAGGGCGGCGCCACCCCGGCCACCATCGCCGTGATCGAGGGCACCCTGCACGTCGGCCTGACCGAAGAACAGTTGCACAAGCTGGCCCAGGCCAAGGGCGTCGCCAAGCTGAGCCGCGCCGACATGGCCGTCTGCATGGCGCATGGCGGCACCGGCGCCACCACCGTCGCCGCCACCATGATCGCCGCGCGCCTGGCCGGGATCGGGGTCTTCGCCACCGGCGGCATCGGCGGCGTGCACAAGGGCGCCGAGCAAAGTTTTGACATTTCGGCCGATCTTCAGGAACTGGCGCAAAGCCCGGTGACGGTGATCGCCGCCGGCGCCAAGGCCATTCTGGACCTGCCCAAGACGCTGGAAGTGCTGGAAACGCTGGGGGTGCCGACCATCGCCTTTGGCCAGGACGACCTGCCCGCCTTCTGGTCGCGCAGCGCCGGTCACAAGGCGCCGCTGCGCATGGATGATCCGGCCCAGATCGCCCGCGCCCAGGTGATGCGCGGCGCGCTTGGCCTGCCCGGCGGGCAGTTGATCGCCAACCCGATCCCGCAGGCAGACGAGATCCCGCATGCGGTCATGGCCCCGATCATCGCCCAGGCCACCCGCGACGCGCAGACCCACGGCATCCACGGCAAGGCCGTCACGCCCTACCTGTTGCAACGCATCTATGAGCTGACCGAAGGCCGGTCGCTGTCCGCCAATATCGCGCTGGTCCTGAACAATGCCCGGCTTGGGGCGCAAATCGCCTGTGAATTGTGCAAATTGCGCGGCGAAACCGCCTGATCGGCGGATCAGCCATTGTAGCGTCACATCCCAAGGCTTAGCTATTAACCATAATTCCCAGCAGCCAGCCGAGACCTGCCTTTCATGACCAGCCCCTTTGACCAAGAACCCAAGCGCCCCGGGATGTTCTCGCGGTTGCGCTCGAGCTTTCTGACCGGTCTGGTCGTGATCGTTCCGGTCAGCCTGACGATCTGGCTGGTCTGGACGTTGGTGGGCTGGGTTGATGGCTTTGTGCTGCCCTTGGTGCCCGACCGGTTCAATCCTGAACAGTACATCGGCATCAACCTGCGCGGCGTCGGCGTCATTTTCGGGCTGGTTTTCACCATCATCATCGGCTGGGTCGCCAAGGGGCTTATCGGTCGGTCCTTGATCCGCTTTGCCGAAGGGCTGGTCGGACGCACGCCTGTCGTTCGCTCGATCTATTCGGGGATCAAACAGATCGCCGAGACGGTGTTCGCCCAGTCCGAGCGCAGCTTTGAAAAGGCCTGCCTGATCGAATACCCGCGCAAGGGGATCTGGGCCGTGGCCTTCATTTCGACCGAAACCAAGGGCGAAGTGGCGGAAAAGGCGCAGACCATGGGCGGGTTGGTGTCGGTTTTCGTGCCGACCACGCCCAACCCGACCTCGGGGTTCTTGCTGTTCTTCCCCAAGGAAGACGTGATCGAACTGGACATGACCATCGAGGACGCCGCCAAGCTGGTGATTTCGGCCGGTCTGGTCTATCCCAACGCCGACAAGGCCAAGGAAACCGTCGAAGGCACGTTCAAGAAAGCCTCGTAAGCCTATATTTCATCAGGTAAACATTTCCCGAAGATCGGCGGTTTGACGCCGGCCCAGATCCTGCAAATGATCGTTCAGGAAATCATCGGCGGCGCGCCTGCCCGCGGTTTTCAGTTGGGCGATCACCGTCGGCACCGGCACGACCTTGGTTGCCACGGAAAGCGCGTTCATCAGCGCATCATCGGCGATCATGTGCACCCGCACGTCCTTCATCCGCCCCGACTGGACCGAACCATCGGCCAACAGGCGTTGGACAAAGTCGATGGCGCGCAGTTCACGCAGCAGCGAAGAGTTGAAGCTTATCTCATTGATCCGGTTCTGGATTTCCGGCGGCGTGACCGGCACGCGATCCCGCTGCAGCGGGTTGATGTTCACCACCAGCACGTCATCGGGGTATTGCGGTTCAAAGAACGGAAACAGCGCCGGGTTGCCGGTATAGCCGCCGTCCCAGAACGCCTCGGGCTGGCCGGTTTCGGGATCGGGGCATTCGACCGCCTGGAACATCGTCGGCAGGCAGGCCGAGGCCAGGATCGCCTGTGTGGTGATCTGATGACCGGAAAACAGCCGGATCTTGCCGCTGCGCACCTGCGTGGCGCAGACATACAAGGCCGGGCCGTCATGGGCGCAGACACTGGCGAAATCGAACTGATCGACGATGCGTTCCAGCGGGTTGCGATAGAAGGGCCCGACCGTATAGGGCGAAAACATCCGCCCCAGCGCCTCGCCCCAGACATAGGGCAGCGAATATTCCAGCGATTTGCTGACATGGGCCGGATCGGGGAACCAGGGGTGCATCCAGACCGGCAGGGCGCTGTCGTCCAGAGCGCCGATCTGGCTCCACAGCCAGTCCAGGTTGTCGCGCGCGCCTTGCCGCCCGCCCTTGATCATCCCGACCTTCAGCGCCGCGCCGTTCAGCGCCCCGGCCGAGGTGCCGGAGATGGCGGCAATCTCGATGCTCTCTTCTTCAAGCAGCCGGTCCAGCACGCCCCAGGTAAAGGCACCATGCGCACCGCCCCCCTGAAGCGCCAGGTTGATGCGGACCGGGTCAGTCATCGGGGTTCTGCGCCTGATAGGCGGCGAACAGGTCGCTGACCAGAACACCGTTGATGGTCATGCCGTCCAGGTTGGCGTTGGTGATCGCCAGCCCCTGCAGCGTGGCCGCGTCGATGGTGGCCTGCGACAGGTTGACGTTGTGAAAATGCGCGCCGGTCAGGTTGGCATTGTCAAAGGTCAGCCCGCTGCCGTTCACATCCTCGAACCGTGCGCCCATCAGATGCGCATCGCCAAAGAAGCTGTCCTTCAGGCTGACCCGCGTCAGCCGCGAGCCACACAGGACCATGTTGTCGATTTCCAGCCTGTCGCGCCCGGCCTCTGAATCGCTCATAGCGCGGTCCAGCCGCCGTCGACGGAAATCGTGGTGCCGGTGATCTGCGCTGCTGCGTCCGAACACAGAAAGACCGCCGTGCCGCCCAGCTGTTCGACCGTGGCGAATTCCTTGGAGGGCTGGCGTTCCAGCATGACCTTCTTGATCACCTCGTCGCGGTCCATGTCGTATTTCTTCATGGTGTCGGGGATCTGCGCTTCGACCAGCGGGGTCAGAACGTAGCCGGGGCAGATGGCGTTGGCGGTGATCGGTTCCTGCGCGGTTTCCAGCGCCGTGGTCTTGGTCAGGCCGACGATGCCGTGCTTGGCCGCGACATAGGCCGATTTGTAGGGCGATGCGGTCAGGCCATGGGCGCTGGCGATGTTCACCACCCTGCCCCAGCCTGCCTTGCGCATCATCGGCAGCGCGGCGGCGGTGGTGTGAAAGGCCGAGCTGAGGTTGATCGAGATGATCGCATCCCATTTTTCAACCGGGAATTCGTCGATCGGCGCGACGTGCTGGATGCCGGCGTTGTTGATCAGGATATCACAAGCCCCGGCCTGTTCGATCAGGGCGCGGCATTCATCGGCCTTGGACATGTCCGCCTTGATGTAGCGGACCGCAACCCCGTGTTCCTGCGCGATTTCCTTGGCCAGCGCGTGGTCTTCGGCGCGGTCCGTAAAGGAATTGATCACGACCGAGGCCCCGGCACGGGCGATTTCATGCGCGATTCCCAAACCGATTCCCGAGTTCGATCCGGTGATGACGGCGGTCTTTCCCTTGAGGTTCATGGCGGCTTTCCTTGATGCTGCTTTGCAGCGAACCTAGCCCGCCGCGCGCAAAAGCAAAAGCGAAACTACCAACAGGCAAAGGGTTTCACGGGTTTTTCATGCAGCAGGCGCCCGCCCGGCACCGCCCGATAATCGGGCAGAAAAAAACCCCGGCCGAAGCCGGGGTTAAGTCATTGAGGCAGGTTTCATACAGGCAAGAAACCTATCGAGCAGTGAGTTAGTTATATGCAAAACGCCGCCTGAGTCCAAGCTAAAAGTTTGAAAAGGCGTAAAAGCCCCGGTACGGTCAGGCCAAACAAACCAAGGGCGGTAGAGGATTGTCTTCGAAATGTATCTAAACTTTTTCCCAAAGCGCGGCCTGGCCACTTCGGCCCTGGCGATGATTCTCTGCGGCACCCTGGCCGGGGCCGACCCGCAGCATGGCATAGCTATGTATGGCGACCCGCAGCTGCCACCGGATTTTGTGTCCCTGCCCTATGCAAACGCCGATGCGCCCACCGGCGGCACCATCGTCACCGGCGAGGTCGGCGGCTTTGACAGCCTCAACCCGCACATCCTCAAAGGGTCCACACCCTGGCAGTTGCGATATTTGGCGTATGAGTCACTTATGGGCCGCAATTGGGATGAACCTTTCGCGCTTTACGGATTGTTAGCGGAAACGATCGACGTCGGGCCGAATCGCGAATGGGTGGAATTTACCCTGCGCCCGCAGGCGGCCTTTTCCGATGGCAGCCCCGTCACCATCGAAGACGTTATGTGGAGCTACGAGACCCTCGGCACCATCGGCCACCCGCGCTATCACGGGCTGTGGGGCAAGATCGCCAGCATGGAACAGACCGGCGAGCGCAAGATCAAGTTCACCTTCTCCGAAGACGACCGCGAACTGGCGCTGCTGGTGGGCATGCGCCCGATCCTGAAAAAAGCCCAGTGGGACGGCAAGGATTTCACCGAATCCGGGCTGGACACGATCCCGATTTCCACCGCCCCCTACGTGATCGAGGATTTCGAGGCCGGCCGGTATGTTACACTGAAACGCAACCCCGATTATTGGGGCCGCACCGTGCCGGTGGCGCGCGGCACCAACAACCTTGATACAGTGCGATTGGAATTCTTTTCCGATGGCACTGCCCAGTTCGAGGCCTTCAAGGCCGGCATCCTGAATTCCAACCGCGAAACCAACCCGGTGAAATGGGACGAACAGTACAACTTTCCGGCCATTGACCTTGGCGAGGTGGTGAAATCGGAAATCCCCAACGCCCGCCCCACCGGGATGACCGGGTTCGTGATGAACATGCGCCGCGACATTTTCAAGGACTGGCGCGTGCGCGAGGCGCTGATTTCCGCCTTCAACTTTGAATACATCAACGAAAGCATCGTCGGCAGCCGCAAGCAGCGTATCAAAAGCTATTTTGGCAGTTCGGTGCTGGGCATGCAGGAAGGCGCCGCCACGGGGCGCGTCGCCGAATTGCTGGAACCGTTCAAGGCTGACCTGCTTCCCGGCACGCTCGAAGGGTATACCCTGCCGCAGGGCGACGGCAGTTCGCGCAACCGCGCCAATATCGCCCGCGCCACCGAGCTGTTTGAACAGGCCGGCTGGACCGTGCAGGACGGCGTGATGAAAAACGCCGAAGGCGAGCCCTTTACCTTTGAGCTGCTGCTGTCGCAGGGCTCGGGCGAGCCGGAGTCGATGGCCGACACCTATATCGAGGCGCTCAAGCGGCTGGGGATCAGCCCGACCATCACCGTGATCGACAGCGCCCAGTACAAGGAACGCACCAGCAGCTTTGACTATGACATGACTTACAACCGGTTCGGGCTGTCGCTGTCGCCGGGCAACGAGCAATACAGCTATTGGGGGTGTGAAAACGCCGAGGTTCCGGGATCGCGCAACCTGATCGGGATCTGCGACCCCGCCGCCGAGGCGATGATCGGCACCATGCTGTCCGCGACCAGCCGCGATGATTTCATCGCTGCCACGCGGGCGCTGGACCGTGTGCTGACGGCAGGCCGTTATGCCATCCCGTTCCATGACCAGTATGACGTCAGTTACATCGCCCATGCGGCAGAACTGCACTACCCCGAGCGTATCCCTGCCTATGGCGATTGGATCGGATTCCAGCCTGATGTATGGTGGTGGGAGGACCAATAAGGTCCACCCGAGCATGAAAAGACATGAGGCGAAGATGAAACAAGCAGGGATCCTGGTCGCGCTTGCCGTCCTTCTGGCGGGCTGCGCGACGGTGGATGGCGTCGGACAGGACATCTCGCGCGGGGCGCAGCGCGTCGCGGGCTGGTTCTGACCCATAACGTCAGACTGACATTCAAGGGCCGCCCGACACCCGGGCGGCCTTAGTACTTTTCGCCTAGTTCCTTTCGCCCTGCCCTCGCCTATGCTGAGGTCACGAGGAGAAAACACGATGAGCGAAGCGGCACAGAAGTTTCCCGAAGGTAATCTGACAACGGCTTTGGTCGTCGATGATCACCCGCTGTTTTGCGATGCTCTGACGCTCACGTTGCAATCCATCGCCGATTTCGAGGAAATCCGCAGCGCCGGGACGCTGGAAAAGGCGCTGGAGGTGGTGACACAGGACACCGGCATCGGGCTGATCGTGCTGGACCTGAACCTGCCGGACGTCAATGGCCTGGACGGGCTGGTGCGGCTGCGCAATGCGGCGCCCAAGGCCTCGATCATCATTGCCAGTTCGATGGCGGACAACGCCATGATCAGCCATGCTCTCAAGGCCGGGGCCGATGCCTTTGTGCCCAAGCATTCCCAGCGCTCGGTGTTTCGCCGCGCCTTCGAGGCGGTGGCCAAGGGCCAGGCCTTTGTGCCCGACGGCTATATCGACCCGCAGGCCGGCAAGGAACCGGCCCCCGACGATGCGCTGGCGCGGCTGGCGTCGCTGACCAACCAGCAGGCGCGCATCCTGCACCTGATCTGCGAAGGCAAGCTGAACAAGCAGATTGCCTATGACCTGTCGATCGCCGAAACCACGGTCAAGGCGCATGTCACGGCAATCATGCGCAAACTGGGCGTGCACAGCCGCACCCAGGCGGTGCTGGTCGCGCAAGAGGCACGGTTCAGCCGGGTCTTGCCAATGGGCGAATAAGCCCGCATCCTGCACCAACGAAACCCCACAAGGGTCAAGATCATGGACGGAGCGCAAAACAGCTCCGCACGGGAGGAAACCGGCACAAGGGCGGCGCTGCGCGTGGCCCAGGTGCCCTGTGACGGGCCGGACAGGGTCGGCACGCTGGCCGCACGGCTTGGGCCGGGGCCTTTTGCCCTTGTCTGCCTGTTCGCCTCTCCCGATGCGGATTTCGCGCGGTTGACCCGCGACACCCACCGCGCCTTTGGCGGGGCGGATGTCTTGGCCTGCACCACCGCCGGAGAGCTGGGCGAACAGGGCTACGAAGACGGCCAGATCATCGCCGTCGCCTTCCCCGAGGCCTATTTTGCCGTCACGACCCTGGTGATCGAGGATCTGGACAACCTCAACGAACAGGCGCTGATCGACCGGTTGATCCAAAGCCGCATGGCGCTGAACCAGCGCGCGCCGCAGATGCCGTCGGAATTCGCCTTTCTGATGGTCGACGGGCTGTCGCTGCGCGAGGAACACCTGACCGCGGTGCTGACCGCCGGGCTGGGCCCGACGCCGCTGTTTGGCGGCTCGGCCGGCGATGGCGAAAATTTCCACGCCACCTTTTTGTCGCGCAACGGCACGGTGCGGCAGAACGCGGCGCAGGTCGCGCTGGTGCGCACGCGCTGCCCGGTGCAGGTTTTCAGCCTCGATCACATGGTGCCCACGGCCACGCGCATGGTGGTCACCGCCGCCGATCCCGACCGCCGCGTGGTGCAGGAAATCAACGCCGAACCTGCCGCTAAGGAATATGCCCGCCTGCTGGGCAAGGACCCCAACCAGCTGACCCCCTTTACCTTTGCCGCCCACCCGGTCGTGGTGCGCCTGGGCGATACCCATCACGTGCGTTCGATCCAGCGGGTGGACGACAACGGCGACCTGGTCTTTTTCTCGGCCATCGACGAAGGCATGGTGCTGACCCTTGCCGATCACCTGGACATTGCCGATCACCTGAACAAGCGGTTCGAAAAGCTGGCCGACCTGGGCAAACCCGACCACATCCTGGCCTGCGATTGCCTGCTGCGCCGGATCGAAGCCGGGCAGACCCAGAAAAGCCGCGAAATCTCGGATATCCTGATCCGGCACAAGGTCGTCGGCTTTTCGACCTATGGCGAACAGATCGGCGCGCTGCATGTCAACCAGACGCTGACCGGCGTGGCCATCTACCCACCGCTCGAGGATGCCTGAGATGTCGCTCGTCAACCCGTCGGACCCGCTGGATCTGCAAAACGCCAAGCTGATCAAGATCGCCGAGTCGTTGATGAAGCGGGTGGAATACGGCGGGGCGCCCTCGGGCGCGGCCTATGAACAGTTCGAACGCGCGGCGCTTTTGGAAAAGCGGGTGCGCGAACGCACGCTGGAGCTGGAACGCACGCTGGACCTGCTGCACGAATCCAACGCCCAGCTGGCCCAGGCCAACAACGAAACCGAAGCCGCGCGGCGCAACCTGGCCGATGCAATCGAAACCGTGTCCGAAGGCTTTGCCCTGTTCGATCCCGGCGATGTGCTGGTCATGTGCAATTCGCGCTTTTGCCGCGATTTTCGCGACACCGTGGTCGATCTGCGCCCTGGCCTGGCCTTTCAGCGTTATGTCGAAACGGTCAGCACATCGCGCTACCTGGCGCTGCCGGCCACCACCACGCCGCAGGAATGGTCGGAAAAGCGCATGCGCCGCCACAAGGACCGGCGCGTGATGTTCAACGTGCAGCTGGCCAATGACCGCTGGCTTCAGGTGTCCGAACACCGCACCGCCAATGGCGGCACGGTCGTCTTGCAGACCGACGTGACCGACATCATCCGGCTGGAGCGGCAGGAACGCACCAAGCTGCGCGACAAGCAGACCCGCATGATCCGCGCCACGCTGGACCACCTGAACCAGGGCGTCTGCATCTTTGACGAAAACGCGCGGCTGGTCGGATGGAACGACAAGATCGGCACGCTGCTGGCCCTGCCCGCCCGGCGCATGCACCTGGGGGCGTCGTTTTTTGCGCTGATCGACCTTTTGGGCGACGAGATTGATTTCACCCGCGGCCTTGACCGCGAAGGCTTTGCCTATTGGGCGCGCCAGAAAGGGCCGCGCGCCGCCATCAGCTTTGAAATCCGCCGCAAT
The DNA here is from genome assembly GCF_029958925.1 of Tropicibacter oceani. Taxonomy (NCBI): domain Bacteria; kingdom Pseudomonadati; phylum Pseudomonadota; class Alphaproteobacteria; order Rhodobacterales; family Roseobacteraceae; genus Pacificoceanicola; species Pacificoceanicola oceani. The sequence continues at coordinate 2,696,155 of NZ_CP124616.1, forward strand.
GGCGCGGTGACCTTGCAGATCTTTGGCCGCGGCATGCCGGACGGCGGCTTTGTGATTTCGGTCACCGATGTGACGGCGGAACGCGAGGCGGCGAAAAAGCTGTATGAACTCAATGAGATCCTTGAACAAAGGGTGATGGAGCGCACGCTGGAGCTGGAGGATGCCCTGTCTGCCGCCGAACGCGCCAATGCCTCCAAGTCCCGGTTCGTCGCCGCCGCCAGCCATGACCTGTTGCAACCGCTGTCGGCGGCCAAGCTGTATATCGCTTCGCTGGCGGATCACTGCACCAATGCGCACGAAAGCTCGGTCCTGGCCAAGACAGAAAGCGCCCTGACCAGCGCCGAGGCGATCATCGACGCGCTGCTGGACATCTCGAAACTGGATGGCGACGGCATCAGCTTTGACATCCGCACCGTGTCGCTGCGCGACATCCTGCGCCCGCTGGTCGACGAAATGGAGGTGCTGGCCCAGAACAAGGGGCTGGAACTGCGGCTGGTCGATTGCGACCTGAGCGTCGAAAGCGATGCCACCTATTTGCGGCGCATCGTGCAGAACCTGCTGGCCAATGCCATCCGCTATACCGATCGCGGCCGGGTGCTGGTGGGCGTGCGGCGCAACGGCGGCTCGGCCCGGGTCGAGGTCTGGGACACCGGCCCAGGCATCGCCGAGGAAGACCAGAACGCCATCTTCGAAGAGTTCAAGCGCCTTGATGCCAATGCCTCGGACAATGACGGGCTGGGCCTGGGGCTGGCCATCGTCGAACGCGCCTGCGCCCGGCTGGGCCATCCCATCGGGCTGTGGTCACAGCCCGGGCGCGGCAGTTGTTTCATGGTGAACCTGCCGATTGCCGGCCAGGTGGCGCCCAGCGGGGTCAAGACGCCGCGCGTGGTGCGGCCGATTTCGCTGGCGCAGGCGGGGATGATCACGCTGTTGGTGGAAAACGACCCGCAGATGCGCCGGGCCATCACGGTGCTGATGGAAAGCTGGGGCGTGCATGTGATCGAGGCCGAAGACGCCGATTCTGCGCTGGCCCTGCTGACCGATCTGGAAATCACGCCCGATGCGGTGCTGCTGGACTATCAGCTGGGCCCCGGCCAGACCGGGTTGGAGCTGTACCAGGAAATCTGCGACCGGCTGGGGCCGCTGCCCGGCGCCATCGTGTCGGCCAACCGGGCGCCGGAATTGGGGCAGAACTGCGCGGAACTGGGTCTGGCCTTTCTGCAAAAGCCGATCGACCGCCAAAAGCTGAGCCAGGTTCTGGAAAGCGCCGCCGCCCGGATGGTCTGACCCGGGGGGCGGCGCGCCCTGCCCGCCTTACATCATGCCGCGACAACCGCGCGGCGCTGCCGGCATGCCGATGCGCGTCGGGTTGACCACCAGGATCCAGCGTTCGGGATAGCCCGGAGCCTGCGTGCGCCGGTAGGTGCAACCATTCGACATGGTGCGGTAATCGCCCTGCGGCGCCGCCACGCCCTGGCTGCTGACAAAGGGGGCGCCCTGCGCCATCAGCAATTGCTTGGGCGCCGGGGTGTCCTGTGCGGTCAGCGAAACAAGTCCAATCACCGAGGCGGTCATGAATGCGGTAAGGCTCATCGGGTAACTCCTGTGGGTCGGGCCGGACCAGCCGGCGCTGTGGCAAAAGGATCGCGCCGCTGGCGGGCGAACTGGCCATGACCTTCGGGGGGCGGCTGATCTATTCCATGTCCGGTAAAGGGCAGAAAGATGAACATCCGATCGGTTTTTAGGAAAATCCGCCCGGGTTCAATTGGATAAATTATCGTTCAATTTCAGATAAAAGCGCGGCGCAGCTCATGCACCGCTCAAAGCGCGATCACGATGTCCGCCCGCAGACCGCCAAGCGTTTCGCTTTCGCCCAGCCGCAGCACGCCGCCATGCGCGCGCGCAATGTCCGCCGCAATCGCCAGGCCCAGCCCCACACCCGGCCCCTTGTCCTGGTTGCGCGCCGGATCCAGCCGCACAAAGGGGCGGATCGCCTCGTCGCGCTGATCGACCGGAATGCCGGGGCCGTCATCCTCGACCCGGATGCGGAGCGACTTGGCGGTGATCATCACCGATATCTCGCAGCGCGACCCGTAGCGGATGGCATTGCCCACCAGGTTTTCGACTGCGCGGCGCAGCGCCCGGGGCCGCAGCGGGTATTCGCCGCCGCCCTGAATATCGCCCAGCGTCACCGCCTGGCCCACCCTTTGGGCGTTTTCCGCAATGGACTGGACCAGGGCCACCACGTCTGTCGGCTCAACGGCGGCGGTTTCGGCGTCGCTGCGCGCAAATTCCAGAAAGGCGTCGATCAGCTGCTGCATGTCCTCGACATCGCGTTCCAGCGGTTCGCGGTCTTCGTCATCCAGCAAGGACAGGCCCAGGCGCATCCGCGTCAGCGGCGTGCGCAGGTCGTGACTGACCCCTGACAGCATCATGGTGCGCTGTTCGATCTGCCGTTCGATCCGCGCCCGCATGTCCAGAAAGGCATGGCCCGCCGCCCGCACCTCGATCGCGCCAGAGGGCGAATAAGGCACGGTGCGCCCCCGGCCAAAAGCCTCGGCGGCCTGGGCAAGCCGGGTGATCGGGCGCAGCTGATTGCGCAGATAGGCAAAGGAAATCAACGTCATCAGCAGGCCGAACACCGCCATGGTGATCAGCAACTGATGCGGGTTGCTGGCCGAAACCCGCCCCCGGTCCGCCGCGATCCGAAACAGCGTATCACCGCGCGCCACGAACAACCGCACCTCTTGATCGTTGGGCAATTCCACCTGGGTCAGGCCCGTGACGCGGGCGCGCAGCGTGCGGATCACCACGATCCCGGTGAAATCATACCAACGGCGGAAATCGGCCCGTGGCACATCATCGGCGCTGACCTTGGACAAACGCAGATCCAGCGCCTGCGACAGGTCCAGCCCGCTGGCCTGTTCGGCGGTGGCCAGATTGACCGCCCGCGCCAGCTCGCGGCTCAGCTGGACAGAGACGCCTTCGAAATGGCGCTGGATGAAAGCCACCGAAACCACCAGTTGCAGCGTCACAACCGGAAGCACCAGGATCAGCGCGGCACGGCCATAAAGGCTGCGCGGCATATAGCGTTTGAGCCATTCGAACGACATGCGTTAAACCTATCCTTGCCCGCGCACCTGCGCCATCACCAAAAGGACGCCCCCGTGATCGACCCCCAGCCCGAGTTTCGCCCCGTGGCGGGCCTTGCCGACCCTCTCGCGCCCGGTCTGCGGCGGGTTCTTGCGCCGAATCCCTCGCCGATGACCTATCGTGGCACCAATACCTATCTGCTGGGCGAAAGCGAACTGGCGGTGATCGACCCCGGCCCGGACGATCCCGCGCATCTTGCTGCGATTCTGCGGGCGGTTTTGCCCGGTCAACGCATCACCCATATCCTGGTGACCCACGCCCACCTGGACCATTCGCCGCTGGCCGCCCCGCTGGCGCGCGAAACCGGCGCGCCGGTGCTGGGCTTCGGGCCCGCCACCGCCGGGCGCAGCGCCATCATGTCCAGGCTGGCCGACCAGGGTCTGATGGGCGGCGGCGAAGGCGTGGACCTGGCCTTTGCGCCCGATATCCTGCTGGCCGATGGCGATCAGGTCAGCGGGCCGGATTGGACCCTGCGCGCCCTGCATACCCCGGGCCACATGGCCAACCACCTTTGCTTTGCCTGGGGCGACGTGCTGTTTTCCGGCGATCTGATCATGGGCTGGGCCAGCTCGCTTGTCTCGCCTCCCGATGGCGATCTGACCGCCTTCATGGCGTCGCTGCGGCGGCTGCAAACGGACCGCTGGCGGCAGTTCCATGCCGGCCACGGCGCCCCCGTCACCGACCCCATGGCCCGGATCGAGGCGCTTTTGGCCCATCGCCTGGGCCGCGAGGCCGCGATCCTGCAGGCCTTGGGCGACGCCCCCGCCACCGCGGCCGAGCTGGCCGCGCGCATTTACACCGACACGCCCGCCGCGCTGCTGCCCGCCGCCGAACGCAACGTCCTGAGCCATCTTGTTGATATGACGCAAAAAGATTGGATAACCCCCGAAGAGGCATTGTCCGCGACAGCGCGTTTTCGACGCTTGTGACAGGAAATTCAGAAAATCCTGAATTTTGGTGCAAAACCCACTGGACGCCCGGATTCGAGATTGCTATACGGCCCACGTGTTCCGGCGTAGCTCAGCGGTAGAGCAGTTGACTGTTAATCAATTGGTCGTAGGTTCGATCCCTACCGCCGGAGCCATAATCAACCTAACCCGTTGATACTGAAAGGAAACGGAGAGTAGCTCCGTTAACTTTCCCCCTCAGCTGCGATCCTGGCACACAGGCGGCGCACACGGGGGTCACACGCGGCTCACTTCGTGTCTCATGTACGTCCGCGACGGTCCAACCGTCGAGGTCACAATGACGCCTTTTCGATACCTGCACCGCAAACGCGACCGCTTTCACTTTCGCAGACGAATTCCAGGGGCTTTCGGCAATTTTCCGCCGATCTCTCTCCCGCTGGGGACGACAGACGAAAATCTTGCGCTTACCTGGGTCAGACACCTGACGCAGGAGTCCGACCTTATGTTCGACAGTTTCATTTTTGTTGCCCCGCCGCTTCCCGAAGCGCTCGTCGCACAGTATTTTCGGCATTGCCTCGAGGACAGCCTGTCCACGCTACGTCGCCAAGTCCGTATGGCCAGGATGACCGGACGCTTCGGAGCAGACAATCAGATGCAGCTCTCCCTCATGCCCATGATCCTGCAGAGCCTTCTGCACGATGGTATCAATGACAAACTGCCGCTCCAGAGGGTCGACCCCGAGTGGTCAGAAGAGACGCTCTCGATGGCGATGCACCTTTATGCGCTGGAAGCCCGCAAAATCCAATCTTCGGAAGAGACGCGGCGGATCCAGCAGTCCTTCCCCGACATCAAGCAATCCGATCTCACCAGCATGGAGCATACCGCGCAACTGCGCGAAGCCTACATTTCCGCCCGCCTCGCCGCCTTGGGGAAAGGAACTGCGCCGACGTGTTTTGAAGCTCTCTGCGATCAGGCGGATCACCACGAACAAGCCGCCAACGCCCGGGAACCGGCCAGCGCTGGCGCCATGGACAGCGTGGTTTCGACGGCTTCGCAATGCGATACTCGTCCAGATGACACTACGCTCGGTGTGCGGCCTGACAACGGTCAACCTTGTCCTGTGTGTCCGCGGACGCCTGCAAAGGCTGCGGAAACAACGACGGAACCCGTATCCGCCGTCCAGCGCCCTGCCCCGAAATCCGTTTGTCGGACCATGTCCACCTTGGCAGACCATTTCGCCGCCTGCCGGGATGAAGCACTGGCTGCAGGTTCCGACGGCTGGTCCATGGACATTGCGCATGTCTTCTGGCGGGCAACTCGGTCAGAGAACATGACACCGGCGGTGGCGACGCAGCGTCAGTCAGATATCAGGCGGTTCATGCTCATCTTGGGGATCACAAGCGTGACGCAGATTACGCAAGCAAAATTAAGGCATTGGAACGATATGTTGATGCAGTTCCCCAAGAACTTTCTGCGTTCAAGCAAGGATGTCCATCAGGAACTCGAAGCCATCCTGCTGGGGGCAAAGCATCTCGCCGCCAAGGATAAAGGTCTCGCATCCGGTACACTCGACCGCCATGTGAAGTCGATCGAACTTCTGATCAGACGGGCCGTTTCCGAGGGAATGAGCGATCTTAAGGATCTGGAACTCAAGTCATTAAAACCAAGGAAAACATCTGGTCGGAACCGCCACAAAAAGCGCGCGACTTTCAGAGTGGAAGAGCTCAACCAGCTTTTCGCACATCCCCTTTGGACCGGTGCGAAATCCGCTGACCGGCTCCACAAGGCCGGACCCGTCGTCACGCGCGACGGCAAGTGGTGGATCCCCTTGATTTTGATGTACACCGGTGCTCGCCGGGCCGAAATCGCCGGGATGCTGGCATCAGACGTACAGGTCGTCGATGGAATTCCAGTATTCATCATCCAGTCGAACAAGTACCGAGGCATCAAGGGTGAGGCGAAGGACGCCGGTCCGGATGACAAGCTCACCCGTATTGTCCCCATCCACTCGCAACTGCTCGACCTGGGAATTCTCGACTACGTCGAAAACATCCGCACCAAGGGCCACGCCCTGTTGTTCCCAGATGTCGTCCCGAAGCCGCGCAAGGGCTCGGTACGAGCAAAAGCTGCGGATCCCGCTCTTCTCGTCGAGAAGTTCGGAGCAAAGTTCGATAATGCGTGGAGCAACGCTATGAAGTTTGCGCTGGAGGACAACCCGCGTAAATTGTGCATCCACAGCCTTCGCCATTTCGTCAACAACACGCTGATTCACGAAAATGACGTTCACAAAGTAACAAGGCTTGATCTCCTCGGGCACGTTGAGGGCTCTGATGACCAAGACACGAACACCTCGACATACCGGGACGACACCCCTCTGTCGATCAAGCGTGAGGCAATTGAGAAACTGCCGCGGCTGGATGTCATGTTGGTCAAGTCATAGTGCCCGGAGTATCAGAAAGAAACTCTCACCGATCCGGTGGATCATGCGACGTCGTCTGGTCTTTTCAGGCTCTGTTGCACAAATCGGCTGAACGCCGAGTTTCCCCTTTCCCCGGGCGGACTTATCCTACGACTTCCGTGACGGGCATGCCGAGCGCGGTGTAGCCGTTCAGGACGGCAATGCGGACCTGGAGTTCCGCGACCTGGCGGTCGAAGTCCCGCGCCATGAGCCGCTGGCCCAGCAACTTCATACAATGCATTTTTGTCTCGACGCGGCTTCGGCGGTGGTATCCGCTCCATCGTCGCCAGAGTGCGCGGCCCAGGTATTTCGCCGCGCGCAAGGCCTCGTTTCGCGCCACGGCTCCGGCGGTGATCGTCTTCCAGGGCTTCGCGTTTTTGCGGGGCGGGATGACGGCATGGGCGCCGCGATCTGCAATCGCATCGTGGCATTTGCGCGTGTCGTAGGCGCCATCAGCCGTGACGCTACCGATTTCCTGGTCCTGCGGGATTTGGTCGAGAAGGTCGGGTAGGATCGGCGCATCACCGATGTGGCTCCCGGTGATTTCGACGGCCCGAACCTCCAGCGTTTCCTCATCAATCCCCAAGTGGATCTTGCGCCAGACGCGGCGTTTAGGGCCGCCATGCTTGCGGGCGTGCCACTCGCCTTCGCCCTCGACCTTGATCCCGGTGCTGTCTATCAACAGGTGCAACGGCCCCTTGGAGCCGCGGTATGGGATGTTGACGGCCAAGGTCTTCTGGCGGCGAGATAGCGTGCTGAAGTCGGGCACCGTCCAGTTCAGACCGACCAGCTGCAGCAGGCTCTCGACGAACCCGGTCGTCTGCCGGAGCGCCATGCCGAACAGCACTTTCATCGAGAGGCACGTCTGTATGGCGGCGTCGCTATAGCTCTGCTGGCGGCCACGCCTGCCTGTCGGCACGGCATCCCAGATCATCTCAGGGTCGAACCAGATCGTCAGCGAGCCCCGGCGCTTGAGCGCTTCATTGTAGGCTGGCCAGTTTCTGGTCTTGTAGGTCGGGGGTATGGGTCTGCTCATGCATCCCAGCTACCACGCTGGATTCACGAGATGAATCCCTCACGCGATTTGTGCAACAGAGCCGGTTCAGGGCAAAATCCCCTACGAGGCTGAAAGGCTGCGGCAACGGACCGGACCGGCCTGGGCCGGCCTGGAATACAGAACTATGGACGGTGAATGGCGGATCATGCCCTGGGCGGCAGGCAGGCCCGCACTGGATGTCACGAAATCCCTTGCCGCCGCACCGAACGGATTGGACCGGCTGACCCCGATCGGACTGCTGCGCCAATCCGTTCAGGGAAGCCGTCTTGCGGTCGATCCCGACACCCTGTTGGTCCGCGAAGGCCCCAAAGCCGGTTCCCTGGGCACTTGTACACCCGCCAATTTCGCAACATTGGCGCAACTGGGTTTTGGCGGACCAGCCCATGACGCACGGCGCATACGATGCCTGGACGGCCGTGTTTTCGCCGAGGATACAGCCCCCGGGGCAAGCGACATCGGCGCCTTGACGCTGCTTGACAGTGATCCCTTCGCGGCCCGCGACACGATCGACACGGCGCCCTGGACCTGGACCATCCTGCAGCCCCGCCCTGACCAGCCCCCTGTCAGCGAGGTGCGGTTTCAAGGCGAACAAGTCGCCCTGGCAGCGGGTCGCTTTGCCTTTGATGATTATCGCGCCCTGGCCCTGCCCTTTTCCGGCACCTGGCATCTGGTTGCTTCGGACGGACTTCGGGAACATCCCGCGGGTCGCTTTGGTCTGCTGCAAGGCGCGCGACCGGGGTTTGTGGACGATCCTGCCTTGGTCAGCACCGCGACGTCTGATCGATCGCCTGAAGGCAGCGAAGCGCTTCTTTGCCTTGAGACAAAGGCCGGAACGGTCCAATACGACGTCGATGGAACCCCCAGTGCCGTTGACCGATGCGCCGACTGGCGCGGAACCGATGGCTTTTGGAGCTATCGGCAAGGGCCCGTTTCCGGGGTCGAGGCCACCGGAACGGCCTCGAACGGACCGGTGATGCGCCGCAACATTGCCAAGGGACGGTTTACCGATCTCGTGGCCACCGGGTTGCCGCGCGTCGATGCCGGCGGCATCAAGGTGCCCAACGCTCTGGGCGTGCTGACCTTGACCCCGTCCGGTACCGCGTTGGATCTGGCCAGCCATTCCGGCGCAACCGCGCTGTTTGCCCGCCTTGATGGCACCTACGCCGCCGTCACGGACAATGCGTTGCACGATCTGGACGGACAGCCCGATCCGGACGACTGCCCGGGCATTGATGCAATTTTGACCCGTCTGAACAACCGCGTCCGGATCGAAGCCGTCGAACGTCGCGGCGAACACGGCCTGCGGATTTTCGGGCGCGATGCCGACCAAGGACCTGTCCGGCTATCCGCAAGCTGTTTGCACCCCGAAGCCATCTCGGTCTTCACCGAGACCGTTTCCGTGGCCACACGCACCCGCCACGACGCCCTGCCCGCAGACAGCGCGGGGTCGGGTTTTCTTGGGGTGCAGACAAATGCGGACGCAGGCGGGCTGACACTGACCGATGGCGTCGATCGCCAGGTAGCCATGAAGCTTGACGGGGATGGCGCGGTATTGACCCTGCTTGGGCGAAACGGCGGGCGCAATCTTGTGGCCGTCACCGAAAGGGAGGCCTATCTTCTTGATATCGACGCTGCTTTGTCCTTGCTCGCCGCATCCCCCGCTCAGACCACCGATGTGCCGGAACCGGTGACAGAACCACAAACCGAACCAGCGCGTGACCCGGAAAACCGCGTCGGTCCTTCCAAACCGGCTGACCCTCCAGTCAAGCCTGTCGAACCGCAAACCAGCGTCGAAAGCCCCCCCGCCGCGCCGCAATCCGCCCCCCCAAGCCCGCAGATCCGGCCCAGGTCCGCGCCCGAAAGGGCTGTCGAGGTCTTGATCGATCCCAGAACGCTGGATCGCAGTGCCATACGCGTTCTGCAAACGCGGCTGCAGCGCATGGGCTTTTACCGGATAACCATCGACGGCTTGACCGGCCCGGGAACTGATCGGGCAATCCGGGCCTACCAACAGGCCCGCGGAGAAGCGCAAACCGGTCTGTTGACCCCGTCACAAGCCGCCGACCTTCTGGGAGACCCGCAATGACCGATCCCATCAGCCTGCGCCCCGGTCTGGCGGTCCAGTTGCCCGCCGAGGGCGATGTGCTTTACAAGTCGCCGCGCAAAGAGCCCGCCCTTTCCGCCCTTCGCGAGGTGGCGAAGTCACTGACACCGCCGCGCGTCAAAGGTGTGTCAGTGCCCGCATCCCTGGCCTATGCTTCCGAAACCTATGTCCTGGGTGCCGGCTGGTCCAAGAACACCGCCGAAAAATCGCGCCCGGATGCCCCGGCTGAAAAACGCGCCGAGGCGCTGTCAGACTTTGTCAAAACGGCAAACGCTCTGCTGGCCGGCCCTACGCTGGTTCACGAAACTGTCGGCTTGCGTACCTATCCCTACGGCAAACCTCCGGCTGTCTCGCTTGGCAAGGCCCCGGCCAAAAACGGCGACGCGTTGCGCCTTTGGCGGCGGCGCTCCCGTAGATGGCTGGAAACAGAGCTGGGCCGCCTGCGCGAGGGCACGCCGCTCATCCCCGAAGACATGGACAACGACCCCGATGCGATTCTGTTCGAGCGGGTCCTTGGCGTCCTGTCACAGCTGCCCCGTCCCGTCCCCATGATTTGGGGTCTTGCACCGGACACCGGCGCTCAGGCCCTGTCGCTTGTGCTTCTTGTCCCAAAGACCATGTCCCATGTCCGCATGGTGTTGGAGGCCCGGAACACCGAGATCGAAATCGACAAAAGCGCCTGCATCCCCCCAAAGGATCACCTGATCGAAGTGATCCTTTCGCACTCTTTGGCAGCCGCCCATGCGGCCAGTCTGTTTCTTGGCGACGCCAAGGCCGTTCGTGTGGCAACAGCCATGCTTGCGGATTGGCCAGAGGGCGCCGCTTTCTCGCAAAAGCCCCAACCGATCGTCACGGTTCACATCACGCCTTCTGAAATGGAAACGGCGCCTTCGGGGCCCCTGACACTTGATGCATTCCCACATGAATTGGGGTCGTTTCCTGGTGGTCCGGCTTAGGTCGATCATTTCGAAAATATGTGCGGGCCTTTGCTGGTGTTTCGCGGCTGCTCAAAGGGCAGACGGTCATCACAGACCTTGCCCCCAAGAATTCCCGGGTCATGCCGCCTCGCGCCCCGGGCATGACCTATCGGACTGCTTCTCGCGTTTCCTTTGGCCCTTGTTTTGGGTACTCTACCCCCCGAGGCAGAAAACAGGAGAGAACGATGCACAGAACCCTCTTGCTGGCGGGCATCATCGGGATCGCGATCACCGCTTTGGCAGACCCGGCGGCGGCGGGCTGGCGGGATCGCTACGAAGTTCAGGGTGTCGAAGAAGATGACATGCTCAAGATGCGGGCCGGCCCGGGCACCGGGTACAAGGTGATCCTGGGGCTTCCGAACGGCACCAGGCTGCGCGTGACCAGTTGCGAGCAGACCGGCGGCACGCGCTGGTGCAAGGTGTCGCTGGACGGCGCGCCGGGGCTGCGCGGCTATGTCTCGTGGGCGTATTTGCGGCAGATGTGACGCGCGCGGGCAGATCCCTTCGGCCCGGCGCTGACAACGGCGCCGCGCCGACATCACCCCTGCAAGGGACGGTCCGAACAGGGCCCGGGCGGCACGGGATGCATGGCCAACAGGTCGTTCAACCCGCAATTGCCGCGCACCAGGTCATCCAGCGTGACCATGTCCAACTCGTGATAAAAGGCTTCGAGCGCCCGGACCACATAGGTCCTTAGCCGGCAGGTCTGCGCCAGCGGGCAGGTGTTGCGCTGCGCGTCAAAGCATTCGGCAAAGGGAATGTCGGTTTCAAAGATCCGAAAGACCGCCCCGATCGAAATGCGCTGCCCCGGCCGGGCCAGCCGGATGCCGCCGCTGCGCCCGCGCACCGTTTCAAGATAGCCCTCGGCCTGCAGCTGCTGGACCACGCGCGCAATGTGGTTGACCGAGGCATTGCAGCGCCGCGCGATATCCGAAGTCCGCACCAGTTGGCCGTCGTTGACCGCGCAGAACATCAGCGTGCGCGCGGCAAGGTTGGTTCGTGTCGTCAGGCGCATTCGGGCTCCTTCGGTGTAATATCCTGCATCACAGATACCAGTTTACTTGATCCAGATCACGTCTTTTCCGGGCAAAATGGCTTAGCAGGCCGGAAACCACCTGAAAGGCACGCCTCCGATGGCCGATCTTCCTGCGGCGAACGCGACATCTGAACGAAAAACCCGGCTGGGCGGCGCGCTATCGCTGGCGGCCAGCCTGCTCTGGATCGCGCAGGCCGCGATCATCGCCGCCGTCCTGTCGGCGCTGCTGACCGGCCAGGACAGCCGCGGCTGGGTCATGGCGCTGGCTTTTTTGGCGCTGGGGTTGGCGCGGGCGGTTTTGAACCGGCTGGCGCTGGCCACGCTGGCCGCCGCCGCCGAAACCCGCCTGCAGGCCCTGCGCCACGAGATCATCGGCACGGAAAGCGCCTCGGCCGACGCTTCGGCATTTGGCGGCGCGGGGGCCATCGCCGCCCTGACCAGCGACAAGCTCGAGGCGCTGCGCCCTTTCCTGCTGCGCTACCAACCGGCCCGGCTGCGGGTGATGATCGCCCCGCTGGTGATCCTGGCCATCACGGCCTGGGTCAGCTGGGCGGCGGCCGTCGTGCTTTTGGCGGCAGGCCCGTTGATCCCCGTGTTCATGGCCCTGGTGGGCTGGGCCGCGAAAGAGGCAAGCGCCCGCCAGATGGTCGAAATCGGGTCGCTGAACGACCTGCTGGCCGACCGACTGGCAGCGCTATCCGATCTGAGGCTGGTGGGCGCAGGGCCGCAGGTGATCGATGGCTTTGCCAAGGCATCAGAGTCGTTGCGGCAGCGGACCATGGCGGTGCTGCGCATCGCTTTCCTGTCCTCGACCGTGCTGGAGCTGTTCTCGGCGCTTGGGGTGGCGATGATCGCGGTCTGGGTCGGATTTGCCCTGCTGGGTGAATTGTCCTGGGGCACCTGGGGCACCGCGCTGACGCCGTTCCGGGGCATTTTCCTGCTGCTGCTGGCGCCGGATTTCTTTCAGCCGCTGCGCGATCTGGCGGCGGCCTGGCACGACAAATCCGCCGCCGATGCGGTGATGGCCGAGCTTGCCGACTGGCGATCGGGCGACCGCCGTGCGGTGCTGGGAACGGGCGCCTCCGCCGATGCGCTGCGCTTTGGCGGGCTTTCACTGACAGGCCTGCAGGCGGATCAGGGCGGCCGGACCCTGCGGTTTCCCGACCTTGATCTGCGCCCCGGCGACAGCCTGGCCCTGTGCGGGCCCAGCGGCGCGGGCAAGACCACGCTGTTGCGGCTGATCGCGGGGCTGGTTCCGCCCTCGGGCGGGGCGATCCGGCTGGGCCGCGATCTGCTGACGCAGGACAACGCCGATGCCTGGCGCGCCTGTCTGGGCTGGATGCCGCAGACGCCGCGCTTTCTGGGGCGTTCGCTACGCCACAACATCGGCTTTGGACAGGCGCTGGACAGTGCCATCCTTGTCCAAAGCCGCGTGGCGCCGATCATCGAAACCCTTCCGGCGGGTGATCGGACGCCGCTGGGCGAAACCGGCGCCGGCCTGTCGGGCGGCGAAGCCCGCCGCGTCATGCTGGCGCGCGCCCTGCACCGGCGCCCCGGGCTGCTGCTGGCAGACGAGCCGACCGCCGACCTTGACGCCGAAACCGCGCAGGACATCATCGATGGGCTTCTGGCCTATGTCGCGCAAGGCGGCACGCTGATCGTGGCGACCCATGACCCAAGGCTGATGGCCCGCATGGACCGCCAGATGACATTGGAGGCACGGCCATGAAACCGCTGTTCAGGATGCTTGTGCTGCTGGTGCGGGACGAACCGCGCGCTTTTGCCAGGGGGCTGGCGCTGGCGCTTGTCGTGCTGGTCATGGGGGTCGCGCTTTTGGCGCTGTCGGGCTGGTTCATCACCGCCGCGGCGGCAGCGGGCATGATCGGGCTGGGCACCGTGTTCAACGTCTTTGCGCCCTCGGCCATGGTCCGGTTCCTGGCGCTGGGGCGTACGGCGGCGCGCTATGGCGAGCGTCTGACAACCCATGACGCCACGCTGCGCGCCCTGTCGGCGCTGCGGCTGCGGTTGTTGCGGGCGGTGCTGAGCGCCCCTTACCGACGCCTTGAACGGTTGCGGGCCAGCGTGTTCCTGAACCGGGTGACGGCGGATGTGGACGCGTTGGACGGCATGGCGCTGCGGCTGGTGCTGCCGGGTGCGGCGGGGCTTGCGGTGATCGCGCTGACCGGGCTGGCGGTTGCGGTGCTGGTCGCGCCGATCCTGGGGCTGGTCATCGTATTGGGCTATGGCGCGGCGCCCAGTTTGATTTTTTGGGTCGGGCAGCGGCTGGCCCGGACCCCGGGCCGGCGGTCCGAATCCGGCATGCAGGCCATGCGCAGCCGCCTGATCGACCTGATCGCCGTGCGCGAGGACCTGATCGCCTTTGGCCGGGTGCAGCAGGCCCGCGCCGATGTCACCCGGGCAAGCGCATACCAGTCACAGGGCCAGGCCGCGCTGGAGCGGATCGAGCGGCAGACCGGGTTCTGGCTCGAGCTTGTCGGCTGGGTGGTTGTCGCCCTGACGCTTGGGATCGGCGCGGCGCGGGTGCAGGCGGGCGATATCACCGCAGCGCAGGCCGCCATCGGCATCTTTGCGGCCCTGGCCCTGTCCGAGGCGGTCGCCCCGGTGCGCCGCGCCCTGTCCGAGATTGGCCGCATGCGCTCGGCGGCGCGGCGGATCGAACCGCTGCTGCAGCACCCTGCCCCCGCCCGGCCCGCGGATCCGGCCAGCAGCAAGGGCGGAGCGCTTGTCGCCGCCGGGCTGGTGGCCACGCGCGGTGGCCGCGCCGCGCCGCTGTTCGCGCCGCTGGATTTCACCCTGGTGCCGGGACAGACCGTTGCCCTGACCGGGCGCAGCGGTTGCGGCAAATCCACCGTGCTGCTGATGGCGGCCGGACAGATTGCGCCCTTTGCCGGGCAGCTGACGCTGGGCGGCGCACCCCTGCAGGCCATCGCCCCGGATCTGCGTGCGCAGACCATCGCCATGGTGCCGCAGCGCCATGCGCTGGTCGCCGGAAGCATTGCCCAGAACCTCAGGCTGGCCGATCCTTCTGCCAGTGACGCGGCGCTTTGGGCGGCGCTTGAGGCCGCGCAGCTTGCCGAGACGATCCACGCCCGGGGCGGGCTGGACGCGGCGCTGGGGTTTCGCGGCGCCGGGCTGTCGGGCGGCGAATCCCGCAGGCTGGTGCTGGCGCGCGCGTTGCTGCGCCGCCCTGCCCTGTTGCTGCTGGACGAGCCGACCGAGGGTCTGGATGCCCCGGTGGCCCGGCAGGTCCTGGCCGCCCTGCGCGCCGCCCTGCCGGATGCGGCGATCCTGATGGCCGCCCACCGCCCCGAAGAGGTCGCCTTTTCCGACCAGGTCGTGGCCCTGACCCCGCCGCGCCAGCCCGGCTGAATTAATCTGTATCTGTGATATGGGTTTTTGACCCAGATCAAATAACACATCCATGAATCAGCATATGTAGGCGATAATCCACATCACAGATGTGTCTTATCAACTGTTTCAAGGAGTCCCCAATGGAGATCGGACTGGTCGAGCTGTCGCGCATGCAATTCGCGCTGACCGCCATGTATCACTTTCTCTTCGTGCCGCTGACGCTGGGTCTGTCGATCCTCGTTGCCATCATGGAGACCGTCTATGTCATGACCGGCCGCCCGATCTGGCGGCAGATGACGAAATTCTGGGGCACGCTGTTCGGCATCAACTTTGTGCTGGGCGTCGCCACCGGGATCACCATGGAATTCCAGTTCGGCATGAACTGGAGCTATTACAGCCACTATGTCGGCGACATCTTCGGCGCGCCGCTGGCCATCGAAGGGCTGATGGCCTTTTTCCTCGAAGCCACCTTTGTCGGGCTGTTTTTCTTTGGCTGGGACAAGCTGAGCCGCGTCCAGCACATGGTGGTGGCCTGGCTGGTCGCCATCGGGTCGAACTTTTCGGCGCTGTGGATCCTGATCGCCAACGGCTGGATGCAGAACCCGGTGGGCGCCCAGTTCAACCCCGACACCATGCGGATGGAGATGACCTCGTTCTTTGATGTGCTGTTCAACGAAGTGGCGCAGGCCAAGTTCGTGCACACGGTATCGGCGGGCTATGTCACTGCCTCGGTCTTTGTGCTGGGGGTTTCGGCGCTGTACCTGATCCAGGACCGGCACCGCGACCTGGCGCGTCGTTCGATCGCCGTGGCGTCGGCCTTTGGGCTGGCGGCAGCGCTGTCGGTGGTCGTGCTGGGGGACGAATCCGGCTATTCGGCCAGCCACACCCAAAAGATGAAGCTGGCCGCGATCGAGGCGATGTGGGAAACCCACGACGCCCCTGCCCCCTTTACCGCCGTCGGCTTTCCCGACCAGGCCGCCCGCGAGACGCATTACGCCGTCGAAATTCCCTGGGCGATGGGCCTGATCGGCACACGCAGCCTGAACACGGAAATCCCCGGCATCAACGACCTGGTCGCCGAAGCCGAGGACCGCATCCGCGACGGGCTGATCGCCTATGACGCGCTGATGACCATCCGCGAACAGCGCGAGGACACCGCGCAATCGGTACGAAGCACCTTCGAGGCGCATTCCGAGAACCTGGGCTTTGCGCTGCTGCTCAAACGCTATGTCGACGATCCGCGCGACGCGACCGAGGCGCAGATCAAGATGGCCGCCGATGACACCGTGCCGGGCGTGGCGCCGCTGTTCTGGGCCTTCCGTCTGATGGTGGCGCTTGGCTTCAGCTTCATCGCGGTCATGGCCTATTTCTTCTACCGGGCCTCGTTCCGGCAGATGCAATTCCCGCGCTGGTCGCTTTATGCCGCCGTCGCCATCATCCCGACCCCCTGGATCGCCGCCGAGCTGGGCTGGTTCGTGGCCGAATTCGGCCGCCAGCCCTGGACCGTCGACGGCGTTCTGCCCACCGCGCTGAGCGCCTCGCATCTGAGCATCATGGATCTGCTGATCACCCTGGCCGGCTTCATCGCCTTCTACTCGGTGCTCTTCGTGATCGAGATGAGCCTGATGGTGAAATACATCCGCAAGGGCCCGTTCCTGGACGTGGATGAAACCAACGCCTGGATGCAACGGCACGAGACGCGCCTGCGCCGCGATGCCGGTGACACCGCGCTTGCTGCCACCCCTGCGGAGTAAAGACCGATGATCCTTTATGAACTGATCGACTATGACATCCTGCGCGTGATCTGGTGGACGCTTCTGGGCGTGCTGCTGATCGGATTTGCCCTGACCGACGGGTTCGACATGGGGGTTGGCGCGCTGCTGCCCTTTGTCGCCAGGACCGATATCGAACGCCGCGTGGCGATCAACACCGTCGGCCCGGTCTGGGAAGGCAACCAGGTGTGGTTCATCCTGGGGGGCGGCGCGATCTTTGCCGCCTGGCCGCCGCTTTATGCGGTCAGCTTTTCGGGCTTTTACCTGGCGATGTTCGTGGTGCTGGCCGCCTTCATCGTGCGCCCCGTGGCCTTCAAGTACCGCTCAAAGCGGCCCGATCCGGCCTGGCGCGCGCGCTGGGACTGGGCGCTGTTCGCCGGCGGGGCGGTTCCGGCGCTGCTGTTCGGGGTGGCGGTCGGCAACGTGCTGCTGGGCGTGCCTTTCTACCTGACCGAAGACCTGATGCCGATGTATCCGGGCAATTTCGCCATCAAGTTCCTTGGCCTGCTGCGGCCCTTTGCGCTGCTGGCGGGGGTGGTGTCGCTGTCGATGCTGCTGATGCATGGCGCGGCCTGGCTGTCGCTCAAGGCCGAAGGCCCGGTGGCGGCGCGCGCCCGTGCCATCGGCACCCGCGCCGGGATCGTCGCGGCGGCGGGCTATGCGCTGGCCGGGCTGTGGCTGGCGACCGGGATCGACGGCTTTGCCCTGGGCGAGGTGGCGGCCAATGGCCCGTCCAACCCGCTGTATTCGCAGGTGACGCGCGGCGGGTCCTGGCTGGCCGCCTATGCGGACCGTCCCTGGATCGCCATTGCCCCTGCCCTTGGGTTCCTCGGGATCGGTCTGGCCGTGATGGGCCTGCGCGCCGGACGCGAGGTGTCGACCCTCTTGTGGTCCAAGCTGGGGATCTTCGGGATCATCGCCTCGGTCGGGTTGACCATGTTCCCCTTCATCCTGCCTTCGACGCTGGACCCCAACAGTTCGCTGACGGTGTGGGATGCCTCGTCGTCGCACCAGACGCTGTTCATCATGCTGGTGGTCACGGCGATCTTCATGCCGCTGATCCTGCTTTACACCGCCTGGGTCTACAAGGTGCTGTGGGGCAAGGTCACCGAGGCCCAAGTCACTGAAAACCCTGACACTGTTTACTGAAGGAGACACCTGGAATGTGGTATTTCGCCTGGCTTCTTGGACTGCCGCTTGCCGCGATGTTCGCCGTGCTGAACGCGATCTGGCTGGAAATGCGCACCGATGCCTGCCTGTCCGACGAAGGGGACTGCCCGATCGGCGAACACAGGCACTGACACGCGGGGGGCATCCCTTCCGCCCTCCGTGTCGGCGGGGGCCCGGGCCGGGCCTGGGCCCCCGTCACCGACACAGACACTGACACTGACACTGACACTGACACCGCAGTTTTACACATCCTGGAAAAGGAACACCGTGATGAAAACCCTCGTACTTGCCGCCTGTACCGCCCTGTCTCTGGCCGGCGCAGCCCAGGCCCAGCAGGCCCCCGAAACGCTGGTCACCATCCTGACCGCCCCCGAACCGCAGACCCAGCTGATGGCCATGGTCCTGGCCATGCAGGCCGCCGAACAGGGCGCGGCGCCGCATATCCTGCTGTGCGGTCCGGCCGGCGACCTGGCGCTCAGGGACGCGCCCGCCTCGGCCACCGCGCCGCAGCCGCCGCGCGACATGAGCCCCCAGGGCCTGCTGACCAAGATCGCCGCCATGCCCGGCGCCAAGGTCGAGGTCTGCGCCATCTACCTGCCCGCCAAGGGCGCACAACCCGATGTGCTGCTGGACGGCGTGGGTGTTGCCCAGCCGCCCGCGATGGCGGCGGCGATGATCGCGCCGAACGCCCGCATCGCCAGCTACTGAAGGCCCGCGCCCGCCTGCCCCCGGTGGCAGGCGGGCCGCAGCCTTCGACACTTTGACGCCAAGGGAAGGGAATACCATGGATATCAAACCGTACGGACTTAGCAAACTGAACAGACGCCAGCTGCTGACGCTGGCGGCCGGGGGCACGGCCCTTGCCGCAACAGGCGCGGCCAGCCCGGCGCAGGCGCGCATCGCCACCAAGGCCCGCATCGTGATCATCGGCGCAGGCGCCGGGGGGACGGCGCTGGCAAACCGGCTGGTCACCCGGCTTGAGGGCGCGCAGATCACCCTGATCGACCCGCGTGTCGAACACCTGTACCAGCCCGGCCTTTCGCTGGTGGCCGCGGGCCTGAAACCGGCGGATTACGTGGTGTCGAAAACCACCGACTGGCTGCCCGATGGCGTCACCCTGATCGCCCAGGCCGCCGCCGCGATCGACCCCGAGGCCAAAACCGTCGATACCGCTGACGGGCAATCCCTGCCCTATGATTTCCTGGTTCTGGCCCCCGGTCTGGTGCTGGACCATGACGCAATCGAGGGTTTCTCGCTGGACATGGTCGGGCAGAACGGGATCGGCGCGCTTTATGCCGGGCCGCGCTATGCGGAGGCCACCTGGAAGGCGGCGCAGGCCTACACCGAAACCGGCGGCGTCGGTCTGTTCACCCGCCCCGCGACCGAAATGAAATGCGCCGGGGCGCCGCTCAAGCATACCTTCCTGATCGAGGACATCGCCCGCAGCGCCGGCACGCGCGGCAAGCTGGACGTGCACTACATGGCCAACAACGACAGCCTGTTCGGCGTGCCCATCGTGTCGGAAAAGGTGCGCATGCTGTTCGGCGATCGTGGCATCACCCCGGCCTATTCCCATGTGCTGCGCGCCATCGACGCTGGCGCCCGCACCGCCACCTTTGACACCCCCACCGGCAGCGTCACGCGCGATTACGACTATATCCACGTCATCCCGCCGCAACGCGCCCCCGATGTGATCCGCCAGTCCGGGCTGAGCTGGGCCGACAAATGGACCGATCAGGGCTGGGTCGAATGCGACAAGGCCAGCCTGCGCCACCTGCGCCACGATACCATCTGGGCGCTGGGCGACGTGGCTGGCGTGCCCAAGGGCAAGACCGCCGCGTCGGTCAAATGGCAGGTGCCGGTGGTCGAGGACGGTCTGATCGCCGCCATAGAAGGCCGCGAGCCGACCCAGACCTACAACGGCTATACCTCTTGCCCGATGATCACCCGCGTCGGCCGCGCCATGCTGGTGGAGTTCGATTACAACAACAACCTCACCCCGTCCTTCCCGGGCATCATCGCCCCGCTGGAAGAGCTGTGGATCAGCTGGCTGATGAAGGAAGTGGCGCTGAAGGCCACCTACAACGCCATGTTGCGCGGCCGCGCATAAAGGAGAGAGCACATGAAAGATCTGACATTCTGGACCATCCTTGCGGTATTCGAGGAAATCTTTGGCCGCGGGCTGTTCTGGGCCATGGTGGTGGCCGCAGTGCTGGTGACGCTGGCCTATATCTACGTGCTGATCCGCGATCACAGCATTTCGTGGCGCAAGTTCCTGCTGGCGCAGCTGTCGATGCCCTTTGGCGCCGTCGCGGCGGTCTGGTTCGTGCTGGCGGTGACCAATTCACGCCTGAGCAATCTTGGCGGGCCGGTGGACGTGATCGTCTTTCTTGGCATTGCCGCCGCCGGGGCCGTCGGCACCGCGATCCTGGTCTACACCGCGCAATCGCTGTTCCTGCGCAGACCCCCGTCGGCCTAGGCAGGTCGGCCCGCCGGGGTGCTGGCGGGCCGCATTCCTTTGCCGGTTTCGCCCTGCCGCGCCTTGCGGGCACTTCCCTTTGGGCGCTGTCTCGGCTAGGCCCAAAGCGTGGCAATGCAAGCGAGACAGCCGATGAAAACCATCTATGTTCTGAACGGCCCCAACCTGAACCTGCTGGGCAAGCGTCAACCCGAGATCTACGGCCATGACACGCTGGACGATGTCGAACGGCTGTGCCAGAGCGTCGCGCACGACGGCTTTGCCATCCGCCAGCTGCAATCGAACCACGAAGGCCAGATCGTCGACTGGATCCACGAAGCCCGCGAAGACGGCTGTGGTATCGTCATCAATGCCGGGGCTTACACGCATACCTCGGTGGCCATCCTGGACGCGCTGAACACCTTTGACGGTCCGGTGATCGAGGTGCACATCAGCCAGGTGCACAAGCGCGAAAGCTTTCGCCACCATTCCTATATCTCGATGCGCGCCGATGGGGTGATCGCGGGGCTGGGGCTGGAAGGCTATGCCGCCGCCGTCCGCCGCATCTGCCAGTTGACCCAAGGTTGACGCAGGTGATGCAGCGCCCGGGGTAACGGCGACGGAGCGCCGGGCTGAAAGCCCGGCCTACATCCCCGGGTCAAGGGCTGTGTCAAGACGAGCGGAATGGGCGCGCCGGTGCCGGGCTAGTGCTTTTCGGGGTCGAATTCGCCTTCGTGCCCAAAGCTTTGCTTGTTGGCGGCTTTCTGCGCCGCGATTTCACTGGCCGAGGCACCGTTTTCGGTCATCCTGGTGATGATCTCGTTGGCCTTGGCCTTGTGGCGGGCGTCCATGTCTTTTTGCTGATTGTCTGTCATATCCGGGGTCCTTGTTCGCGTGTCTGCCGCCGGTCAGTGCACCCAACCGGGGCCAAGCAAGTGGATATTGGCAGAGCGCCACCATGGGCGTCTTTGATCGGGGTTAATCGCCGGGCGCGCGCCCCTCCATCACCCCAGCGCGTAGCCTGCCCCGCGCACCGTGCGCAGCGGGTCGTCGCCGCCGTCGCGGGTCAGCGCCTTGCGCAGCCGGCCGACATGGACGTCGACGGTGCGGGTGTCGACATAGATGTCGCGGCCCCAGACCCGGTCCAGCAGCTGTTCGCGCGAAAACACCCGCCCCGGTTTTTCCATGAAGGTGGACAGCAGGCGAAACTCGGTCGGGCCCAGTTTCAGCGCCGCCTCGCCGCGCGTAACACGGTGGGTTTCGGCGTCCAGCCGGATGTCAGCGTATTCCAGCACCAGCCCGGCGGTCGAGGGGCGCACGCGGCGCAGCTGGGCGCGCACCCGCGCCATCAGCTCGATCACCGAATAGGGTTTGACGACGTAGTCATCGGCGCCGGTTTCCAGCCCGCGCACCTTGTCCACCTCGTCCGAGCGCGCCGACAGCATGATGATCGGCACGCTTCGGGTTTCGGGGCGGGTCTTGAGCTGGCGGCAGACCTCGATCCCCGAGACCTCGGGCAGCATCCAGTCCAGCACGATCACGTCGGGCGATTCCTCGGCGACCAGCAACAGACCCTCGGCGCCATCCTCGGCGGCCACCACGCGAAACCCCTCGGCTTCGAGATTGTAGCGCAGCACCTCGCGCTGGGCCGGTTCATCCTCGACCAGCAGCACAAGCGGTTGATCGGCGGCCATGGTCCTAATCCCTGTCTGCGTCCAGCGCACGGCTGAGCGCCGCGTCGGTCGAGGTCATGTCCTGCTTTTCGCGCGCCTCGTCGGGTTTGCGCCCCGTGGTCAGGAACACCACCTGTTCGGCAATCGCCGTGACGTGATCGCCCATGCGTTCGATGTTCTTGGCGATGAAATGCAGGTGCATGCAGGCGGTGATGTTGCGCGGGTCCTCAAGCATGAAGGTCAGAAGTTCGCGGAACAGCGTGTTGTACATCTGGTCGATCTCGCGGTCGCGGTCGATCACGTCCAGGGCCAGCGCCTCGTCGCGGTGGATATAGCTGTCAAGCGCATCCTTGAGCATCACCTCGACTTCGCGCGCCATGCGCCGCAACGAGGTCGCGCTGCCCTGGATCGAGGGCAGATCCACCAGCACGCTGGTCCGCTTGGCCATGTTCTTGGCCAGATCGCCGATGCGTTCGAGGTTGGCGGACATGCGCATGACCGACAGGATCACCCGCAGGTCAATGGCGGTGGGCGCGCGCAGCGCGATGACGCGGGCGGCCTCGTCGTTCAGGCTTTCTTCGAGCGCGTCGATCACCTTGTCGGCCTTGCGGGTCTTTTCGGCAAGCTCGACATCGCGGGTTTCCAGCGAAACCGCACTGTCGCGGATCGCCAGTTCGACCAGCCCGCCCATCTTGAGGATCTTGGCCTGGATGCCTTCGAGATCGCGATCGAAGGCCGAGGAAATGTGCTGATGTTGGTCCTGCATGGCTTATCCAATCCGTCCGGTGATGTAGGATTCAGTCCTGGGGTCGCTGGGGTTGGTGAAGATCTGTGCGGTGTCGCCGAATTCCACCAGGTTGCCGAGGTGGAAGAAGGCAGTGCGCTGGCTGACGCGGGCGGCCTGCTGCATCGAGTGGGTGACGATCACCACCGAGTAGTTCTGGCGCAGCTCGTCGATCAGTTCCTCGACCTGGGCGGTGGCAATGGGGTCAAGCGCGCTGCAAGGCTCGTCCATCAGCAGAACCTCGGGTTCGGTGGCGATGGCACGGGCGATGCACAGGCGCTGTTGCTGGCCACCCGAAAGGCCGGTGCCGGGGGCTTGCAGGCGGTCCTTGACCTCGTTCCAGATGGCGCCGCGGCGCAGGGCCTTTTCGACGATCTCGTCCAGCTCGGCCTTGTTGCGGGCCAGGCCGTGGATGCGCGGGCCATAGGCGATGTTGTCATAGATCGACTTTGGAAAGGGGTTGGGTTTCTGGAACACCATGCCGACCTTGGCGCGCAGCTGCACCGGGTCGACGCGTTTGTCATAGATGTCTTCGCCGTCCAGTTCGATGCGGCCTTCGACACGGCAGATGTCGATGGTGTCGTTCATCCGGTTCAGGCACCGCAGGAAGGTGGATTTGCCACAGCCCGAGGGGCCGATGAAGGCAGTCACGGTCTTGTCTTCGATATCGACATCCACGTCCTTGATGGCCTGGTTGTCGCCGTAATAGACCTGAACGCCGCGTGCGCCGATCTTGATGTCATTCGTGGCCACGGTTCTCTCCGATTTATGCGGTGCGTCGTACATGGTAGGGATCCCTTTGCCGGCTTACCAGCGGCGTTCAAAGCGGCGGCGCAGCAGGATGGCGATGATGTTCATGGTCAGAAGGAACACCAGAAGGATGATGATGCCGCCCCAGGCGCGTTCGTAATAGGCCGGGTCGGCGCGTTTCGCCCATTCGTAGATCTGCGCGGGCATGGCCGAGTTCGGGTCAAGAAAGCCGCTGGCGATGCCGCCGGGATAGTTGGTGGCGATATAGCCGACCATGCCGATCAGCAGCAGCGGCGCGGTTTCCCCAAGCGCCTGTGCCAGCCCGATGATGGTGCCGGTCAGGATACCGGGCATGGCCAGCGGCAGGACATGGTGAAAGGTCGCCTGCATCTTTGAGGCGCCGATGCCAAGCGCCGCGTCGCGGATGCTGGGCGGCACCGATTTGAGCGAGGCGCGGGTCGAGATGATGATCGTCGGCAAGGTCATCAGCGTCAGCACCAGCCCGCCGACCAGCGGCGCCGATTGCGGCAGGTGCGCGAACTGGATGAACACCGCAAGACCAAGGATGCCAAAGACGATCGAAGGCACGGCGGCAAGGTTCGAGATGTTCACCTCGATCAGGTCGGTCAGACGGTTCTGGGGGGCGAATTCCTCGAGGTAGATGCTGGCCGCGACGCCGATGGGCAGCGACAGCACCAGCACCACCAGCATCATGAACAGCGATCCCAGCATGGACACGCCAAGCCCGGCCTGTTCGGGGCGCGATTCCGAGGCGTCGGCGCCGGTGATGAAATCGGTGTTGAAGGCCCGTTTGACCACCCCGGCGGCGCGCAAGGCATCCACAAGATCAAGGTGTTCGGCGTCGATGTTCTTGTCGCGGGCGACGCTGTCGCGGGTCACCCGGCCCTTGATGTAACCATCGACGCGGGACGAGGCGAGAATGCGGAATTCGACGGTCTGGCCGATCAGCGCGGGGTTGGCGATGACCACATCGCGCACCTGCGCCGCGGCCGAGGCCGAGATCAGCGCCTTCATGTCCTTGTCCTTGGCCAGCGGCGTGTCGATGCCCAGCTTTTGCACCTTGGCAAAGATCGCCTTTTGCACCAGCGGGTCATAGCCAAAGGTCGAAACCTTCTTGATGTCCTCGAGATCGCCGTTGCCCTTCTTGTCCAGCTTGGCCGGGTCCAGGTAGACCTCGGCGGTGATGAAGGTCTGCTGAAAGGCGCCCAGCCCGTTCGACAGGATCGCCGTCAGCAGCACGACCAGGAAAAAGATGCCGGTGGCGATGGCGGCAATGCCATAGGCGCGAAAGCGGCGCTCGGCGCGGTTGCGGCGGGTGGTGCGCGCATCGGCCGACATCAGCGATGGGCGCGGCGCGGTTTCGGCGGCGTTGGGGCGGGTGTCGGTCATTCGTACTGCTCCCGGTATTTGCGCACGATATAAAGGGCAAGGACGTTCAGCCCCAGCGTCAGGACGAACAGCGTCATGCCAAGCGCAAAGGCGACCAGCGCCTCGGGGCTGGCGAAATCGGCGTCGCCGGTCAGCTGGCTGACGATCTTGGCGGTGACGGTGGTCATGGCGTCAAAGGGGTTCATCGACAGGCGGGCCGCGGCCCCTGCCCCCAGCACCACGATCATGGTTTCGCCGATGGCGCGACTGGCAGCCAGAAGCACGGCGCCGACGATGCCCGGCAGGGCGGCGGGCAGCACCACCTGGCGGATGGTTTCGCTTTGCGTTGCGCCCAGGCCATAACTGCCATCCCGCAGCGACTGCGGCACGGCGTTGATGATGTCATCGGACAGCGAGGACACGAAGGGGATCAGCATGATGCCCATGACCAGCCCGGCGGTCATCACCGCGGTTCCGGCCTGCATCCAGCCCAGCCCGTCGCGGCCAAAGATGCCCAGCAGCAGCGGACCGACCGTCAGCAGCGCAAACAGGCCGTAGACGATGGTCGGAATGCCCGCCAGCACTTCGAGCAGCGGCTTGGCCACGGCGCGCACCCTGGGTCCGGCGTATTCCGACAGGTAGATCGCGGCAAACAGGCCGATCGGCACCGAAACCGCCAGCGCGATCACCGAGATATAGAACGTGCCCCAAAGCAGCGGCCAGATGCCCAACTCGGAGCCACCGCCAAAGGACGGCGACCAGGTCAGCGAACCAAAGAAGTCGCGCGCCGGGTAAAGGTCGAAGAACCGGATGGTATTGCCGATCAGCGAAAAGACGATCCCGACCGTGGTCAGGATGGCGATCGAGGCGGCGAACAGCAACAGGCCGCGCACCCCCTGTTCGACCACATTGCGCGCGCGGTAGTCACCGTAACACTGGCGCAGCCCCAGAAGCAGCCCGATGGCCGCCGCGCCCAGCACCGCGATGGTCATCCACAGGTTGCCCGCAGCGCTGAGCACGCGGTAGCGGCCAGCGGCGTTCAGAACCTCGGGGGTGACATCGGACCCCAGCGCCACGCCGGCACCCGCCAGCACGTCGCGCACATCTTCGGCGGCGATCTCGGCACTTTGGCGGGCGGTCAGGGCGCCCTGCCGCACGGCGCTGTCCAGCCCGTCCGCGACGCGGCGCACGTCGGACATCACCAGCCCGCGGCTGCCGCCTTCGGCAATGGCGCTGTCGGGCAGCAGCCCGGCAACCTGTCCGTTGATCAGCAGCGGTTGCACCAGAAGCCAGACCACCAGCAGCCCAAAGGCCGGTGTCACCACCTTGAGCGCGACGTTCCAGCCGTAATAGTTGGGCAGCGAATGCAGTTTGCGCCGGTCCCCCTGGACCGATCCAAGCGCCCGAAAGCGCCCAAGGGCAAAGCCGAGGGCGCCAAGCGCGATCACGAGTGTGGCAAGCCAGAAAAGCGGCATTTTTCCCCCGGGTGTTCTGGTTCAGCAGCGGGCCCTGACAGGGGCCTGCAAAAAGGCCGGGGCAGCATCATGCGCCGCCCCGGCCCGTGATTGGTTTACATGTCGCCCATGGTCTTTTCGTCCGCAACCGTTTCCTGGGTTGCAGTCAGTTCCGGGTCGGACACCAGGCCGTATTCGGCCAGCGGGCCATCGGGGCCTGCGATTTCATCGGCCACGAAGAATTCGGCAAATTCCTTGAGGCCCGGGATCACGCCGATATGCGCCTTCTTGATGTAGAAGAACAGCGGGCGCGAGACCGGGTATTCGCCGGTCGAAATGCTTTCCGTGGTCGGCTCGACGCCGCCCATGGTGGCGACCTTCAGCTTGTCAGTGTTGTTTTCGTAGAAGGCCAGGCCAAAGATGCCGACGCCATTGGCGTTGCTGTCGATGCGCGCCAGGGTTTCGGTGTAATCGCCGTCGATGTCGACCGATTTGCCATCGGTGCGCACCGCGATGCAGGCGGCTTCGGCGTCGTCTTCGGACATGCCTGCGGCGATCATCGCCTCGTGTGCGCCGGTGGTCTCGCAGCCTGCGGCCAGCACTTTTTCCTCAAAGACTTCGCGGGTGCCGTGCTTGGTCCCCGGGATGAAGGCGGCGATTTCGACCGCCGGAAGATCGGCGTTGAAATCGGACCACAGGGTATGGGGGTTGTCGACCAGCGCGCCGTCCTTGAGGACCTTGGGCGCCAGGGCGTTGTAGATGTCGGCCGGTTCAAAGGCGGTGAAGGCCGGGCCGTCGATCTGGCTGGCAAACACGATGCCGTCATAGCCGATGCGCACTTCGATGATTTCGGTCACGCCGTTTTCGGCGCAGGCCTTGATTTCCTTTTCGCGGATGGCGCGCGATGCGTTCGCGATGTCGATGGTGTTTTCGCCGACGCCTTCGCAGAACCGCTTGAGCCCCGCCGAGGAGCCACCGGATTCGACCACGGGTGTCGGGAAGTCGAAGTTTTCACCAAAGGCCTCGGCCACGATCGAGGCATAGGGCAGCACGGTCGAGGATCCGGCAACCTGCACGTTGTCGCGCGCGGTGGCGGCAGTGGCAGAGGCGGCAGCAATCGCCAGGACAGAGGCGGTGAGTTTCACGTTCATGTCGAACTCCTGAAGTCTTGTGACGGGCATCCCCTTGATGCCTGCCCTGTGACCGGGTGCTATTGATCTTGCGCAATCCTTTTGTGACAGCCGTGTAACAGTTTCATGACAAGGCCGCGTTTTGCCCGGCCTGTCGCAACGTAAGGGGATTGAAGGGCGGCAAAGCCGCGTGCCCCGGTCCAAGCCTCTGAGTGCGGCTGGCAGCGCAGGCCCGCCGCGCGGGCATCACTCCACCGGAAGCACGACGGAAAAGCAGCTGCCCCGGCCAGGCGCGCTGTCGATGCTCAGCCGCCCGCGGTGGCGCGACACGATGTGCTTGACGATCGCCAGGCCCAGCCCGGTGCCGCCCTTTTCGCGCGACCGGTGGCTGTCGACGCGGTAAAAGCGTTCGGTCAGGCGCGGCAGGTGCAGCGGATCAATGCCCGGCCCGCTGTCCTGCACGTCGATCCGGATGCCTTCGCAGCGCAGGCGGGGGCGGTATTCGGGCGGGCTCAGCCGGATGGTGACCGCTGCGCCCTGCCCCGAATACTTGATCGCGTTCTCGATCAGGTTGGTCAGCACCTGCCGCAACTGGTCCGCGTCACCGGTGATCTTGCAGGGCGTGTCCGGCAGCTGGCACTCCAGCGTCACGCCGGCATCGCGGGCCACCTGCGACAACCCGCGCACCGTGTCCGAGATCAGCTCGGCCGGGTCCAGACGCCCCGTCGGCCGCACACGCTGTTCCTGCTCGACCCGGCTGAGCGACAACAGATCGCCCACCAGCCGGTTCATGCGCGCCGCCTCGCGCTCCATGATCTCAAGAAAGCGCAGCCGCGCCGGCGCATCCCCCTGCGCCGGTCCCTTCAGGGTTTCGATGAACCCCATGATGGCGGTCAGCGGCGTGCGCAGTTCATGGCTGACATTGGCGACGAAATCGCGTCGCATATGGTCCAGCTGCTGCAGGTGGCTGACATCCTGGAAACAGACCAGCACCCCGGTGCCGCCCGCCTCAAGCGGGACAGGGCGCACCGTGGCGAAATAGGTGGTGTCCTGATCGCCATCGCGCGTCAGGTACTCGGCCTCGCGCGGGGCCCGGTCGGACAGGCAGGCCTCGATGGCATCCAGAAGGGCGGGCTGGCGCAGGGCATTGATGAAATGCCCCCCCGCCAGCGCCGCCCCCAAAAGCGCCCGCGCCGGCGCATTCGCCGCCGCGACCCGTTCGTTCTGGCCGATCAGCAGGACCGGCAGCGGCAGCGCATCCAGATAGGCCTGGGCCGACATGCCCTAAATCCCCTACACCAGGCCCGCAGCGCGCAGACCGTCATCGAAACAGGCCAGCAGCGCCTCGGGGTCCTCAAGGCCGACCGAGACGCGAAAGAACCCCTCGGACATGCCTAGCGCTTCGCGCCCCTCGGGCGTCAGCGCCCGGTGCGACGACGACGCGGGATGCGACAGCGTCGTGCCCACATCGCCCAGGGTCGGCGCAAAGGCGATGCCGCTGGCGCCCTTGGCAAAGGCATTGGCCGCCGCGCGCCCGCCTTCGATCTCGAAACTCACCATGTTGCAGCCCTGCCCCTGCAACAACCCCTGCGCGCGGGCCGCATCGGGATGATCGGCGCGGGTCGGGTACAGCACGCGGCGCACCCCGGGCTGGCCCGCCAGATGCGCCGCCAGCCGCTGCGCGGTGTCCTGGGTGCGGGCAAAGCGCAAACCAAAGGTCGCAAGACCGCGCTCGGCCAGCCAGCAGTCAAAGGGACTGGCGGTCAACCCGGTGGTCACCGCAAAGACCCGCATCCTGGCGGTGATCTCGGGATCGACCGCCGCCACCCAGCCCAGCGTCACATCGGAATGCCCCGCCAGCAGCTTGGTCACCGAATGCAGGACGATATCGGCCCCATGCTCGACCGGGCGAATGGCGGCCGGCGTGGTAAAGGTGTTGTCCACCACCAGCAAAACCCCGCGCGCCCGGCACAGCGCCGCGATCCCGTCCAGATCGGCCACCCGCAAGGTCGGGTTGGACACCACCTCGATCAACACCATCCGCGTCTCGGGCCGCAAAGCCGCCTCGACCGCCGCAACATCGGTGGGATCGGCCAGCGTGGTGGCAATCCCCAGCCGCGGCAGATCCTCGGCCATCATCCGCATGGAGCGCCCATAAAGCTGGTTGCCACCCACAACATGATCACCCGCCTTGCACAGCCCCAACAGGACCGCCGTAACCGCTGCCATGCCGGACCCGGTGACAATGCCGCCGTCCATCCCTTCCATGGCATCAATCCGCGCCGCCAGCACATCGGCGTTCGGATGGCCCTCGCGCGCATAGGTATGGCCCTTGACCCGCCCCTCGTACTGCGCATCCAGCGCATCGGGGCTCTCCGACGCATAAACCACCGACGGCATGATCGGTGTCACCACGGGCTGAGAGGCCCCTACCCCCGGGACGACCGGCCGTTGCAAAGTGCGTTTCATTCCAACCTCATGGTTTCCATTTGCCCAAAATATCCCGGGGGAGTCGCGCACCGACGGGGGCAGCGCCCCCGGACCTGGAAAATTTTCCCCGAAAAATTTTCCTCCCGGCTCAAAGCGCGCGCAGACCCTTGGCGTAGCGCGCGGCATTGGCCTGGTAGTGGCGCGCCGATCCGCGCAGCCCCTCGATCGCCGCCTCGTCCAGCTGGCGCACCACCTTGCCCGGCATGCCCATCACCAAGCTGCCGTCCGGGATCTGCTTGCCTTCGGTGATCAGCGCCCCTGCCCCGATCAGGCAATTGCGGCCGATCTTCGCGCCGTTCAGGATGGTTGCCCCCATTCCGATCAGGGTATTCTCGCCGATCACGCAGCCATGCAGCATGACCTTGTGGCCAATCGTGCAGCCTGCCCCGATCACCAGCGGAAAGCCCATGTCGGTATGGCACACGACATTTTCCTGCAGGTTCGATCCGGCGCCGACGCGGATTTCCTCGTTGTCGCCGCGCAGGGTGCTGCCGAACCAGACGCTTGCGCCGGCCTCCAGCACCACCTTGCCGATCAGGTTGGCATCCGGCGCCACCCAGGCATCGGGCGCCGCCACGGGCTCGATCCCGTCCAAAGAATACAGCGTCATGCCAGCTCCTCGAATTCCTTTTGCAGTTTGCGCACATGCGCCACCAGCGATGGCTGTTGCAGCCGCCGCAGGCGGGTTGCCGTCACGATGGTCTGCAGATCGCCAAAGGTCCGGTCCAGATCGTCATTGACCAGCACATAGTCATAGCTGCCCCAGTGGCTGATCTCGTCCCAGCTCTTCTGCATGCGCTTGGCGATCACCTCGTCGCTGTCCTGGCCGCGGCTGATCAGCCGCCGGCGCAGTTCCGCGATCGAGGGCGGCAGGATGAAGATCGACAGCGTGTGCTGCCCCAGCGCCGAGTTCACGATCTGCTGCGCGCCCTGCCAGTCGATGTCGAACAGCACGTCGCGCCCTTCGTCGATGGCCTCTTGCACCGGGCCGCGCGGGCTGCCGTAAAAGTTGCCAAAGACATGGGCGTGTTCCAGCATGCCGTCGTTGTTCACATCCCGCTTGAACTGCGCATCGGTCAGAAAGTGGTAATCCTGGCCGTCCACCTCGCCCGGGCGCGGCGCGCGGGTGGTGGCCGAGACCGAGAAGCTGAGCGAGGGATCCCAGGCCAGCAGGCGTTTGGACAGGGTCGATTTGCCCGCGCCCGAAGGCGAGGAAAGGATGATCAAAAGGCCGCGGCGCCGCGTCATGACTTACTCCACATTCTGAACCTGTTCGCGCATCTGTTCGATCACCGTTTTCAGCGCCAGCCCGGTCCGGGTCAAGGCCGCATCGCCGGATTTGGAGCACAGGGTATTGGCCTCGCGGTTGAATTCCTGCATCAGGAAATCCAGCTTGCGCCCGACCGAGCCTGCCTCGGCCAGCAGGTCGCGCGCCGCGGTCACATGGGCGCGCAGGCGGTCGATTTCCTCGGTCACGTCGGCCTTGACCGCGATCAGCGCCAGTTCCTGCGCGATGCGCCCGGCGTCCATGCCATCGCTGTTGTCCATCACCCGCGCCAGCTGGGCGCGCAGCTTGTCGGCCTGCGCGCCTTCGCGGGCGCGGGCCTGGGTTTCGGCCGCATCGACCAGGGCCGCGATCTCGTCGCATTGGCGCGACAGGACCTCGGCCAGCTTGACGCCTTCGGCGCGGCGCATGTCGACGAAGGCGGCCAGGGCCTGTTCGAAATCGGCCATCAGCGCCTTGAGCAGCGCGCCCTGATCCACATCGCCTGCCTCGCTGGTCATCACGCCGCGCAGCCCGACGATATCGGACGCCGTCGACGGCGCCAGCGACAGCCCGATCGCCATGGCCTGATGTTCGATCTGCGTCATCGCATCAAGCACCGCGTCCAGCTGCGCCGCGTCCAGCCGCAGCGCGCCCTCGCCCGCAACCGAGGTGATACGCAGCGCGATCTGCACGTTGCCGCGCACCAGCGCCTTGCCGGCCAGGGCGCGCACCTGCGGTTCAAGCCCGTCGATCCAGTCGGGCAGCCGCATGCGCAGGTCCAGCCCCTTGCCGTTGACGCCGCGCAATTCCCAGGTCCAGCTGAACCCCGCGGCCTCGCCCTGAAGCGAGGCGAACCCTGTCATCGACTGCCGCATTCCGGCCTCCTTTGTTCTGCCACGATTGGCCTAGCGGCCCGGAACCGCCATGGCAAGCATGATGCCGGTTCATAATCGTTAACGCATTGACCCCGCGCCCTATTTCCACAGGCGACGCCGACACCACCGGGCGCGGCCGTCTAGCGCGCGGTTAACCTTTTGGTCACAAATAAGGCGAAATTGGGACAGGGTTCTGCTAGTAAGGACTCAGCAAGAATGATTAAATGTGTGTCAGGCGGAAGGGGGCTCCTGCCGGACGGAAGAAACGCTAGGAGCGACGACAATGCTGGGGAATGGTGGAAAAGGTCGGGACGTGGTGTCGATGACGGATCGCGAAAAAGCACGGCGGCTGGCGCCGATCAGGGCGGTCGAAAGCTATTGGCTGGGCCTGTGCGCCGAGGACAAGGTGCCGCTGCGCAGCCAAGTCGACCCGCGCGGCATGGAAAGCGCGCTGGAAAACGCCTTTCTGATGGAAAAGATCGCGCCGACCATGGGCAAGGTCCGCGTTGCGGGCACCCACCTGTCGGACCTGATGGGCATGCAGATCGCCGGAATGCCGCTGTCGACGCTGATTGCCCCCGCCGATCGTGAGAAATTCGGCCAGGCCATCGAAAGCCTGTTTGCCGAACCTGCCGTGATCCGCATCGACCTGCGCGCCGAAGGGGGGTTCGGCAAGCCCGACCTCGAAGGCCACATGATCATCATGCCGCTGCGCTCGGATTTTGGCGATATCAGCCGCGCCCTTGGCGCCTTGGTCACTCAGGGCCGCATCGGTCGCACCCCGCGCCGCTTTTCGATCACCCATATCGAGGTGAGCCCGGCTTTGAACCCCGCCGCGGTTGCCAAACCGGCTCTGCCGACGCCCGAGCAACAGGGCGAAAAGGCCCCCATGCTGCGGCTTGGCTTGCCCAAGCCCGCCGCGAAAACCCCTGCGGACAGCGCCGGTTTCGAAGAACCGCGCAAAGCCTTCCAAGGCAGCGCCATCCCGGCTGCACCGCAACGCGGACACCTGCGGCTGGTCGTTTCGAACGACTGAGGATTTCAGACGGGACCGGGCCCTTCAGGGCCGACCCTTGCATTCGATCGGGGCCAGGAAGAATTCCTGACCCCGATTTTTTTTGCCCCGCAAGCCGGACAAGGAAAAACCCGCCGCGCAGG
This sequence comes from Tropicibacter oceani, assembly GCF_029958925.1. Classification (NCBI taxonomy): domain Bacteria; kingdom Pseudomonadati; phylum Pseudomonadota; class Alphaproteobacteria; order Rhodobacterales; family Roseobacteraceae; genus Pacificoceanicola; species Pacificoceanicola oceani. Next base: position 2,729,590 of record NZ_CP124616.1, read on the forward strand.
GATGCACGGCGGGTCATCTGTTTGCCGGGCGGACCGGGCCTTAGCCGTTGGCCGCCTGTTCGGCCGCGGCCAGACGGCGCGCGGTCAGTTCTTCGGCAACGAGGAAGGCCAGCTCCAGCGACTGCGAGGCGTTCAGGCGCGGATCGCAAGCGGTGTGGTAACGGTCGCTCAGGTCCTCTTCGGTGACATCGCGCACGCCGCCGGTGCATTCGGTCACGTCCTGGCCGGTCATCTCGAAATGCACGCCGCCGGGGATGGTGCCCTCGGTCGCGTGCACGGCAAAGAATTCGCGGACCTCGCGCAACACGCTGTCGAAGGGGCGCGTCTTGTAGCCGGTGGCCGATTTGATCGTGTTGCCATGCATCGGATCGCAGACCCAAGTGACATTGGCGCCCTCTTCCTGCACGGCCTTGATCAAGCGCGGCAGGTTTTCACCCACCTTGCCGGCGCCAAAGCGCGCGATCAGCGACAGCTTGCCCGCCTCGTTCGCCGGGTTCAGGCGCTGCATCAGCACCTTGAGATCCTCGGCGGTGGTGGAGGGGCCGCATTTCAGGCCAACCGGGTTCAGCACGCCGCGGGCGAATTCCACATGCGCGCCGTCGGGCTGCCGGGTGCGGTCGCCGATCCAGATCATGTGACCGGAGCCTGCCAGCCATTTGCCCGAGGTGGAATCAAGACGGGTCAGCGCCTCTTCGTATTCCAGCAGAAGGGATTCGTGGCTGGTGTAGAAATCCACGGTCTGCAGGCTGGGTTCGTTGTCGCTGTTCAGGCCGGCGGCCTTCATGAAGTCCAGCGCGTCGGAAATCCGGTTCGCCATGTCGCGGTACTTTTCCGATTCCTCGCGGTCGGTAAAGCCCAGCGTCCACTGGTGCACCTGATGCACGTCGGCATAGCCGCCCGTCGAAAAGGCGCGCAGCAGGTTCAGCGTTGCGGCGGCCTGGGTATAGGCCTGCAGCATCTTGTTCGGGTTCGGAATGCGGGCTTCGGGGGTGAAGTCCAGCTCGTTGATGATGTCGCCGCGGTAGCTGGGCAGTTCCAGCCCGTTCACCACCTCGGTCGGGGCGCTGCGCGGCTTGGCGAACTGGCCTGCCATGCGGCCGACCTTGACCACCGGCACCTTGGCGCCGAAGGTCAGGACCATGGCCATCTGCAACATCACCTTGAAGGTGTCGCGAATGCCGTTGGCGCTGAACTGTTCAAAGCTTTCGGCGCAATCGCCGCCCTGCAGCAGAAAGGCCTCGCCGCGACCGGCGGCCCCAAGGGCATTCTTCAGCTTGCGCGCCTCGCCGGCAAAAACCAGCGGCGGATATTTGGACAGCTGTGCCTCGACGGCATTCAGCGCGGCCTCATCCGTATAATCAGGCATCTGAACCCGCGGCTTGTTGCGCCAGTTCGATTTCTGCCACTCGGTCATTGGTCTTCTCCGGTTTCTCAAAAAGTGAGCGTTAACGTTCAATGTCTATAACCAAACCAGCCTGCCAGCCCAACCCATGAAATTCAACGGCTCCCTTGACGCGCCTTGCCGCATCTGTCCAAGTCATTGCCAATACGCGACCCCAGCGGTCGTTTTAGGACTGAAGGACGTCGCAAGATGCTGCCACCCGCACAGCGCCAGATCGTCGAGCTGGACGAGGTTCCGGACAAACCGCGCCGGTTCGTCTTTGTCCTGCTGGAAAATTTCACGCTGCTCAGCTTTGCCGCGGCGCTGGATTGCTTGCGGCTGGCGAACCGGATGTCGGGGCGAAAACTGTATAGCTGGCAGATCGTTGGCGAAAATGGCGACAGCGTGGCCTGTTCCACCGGCACGGTGTTCAACCTGGACGCAGGTCTTGAGGAGTTGCACCGCGACGACACGGTTGTGGTCTGCGGCGGCGCCGATGTGCAAAAGGCCACGACGAAACGCCTGCTGAGCTGGATGCGCCGCGAGGCGCGCAAGGGCGTGGCCTTTGCCGGGCTGTGCACCGCCGCCCATGCGCTGGCCAAGGCGGGGTTGCTGGACGGCAAGCGCGCCACCATCCACTGGGAGAATCAGGACAGTTTCGCCGAGGAATTCGAAGAGGTGATCCTGACCAAGTCGGTGTTCACCATCGACGGCAGCCGCCTGACCACCGCCGGGGGGACATCTTCGATTGATCTGTTCCTGCAGGTCATCGCCAATGACCACGGCGAGGAACTGGCCAGCGCGGTGGCCGATCAGCAGATCTATTCTTCGATCCGGACGGACCAGGACACCCAGCGGTTGTCGGTGCCGACGCGCATCGGGGTGCGCCACCCCAAGCTGAGCCAGGTCATCCAGCAGATGGAATCCAACATCGAGGAACCGATCAGCCCGGCGATCCTGGCGCGGGACGTGGGGATGAGCACGCGCCAGCTGGAGCGGCTGTTCCGGCGCTATCTGAACCGATCCCCGAAACGCTATTACATGGAACTGCGCCTGCAAAAGGCGCGCAACCTGCTGATGCAGACAGACATGAGCGTGATCAACGTGGCGCTGGCCTGCGGCTTTGCCAGCCCGTCGCATTTTTCCAAATGCTACCGGGCGCATTACGACACCACGCCCTATCGCGAACGCGGCGCCCACGCGGCGCGCCTGTCGGTGTGATCCGCACCGCGCGCCTGACCTTGCGTCCGGCCCGGCCCGACGATCTGGACGATCTGCACGCGATCTTTTCGAACCCGAGTGCCATGCGCTATTGGGATCGGCCCGCCTATGACGAGATCGAGCCGACGCAGAGGTTTCTTGATTGGTTCATGACACCCGACCCTTATCGGCGCGAAGAATACATGCTGGAGTACCAGGGCCGCTGCATCGGCAAGGCAGGCATGTGGCGCAAACCCGAGGTCGGCTACATCCTGCATCCCGATTTCTGGGGCATGGGCCTTGCGCGCGAGGCGATGCAGGCGGTCATTCCGCGCTGTTTCGACCGGTTTGCCGATCTAGATGCGCTGAGCGCCGAGGTCGATCCGCGCAATGCCGGGTCGATCGGGCTGCTGACGCGGCTGGGGTTTACCCGAACCGCGCTGCGCGAAAAGGATTTCGACTATGGCGGGATCGAGTGGTGTGACACCGCCGTCTATACCCTGCCGCGCGTCAGAACTGCGCCATGATGGTCGAAATCGACGAGTTTAGGTTGAAGTTCAGCACCACGATCTGATCGCCGCGTTCGTGCAGGATGGCGTAGTAGAAGGCATAGCTTTCGCCGTTCCAGTACAACCGCCCCTCTTGCCGGACGCCGCCGCCAAGGTCGGTCTGGCGAAACCGCGTGACGTTTTCGAAATCGACCGGAAAGGCGGCCATCAGCTGCGTGTTGACCTGGGAAAGCTGCGCCTCGGTGTATTCGTCCCGACCGCCCAGCGTTTTCACCAGCGGGATGAAGTCGCGCGACATGATCTTTTCGTCGACATAGGCCTCGTAGGCGTCATAGCTGTCAAAGACGCTGTCACGGGTCTGGGCGCCGACAGCGCCGGCCAGAATCAACAAAAGGGGCAGAAGAAAACGCATGGGAAAGGCTCCGCTTGAAAGGTGATGCGCCCAGTGTGCGGCTTTCCCCGGGCGCTGACCAGTCCCGTTTTCCTGACCGTGCTATTCCAGCCGGTACAGCGCACCATTGCCCACGGACAGGAACCACAGCGCGCCATCGGGGCCCTGCGCCACGTCGCGCACGCGCTCGGTTTCCGGGCCGCTGATCTGTTCGACCTCGCGCAGCGGATCGCCCGACAGGCGCGCGATATAGTCGAACTTGAGCGATCCGACAAAGGCGTCGCCGTCCCAGTCACCGCCCGTGAAAAAGGCCATCCCCGAGGGCGCAATCGACGGATCCCAGTACATTTCGGGCTGCGCCATGCCGTCCTTGGCGGTGCCTTCGCCGATCTTGCTGCCGTCGTAGTTGACGCCGTAGGAAATCACCGGCCAGCCAAAGTTGGCGCCGGCGGTGACGCGGTTCACCTCGTCGCCGCCCTGGGCGCCATGTTCGGCGACCCACAGCTGGCCCGCGCTGTCCAGCGCCGCGCCTTGCGGGTTGCGGTGACCATAGCTGTAGATTTCCGGCAGCGCATCCGATTGCCCGACCAGCGGGTTGTCGGCGGGTGCATTGCCATCGCGGTCGATCCGCAGAACCGAGCCGTTGTGCATCATCAGGTTCTGCGCCTGATCGCCGTCGCCCCGATCGCCGATGGTGACGAACAGCGTGCCGTCCTGCGCCTCGACCAGGCGCGATCCAAAGTGAAAGCCGCCGCCCGAGCCGCGCGCGATCTCGAAGATCGTCTTGCCGTCCTCAAGACTTGTGCCGTCGTCGGACAGGCGCGCGCGATAGACGGCGGTGCCCGATCCGCGCAGAAACTGTTTCTTGGCATAGGTAAAGAAAACCTGACGCGTTTCGGCGAAATCCGATGGAACGAGGATATCCAGCAGCCCGCCCTGCCCGTCCGCGACCACCTTTGGCGCATTGTCCACCTGCCAGCGCTGACCATCGCGGACCGCCAGCAAGGCGCCATCGCGCAGGGTGATCAGGACGGTGCCATCGGGCAGGAAATCAAAGGCCCAAGGCGTATCGAGCCCCTCGGCCACGGCAACCGCCTGTCTGGGGCCTGCGGATGTGTCGATCTGGCCGGCCATCACGGCGCTGCCAAGAGCCAGGAAAAAACCTGCGGTTGCAAAGCGTTTCATAGCAATCCTCCTGCCACGAATATGGGTCCGCGGCGCTGCCAGACAAGGCGCGTTTACGATACGGCAAAGGTTTCGACGCCCCTTTTCTTTTGTTTGCGCCACGCTTAATCTGTGCGCTGGACTTTACGTTCCAACAAGGGAGTTGAACGAATGAAAAAGATTCTGCTGGCCACAACGGCCACCGCAATGATCGCTGGCGCGGCCCATGCCGAAAGCCATTCCAATGCCATCAAGATGGGTGTGATCCTGGGCTTTACCGGCCCCATCGAATCGCTGACCCCGTCGATGGCAGCGGGCGCGGAAATCGCGATGAAGGAAATCAGCGACAGTGGCAAACTGCTGGGCGGCGCCATGATCGAGCCGGTCCGCGCCGACAGCACCTGCGTCGACAGCGCCGCGGCCACCGCCGCCGCTGAACGCCTGATCACCTCGGATGGCGTCAAGGGCATCATGGGTTCGGATTGCTCGGGCGTGACCGGGGCGATCCTGGCCAACGTGGCCGTGCCGAACGGAATGGTGATGATCTCCCCCTCCGCCACCTCGCCGGCGCTCAGCTCGGCCGAAGACAATGGCCTGTTCTTCCGCACCGCGCCGTCGGATGCACGTCAGGGCGCGGTTCTGGCCAGCATCCTGCTGGACAAGGGCATCAACAGCGTTGCCGTGACCTATACCAACAACGACTACGGCAAGGGTTTTGCCGATGCGTTCAACGAAAACTACACCGCCGGTGGCGGCACGGTGACGCTGACCGCCGCGCATGAAGACGGCAAGGCAGACTACTCTGCCGAAGTCGGCGCGCTGGCCTCGGCCGGTGGCGACGCGCTGGTGGTTCTGGGCTACGTCGACCAGGGCGGCGCAGGCATCATCCAGGCCTCGCTGGACACCGGTGCATTCGACCAATTCGCGCTGGGTGACGGCATGATCGGCGATTCGCTGACCGCCAAGTTCGGCTCGGACATCGACGGCGCCATCGGCACCATCGCCGGTTCCGAAAACGAAGGTGGCCCGAAGTTCGCCGAGCTGGCCGCTGCTGCCGGGATCGACGGCACCGCGGTTTACGCGGGCGAAAGCTATGACGCCGCCGCGCTGATCCTGCTGGCGATGGCTGCGGCCAACTCGTCCGAGCCTGCCGATTACGCGGGCAAGATCATGGACGTGGCCAACGCCCCGGGTGAAGTGATCCTGCCGGGCGAGCTGGACAAGGCGCTCGAGATCCTCGCCGCGGGCGGCGAGATCGACTATGCTGGCGCAACTGGTGTCGAACTGGTCGGTCCGGGCGAAGCTGCCGGGTCCTATGCCGAATACACCGTGGAAGGTGGCGCGCTGAAAGTGGTCGGTTACCACTGATCGCCACAGGCACGTTTACAAACAGGCGGCGCGAGGCTCTCTCGCGCCGTTTCACTACCTAAAGAGAGCAAAATGCTCCGGGGGGATGCGCTTTGATCCGGGTTGAAAACCTTCACCGCCATTTTGGCGGCTTTCGCGCCGTGGACGGTGCATCGCTTGAGATCGAGACCGGCTCGATCACCGGGCTGGTGGGGCCCAATGGTGCGGGCAAGACCACGCTGTTCAACGTGATCGCCGGCGCACTGCCGCCGACCTCGGGGCGGGTGTTCATGGACGGTGAGGACATCACCGGGCTGCCACCGCATGAATTGTTCCACAAGGGGCTGCTGCGGACCTTTCAGATCGCGCATGAATTCGGGTCGATGTCCTGCCGCGAGAACCTGATGATGGTGCCGGGCGGGCAATCTGGCGAAGTTCTGTGGAACACCTGGTTCGGCCGCAAGCGGATCGCCGACGAGGAACGCGCCCTGCGCGCCAAGGCCGACGAGGTGCTGGAGTTCCTGACCATCGAACACCTGGCCGATCACCCGGCGGGCGCGATTTCAGGCGGGCAGAAAAAGCTGCTGGAGCTGGGGCGCACCATGATGGTGGATGCCAAGATCGTCTTTCTGGACGAGGTCGGCGCAGGTGTGAACCGCACGCTGCTGATGACCATCGCCGACACGATCATCCGGCTGAACAAGGAACGCGGCTATACCTTTTGCGTGATCGAACACGACATGGATTTCATCGGCAAGATCTGCGACCCGGTCATCGTAATGGCCGAGGGCAAGAAGCTGGCCGAGGGGACGCTGGACCAGATCAAGGCCAACGAAGCGGTGATCGAGGCCTATCTGGGCACCGGTCTGAAGAACAAGGATCAGGTTGGATGACCATTTTTTCCCGCAAGAACCCGGTTGTATCCGCGCTGGCACTGGCCGGCGCGCTATGGGCCGCCACCGCAATCCCCGGCACAGCCCAGGAGGTTGTGGGAACCGCAGTCATCGCGGGCGAGACGGTCACGCTTTATTCCGACCGGACCTGGGCCTATTCCGATGCCAAGGCCGCGTCCTGTACGCCCCTGGCCAAAGGGTTGAATTTCTGCGGCCTGTCCCGTGACTGGGTGCGCAGTTCGGTGACGCCGACAGGCATCACGGCACAGTTCAGCCGCGACGCGTCACAGTGGGCGCAAACGGTGGTCGAGGAAATCGGCGCCGACCAGGGGGTGACCCTTGCTTTGCTGCGCCAGGCCGCCCTGGGCTATGCCGCACAGGCCGCGGGCACCACGCCAGCAGGCGTGCCCATCCTGTTCGAGGAAAAGACCGACGTTGACGGGCATGATGCCAGCACGCTGGCCTATTTCGTCGATTTAAACGGCACGCCGATCGTCATGGCCAATACCATGGTGATCCTGCCCAAACGCGCGCTCCAGTTTCAGACCTATGTGATCGGGGCGCGTGAAATGTCTGATCAACACCGGGCCTTTCACGCCGAATTCCTTGACGTGTTGGACATTGCCGAATGACGGCACCTGCTGAGCACACACGGGGCTGCGGCGCCACCCGGCGTTTGTCGCAGCGGCGACAGGCCGTTGACCGATCGGCCCGCATCGCAGCCCGCCCCCATGCGGGCAGCGCAAGCACAACGACAAACCGGAGCTGGCCATGAACAGTGGAGCATATGACGATCGCGGCAACCGCGACCAGAGCCTGGGCAATTCGGCGGGCATGGGAACGGTGGATGGCTATCGCGGCGACGGCGTGGCGCGTCCCGGCGCGCCCGGCCCTTTCCTGATCGGCGAGGCGATGACCGGCGGCTATGGCAAGGGACCCGATATCCTGCACGATTGCACGATTGCCGTCGAAAAAGGCGAGATTGCCGTGATCGTCGGCCCCAATGGCGCGGGCAAATCGACGGCGATGAAGGCGATCTTTGGCATGCTGGACGTGCGCAGCGGCTCGGTCCGGCTGGACGGCGCGGACATCACCGCGCTGAGCCCGCAGGCGCGGGTGCGGCAGGGCATGGGCTTTGTGCCGCAGACGCACAACATCTTTACCTCGATGACGGTGGAAGAGAACCTTGAGATGGGGGCCTTTATCCGCACCGATGATTTTCGCAAGACCATGGCGCAGGTCTATGAGCTGTTCCCGATCCTGCATGAAAAGCGCCACCAGGCGGCGGGCGAATTGTCGGGCGGGCAGCGCCAGCAGGTGGCCGTGGGCCGGGCGCTGATGACCCAGCCCAAGGTGCTGATGCTGGACGAGCCCACGGCGGGGGTGTCGCCCATCGTCATGGACGAATTGTTCGACCGCATCATCGAGGTCGCGCGCACCGGGATTTCCATCCTGATGGTCGAACAGAACGCGCGGCAGGCGCTGGAGATTGCCGACAAGGGCTATGTGCTGGTGCAGGGGGCGAATGCCCATACCGGTACGGGCAAGGATCTGTTGGCGGATGACGAAGTGCGTCGTTCCTTTCTTGGGGGCTGAGCGCGTGGCGGGGTTGCAATTGAGTATTTGGACCAAGAAGAAGCTGGGCGTGCTGGCCCTGTGCCTGCTGCCCGGCGCGGCGCTGGCGCAGGATGACGCAGCGCAGGATGAACTGGCGCAGGCGCCCGAGCAGCTGACCGTGGAGACCGCCCCGGTTCAGGAGCGCATGACGCTGAGCTGTGCCTTTGCGCAGGAATGTTACGAGACCGAGGCCTGCCAGGAGGCGGGCTATGGGTTCGAGCTGACCGGCCGGGCCGGCGGCATGGACCCGCAGACGCTGGTTGTCGACGGCACGCTGCGGTCGGAAACCGGCGATGTGCCGATGGTCGGTGTCCGCTCGGAGGGGCTGTATTCGCTGTCGGGCGGCGGGTTTGAAGGGCGGCACCTGTTGACCATCGGGGCCGAGGGCGAGGCGCGCTATACGGTGCACTATTCCGATCCGGTCATGGTGGTGTCCTATGTCGGCCAATGCTTGGAGGTGAAGTGATGGATCTTCTCAACGCGCTGGTCGCGCTGGCCAATTTTGTTCTGATCCCTGCGGTCGCCTATGGCAGCCAGCTGGCGCTGGGGGCGCTGGGGGTCACGCTGATCTATGGCATCTTGCGGTTTTCCAACTTTGCCCATGGCGATACCATGGCCTTTGGCACCATGGTGACGATCCTGTTCACCTGGTGGTTCCAGAGCATGGGTCTGTCGCTGGGGCCCTTGCCCACGGCGCTGTTGGCCATTCCTTTCGGCATCGCGGGCACCGCGCTTTTGGTGCTGGGCACCGACCGGGTCGTCTATCGGTTCTACCGGGCGCAAAAGGTCAAGCCGGTGATCCTGGTCATGGTCTCGCTTGGGGTCATGTTCGTCTATAACGGCATCACCCGGATCATCCTGGGGCCGGATGACCAGAACTTTGCCGATGGCGAACGGTTCCTGATTTCCGCCCGTGATTTCAAGGCCATGACCGGCCTTGACGAGGCGCTGGCGATCCGCACCACGCAGGCGCTGACCGTGGTTGTCGCGGTGATCGTGGTGGCGGCGCTGTTCTGGTTCCTGAACCGCACGCGCACCGGCAAATCCATGCGCGCCTATTCCGACAACGAGGACCTGGCCCTGCTGTCCGGCATCAACCCCGAAAAGGTCGAACGCGTGACCTGGGTGATCGTCGCCGCGCTGGTGACCATCGCCGGGGTTCTGTACGGGCTGGACAAGTCCTACAAGCCCTTCACCTATTTCCAGCTGCTGCTGCCGATCTTTGCCGCGGCCATCGTCGGCGGCCTTGGCAACCCGCTGGGCGCGATCCTGGGCGGCTTTGTCATCGCCTTTTCCGAGGTCGGCATCACCTATGCCTGGAAAAAGGTGCTGGGCTATGCCCTGCCCGACAGCCTGGCGCCGGACGGCTTGGTGCAGCTGCTGTCGACCGACTACAAATTCGCGGTCAGCTTCGTGATCCTGGTGATCGTGCTGCTGATCAAGCCCACCGGCCTGATGAAGGGGAAATCGGTATGAACTTGACGCTTCGGACCTGGGCGCTGTTTGCGCTGGTGGCGGTGCTGATCATCGGCACCGGATTTCTGCAAAGCTGGAACACGGCGCTGTTCATCCTGAACTTTGGCCTGATCAGCGCGATCATGTCGCTGGGGGTGAACCTGCAATGGGGCATCGCCGGGTTGTTCAACGTCGGGATCATGGGCTTTGTCGCGCTGGGTGGCCTTGCGGTTGTGCTGACCTCGATGCCCCCGGTGGCCGAGGCCTGGGCGGCGGGCGGTTTGCGCATCCTGCTGGGGCTGGCGATCGGCGTGGCGGTTCTGGTGGCGGCGGTGTTGGCGCACAAGCGACTGAAAAAGGGCTGGCTGGTGGCGGTGATCGTCGTGGGCGGGTTTTTCACCTTTCGCGCGGTCTTTGACGGCGGCGTCGAAGCGGTCGAGGCGGTCAACCCTTCGGTGTCGGGTTACCTTGGCGGGCTGGGCCTGCCGGTGCTGATGGCCTGGCCGATCGGCGGCCTGCTGGCGGCGGGCGGTGCCTGGGTGATCGGCAAGACGGCGCTGGGGCTGCGCAGCGATTACCTGGCCATTGCGACGCTGGGCATTTCGGAGATCATCATCGCGGTGATGAAGAACGAGGACTGGCTGGCGCGCGGCGTGAAAAACGTCAACGGCCTGCCGCGCCCCGTCCCCTACGAGATCGACCTGCAGAACGATCCCGGCTTTGTCGAAACGGCGGCGGGCTGGGGCATGGATGCGACCACGGCTTCGACCCTGACGGTCAAGCTGGCCTATGCCGGGCTGTTCGCCGTGGTGCTGATCATCATCCTGATGCTGGCGCAGCTGGCGCTGAAATCGCCCTGGGGCCGGATGATGCGCGCGATCCGCGACAACGAGGTCGCGGCGCGGGCCATGGGCAAGGATGTGACCTTTCGCCATCTGCAGGTCTTTGTGCTGGGCAGCGCGATCTGCGGCATCGCCGGCGCGATGATGACCACGCTGGACGGGCTTTTGACCCCCGGCACCTACCAGCCGCTGCGCTATACCTTTCTGATCTGGGTGATGGTCATCGTCGGCGGGTCGGGCAACAACCTGGGCGCGGTTCTGGGCGGGTTCATCATCTGGTTCCTGTGGGTGCAGGTCGATCCGATGGCGCAATGGCTGATGTCGGCAATCACCGCAGGCATGGCCGAGGGCGACCTCAAGGCGCATCTGCTGGACAGTGCGCAGCACCTGAAACTGCTGACCATGGGCGTGATCCTGCTGCTGGTCCTGCGCTTCAGCCCGCGGGGTCTGTTGCCGGAAAAATAGGGGCGCGCGAAGATATACGAAATCTTCAGGTTTTGCGCCCAGCATCAAAGGCATGGAAGGAGACACTGCCATGCCTTTGACGCGCCACACCACGAATTGGTCCGGTTTTCTGGACCGTCTTCGACATCGTTTCCCGCATGTCGACCCCGATCTGCTTGCCGATCCGGTCCAGGACCCGGCCGAGCTGACACGCCACCTGGCGCAGCAGCACGACCTGACCTTGCTTGAGGCCAGCGAAGAGCTGCGCGATTTTCTGGGGTTGGAGGATCTGGCACGGCAGGCCTGCGAATTGCGCGCAGGCTGAGGCGCGCAGACCAGGACGTTCCGGCAGGAACCTGCGGGCCTAGCCCAGCGATGTCACCCAAAGGATCATCGCATCTTCGTCGCTGATCGAAATGACGTTGTGGCCCATCGTGCTGTCGTAATAGGCGCTGTCGCCCCGGCGCATGTCGACCGGTTCGTAGAATTCCGTGTACAGCCGCACCACCCCGGTCAGAACGTACAGGAATTCCTCTCCGTCGTGGCGCACCCAGCCGTCGAATTCATCCATGCTGCGCGCCCGCACCCGGGCGCGGTAAGGCAGCATTTTCTTGCGCGTCAGGTTTTCCGCCAGCAGTTCGTGTTCATAGGTCGCTGTGGCGTGGCTTTGGCCTTCGCCATTGCGGGTCACGGCCATGCGGCCATTGACCTTTTCCTGCTGCGGCGGGGTGAACAGCTGCGGCACCGAGATTTCCAGCCCCACCGCCAGCTTTTTCAGCGCGTCATAGGTAGGCGACATCTGCCCGTTCTCGATCTTTGACAGGGTCGATCGGGCAAGCCCGGCCTGGCGCGCCGCCTGTTCCAGCGTCCATTCCTTTTCCTTGCGCAATTCGCGCACCCGCTGGCCAAGATCCAGAGGCTCGGCGATATGGTCGTCACCGTTTTCACGGGCGATACGGATCAGGGATTTGGGGTCTTTTGACATGGAAATTCCTATAGGCCGCGCCGCCTGCCCTTGCAAGCGTGCAGCCACGCGCCTAACCCTAGGCCCATGATATCGCTGTTCCACGAAGGCGCCTTTGCGCCCTGCCCCGCGCCCTTCAACCTTGCCGCCCATGTGCTGGCCGCCGGCGCGGCGCAGCCCGACAAGATCGCCCTGGCCATCGTCAAGCCGACCGGGGCGCAGCGCTGGTCCTATGCCCGGCTGATCGCCGCCGTGCGCGGCACCGCCACGGGGCTGCTGCAAAGCGGGTTGAAACCCGGTGACATCGTGCTGATGCGGCTGGGCAATACGGTGGATTTCCCCATCGCCTACCTGGGCGCCATTGCCGCCGGGATCGTGCCTGTGCCGACCTCGTCGCAATTGACCGAACGCGAGGTGGCCGGCATCATCGAGTACCTGTCGCCAAAGGCGATCCTGCGCGGCGAGGGCGTGGCCTGCCCGCCGACGCAGATCCCCGTGCATGGCCCCGACCGCTTTGAGGCCTGGCACAGCCTGCCGCCCGCCGACTATGCCATGGGCGATCCCGAAAGGCTGGCCTATATCGTCTATACCTCGGGCACTTCGGGGACGCCGCGCGCCGTGGGCCATGCCCATCGCGCGATCTGGGCGCGGCAGATGATGATGCAGGGCTGGTACGGGCTGCAACCCTCGGACCGGCTGCTGCATGCGGGGGCGTTCAACTGGACCTTTACCCTGGGCACCGGGCTGATGGACCCCTGGACCATGGGCGCCGCTGCCCTGATCCCTGCCGCGGGCACCGACCCGGCGCAGCTGGCGCTGTTGATGAAACGCAACGACGTCACGATTTTTGCCGCCGCGCCGGGGGTTTACCGGCAACTTCTCAAGTTCCCGCTGCCGCCCTTGCCCAAGCTGCGCCATGGTCTGGCCGCCGGGGAAAAGCTGCCTGATACGGTGCGCGACGGCTGGCGCGCGGCCACCGGGACCGAGATCTACGAAGCCTACGGCATGTCGGAATGTTCGACCTTCATTTCTTCGGCGCCGGGGCGCGGCCATGCCCCCGGCCGTCTGGGCGCGCCGCAACCGGGCCGCCATATCGCGCTGGTCGATGACAGCGGCACGCCGGTTCCGCTGGGCGACGAAGGCGTGATCGCCGTGCACCGCGACGATCCGGGGCTGATGCTGGGCTATGTCGGCGCGCCCGAAGCGACCCGGGCCAAGTTCGCCGGCGACTGGTTCCTATCCGGCGACCGTGGCGTGATGGACGCCGATCACCAGGTCACCTACCTTGGCCGCTCGGACGACATGATGAACGCCGGCGGCTATCGGGTTTCCCCGCTCGAGGTCGAGGCGGCGCTGGCCTCCATGCCCGGCCTGCAAGAGGTCGCGGTGACCGATGTCGAGATCAAGCCCGGCGTGCGCATCATCATGGCCTTTTACACCGGCCCGGAGGCCCTGGACGACGACGCGCTGACCGCGCATGCCCAGGAACGGCTGGCGCGGTACAAGCAGCCGCGCGGCTATGTCCATGTCGCCGCCCTGCCGCGCAATCCCAATGGCAAGATCCTGCGCCAAACCCTGAAGGACCTGCGCCCGGTGTGACCGCTGGCGCGGCGCTCTCTCGCAATTGCGCTCAGGACTTGCTAAGGGGGTCGGGAACCAAAGGTGACCCATGATCCAGCTTGATATCTTTTCCGACCCCATCTGCCCCTGGTGCTATATTGGCAAGGCCAATCTGGACCGCGCGCTCGAGGCCCACCCCGGGCATCCTTTCAAGGTGCGCTGGCTGCCTTTCATGTTGAACCCCGACATGCCCAAGGGCGGCATCGACCGGCGCGAATACCTGGAAACCAAGTTCGGCGGCAAGAAAGGCGCGATCGACGCCTATATGCCAGTGGTGCAGAATGCCGAAAAAGCCGGGCTGAAGCTGAACCTTGACGCCATCGCGCGCACGCCGTCCACGGTTGATGCGCACCGCCTGATCCATTGGGCCGAGCTGGAGGGCGCGCAGACTCCGGTGGTTGCGGCGCTGTTCCGCGCCTATTTCGTCGATGGCCGCGACATCGGGCAACCCGAAGTGCTGGCCGACATTGCCGATGGTGCCGGAATGGATGCCTCGGTCGTGCTGCGGCTGCTGGCCACCGAAGAAGACCGCCGCGAAATCTTTGAACGCGACGCCGCGGCGCGCGGGATGGGCATCACCTCGGTGCCGACCTTCATCGTCGCCCAGCAGCATGCGGTGCCCGGCGCGCAATCGCCCGAGCTTTGGGGCCAGGTCATCCGCGAGCTGACAAGCGGCGAGGTCGGGGCCGACCAGGGATGAAGCGCGGCTGGCTGAAAATCCTGACCCTGGTGGCGACGCTGGTGGCGATCATTGCCATCGGCACGGTCTATTTCCGCCAGGTCGAGGGCTGGTCCTGGCTCGATTCCTACTTTTTCACCGTGGTGACCCTGTCGACGGTGGGCTACGGCAACCTTGTGCCGGCCACCGTCGCGGGCAAGATCGGCACCACCGTGTTCATCCTGCTGGGGCTGGGCGTCTTTGCCGTGGCGGTGCAGCAGTTCGGCCTGTTCGCGATGCGCAAGCGCGAAGAGCATACCGAATGGCTGATTGCCCGGCTGGGCGACGACACGGACCCCGCCAACGAGGATGACGCCCCGACAAGCGGCGCCCCCTGACGCGGCGCCGTCATGCCCTGAGGTCAGAGGGGCTTTGCGCCGCGGGCCCTTGGCTTGCCCAAGGCAATGGGTATAGACCCGGCAGGGTCTGATCGGGCTATTACGCCCCTTCCCCAAATCCAACCGTCCGAGGCCCCCATGCCCAACCTTCCCAGCAAGGGTGAATTCGTTGCCATTGTGGCGATGTTGACCGCAACCATCGCCTTTGCGATCGACGCCATGCTGCCCGCATTGCCCCAGTTGACGGCCGAGTTTTCGCCCGAGGATCCCAACCGGGTGCAACTGGTGGTGACGATCTTTGTGCTGGGCATGGGTCTGGGAACGCTCGTCACCGGGCCGCTGTCCGACGCCTTTGGCCGCAAGCCCGTGGTTCTTGCGGGGGCCGGGCTGTATATCCTGTCGTCTTTGACGGCCATCCTGGCGCACAGCCTGGAAATGCTGCTGCTGGCGCGGTTCTTCATGGGGCTGGGGGCGGCGGGCCCGCGCGTTGTGGCCATGGCCATCGTGCGCGACCTTTATGCCGGGCGCGGCATGGCGCAGATCATGTCCTTTGTGATGATCATTTTCACGCTGGTTCCGGCGATCGCGCCGCTGCTGGGGGCGCAGCTGATCGTGCTTGGTGGCTGGCACGCGGTGTTCTGGGGCTTTGCGCTGTTTTCCATTCTGACGGCGTCATGGTTCGCGCTGCGCCTGCCCGAAACCCTGCCGCGCGAAAACCGCCGCCCGTTCCAGGCGGCAAAACTGCGCGCCGCCACGCTCGAGGTGCTGACGCATCCGGTGGTGCGCTTGTCGATCGTCGCGCAGACCTTCTGTTTTGCCGCGCTGTTCAGCATGATTTCCAACGTGCAGCCGATCTATGACGTCTTTTTCCAGCGCGCGGACAGTTTCCCGCTGTGGTTCGGCGGCATTGCCATTGCCTCAAGCTCGGCCAGTTTTCTCAACGCGGCGCTGGTGATGCGTGTCGGGATGCGCCGTCTTGTGACGGGCATGTTGTCGGCGCAGGTGCTGTTCAGCACGACGATGGTGCTGCTGATCGCCTTTGGGCTGTCGGGCACGGCGCTGTTTGCGGCCTTTGTCCTGTGGCAGACGACGGTGTTCTTTCAGGCCGGGATGACGCTGGGCAACCTGAACGCCCTGGCGATGGAGCCGATGGGCCATATCGCCGGGCTGGCGGCCTCGATTATCGGGGCGCTGGCGACGGTGGGCGCGGTGGCGCTGGCCATTCCGGTCAGCCTGCTGTTTGACGGCACGCCCCTGCCGGTCGCCATCGGCATTCTGGTGCAGGTGATCTGCGCGTTGATCGCGATGCAGTGGCTGCGCCGCGCCGAGGCGGCACAGCCGGTCACCTGACCACCCGGGTCACGCCCGGCGCCGGGCCGCATCGCCGGCATCGGCGCCGCTGTCGTTTATGGTGAACCGCGCCATCACATGGGCCAGTTCATCGGCGTGGCTGCGCAACCGCTGCCCCGAGCCTGCCATCTCGGCGCTTTGGTCAAGAATGGCCTGCGCCTTGCTGTCGAGTTCCGAAATCTGTTGCGACACATCGGCCATTTCCGTGGCGCGGCTACCCGCATCCTTGCGGATATCCTCGATCATCGCGTTCACTTCGTTGACGTGTTCGACGATCTTCGATAGGCGGCGGCCGGCCTCATTCACCAGCTTGGCCCCCGAGGCAACCTGTTCCTCGCTGCTGGAGATCAGTTCCTTGACGCCGCGCGCGGCCTCGGCGGTGCGTTGCGACAGGGCCTGCACTTCGCCCGCGACCACCGCAAAGCCGCGCCCCGAGGCCCCGGCGCGCGCCGCTTCGACCCCGGCATTCAGCGCCAGAAGGTTGGTCTGAAAGGCGATGTCGTCGATCAGGTCCATGATGTTGCTGACCTCGCCCGAGCTGCGCTCGATCCGTTGCATGGCGGCGACGGCCTTGTTGGTGATCTCGCCGCCCTGGTCGGCCTCGTCCCGGGCGGTGGACACGCGCTGCGCCGCCCGCTCTGCCTGCCGGGCCGAGGCCTCGAGCCGTCCGCTGAGCTGCTGCACCAGTTCCGCCTGCCGCCCCAGCCCCGAGGCCTGCGCCTGGGTCCCTTGGGCCAGATGTTCAAGCAAATCCCCCAAAAGCCGCGCTTCGCCGTCGAAATCATGGGCCATGCCCTGCGCATGGCCAAGCGCCGCGTCCAGCCGCAGCACCGCAAGGTTGAAGTCGCGCCGCAGGTCTTCGAAGGCCTCGGGCATGGTGTCCTTGATTTCGCAGGTCAGGTTCCGATCCGCCAGGCGGTGCAGGTTGGTGCGCAGCAGGCCGATGGCCTGCTCGGCCTCGGCCACCATCTGGCGGGCCTTCGCCTCGGCGATTTCAGCGCGGTGCGATTGGTCGGCAACCGATTCGCTTTGTTCGGTGATCCGCCGGACCAGCGCGTTGCTGCGCGCGATGGATTGCACAAGGATCGCGGTTTCAAAGACCACGACCCCCGCATGCAGGACCGTGCGTTCGATATTCTGCATCAGGTCGATGGTCGGATAGACCAGCGCCGGCAAAAAGAAGGTCAGGCCAAGGTGATGCACCGCAGTCGCCCCTGCCCCGACCAACAGCGCGCGGATGTTGCCCAGCGTCGATATCCCCGCCAGCATCACGAAATAGACCATATGCGTGTCGATCTGCCAGGGATGCCCGCGATAGGTGACGGTCAGGATCGCCACCTGCCCGACCAGGCAGACGGCGATCACATCTCCGGCCAGCCGCGACTGGCGCCGCACCGCCAGCGTCGCCACAAGCGCCAGCAAGACAGTCCCGGCGGTCCCGGACAGCAGGCTGGTCCCCAGTTTGAAATCGGACAGGACCTGCAACAGGATCATCGCATAGGCCAGCGCCAGCACGGCCTTGCCGGCTTCGTTCGACCGCTTGGAGGTATTCGGCGTTTCCATCATTCTTTCCCATCCAGGCAGAGGGTCGCCACGAAACGACCATCCCGCACCATCCACGCGCCCAGCGACAACAGTCTTTGCCGGGGCACGGGTCCTTCGAACACGGCCAGCGCGCCCAGCGGGGCCTGGACCGGCCCCACCAGCTGGCCGCCCGCCTGTTGCACCAGCGCTGCCGCCCCGGCCCCCCAGGGCGGCGCGACCACCAGCACCGGCAACCCGGCGTCCTGCGGCAAAGGGCCGACAAGCCCGCGCAGCGACAACCCCGCCGCCAGCACCAGCGCGAAAATCCCCATGCCTGCATCCACTGCGTCACGTCGGTCCGCTTTCATGGCGATCACACCTAATGGCTGACGCGTTTCGAAACCGTTAGTTTCCGCTTCAGTTTTAGCCATTATCCCGGGATCAGCGTCCAATTTTCGGTATACACTTGCATACACAGATTGAGGCCGCCGCGAACATGGGCTAGAGATGGGCTCAAAGCCTCCGTCATTCAAAGGAACAGGCGATGACAAAGATCAAGGTCGACAACCCGATAGTCGAAATGGACGGGGATGAAATGACCCGTATCATGTGGGATTTCATCAAGAAAAAGCTGATCTTGCCCTATCTGGACATTGATCTGCTGTACTACGATCTGGGCATCGAGGAACGCGACCGCACCGACGACCAGATCACCATCGACGCCGCCGAAAAGACCAAAGAGGTCGGCGTCGCGGTCAAATGCGCCACCATCACCCCCGACGAAGCGCGGGTCGAGGAATTCGGCCTGAAACAGATGTGGCGCAGCCCCAATGGCACGATCCGCAACATCCTGGGCGGTGTGGTGTTCCGCCAGCCGATCATCTGCAAGAACGTACCGCGCCTTGTGCCCGGCTGGACCGATCCCATCGTGGTCGGCCGCCATGCCTTTGGCGATCAGTACAAGGCGACGGATTTCCATTTCCCCGGCAAGGGCCAGCTGACGATGAAATTCGAAGGCGAGGACGGCACGGTGATCGAAAAGATCGTCTACGACGCGCCCTCGGCGGGCGTCTACATGGGGATGTACAACCTTGACGATTCGATCCGCGACTTTGCCCGCGCGTCGCTGAACTATGGCCTGAACATCGGCTGGCCGGTCTACCTGTCGACCAAGAACACCATCCTCAAGGCCTATGACGGCCGCTTCAAGGACCTGTTCCAGCAGATCTATGAAGAAGAGTTCGAAGAACAGTTCAAGGCCGCCGGCATCTGGTACGAACACCGCCTGATCGACGACATGGTGGCCTGCGCGCTGAAATGGAACGGCAAATTCGTCTGGGCCTGCAAGAACTATGACGGCGACGTGCAGTCGGACACCGTGGCGCAGGGCTTTGGATCGCTTGGCATGATGGCCAGCCAGCTGATGACCCCCGACGGCAAGATCGTCGAGGCCGAGGCCGCCCATGGCACCGTCACCCGCCACTACCGCCAGCACCAAAAGGGCGAGGCGACCTCGACCAACTCGATCGCCTCGATCTATGCCTGGACCGGTGGCCTGCGGCACCGCGCCAAGCTGGACGGCAACGCCGCGCTCAAGGGCTTTGCCGAAACGCTGGAACGGGTGATCGTGGAAACCGTCGAAGCGGGGTACATGACCAAGGACCTGGCGCTGCTGGTCGGGCCTGACCAGGGCTGGCTGACCACCATGGGGTTCCTCGAAAAGATCGACGAGAACCTGAACAAGGCGCTGGCCGGCTAAGCCAGACAAAACGGGGCCCGCGCGGCCCCGTTTCCTTTTACGAAACAAATACCGGCGTTGTGCCGGATTGTTTCCAAAACCTCGGAGAGCCCGGCGTTGTCCGGTTGATTTGTGCACCTCTTGGTCCGTGTCGCGGGGCGGCATCCAGAACTTGGCAACCATGGCCGGGCGCGCGGCTTCCCCGGTTCAGATCACCAGCACCAGCGCGCCGACGCTGAGCGCGCCCAGCAGCGTCGTGACCACCAGCGCGGACGAGGCAAGCTCGGCCCCGCCATGGCGCGCGGACAGGATCGGGAAGATCGCGAACATCGGCATGGCGGCAAAGACCATGCCGGCAATCGCCGTTTGCGGCGCGATCCCAGGCAGCATCGACAACACGCCCAAGGCCACCAGCGGATGCAGCACCAGCTTGCCCAGGGCAATCACCAGCACCGGCGCGCCGGTTTCGCGCCAGCGGGCGTTGGCCACCGTGCCGCCGACAAAGAACAGCGCCAGCAGCGGCGCCGCCGCGGTCACCAGCGCGCGCGTCTGGTCTATCGGGTCGGGAAGCGGCACGTCGAGCCCGGCAATCACCAGCCCCGACACCAGCCCGATCAACACCGGGCTGCGCATCATCTGCCCCAGCGTCTGGCGCAGCGAGGCCGCGAAACCCCGCCCCTTTTCGCCGCTCAGCACCTCGGAGGCGACGATGGCCACGGGGATCACCACAAGGTTCTCGGCCACGATGATCCAGGCAAACAGCCGGTCGACCTGCTCGGGGAACAGCACCAGCGCGACGGGATAGCCCAGAAAGATCGTGTTGGCGCTGGACATGCCCATGCCCATCATCGCCGCAAGCGCGCCGGGAATGCCAAAGCCGCGCGCCATGATCACGGCGCCCACCGCCAGCACAATCAGCGCCGCCGCAGCATAGCCGGCAATGAACAGCCAGTTGAACTGCGTCAGATCCCCCGCCCGCATCACCGCCGAGGCAACGATCACCGGCATGCAGATCACCAGCGCAAAGCGGCTGAGATGGGGCAGCGCCTCGGGGGGGATCAGGCGCGTCTTGATGGCTCCGGCGCCCAGCAGCAGCAGCAGGTAGATCGGCAAAAGCGACAGCAGCGGGTCAAGCATGGCAGGTCATGTCCGGGGTCATCCCTGCGCGCCAAACCGGGCGGGCAGCCGGGTCCGGTACGGCAGTTTGAGCGCGCGTGTCTTGACGATGGCGCTTTTCTCGATGCGGGCGGGTTTGACCGACAGGGTGTCAAAGGCCTTCTGCTCGGCCTTGTCCCAGTCGATCAGCTTCTTTTCGGCAAAGCTGTCGTGAAACCGCGCGGCGTCGGCGTCGGCCTCGCTCCAACCGGTTCCGGGCAGGCCGGGGGCATCGCGGTTGGCGATGTCCATGCGCACCTTGTTGACCGCGTCCAGCACGGCGCGGTTAGCGTATTTCAGATGCGCCAGGAACAGCCCGCGCGGCATGGCAAAGGGAAAGCTGTCCAAGCGGCGCGGTGCGACGCGCACCCCATGCAGCAGGAATTCTATCGGCCTGCGCGATGCGATCGCCTTGGAATAATGGCCGGAAAAGCCCAGGTTGGTACGCTGAGAGAATAGCGCAGCTTCTGTCAGGGGGGCGTCGCCCGGCATTTCGACCAGATCAAAGCCAAGCGCCGTCAAAACCGGGAATTCCGAATTCTTCTCAAAGGCTTGCACAAGGGAGTTATAGCGATCCGGATCAAAGCAGATCAATTCGTCCGCATCGGTGCGGATGACCCAGTCATAGGCCTGCACCAGCCCGGCATGGATGCCGTTCAACAGCGCCGCGCGGTTGCGGTCAAAGTTGGCGAAATCGTCACGCGGGATCGTGATGACCGAGGCCCCCGGGCAGATCTGCGCAATCTGCGGATCGGCGCCATGGGCCACGATGAACAGGTTTTCGGGGCCCAGCTGCGCGCCATGATGGGCGTACCAGCGCGACAACGCCCAGTAATCCCGATAGACCATTGTCAAAGCGCAGATTTTCATCGGACCCCCACAGGGAACCGGGTGCCGCATGGCGGCCTCGGTGTCAAGCGGTGGCGCGACGCGCGGCTAGTTCGGTGCCTCAAAGCGGTCAAAGCCGCAGCGCAGCGCCCCGCCCTTTTCGACGCGAAACCCCGGACCAAAGCCGATGCCGTTCCTCGCGGTGCAAAAGACCTGCGCGCCATCGGAAATGCTCAGCCCCGCCAGCGCCAGCCGATCCGCCGCATATAGCGCGATGGGCCCGCCCGCCGGGGCCTGCGCCCCGGCAAAGGACAGCACGCCAGAGGCGGCGTATTGCGTCTGCGCCGCCATGGCGGTCACGCGCCTGTCGCCCGGTGTCATCAACCGGATCGCCAGCAGCTGCGTGGTGCTGACAAGATAGATCATCCCGTCCGGGGCGATCCGCAGCTCCAGCACCTCGATGCCGTCGGTGCGCGCGGGAATGCCATCCAGGGGCTGCGAGAACTGCCATTGGCAGGCGCTGTCAAAGCCATGCAGCGCGCCGCTGCTGGCGGTATCCTCTTGCCAGAAGACCACGTTGCCGGCGCCATCGCCGATCAGGTTCGAGGTGGCCACGAAATCGCCGCTGGCCGGATCCGAGCGGCACAGCTCCTTGCCACTGGCGAAATCATAGCGGCGCAGGCCTTTGTCCTGCACGCAGATCACGGCCGGCCTGTCCCCCTCTGCCACGGGCGGCGAGACGCAGCGTGACATCGCACCGGACTGCGGCGCGGCCCATTGCGCCGGACGCCCCGGCAGGGTCAGGTCGGCATAGCCTTCGAGCGTGCCGGTCTGGGCACCATAGCCCGCCAGATAGGCCCATTCCTGCGCTCCGTTCGCGCCGGGCACCGCGACCGGCAGCACCGGGTGAAACTGCGAAAACTTGTCCAGGTCGCTGCCCTGCGGGAAGCCCGCGCCCTGCCCGTCCACCGGAAAGCGCAGCAGGCCGGTGGCGGCCTCAAAGATGGCAAGCCCCCGGTCCGGGCCATCCACCATCGCATAGACGAGATGATCGCCCATGCGCGGGCTGAGCACCGGCGCCGTCGCCTTGCCCACGGTCTGGTCAGACCGCCACAGCGCCAAAGCCCCCGGCAGCGGGCTGTAGCTGTAGATGTGGTTGCCAAGATCGCCGGGCTTTTGGTCGCCGAGAAAGGCGATCATGCCGCCAGCGCTGACCACCGGGCGTTTGGACACCAGCAGATCGGGGATGGCGTGATCGGTCATGCCGGTGGGGCCCTGCGCGCCAAAGCCGTCGAACACCGTCACCACACCGTCGTTGCGAAAGGCCAAAAGCCGCCCGCGCGCATCCACCCGAAGGTATTTCCAGGGCGCGGCCTGCAGCGGCTGGTTGGCCGGATAGCGCCACGACAGCCCCTTGAGCGGGTTCAGCCCGACCAGCCGCGGGCCCTGCCCGTCATCGGCGATTACGATGACATCGGCGCCGACAAAGACCGGGCCGGTCAGGATCTGCCGCGCGGCAAACATCCCGGTCAGCCTGGCGCCGCCCACCGGGATCAGGGTCCAGGGGGTCACGTCATCGGGGGCACCGCGATAGGTCAGCCGCGCGCCCTGCTGCGTCAGCGCGGGGGCGGTGTCGTTCCATTCGACAATCAGCCGGGGCCGCGTGCTGCTGGCCTTGGCCTTGATCGAGGCATAGCTGCGGTCAACCCGCACCGACTGGGTCGACAGCGTCAGCCCCAGTGTCCCGCCGCCCTGCATCAGCCGATCGGCGATGCCATTGCCCGAGGACAGCACCGGCGCCTCGCCCGGCCCGACGCTGAGCGATCCGATCGACTGCCCCGGCTTGCCAGTCTCGAAGATCCGCACGAATTGCGAGCCCGCCCCGCGCCCGATCGGCACCAGCCGCAGCTGCGCGCCCGAAACCGTCACCCCCGGCGGCAGCATCGACAGATCAAAGACCAGATCGGCCGTCGTCTTGCCCTCGGCGCCCAGGGCAAAGCTGTCGCCATCGCCGCTGATGGTGGCGGGGATCACCGCCACCTGGATCGTGCCGGCCAGCGCCGCGGCAGCCGTTGCCAGCAGGGTCAGGGCCGCGAGGATCATGGTTTTGACGGTCTGGGTCATCGGGAACTCTCCGGGGGCTGACGCTATTGGATGTGAAAGCTGAGCGTGTTGGTCGGATAATCAACCAGCATCGAATGCACGAAGATGTAGGACCTGAAACTGGCGGCGCAGAGCCGGAAGGGCTGCGGCAGGCTTTGCGGATCGGTCACCACGGCCCAACCGGCCTGTTCGGTGATCGGGTCCTTGTCCTTGATCAGGTTGGCCGGCCCAAGCCCCTGCAACTGGTACATCCCCGACACCAGGTCGGCCGAATGCGGCTGGTAGGTGGCAATCACCTTCAGCGTTTCCGCGCCCTTGCTGCTGCTCTGGGTGGTCAGGGCAGCCCCGAAAGGCGCGCCAAAGCCGGGATCGGTGCCATCGCCATCGGTCGAGGTGAAGAACCGGGTTTCACGCCAGTCCGCGCCGTCGGTGGTTTGCCAAAGCCCGGTCTGCGGGATGCCAAAGGGCGTGTCGACCCCGCCATAAAGCCACAGCCTGCCAGCATAGCTGTGCGCCGAATGCAGGCAAAGCCCCTGCCCCAGCGGCGTCGCCGCCGTCCAGTCGACCCCGTTGGCCGTATGGTGCACGTCGTTCAGCGTATTGCCGTTTTCATCGACGCCGCCGATCACCCAAAGCCGGTTGTCATGCACCGTGCAACTGTGCCCCAGCCGCGCCGCCCAGGGCGCAGTCTGCGCGACCTGCGTCATGGTCTGCGCCACCGGATCATAGCACTGCACCGCGTTGGAAAACACGCCGTCGTCGATCTGGCTGCCGCCCACAAGGTAGATCTTGTTGTTGAAGAAGGCCGCGGGGCTTTTGCCATGGGGGTCGGGCACGATGCCATTGGGGCAGATCGCACCCTGCCGGCCCATGTCGCCGGTGGCCGGGTCCAGCGGATAGATGGCCGAGCCGTTCTGCGTGTGAAAGATACCATAAAGCGCGCGCGCCGCATCGTGCAGCAGCGCCACAGGCGCGCCCTGCGCGCAGGCGATCTGGTTCCAGCCGGGGGCCTGCACCCGGACATAGACGGTGCGCGAAATGGTGCGGCCGTCCTCGCTGACCTCCAGCCGATAGGGCCACAGGCCGACGCCTTCGTAACCGGTATCGCGGAAATCGGGCTGGGTCTTGGTCGGGGCGGACGGTTTGCCCTCGGCCGGGGCGATCGTGTCGTTCAGCCGCAAAAGCCGCACCGTCGCGCCGGGGCTGGTTTCCCATTCCAGCCGCACCGGGTCCTTGTTGGTGTGGTTGGTCAGAACGGTTTCGCGGGCGCGGAACGACAGGATCTTTGGCGTAGCATCGGCGCCCATCACGTCAAGCGTGACATCGGCGCTGCCGCTGGCCTGGCTGAACAGGTCCCATTGCAGCGTCAGGCTTTGCGGCCCCTCGGTCTGCGCGGTGATCTGCGACAGCTCCAGCGTCAGGCTTGCCCCGGCGGCGATGCGCACCCCGCGCGCCGCGCCCAGGCGAAACCGCGCCATCCCGTCCGGCGCCGGATGCTGGGCCAGGCCGTTCAGCGCCGCCGGGGCGAACCGCACCAGGCCCATGTCGTTTTGCGCGACCAGCGAAAGCGGGATCAACAGGTAAAGCACCGGAACAAGATCGCTGTCGGTGGCATTGGTGATCTGGATCGACACCCGCGCATTCTGCGGATCCTTGACGCGCAACTCCTGCGAGACAACCTTTAGGGTAAAACTGTCCTTGGTCATGGCGGCTGTGTCCTATTCCACGTCAAATCTTAGCGGTCGCGTGCTGCGGTTGCCGCTGGCGTCAGTGGCCGTCAGGACCAGCTTGACGGCGGCGGTGACCACATAGGGCGCGTCTTGCGGCAGCGGGTCGTCCTGGGTGGCGGTCCATTGGGCGATCGGATCTGGCGTGCCCTCGGCGCTAAGGGTCAGGGTCTGCGCGCCTTCGACCATCCAGCCCAGCGTCACCCGGGTTCCGGCGGGCACCTTCAATGCGCCCTGCTTGACCCAAAAGGCCGCGATGTTGACCGGGTTCATCACCAGCTTGAGCCAGCCTTCCTGCAATTCCTGCGGCGCGGGGCCAAAGCCGCCGCGATCGCCGGGATCGGAGATGTCGGCGTATTCCTTCCAGTGGGTCACCTGCGGGCGCACCGCCCAGGACCATTGGCCATAGTCATCCGACGGGCTGGGCACGCGCGGCGCGCCCGGCGGCCCCAGCACCGGCGCGCTTTGAAAGAACACGTCGCGGATCGCCGACAGGCCTGCGGCCACCTCTTCGGGCAGGGTCAGCCCATGGCGCGGCAGAACCCCGGTGCGCGCATAGACCGGCGCATGCGGGTCCATCAGCAAGGTCACCGGCAGCGGGGTGCCGGCGCTGAGCGGCACCTGTTTTCCATGCACCAGCGCGCCGGGGAAATCGCGCCCGCGCAGCCCGTGGCGCGGATAGAAGGTATCGTCGCCCGCCAGCAAAAAGCCCGCCAACCCGCCCGCCGCCAGCGCCCCGCCGCCCAGTTGCAGCGGAAAGGCCACGTCCTGCGCGCCGCGCGTCGGCGCCGGGAAATCCGCGTCCGGCAAGGGCGCGGCGATGCTGCGCAGCGGCGCCCCTTCAAGCTGGATGGTCAGCTCGGCGCGGGCCAGTGCCAGCGGCTGGCCCACCAGCACGGACAAGCGGGCATCGTGGTGTACCGCGCTTTCACCCTGGGCCTGCGCCGCGGCCAGCGCGCTCAGGAAATCCTCGCCCGCGTCGGGACCCAACCGCAACAGACCGGCGACAAAGCGTCTGAGTTCAGGGTCGGCGATGGTTTCGGGGCCATTGTCCGATCCGGGTACGGGCACCCAGAAGAACCCGGCCCCGGCCGTGCCGCCCCCGGCGCCGGGGGCACGGATCACCCGTTGCACCGCACCCAGCAGCTGCCCCCGGGCATCGCAGACCATCAGGCTTTGATCGAGATGGTTGGAAAACACCCAGCCACACAAAGGCGATCCGCCGGGCGTGCCGGGTTGTGCCGGAAGCCAGCGAAAGTCCAGCCGCGCCGGTTGCACATGGCGCGGCGGCAGGATGATGGCATTGTCGGCCCTGGCCTGCGCCGTCTGCGGCAAGCCGAACGAGGCAACCACCGGCGCGCTGGCCCCGGCCGGGTCGATCACCACACGCATCTGGCCAAAGGAATCGACCACCGCCAGCCGGTGCAGCTTCATCAGGCCGGCGCGGATCGGTTGAAAGGCCGTGCGCGGCGCGCCGCCATCGCCCAGATCGGGCGCATGCATGGCCTGCGGGTCCAGCGCCGCCACATCCCCGATGTCGCGCCCGACCGCATCGGGTTTGGCGCCCGCGCCGCCCAGCACATAGGCCGGGTTGATCGGCGGCAGTTGCAGGCCGGGCAGCAATTGTACAAGCGCTTCGTGAAAGCCGGACAGGGTCTGCCCCAGCGCCGGAAGATCGTCGATCGCCGAAACGATATCGCTGAGCCTGTCGTTGGCCTTGTGCTCGATCAGCTTTTCCAGCCGCCGCCGCAGCACCCATCCGGCATTGGGCGCCAGCATGGCGTGGCCTTCGTAAATGCTGGGCTCGGGGTCGAAGGTCAGAGTGTCAGGCAGGGTAAAATCATCGCCGCCGCTGTCCAGCCCCCAGCTGGTCCAGCCGCTGGCCAGATCGCCATTGCCGCCCGCGCCGCTTTGCGGCTGCCAGGCGATCTGCCATGTCAGGGACACCGGCCGCCAGGGATTGCCCTGCCACCGTCTGAGGCCCGGCTGCGCCGGAGGCCGCGCCGGGGCGGCCGGGGTCAGGGCGCTGAACCTTGGGGCATCGTCGCCCGGCCTTGGTGTGCCTGACAAAAGCGCCGCGATGTCGTCGCCCAGCTGCTTGAGCGCGGCGGTGGACGGCACCGACGAACTTTGCGCCACGAAGGCATCGACAAGGGGCGCGATGCTTGCGGGCTGCTGCGGGGCGGCGTTGCGCGGATCGACCGGGTCCAGCAGCAGGGTTTCGCGCAACAGCCCGTCGGCCAGGTCCCGATAGGGTCCGGTGGCCAGATCGGGCAGCGCGGTCATGCCGGTCAGCGGGAACAGCTGCTGCAGACGCACGGTGGCGCGGCTGGACTGGTTGGGCAGCAGGGCCGAGACCCCGTCGATCAGCTCTCCGCCGTGGCGACAGGGCAGTTTGTCGGGGTGGCTGTACTGAGTGTAGACATTGCGCGGGGCAAAGCCCTTGCCGGTGATCAGCACCGCCGGATCGGCAGGGTGATAGAACGGATCGGTGGTCGATTGCGCCAGCTCCAGGTCCGGCAGGCGCTGCGCCAGGGTCTGCTCCAGCGCGCTGCGCTGGCGGGCCAGGTCATCGGCCGCGCCGCTGGCCTGCTGCGCCGCCAGATCGACCAGTTCGCGCGCGCGCAGGATCTGCAGGCCGAGGTCAAGCGGCTCTGCGCGGCTGGCATAGAACCGCGCGGCCCATTGGCACCACAGGGTAAACAGATCCTGCCGGGCGCGGGCCAGCGCGACTGTCGCATCAAAGGCGGCGCGCGCCTGTTCGTTCAGCCCGTGCAGCGCGCGGGCGATTTCGGGCGGCAGGGTTTCCACCGGGCGCGGCGGCTGGACGGCCTCGGGCGCGCCGCTGGCGGCCAGCGCCGACACCGGGTTGCGCCGCGCGTCGATCGAAAAGCGGTCCGGCCCCGCGCGGCTGTTGAAGCGGTGGCGGTGCAGTTCGGCGCCCACATCCTCGAGGCTGTGATCGCTGCCCAGCATGTCATAGTGAAAGGCGGTCAGGATCGGTTCAAGCGTCGCGGGATCGCCCGAGGTGCCGGTCATCATCGGGGCCAGCATGCTGGCCAGCGCCTCGCCCGAGGAATTGCCGACACAGACCGTCGCCGCCCCCGAGGGCACCGAGGAGACATGCAGATCGGCCTTGTTCCAGCCCACCCGCGTCGCCGCGCCGTGGCACAGCACCCGGTTCATCGGCCCCAGCGCCTTGGCGGTGTCGCTGATCTCGAAGTCCAGCGCATCAAGCCGCGCGGCCAGATCGGTGTCACTGGCCCCAGCCAGCAGGTCGCGGGCCGGGTCCGAGCACCAGCCGATCACCTGATAGCTGACCTGCCAGTCCCCGTCATCGCCTTCGGACGGATCGGCATCGTGAAAGCCCAGAACGCCCCGGGACGCCGGGTAAGAGGCGGCGAAATCCGCGCTGCCCGACCCCAGCGCCGTCAGCGTCAGCCGGTAATCGGCCTGGGTCTCGGTCCATTTGTCCAGCCGCGTTGCCTGCCCGACATTGGCGAACAGCTGGGGGCTGGGTTCGTGCAGGAAATTCGCCGCGCCCTCAAGACGCTGGGTCTGGGCAAAGTCGTGCAGGAAATCGCTTTCGATCATCCACGAGGCGATATCGACGATGGCCTGGCGGCCCGGCGCATGGCGGATGCGCCGCACCAGCCAGCGGTTCGGAATATGCGGATGCACCAGCCTGCCGTCACCGGACTGGGTGCCATGGCCGAAGGCCTGCGGCAAAAGCCAGTGCAGGTGGATGCCGCCGCCCGGCGCGGGCGTGGTGCCGCCCTGCGGAAACAGTCGGACCAGCTGTGGCCCGCTATGGGCCAGATCATTGTAGATCCGCGAAAAATCCGGGCTGAGGTCATTCCAGGCATGGGTCCCGCTGCCCGCGTCCACGCCGACGACAAGGGCCGAAAGCTCCATCGGGGCCAAAAGCCAGCCTGATCCTGCTTTGGTCATGGTGTGTCCTGCGCCTTGAAGGTGACGAAGCCGGGGCTTTCGACCATTTGCACGCCGAATTCCGCCGAGGTGAATTTCGGCACCGATTGCTGATGCGCCTGCAACTGCGCCTGGATGTCCTGCGCCAGCCGGGCGATGTGCACCGTGCGCGTCGGCCGCCGTCCGGCGCTGGCGGGGGCGCGCATCGGGGCCTGCAGGTCGGTCTTGAAGCAAGCGGGGAAAAACGCGCCCGGATCGACCGTGCTGCTTTGGCTTTTGGCGCCGCTGCCTGGCACCTGCACGATCTGCGGCGCCGCGCCCGTGCCCGACAGCGACAGGGCGACGTCCTGCACGACGTCATCGCGCCCCGGCTGGGTGGTGGTGACCGTAAAGCCCAGCGTCACGCCGCCCTTGTCCAAAAGGCCCATCCGCGCATTGTCGACCGCATAGTCCCAATCCTGGGCGGTGGCGCTGAACCCGGCTGTCAGGGCGGTGATCTGATCGGCGCTCAGTGTGCCGCCCGCCCATGCTGCATCGCCCTTATAGGCCCAGCGGGCGCTGGCGTCGCGGCTGGCGGATTGCTGCGCCAGCGGGCCCTTGATCGTGGTCACGGCAAAGCTGCCGTTCAGGTTGCGCAGCTTGAGCCGCCGATAGCCGCCGCCCGCATCCGGCGACAGGCCGAAATGCATGCCTTCGGGCGGCTGTTTGACCGTCAGCACATCGACCACCCCGTTGAAGATGCACAGCATGATGCCCGGCGACAATCGGTCGATGCGCAGCGGCGCCAATTCGGCCCCGGCCTTGTCCATGGCGTGCATTTCGACGCCCTGCCAGCCGGCCACCACCTCGGAGCGCATCAAAAAGCCGGTCAGCGGCCAGTCGGCCTGTTTCACTGTCGGCTCGCCCGCGTCAGCGGGGGCGGCGCGCAGCCCGGCGGCGCCCGACAGCGCATGGGTCAACGCGTTGTAGCGCAGGTAGGTGTCGATCTCGCTGTCCTTCGGGGTTGGCCGCCCGACGCTGGTGGCACCCTGCGCCAGGGTCGCGATCCATCCGGGATCGATGTGGAACCAACGGATGGATTCGGGCGGCAGCATCCTTTCGTCCGGCACCAGGTAGCTGAACGGCACCCCGTACAGCAGCACCGAGCGCGCCAGGAACCGGCGCAGCACATCGGGCATTTCGGGCAGGTCCGGGTCGACGTCCTGTGCCATGTCAGCCCAATCCTTTCGAGGTTTCAAACAGCGCCGCGACCACGTCTTCGAAGGTGTCGCCGGGCTTTTTCAGGTCAGTGACGCCAAAGCGGTCGGCATTGGCCAGGCGCCGCGCCGCGCGGGTCTGGGCCAGCTTTACGGACGAGCGGTAGCGCGCCATGGCGCTGGTCACCGCCCGGTTCTGCAAGGCCAGCAGACGCCCCAGTTCATAGGCCGCCGCATATTCGGCGGCGAACATGCCGGTATCGTCATAGCGCAGCGCCCGGTCGGCGCTGGGAATGAAGGCATAGGGCGAACGCGGCGGCATGCGCAGCGGGATCAGCGGACCGCGATACCACGACACGGTCTTTTCGCCTGTCCGGGTGGTGTGGTTCAGCGCCGCATAGCCCAGGTCAAAGGCGGTGTTGACCGCCTTTTCACCATCGGTCGTGCCGGGCAGCTTGCTGGCCCCCAGCGACAGCAGGGACCGGTCGTCCAGGTCGGTCATCCGCACCTTGAAGTCATTGTGCCCGTAGCAGGTGAACTGCCAGCTGGCCAGCACCGCCAGACGCACCGATTGCGCCGTGTCGGCGCCCGCGCCGCCCACCTTTGGCGTGGCATTGGCGTCCAGCACCGGCAGGTGGTCCCTGAACCCTTCGAGCGAGACAAGGCAGACCAGGTTGGGGATGCCTTCGGCCTGCGTGGTGGTTTCGGGCATGCGGTTGCCCAGGACCACGGTGAACCAGCCATCCTGTTTCAGCGACAGGGTTTCCTTGCCGGCGGTCCTGACTTCGCGCACATGCGCCAGAAACGGCAGGTCCTCGGCGCTGGGGCAGATTTCGGCGAACACTGCGATCGGCAGGTCCAGGGTGTTGCACAGGTCCTTGCCATCCTCGCCGTACTCCAGCCGCAGCCCCTGCGGCCCCAGCGTTCCGGCAGGCGGCGCCAGCAGGTCCGCCACGGTGGATGCGGTCACCTTGGGCAGCTTGCCATCGGCAAAATCGCCGGGTGACAGCGACAGCAGCGCCATCCAGGGCACCGGGTTGTCCGGGTCCAGCGGTGCGCCATCCAGCGTCCGTTCCCACGGCAGGGTGCGGCGGGTGAACACCACCTGGGGCAGCGCGTTGTCATGCGGGCCGAAATCACCCTTGGGCGGATAGACCGAATAGATTTCACTGGGTTTGAGGTAGAACCGCGGACCGGCCACCGCAAAGGGACTGTCGGTGCGAAAGCTGTCCGAGGCAGTGCCGCGCTGCGCCTCATAGCGGTCGCCCTTGCCGCCGCTCAGCGTCTGGGTGACGGTCAGGGTGTAATCGCCCGGCGGCATCGCCGGGGGCGCGGCCTGATAGAACCGGATCTGACCGGCCTGCAGCGGCGGCTGATCCGACGGGGGGGCTGTTTCGGCCATGGTTACCGCTCCTCCGGCAAGAGTTGGCCAAGCGCGGCATAGGTCGGCTCGGACTGATAGATCGTGGCGGCCTGCGCGGCGGTGCGGGTCAGATCGCTGTCGTTCAGCGGATGCGGCGTGGCCGCCTGCAGCGCCGCCATGACCGCGCCGCGTTTGTCGCTGGTGATGATCTGCGCCATCGTGCTGGCGCCCTTGGCGGTGATGTCGGCCGGGATCGCCAGATCGCCCCAGCGGATCACCTTGTCGATCGGCTCGTAGGCAAAGACCGCCAGCTGCATCGCCGGCAAGGCGTGGCGCACCTGGCTGGCCTTGCCCTTGGCACTAAGGGTGACGGTCAGGCCGGCGGGCACCTTTTGCAGCAGCTTTGCGGCCGGTGTCCGGGTGTCGGGCTTGCCCTGCCCCCACATGGCATCGGGAAAGCCCTTGCGCTGCAGCCGCACCTCGAACAGATCGTCCGGCAGGGCTTTGCCGCCCGGGCCGGTCATCACCGCGTTGAACGGGCTGTCCAGCGCGCTGGCGAACATCGGCTTGATCCCCAGCCGTTTCTGACCGTCCGTGCCGCCCGCGACGCCCCCGCCGTTCCAGCGCACATCGGTGCTGGGCGCCAGCGATTGCAGGTTCACGGCCAGATCGTTGGTATTGACGATGGCGATCTTGCGGCCCTTGTCGTCCTTGCATTCGCGGATCAACCCGCCAGCATAGACCACCGAGCAGACCGTATCGGGACTGGGCAGGAACGAGCCCTTGAAATCGGCCCAGCCGATCGGGTCCTGTCCGGCATGGCCGCTGTCGCCGAAGTGGACGGTAAAGGACACCACATAGAACTTGATCCGCGCGCTGCCCGCAAAGGGCGGCCCCGAGATGTGCAGGTCGGCGCCGAGTTCAAACTTGAAGGTCTTGGAAACGGTGAACAGCCCCAGGTCGACGCTGACCGTGGCGCTGGCCCCGATCGAGACCCCGACCGAGATTTCGTAGTGAAAGGGCTTCCAGCTGATGATGAAATCGGCATAGGCGGTGAACCAGGCCTTGGCCCAGCCGATGTCATAGACCGCCGCCAGCTTGCCGCCCGCCATCAGGCAGGACGGGGTCAGGGCGAAATACAGCGCACCGGTGATGCGCATGTTGCCCTTTTTCCAGTCCAGCCCCAGGCGCGGCACATCGGGGTAATGCGGGGGCGGCGTGAACTTTGGGTGATAGCCGCCCAGCGTGACGACGAAATCACCTTCGTGATCGCCGCTGAACCAGGTGTAAAAGGCAAAGCCTCCGGTCAGCTTGGCATCGGGATCAAGGACATAGGAATTCGAGGTCAGGCGCGCCTCGGCCGACAGCACGCCCACGGCCGGGTTGAATTCGGCCTTCAGCGCCAATTCGGCATAGGCGATGGGTTTGGTGCCCTTGGGCAGGTTGGCCGGGACGGTCAGCGTCGACACCCCCAGCACCGACACCGTCAGGTCCGACCCGAAGGTCACCGCCAAAAGCGCCACGGTTTCGATCTGTTCAAAGGACCGGAACCGCAGGCCCGCCGCCAGCCAGTAACTGGAAGGATCGGGCGGGATGGCGGCGCTGAGTTTCTTCAGCGCCTCTTCGGGATCGTCGGCGTTGCTGATGTAAGCCGGCTCGAGGATCGCCTTGACCAGCGGGAAATCCTGCACCCCGTCTATATCGGGCAGGATCAGCCTGCGCTTGAACCCGAACCCCGCCGCCAGCGCGGTGACGTGGAAAAACACCGGGCCGCCCAGGTCCTGGTCGAGCACCGCAAAGATGAACATCGACGGCGCGCCATCGAGGCTGGCATAGGACCCGAACCCCGAGATCGAGAATACCTCGGTCTTGAGCATGGCCGCGCCGGTGTATTGCACCGTGCCTCCGGGCAATTGCGGCGTTGCGGGCAGCTTTTGTTCCAGAAAGGCGCCGCTGATTTCCACCGGCCCGCCCTTGAAGCTGAGATCCAGCCCGCCCAGTTCCAGCGAATAGTCCTTGAAATCCTGCGGGTGGGTCAGCGGGATCCCCACCGACAGGTCCATCAGATCAACGCCCAGCGGCCCCAGCTCGACCGAGCCGTCGAAGCCCACCAGCAGGTGCGGCGCACTGTCAAAGCCAAGCCCCAGCTTGCGGCAGAACATCGGGCCAAAGCTTTTGTTGACCGGAATCCAGACCTTGCCGCCCGCCTTGGGGTCATCGTTCAGGATCTGACCGTCGAATTTCTGCACATAGCTGATCTGCACCCCGAATTCGGGGTTCACCGGCTTGGCGTCGCTGGCCTTGCCCTTGCCCTTGGCCGTCTTGCCGCCCGAGGACAGCAGCCCGCTGGCCACCGGGTTCTTTGACGCCGCCCCCGGCCCCGACGGCGGCCCCAGCGGGATCGAGGCGCGGTCGATCCTGACCCCGCCGCCCAGGGCGATCTGCCCGCCGCCATCGTCGAAATACAGCCGCGCCTGCATGCCCTGGCTGCGATAGCCCTTGATGTCAAAAAGCGGTTTCTTTTCCGTGCCTTCCACGTCAAGGCCGACACTGACCAACCGCAGACCGGGGGCAAAGCCCGCGCCCTTGGCATCGACAGTGACCAGGTCAAGATGAATGCCGCGCGCTGGCGGCGCCTGTTTGTCGGTCCAGGACCGGGTCAGCCAGTTGTCCTTGTCGGTATCGGCGGGCTTGGCCTTGTCTTTGTCTTTGTCTTTGTCTTTGTCTTTGTCGTTGCCTTTGTCCTTGGCGGCGGCTTTGTCCTTGGCGGCGGCTTTGTCCTTGGCGGCGGTGGACATCCATTTGCCCGCCTGCAACACCACCTTGGTGCCGGGCTTGCCGGGCTTGGCCTTTCCGGGTTTTGCCCCCTTCTTGGCGGCGCCCTTGGGTTTGCCGCCGACCTCGATATCGGCCATCGCCAGGCGCAGCCCATAGCGGCCCTGCAGCTTGTCGCCGCCCTCGGCCTTGGCATGGGTCAGGTAAATCCCGTCGTCTTCGCCGATACGGTACAAAAGCTGTTCGGTCACATCGCCCAGGTAATCGCGCAGCGCCGCGGTGATCAACGCTTCGGGGCGCAGCGCCAACAGCGCGTCGACATCGACCGCGCCCGAGGCCTGCACAGGCAGGCGCAGCACCGCCGCATCGCCATCCCCGGCCGGCTTGCGGGTCAAGAACCCCCAGTCGACAAGGATGTTCGCCCAGGAACAGGTTTCGACCGATTGCGTCACCGGCGCGTTCAGCCAGTCCTTGACCGCCGGATGATCCAGCACCGCCTCTTCGAGCAGCGGCACCAGTTTGTCGGCGGAAAATCCCGTCAGCCCGGTAAAGGGCACCAGCCCCAGCTGCAGCGGGTCGTCAAAGCCTTCGACCGGCAGCGTCGCGGTCACGGCAAAGGGTTTGCCCAGGGGGCGCTGGGCGATCAGGCTGGGCACAAAGGACTGGTCGTCCCCCGCTGGCCCGGCCTTGGCGGCAAAGCCGAAATCAGGCGGCGCAGGGTGCAACACGTCCCTGACGACCGCCGTGGTGGTCAGCGACAGGCCCAGCGGATCGACCGCAAGATCGACCTTGCCCGCAAAGCCAAGTCCGCTATCGCGGAAAAGACCGGCGCGCAGATTGGCCGAAACCGGGCGGTCCTGGATCGTGGTCGCAAAGGCGAAATCGAAACCGCCCTTGTTGTAGGTCAGCCCGCTTTCCGGCGGCAGAAGATTGTCAAAGACCTGTTTCCAGACCGCATCTTCGTGCAGTTTCGCGACCAACGCCTGCAGCACCTCTTGCGGCTGGGCCTGGTCCATGCTGCGCGTCAACATCTGTTCCAGCGTCAGGGTCTTGTCGTCGGCCTTGAATTCGCCAAAGGGCTGCGGATGCGGATGGTCCGGGGTCAGGCGCAGGCCGATGTCGAACTCTGTCGGGCTGATGCTGAAGGCAGGCGTGTCATCGTCATGTTCAAACAAGGGATCGCCCGAGGGCCGCGCGGCCTTGACCGCAATCTCGAACTCCGGCTGGACATGCACCGCCACCGGCCCGTCCAGCGGGATCTGCGCCAGCGATGCCTTGGCCGAGATGTCGAAATCCAGGTCGATCTTGTCCGACGGGTGTTTCGTCGGCGTGACCATGCGCGCGCCAAGCGCCAGGCTGATCGGGCCGCTGTCATCCACCGCCAGCGTCAGCGCAAAGGATGGCGCGGTCTTGCCGCCATCGAAACAGGTGACACTGAACGGATCATCCAGCGTGCCCGATCCGTTCATGTCCGTGGCTCGGTCATCCTTGCGGGCATAGACATCCAGCCCCTGCGCCATGCAATACAGCCCATGCAGCCAGGCCCGCAGCGTGTCGGCATCATGCACGATGCCGGTGAACCAGCGTTTCCATTCGGCGCCAAAGCCGCTGCCGACCAGTTTCGCCCAATCGACCGGCGGAATGTCCGAGGCCTGCCCCTGCGGCGATGGCAGCCCAAGCAGCCACAGCGCGCCCTGCTCCATCCCCTTGGCCCGTTGCAGCGCCGCGCCGGTCTTGCCCTTGGCGGCGCGCTTGCTGGCCTGGTTCAGCGCCTCGGTCAGCAGTGCCCGCAGCGCATCGCCCAGCAGCAGGGTCGGGTCCTTTATCACCTTGAACAGGTCCATGTCGGCGGGCTTGGCCCCGCCCATGCCAAAGCCTTTCAGCATGACCTGCACATCGGGCACCGCATCGGTGAACAGATCGGCCGTCAGGTCCAGCCCGGTCAGCTGGATCACCGTTTCGCCAGCGCTGAAGGGCTCGCCGGTGCCGCTGCGCAGGCTCAGCGCCAGTTTCAGCGGCTCGCCCTTTTGGCCTGGCAAAAACCGCCGCGTCGCCAGATCCAGAACCGGAAGCTGCGCCACCACCTGCACCGAAATGGCCGGTTTGTCCGTCAGATGGGAAAAGGGATCAAAGGCGATGCCCAGCGACATCCGGGCCGAACCGCCGTCCTCTTCGCCCTCGCCAAGCGGGATCGCGACAAGGCTCAGACCGGTCGGAACGCGCTTGCCGTCCCGGGTCAGCTCGATGGCGTGCCAGACTTCGCCGCCTTCGGGGTCAAGCGGGCTGGGTTGGCTTTCGCCCAGGAACGACAGGATTTCATCCAGCAATTCATGCGGATGGTCCCGCACGATGGCGCTGATGTGGCCGATGGGATCCGCGAACCAATCGGTCTGCAGCAGATACTCCCCCTCATCGCCCTGGGCCTGCAATAGCCCCAGAAGCACGCCAAGTTTTCCCAGGCGGGGATCAAGATCATCCAGTACCGGAGCTTCTAAGGACATGTCGCGGCGGCCCCCAAAAGGTTTCGCAACGGCCGCCGTACCGTATCGGCAAAGGGCGACCTTTGGCTAAGGCTGTTCGATCGGATCAGGCGGGCAGGACGCACCTTGAAAGCCGCGGGAAATGCTCTCGCGGGTTGGCGCAAAACTTGGGCCATATTCGTCATTCAAAACCGCAACGACCCGGATCAGAGTCATCAAATTCCTGTCGCAAACCACTGAAAAATATCAGAAAAGCAATATCGCCAACCGATGCGACAGTTTTGACCGTACAGCCGACCCCCCATAAATCAAGAGAAATCTTTTTCATTGATTCAACCACAGATATCGCGCAGCCTTGAGTCACCTTATTGGTCTTACGCGTTTGCAGCCCTCTTTTGACGGTCTCCGGTAATTTCACCCAGGCGCCCCGCCTTGCCGACACCAACCGCCCACGAAAATGATTGGTTCTTTTCCATGATGTCCTTTTTCAAACCGCTCAGCCTTTGCCTGATCTTGTTCCTGGCGCCGATTGGCAGCGCCCGCGCCCAGGATGCCATTGCCATCGCCCCGGACGGCAACGTGTCGATCCCCGGCACCCTGTCCGTCGGCACGATCGACAATGACGCCCTGAACAAGATCGCCGAGGCGCTGACATGGTACGTCTTTGCCCCCAACGTCTATGACGCCTTTGTTCAGGTCACGGACAACCCCCAGTTGCTGCATGACAACGAATTCATGATCATGCGCAACCGCGGCATGCGCCGTTTGCATTTTTCGTCCTGGAACGGCGGGATGCGGCTGGTGACCGAACCCTACATGACCGGCGACCGCAGCAACCTGCTGGGCGGATCGGTTTGGGTTTACAAAACCTGGGACCCCAATTCCCAAACCTGCGACAGCGGCAAGGCGTTCCACTATTACTACAAATACGCAAACGGCGAGGTCGCGAATGTCACCGGCAATGGCTGCCAGGCGGAAACGATGATCTATGCAAGAAAATATGTATTCAGATAAAGCGCTTGCGCGTCTTTTCTCGCGCAGCGTCTGAGGAGCGGCGGCCACTGCCGCACCTTTCTCCTTACAGTTGTTTCGCGACCGCCCGCCACTTTACTGAACATCGCGCCAGACGATAGAAATTCTGCGCCTCGCAGCAGGAAAACAATACCGTCCCAAGAGGCGCAGCTGCTGTGTACACAGCTGAAAACGAGTCCCTATATCAATCATTATCAACACCTTACCACTCACCCCTAAAGCAAAGCGCAAAACTGAAAGGGCTTTGACAGCGTCACCCCGGGCGCCCTGAAAGTCGCACATGAAATCAGTTGCGACATCCCGTCAATCCCCCTATGGTTGTTTCACATTCATTCAGTTGCCGTCCATTTCTTGCGTTTCGCCGCCCCCTTTTGTTGCCGTTTTCCGGGGCTTTTCGATTTTGATGCCGCGCCGCGCGCGGACTATTGCCCCGGGGGGAAATTTCATGCTCAGAACCGATTTTCAGTCGCTCGACGACAGCTGCCACAGCGATATCGCCATCGTCGGCGCCGGGATATCCGGCCTTTATTGCGCCTGGCGCCTGCTGGACGCCGACCCTGATGTCACCGTCACCGTTCTGGAACGGCTGGACCGTACCGGCGGGCGGCTGGACAGCGACATCGTGGAAATCGCGCCCGGCGAAAAGGTCCGCGAAGAAGAAGGCGGGATGCGTTTCAACTATGACATGAGCGAGTTGATGACCCTGAACGCGGCGCTTGGCCTTTGTGACCAGATCGTCAGTTTCCCCATGGGCACGCCCGACATGCCCAACCGCTTTTCCATCCGTGGCACAACGTTCACGCTGCAGGACGCCGCTGACAGCGACCAGATGATCTGGAGCGATCTTTACGATCTCAAGCCCGAGGAAACCGGGCTGAGCCCCACCGATCTGGTCACCGCCGCCTATCGCACCGTGTTGATGGCCAACAACAGGCCCTATCGTCAGGGGATCACGCCGGATGACTGGACCGATTTTCGCGAAAACTGCACCTGGCGCGGAATTGCGATGAACGAATGGCAGATGTGGGGCCTGCTGCGCGACATGGGCTATTCCGAAGAATGCATTCAGATGCTGACGGAAACCATTGGTTTTGCTGGGCCTTTAAAATCCCTGGCCAATGCCGGGGATGCCTTTCAGATCCTGGCGGATTTCCCCAAGGACCCGCATTACTACACCTTTCAGATGGGTTTCAGCACCCTGCCCAATGCCATCGCCCAGCGGTTGGAAAACGACTATCCGGGCCGCGTGCGGATTGTGCTGAGCACCAATGTCGACAGCATTTCCGGCGCCGAGGGCAATTTCGACCTGACGCTGACCCAGGCGATCCTGCCGGTCAACGCCCGCCCGGTCATGGCCGGCGCCACCAAGAAGCACCTCAATGCCCGGCAGCTTGTGCTCGCCGCCGCCTCGAAGGGCTGTCAGGACCTGTATTACCGATCCCCGGCGCTGAACTCCGCGCCGGATGCGGAACGGCTGTGGGATGCGCTTTATGCCTCGCTTGGGATGAAGCTGATGAAGATCAACCTCTATTTCACCAAGCCGTGGTGGCACAATGAGATGACCGGGCGCCCTGCGGTGAAGTTCGGGCCGAATTTTTCCAACCTGCCGGTCAATGCGGTCTATCCTTTCTATGCCCTTCCCGAAGAGGGGTCAGAGCCTCAGACCGGCCTGCCCGACATCCGCGATGCCGCCGCCGCGCTGACGATCTATTGCGATTTCGACAACACCAATTTCTGGCATGGCTTGCAGAACGTCGGGCCCAAGTTCGACGCGGACCTGCAGCGCAAGCAGAACGCCAAGGTGCCTCAGGTGATGTACCCCGCCTCGGTCGCCGTGGTGCAAGAGGCGCAAAAGCAATTGGCGCTGCTGTTCGGCACCAATTGCGTCCCCGATCCGGTGCTGACCAGCTATCGTCTGTGGGATGGCAACGAGGACTTCGAATTCGCCTATCACCAGTGGCGCATGAACACCCGCGACAGCGAAGTGCGCGCCTTTCTGGCCAACCCGGTCAAGGGTCTTTATGTCTGCAACGAGGCATTTTCCGACATGCAGGGCTGGGTCAATGGGTCGCTGCGGTCCTGCAACCTGGCGCTGGAAAAGCTGGGCATGGCGCTGTTCGGCAGTCCGATCGCGCCGCTGACCAACAAACCCTGCCCCGAACCCGAAACCAAAGCGGCGCCCAAGGCGCGCCCGCTTGGCCTGTGGGGGGGATAAGCCATGCGACATCACTTTCTTGGCCTGCACAATCACCCCAAGCCCGAGCCGTCCGCAAAAGGTGCGACCGAAACCGTGGCGAGTTACCTCAACAAACGGCTGGCGCAGATCGGCGTACGCCACGTCTTTGCCATTCCGGGGGATTACATCGCCGAATACGTCAACACGCTGGATGATCCGGCGCTGAACGCCGGATTGCAGCGCATCCACCCCAACAACGAGGTGTCCGCCGTCTATTCCGCCGACGGCTATGCGCGGTCGGTCAAGGGGCGCGTGGGCTGCGCGGCCTTTACCTATGGCGTTGGCGCGCTGAATGCGGTGCAGGCGGTGGGCGGGGCCTTTGTCGAACGGGTGCCCTTGGTTCTGATCAATGGCAGCCCCTCGCAGGCGCAGTTCAATTCCGAGCGCGATCAGGGCGTGCTGTACCACCACATGCTGGACGGATCGCATTCTGATTACCGGGTGCTGAGCGAGGTCACCGAAATGGCGGTGCGCATCGACAATCCGGCCAGCGCGCCCGATCAGATCGACGCCGCCTTGCGCTGCTGCATCACCACCAGCCGCCCGGTCTATATCGAGATCGCAAATCCGCTAAGCCTGTCGCCCTGCCGGCCTGTGCCGGACACGCCGCTGGTACCCGAACCCCTGCCCGTTGATGCGGCGTCGCTGGGCCATGCCGCCGACGCGGTCGAAGCGCATATGCGCCGCGCCAGACGGCTGGTTTTCATGGCCGGAAGCGAGATCGCCCGCGCCGGGGCCGAAGATGCCTTTGCCACGCTGTGCCAGTTGGCCGATGCGCCCTATGTCACCAGCGGGCTTGGCAAATCGGTGCTGGATGAAACCCGCGAGGACCTGC
The DNA here is from genome assembly GCF_029958925.1 of Tropicibacter oceani. Classification (NCBI taxonomy): domain Bacteria; kingdom Pseudomonadati; phylum Pseudomonadota; class Alphaproteobacteria; order Rhodobacterales; family Roseobacteraceae; genus Pacificoceanicola; species Pacificoceanicola oceani. The sequence goes on from NZ_CP124616.1 coordinate 2,770,745, forward strand.
GGTTTTCGGGCTGCTATATCGGGCGATCCAGCCAGCAGAACGTGCAGGATCTGGCCGAGACGGCGGATTGCTTTGTCGCTTTGGGGGTGCAGGACACCGATTTCAACTATCTTGGCGTGGTCACCCCCGACTATGTGCCCAGCGACGACCCCCTGCCCGGCCCGACCCATGTTCAGGCGCGTAACGGCGCGGTTCTGGTCGGGCGCGGGTTGGCCTATTGGGGCAATGTCGCCATGGTCGATCTGATCGACGAGCTGATCCGGCGGCTGCGCGCCAAGCCCCTGCGCGGATCGCCCTTTCCGGGGTTGCAAGGAACGCCCTGGGACATCCCGCCGGTGTCGAAATTTCCGCCCGAGGATGGGCTGACCTACGACAGTTTCAAATCGCTTCTGGTGCACGAGTATCTTGAGCGCTGCACCGCCGAAGACTACCCCGTGATCGTCGCCGATTCAGGCTTCAGCTTTGTCGCGCTGACCAATGTCAAAGCCGTCCAGCGGGGCTATGTCGCGCAACTGGCCTGGGCCGCCATTGGCTATGGCACCGGGGCAACCACCGGTGTCGCCCTGTCGCAATCGCTGCAGGACAGGCCCCGGCGGGTCATCACCATGGCCGGCGACGCGGCCTTTGCCGAAACCGTCAACGCCATCGGGCTGGGCGCGCAGCTGGGGCAGGACAACGTGTTTTTCGTCATGGACAACCGAGTTTACGCGGTCGAGCAGTGGCTGATCAACCCCGATGCCTTCTGCCCCGGCGCGCCGCCGCCCGAGTTTGAACCCCTGACCGCCATCCCGCAGGGCCATATCTGGGATTACGTCAAGATAGCCGAGGGTTTTGGCGGGGTCGGATATGCCGTCAGCACCAATGCCGAACTCTCTGCCGTGCTGAAAGGGCTGGACACGCGCCCGATCAACAAGGTCACCGGCAAGCCGACCTTTACGCTGGTGGCGGTGCGCATTCCCGAAAAGGACCTGCCCGACACCACCCGCTGGAAAATGACCTGCCCGACCTGACCTGACCGCCCCTTGATGCCCCGAAAAAGCGAGCTTGCGATGCAGAACAAATTCACCGTCGTCACCCCGGTCAAGCCCGGCCAGCAGGCTGGCATTGTCAGCGCGCTCAAAGGCCATGACCTGATCTGCCCCGACACGGGCGATGACCCCTTCGGCTTTGCCCGGATCGACACGCTGCATTTCGCCAGCCTGGCCCTTTTCGACGATCCCGAAGATGGCTGGTCGCTGGTCTTTGAACACAACATCGACGGGCCGATCGAGGCGCATCTGCAACAGCTGATCGACACCGCGCAACGCCGCGATGACGGGGCGTTCCTGCTGTCGCTTTATGGCCATTGCACGGGCGGCGATGTCACCAGCCTGGCGGCGCTGCGCGATTACATGCTGCAGCACGTGCTGCACCCCGCCGCCGGCTTCATTTCCGCGGTGAACATGACGCGCGACCAGATCCGGCTGGATGCTTCGGTCTACAAGGTGGTGGATCGTACCCTGGGGGCCGCCGGTGTGGCGCTGCCGCCCGATCAGGCACAAACCGCCGTCCTGAAAGCGCTGGACGACGATCCGGCCACCAAGGACCGCTGGCACCAGGTGCCCGACCCCGGAACCGGTTTGTCGCTGCCGGCAAAGATCCGCGCCGGGCTGGCGCTTTTGCTGCATGGCATCGGCTTTCTGGTGCTGGCGCTGTGGAACCTGATCAAGGAACGCGCCGCCACCGAGGACCGCGCCCGCCCCGACCCCGACCTGCGCCGATCGCTGGAAATCGCCGAGGATTTCATCCCCACCAACCACATGATCAGCGTTGTCTACCTGCACACCGATCCCGGCCGCCAACTGGCCAAACGCATGGGCCTGGGCCTGCTGCGCAACCTTGTCACGCTGGTCTTTCGCAAAAGCTTTCTTGGTGAAATCAACACCATCCATTTTGCCCATTGGTCCTTTGCCAACGACAACCGGCGGCTGATCTTTGTCAGCAACTACGACGGGTCGTGGCGCAGCTATCTGGATGACTTCACGCTCAAGGCTTCGGCCGGGCTGAACCTGGCCTGGGCGCATTCGCTGGGCTTTCCGAAAACCTGGTTCATGCTGAAAGGCGGCGCGGCCAAGGGCCCCGAATTCATCGACTATGCCCGCCGCTCGATGGTGCCGACGCTGGTCTGGTACAGCGCCTATCCATCGGTCAGCGTCACCAACATCACCCGTAACCGCCAATTGCGCGCCGATCTGAAACTGGCCCGCAAAGGCAGCCGCGACACATCCTGGCTGGAGCATGTCTGACCCATGACCGATTATCCCGATCTCAGCAAAAGCCCCGACATCCAGGGCATCTTTTTCCGTGGCTACGTGCAGATGGACCAGGCCGCCTATGGGCTGTTCCGCGTCACCGACCGCGCCGCCTTTCAGGACTGGCTGGGCAGGATGCTGGCGCAGGGCCAGATCACCAGCGCCGCCGAACGCCAGCCCGACAAGGGCGAACGCCACCGCATGAACATCGCGCTGACCGCGCCGGGTCTGAAAACCCTGCTGGCCGATGGCTATATCGGCGAAAGCTATGACCATTCCTTTACCGGCGGCATGGTCGCCCCGGAACGCAGCCGCATCCTGGGCGATGTCGAGGCAAACGCCCCCGACCATTGGGACTGGGGCGGGCAGAACGAGGTGCACGGCATCCTGATGTCCTTTGCCCCGACAAGGGACGAGGCCGAAACCCGCCTGATGGACTGTCTTTGCGCCAACAACGGCGCCGATTGCCTGTACAAGCTGTTCGGCAAGCTTGAGACCGACAACCGCGAACCCTTTGGTTTCAAGGATGGCGTATCGCAGCCGATCCTGGACGGCACGCCGCGGCAGAAACGCCTGGCCCAGACCAACCCGAAAGAGGCGTCGCTGATGGTGGTGCCGCCGGGCGAATTGATCCTGGGCTATCCCGATGGCACCGGCACCCTGCCCGAAACCCCGGCCACCAGCGCCGGGCTGGACCCCGATGGCATCCTGCCGACGCATCCGCAATGGCGCGACCGGCGCGATCTGGGTCGGAACGGGTCATACCTGGTGTTCCGGCAGCTGGCGCAGCACACCGATGCCTTTTGGGACTATGTCAAGGAAACCGCCACCGGCCAGGGTGAAGACACCCCCGTCAAGCTGGCCGAAAAGATGATCGGGCGCGGCATCGACGGGCGCGCGCTGGCCCCCACCGCCACCGAAGCCGACAACAACAGCTTTGATTTCACCGACGATGTGCAGGGCCTGCACTGCCCGGTCGGATCGCATGTCCGGCGCGGCAACAACCGCGCGGTCAACATCCAGAACGCCGGGGTGTCGCTGGACGTCACCCTGCGCCACCGCATCCTGCGCCGTGCCCGCATCTTTGAGGAAAACGGCGAAACCGGCCTGCAATTCATGTGCTTCAACGCCTCGATCGTGCGGCAGTTCGAATTCGTGCAATCGGCCTGGTGCAACAACACCTTCTTTCAGGGTCTGCAAAAAGAGGTCGACCCGGTGATCGGAACTCCGCGTCCGGCGCGGCTGGGTGTCGAGGGGATCGACCGCTTTACCATTCCGCGCAAGCCCTATCGCCGGGTGCTGGAAAAGCTGCCGCAATTCGTGACGGTCAAGGGGGGCGCCTATTTCTTCATGCCCGGGCTGGCGGCGCTGCGTTTCATCGCCCAGACCTGCCGCGCCGAGGCGGCGCTGAACGATCCCAGGCGGGCCGAAACCCCCAACATCGCCTGAAGGCGCAAAGCGGAGCGGCCTGTCCCGGGACTAGAAAGACCGGGTCAGGCCCATGCTCAGCGACAGGTTTTCGTATTCGTTCAGAACGATGGTCGATCGCTGCCGTTCGGCGGTGATCTTCAGCACCGGGGCAAAGCCAAGGTAGTTCCAGTTCTGGTTGGTCAGTTGCAGCGCGGCGGTGGTCTTGCGGTCGGTCCGCGCCAGCCCAAGCAGCGGGTGCACCCCGTCATAGGCGTTGTAGTCAAAGGACAGGTCAAGCCCGGCGCGCAGGCCGCCCTTGAACAGGTAATCCCCGCCGATGGTCACGCCGCGCGCATGGCCGGCGGCCTGGGCATAGGCGCTGTCGCGCTGTTCGGCGCGCAGCCCCAGCCGCAGCATCACCTGCGCCGAAGCGGCATGGCTGAACGACAGGCTGACACCGCTGCGCTGCACGTCAAAGCCGCTCAGATAGCTGATCCTTTCCCGCTCGACCTGACCGGTGACGCGGGTGCGCGCGCCCAGAAGCTGGCTGTAGGTCAGGCGCGCGCCCAGCGTGGCGGTATAGTCGTCGCCGTCCAGCCAGCGCTGCGCGCGGTACACTTCGGCCATGGCCTGGCGCCCGTCGGCACCAAAATGCACCAGCCCGATGCCGCCGCGCAGGGTTGCGTCGTCGGGGGTGCCTTCGGGAAAGATCCGGCCGGTGACATCCGCCGAAAAGCGCAGGCGCAGCTGGTCGGTCAGGCGCGGCATGGCCGCCACGCCCATCCCCAGCTCGACCCCGGTCGCCGGCTCGGCGCGCGAGGCCTTGTTGACCCCGAACACCAGCCCGCCCAGCGACAGACGGTCGGCGGCGGTGCGTTTGGCGGCGTTGCTTTCGGGGACGATGGCAAACCGGAAATAGCCCTGCAGCAGCTTGGGCGCCTCGATCTGGTTCAGCGCGGCCTGCACACGGGCCTGGACGTCGGGCGGCAGGCCCGCGCCCTTGACCTGTTCCAGGTGAAAGCGCGCGCGCTCTTGCTGGTTCGAGCGGATCAGGGCGCTGGCAAGCTCCAGCCGGAACCCGGCATTGTCCGGCGCCAGCGCCACCAGCCGCGCCAGCGGCTTGACCGCCCGGTCCGGATGGCCCGCGCGGTTTTCAGCCACGCCCAGAATCCACAGGCGGCGCAGGGTTTCGGTCTGGTTGGCAGGTTCGTGCGCATCGGCAAGGGCGATGGCGCGCGCCGGATCGCCGTTCAGGATGGCCTGCTCGGCCTCGTCCAGGGCACCGGCCGCGGCAAGGCCCGCGTACAGGCACAGCGCAAGGGTCAAAAGCAGACGTCGCATCGCCACCTCGAAGAAAAGGCCGCCAGGCCCGGGTTCTGGCCTGGCGGCGCTGTCGTTATCTCAAATGAACGGTTTGAAATTCTGCAATGACCGTCCTTTTGGCACAAGGCAAAACAGCGGCCCCCGAATGCCGGGGGCCGCCACGGGGACGAGGTTTATTTCTTGAGCAGGTAGAAGGTGCCGCCAAAGCCGGCATCAAAGATCTGTGCGGTCGGATCGTCGACGTCCTTGATGCCGCCGACAACCGCACCGATCATGCCTTCGCCCTGGGGGCCGACAAAGTTGCCGCCCAGCTGCGCCGTCACGTCGCCGCGCTGGCCATCATGGCTCAGCTGGCCGGTCATGTGCAGCAGCATGGCGCCGGTCTGGACCTCGGGGATCGACTGGCCGCCAACCACCTGCGCCGGAATGACCGTCCGGGTCAGGCTCGCCGGAAGGCTTGCGTCAACGGTCAGCTCGCCGTCCAGCACCACCGAGTTCGAGGTCCCTGCCTCGGTCACGGTGATGTTGTCGGCCTTGCCCGTGAACGGGTTCGCCGTCTGGCCATCGGTCCAGTCGACGCCGATTTCCAGATCGCCGACAATCTCGGCCATCTGCGGGTCGATCTGGCTTCCCAGAAGATCGGCCGAACCGCCGTTCACGCCAACCTTGAACTGGCCTTCGTATTCGGCCTGGATGCGCGTCGGCATGTCCGAGGTGGGCGCCCGCCCGGACGCCGCATCAAAGGCCGCCTCGTAGTCGGACCCGCCGCCGCCACCGCCGCCGCCAAAACCGCCGCCGCCCCCGCCGCCGGACTGCAGGCATCCGGACAACGCGGTAACCAGCCCTGCGGCCAGAATCGTCGTGTAGAGCTTGTGGGATTGCATGAAATTCTCCGAAATCAGGGTTAAAATTACCTGACTTATCCAACGTCAACGAATGCCCGTCTCCCCCCTGTTCAGGGGAGGGGCGCGAATTCATTTTCAGGCTAGGCATTTGCACGCAGTCATTTACCCTTTGCCCCGGTCGCGCCCGCGTCGCGCAGAGTTTGGGAGGACGTTCATGCGCTGGTATTTTGCCCCCGGTCCGGTTTTCGCCGCCAGTGTCGTCGTGAACCTGGCCATGGCGCTGCTTGTGGTCTGGGTTGCGATGGCGCAGCCCTGGCTGGGCATCACATTGGACCTGCGCGATGATGTCGTCACGATAGGCGCGGTCGCCGACGACGGGCCGACACCGGCCGAGGTGCAAGGGGCCACTCTGCTGGCCGTCGCGCCCGCCGGTCAGCCGCCGCTGGCGCTGCGCGCCATGGATGTGATCGAAGAACCCGACATGCTGGGCAGCGCCGATCTGCTGACGCAGTTCTATGCCCACCAGGACCAGATCCATGCCGCGTTGCGCGCCGGGCCGGTCGATCTGATCGTGCAGCAGGACGGCGCAGAGCGCGACGTCCGCGTGAGCGCACAGGCAAAACGCCCGTTGGCGGACCTGTCGATCGAGTTCTGGACCCAGCTGACCGTGGCCCTGACCGGGCTGATCATCGGCAGCTGGGTTGTCTGCCTGCGGCCGCGCGACATGGCGGCGCGGATGTTCCTGCTGGCGGGGGTCGGGCTGGCGCTGGCCTCGGGCTCGGCCGCGGTTTATGGAACGCGCGAAATCGCCCTGCCGCTGGAGGTCTTTCGCCTGCTGACCCGGTTGAACGGCTCTGGCTCGCTGCTGTTCGGGATCGGCATGGTGACGCTTTTCCTGATCTATCCGCGCCGTATCGTCCACCGCATGTTGCTGCCCCTGCCGGCCATGACGATTTGCGCCTGGGCCTGTCTGGTCCTGTTCGTCGACTGGCCGCGCTATGTTCCAACCCTGCAGGACGCCATTGCCATCACCATGGTGGTGCTGCTGCTGGCCATCGGTTCGCAGGTGGCGCTGAACCGCCGCGATCCGGCGGCGCGGGCGATGCTGGGCTGGCTGGGGCTTTCGGTGGCCATCGGTGCCGGGGGCTTTGTGCTGACCACCACCCTGCCGATCCTGCTGGGCCAGCAAGAGCCTTGGCTTCGGCAAAGCACCGCCTTTTTGTTCTTTCTGCTGATCTATGGCGGCATCGCCATGGCCGTCACCCGCTATCGGTTGTTCGACCTGTCGGACTGGTCGCTCAAGATCCTGTCCTATGGCGTTGGCGTTGCGCTGCTTTTGCTGCTGGACGCGGCGCTGATCTATGGGTTGTCGCTGGACCGCGCCCCGGCGCTTGGGCTGGCTCTGGCCGCCGTGGGGCTTGTTTACCTGCCCCTTCGTGACCGTCTGGCGCGGCGCATGCGTCAGCACCGTGAAATGCCCGCAGAAGAGCTGTACAAGCGCGTGACCGAGATCGCCCATGGCGACGACCCGGCCCTGCGGCTGGGCCTGCTGCGCAACTTCTGGACCGATCTGTTCAACCCGCTGTCCATCGCGACCACGCGGCAGCACAACACCGAACCGCATTTGCTGGACAACGGCCGCGCCCTGCAGCTTGGGGCGCTGCCGGGGCTCCCGGCGCTGCGGCTGGAACTGGCCGATGGTGGTACGCGGCTGTTTTCCTCGGGCGATCTGGCCCGCGTGCGCGCGCTGCAATCGCTGATCGCCAACAGTCTGGACCAGCACCAGACCTACCGCGAGGCGGTCATCGCCGAACGCTCGCGCATCAACCGCGACATGCACGACAATATCGGCGTTCTGCTACTAAGCGCACTGCACACCTCGGGCGGGGATCGCAAGGATCTGCTGATCCGCCAAACGCTGACCGACCTGCGCGAAATCATTTCGAATCCGGACCAGCACAACTGGCACCTGCCCCGGCTGATGGCCGATCTGCGTGCCGAGATCATCGGCCATCTTGAGGCCGCCGATATCGCCGTCACCTGGGAGGCGACCGAGTTCCCGGACATCACCGTGCCGCCGCAGGTCGTCCACACGCTGCGCGCCTTTCTGCGCGAAGGCACCAGCAACATCGTGCGCCACGCGGGTGCCCATGGCGTCATCATCCAGGTCAGGGCCGAAAACCAGCGCATCCACCTGTCGATGGCCGACAATGGCCGCGGTTTTGACGAAAGCCGGGGATCGACGGGCAACGGGTTTCGCAACCTGCGCGGCCGGACTGCCCAGGCCGGCGGCCGCTTTGATCTTAGCACCAGCCCCGAGGGCACAACCCTGACCGCGACCCTGCCGCTGGGCGCAGAGCTGAAGGAGGCGGCGGAATGAAACATGTCTTGATCGTCGAGGACATCCAGGAAACCCGCCGTTGGCTGAGCGACCTGGTCAGCGATGTCTATCCCGAAGCGCGGATTGAAACCGCGGAAACCGTGCGCAGCGCCATGGCACTGGTCGACACGCCCTTTGACCTGGCCCTGATTGACCTTGGCCTGCCCGATGGGTCGGGGCTGGACGTGCTGCGCCAGATGCGCAGCCGCCACCCCGAGATGATCAAGGTGGTGACCACCGTCATGGGCGATGACGCCAGCATCGTCGGGGCGCTGTCGGCGGGGGCCGATGGCTATCTGCTCAAGGAGAACGCTCCGGCGGTTCTGGCACGCCAACTGGCGCAGCTGTCGATCGGGATACCGGCGATCTCGCCCTCGGTGGCGCGCAGGATCATGGAGCATTTCCGCCTGACCGGCCCCGCCGCCGGGGTCGAGGCGCAGCTGACTGAACGAGAGACCGAAGTTTTGGGACTGATCGCCCGCGGCCTGCGCAATGCCGAGGTCGCAAATACCCTGGGCATCGCCGAGACGACGGTCGCGAGCTATATCAAGATCGTCTACCGCAAACTGGGGATCAGCTCGCGGGCCGAGGCTGCGTGGCACGCGAACCGTATGGGTCTGCGTGCGGCGCCTGATGGTGTCCGAAAGCGGTGATTTGGGGGATATTGGTTGCGGGGGCAGGATTTGAACCTGCGACCTTCAGGTTATGAGCCTGACGAGCTACCGGGCTGCTCCACCCCGCGCCAATTGTTTTGCCTCACGTTAAGTTTTATGGAGTGAGGCATCACACGTTTAGAGAGATATTGGTTTTTACTAGGTTTGGCGGTGACCTACTCTCCCACACCTTAAGATGCAGTACCATCGGCGCAAAGGCACTTAACGGCCGGGTTCGGAATGGAGCCGGGTGTTTTGCTCTCGCTATGACCACCAAACCAAGTAAAAACCAATCGCTGCGCGATTGGGTTTTACTTGGTTTGAGCGGGAGGCAGGGTATTGCGCAGCAATGCCCGTTCCCGCCCCTCGTAATTCCGGGCGCAGCGTTCATCAATCAAGTGTTGTCCAAGTCAGTACGCTTTATGGAGCGTATGCTTTTGTTTGTCACAGATAGCCAAGCCTGGCTATTACTGGATCAAATCAAGCCTATCGGGCAATTAGTACCAGTCAACTGAACATGTTACCATGCTTACATCTCTGGCCTATCGACGTGGTGGTCTTCCACGGCCCTCAGGGAGATCTTGTTTTGAAGGGGGCTTCCCGCTTAGATGCCTTCAGCGGTTATCCTGTCCGAACATAGCTACCCTGCACTGCTGCTGGCGCAACAACAGGTCCACCAGTGGTTCGTTCACCCCGGTCCTCTCGTACTAGGGGCAACTCTTCTCAAATCTCCTACACCCACGGCAGATAGGGACCGAACTGTCTCACGACGTTCTAAACCCAGCTCACGTACCTCTTTAAATGGCGAACAGCCATACCCTTGGGACCTGCTCCAGCCCCAGGATGAGATGAGCCGACATCGAGGTGCCAAACACTGCCGTCGATATGGACTCTTGGGCAGTATCAGCCTGTTATCCCCGGCGTACCTTTTATCCGTTGAGCGATGGCCCTCCCACTTGGGACCACCGGATCACTATGGCCGACTTTCGTCTCTGCTCGACTTGTCAGTCTCGCAGTCAGGCTGGCTTATGCCATTGCACTCAACGAGCGATTTCCGACCGCTCTGAGCCAACCTTCGCGCGCCTCCGTTACGCTTTAGGAGGCGACCGCCCCAGTCAAACTACCCGCCACGCAGGGTCCCGGATCCGGATAACGGACCGCGGTTAGACATCAAACAGAACAAGGGTGGTATCTCAAGGGAGGCTCCACAGAGACTGGCGTCCCTGCTTCGAAGCCTACCACCTATCCTGCACATGTTGTGTCTGATGCCAGTGCGAAGCTGTAGTGAAGGTGCACGGGGTCTTTCCGTCTAACCGCGGGTAGCCGGCATCTTGACCGGCAATTCAATTTCGCTGAGTCGATGTTGGAGACAGCGGGGAAGTCGTTACGCCATTCGTGCAGGTCGGAACTTACCCGACAAGGAATTTCGCTACCTTAGGACCGTTATAGTTACGGCCGCCGTTTACCTGGGCTTCAATTCAGAGCTTGCACCCCTCCTTTTAACCTTCAGGCACCGGGCAGGCGTCAGACCCTATACGTCGTCTTGCGACTTCGCAGAGCCCTGTGTTTTTAGTAAACAGTCGCCACCCCCTGGTTTGTGCCCCCAGCCCCTAGTTGCCTAGGAACCGGGCCTCCTTCTCGCGAACTTACGGAGGTATTTTGCCGAGTTCCTTCAACATCGTTCTCTCAAGCGCCTTGGTATTCTCTACCAGTCCACCTGTGTCGGTTTAGGGTACGATCTCATGATGGAGCTATTTCCAGGGACCAATGAGCGGCCCACCCAATCCAATAAGGGTGAACAACCTTCATGATCCGTCACTTCCATCTGGCCCAGGAATATTAACCTGGTTCCCATCGACTACGCCTTTCGGCCTCGCCTTAGGGGTCGGCTTACCCTGCTCAGATTAGCTTTAAGCAGGAACCCTTGGACTTTCGGCGAGAGTGTCTCTCACACTCTTTGTCGCTACTCATGTCATCATTCTCGCTAGTGATCTCTCCACCGGATCGCTCACGCGCCGGCTTCACAGAAAGCCTCTTGTGTCCAATCCCACCGAAGTGGGTAAGGACACATGAGACTATGTCACACTACGCTCTGCTACCATGCCTTACGGCATCCTCAGCTTCGGCTCATGGCTTGAGCCCCGTTACATCTTCGCCGCAGGACAACTTGTTTAGACCAGTGAGCTGTTACGCTATCTTTAAAGGATGGCTGCTTCTAAGCCAACCTCCTGGTTGTTTTGGTCGTCCCACCTGCTTTCCCACTTAGCCATGAATTAGGGGCCTTAGCTGGAGGTTAGGGTTGTTTCCCTCTTCACTACGGACGTTAGCATCCGCAGTGTGTCTGCCATCTAGTACTCCCGGGTATTCGGAGTTTGGTTAGGATCAGTAAGCCTGTGGGGCCCCATTACCCATCCAGTGCTCTACCCCCCGGGGTATTCGGATGACGCTCTACCTAAATAGATTTCGCAGAGAACCAGCTATCTCCGAGTTTGATTGGCCTTTCACCCCTAGGCACAACTCATCCCGACCTTTTTCAACAGGTGTGGGTTCGGACCTCCAGTAAGTGTTACCTTACCTTCATCCTGGTCATGCCTAGATCACTCGGTTTCGGGTCTGATCCATCTAACTCGACGCCCTATTAAGACTCGCTTTCGCTGCGCCTACACCTAACGGCTTAAGCTTGCTAGATAGACCAAGTCGATGACCCATTATACAAAAGGTACGCCGTCACAAGACTGGACACTAATGACAATCATTTGCCTGCAAATGATTGGCAAGTTGCCGGCAGGGCATTGCAAAGCAATGTCCCGGGAGGCAACCCCCTATCAATTCCAGGTGCTGATTATGTTTTGCTGCCGCATCCCTACCGCGTAGGAACACTGACACGGAACTGCACGGTCTCGATCCCGGGGTTGTCGTCGTAGATCCCGGCATTCGACCGATGGTCGTAGCTGAGACCAAACCGCCAACCGCGGTCGTTCTCGTAGCCAACCTCGATCCCCGATCTAAACTCGATCGGACCACCCAGGTCGAACCCTCCATTATCCAGGTACAGACCCGGCATGGAGTGCAATTGCGCAAAGATCGGCGCGTTCCGCATCTGGATCGTATAGGTCTGGCCGAAGCCAACCCATGTCTCACCATGCTCGCCAACCGAAAGTCCCGCCGCACTTCCGAAGGGGCCACGGTTGTGACCCAGATCGTAGCGCAGATAGATTTCGCTGGCTTCGCTTGCGCGCCGCTCAAGAACCTGGCCTGCCGAGATCGCAAACCTTGGCGTCGTCTCCGACTTGCCAAGGCACCCGCTCTCGGTGCCGCAGTGGTTGCGGCTCATGTCGGTCAGACCGAGTACGAGCATCAATACTGCAAAGGTTCCGTCAGCCATGATTTTCTCCATTCGTTTCCGAACGGTCATGGCGCAGATTATCATTAGAGTCCAGTCAAGCTCCGACTGTTTGTAGGCGTCCGGTTTCAGGTACTGTTTCACTCCCCTCGTCGGGGTGCTTTTCACCTTTCCCTCACGGTACTGGTTCACTATCGGTCAGTAAGGAGTACTTAGCCTTCGGGGGTGGTCCCCCGATCTTCAGACAGAATTTCACGTGTTCCGCCCTACTTGATACGTCCTATCGTGCTTCATATACGGGACTGTCACCCACTATGGTTGGTCTTTCCAGACCATTCTATTCACACTCAAGGCTCGGCTGGTCCCCGTTCGCTCGCCGCTACTAGGGGAGTCTCTATTGATGTCCTTTCCTCCGGGTACTTAGATGTTTCAGTTCCCCGGGTTTGCTCTTAAAACCCTATGTATTCAGGTAATAAGTACCTGTTTTACCCGATTATCAATAACCACGAGGGCTAATAATAACCGAGTATCAGGTGGGTTGCCCCATTCGGAGATTCATGGATCAAAGCCTATTCTCGGCTAACCATGACTTATCGCAGAGTATCACGTCCTTCATCGCCTCTTACTGCCAAGGCATCCACCAAACGCCCTTCTCGCGCTTGATTTGATCCAGAAATAGCAAGGCTTTCGTCTTGCGCAGTGCCCAGCTGGTTCGCTTGAGGCACCTGTCTTTCTGAACCAAAAGCATACTTTCCCGCTCCCGTATGCTTACGGGAACTTTAGGTTTCAGGCCTCGCGGCCCAAAACCTTCTCAGTCATTCCGTGCGGAATGAATGAGTGGTTAGTGTACTTGACTTGGACAACGATTGCTTTTTTCAGAAGGGATACAAACCACCGGCCGGCTAGACCCGTGTTTCGCCTTCCGCCCTGGGGCGGAACCAACTGAGATTGACTGTTACTCCAGCCAATCAAGCAATGTTGATTGATTATCTCTCTATACGATGTGAATTACTGCTGACCTTCTTGCAAAGGCAGCGTGTCCGATTGGACGGATAAGAACCCAAAGGTGCTTATCGATCTAATCGTCGTGAATGGTGGAGCCTAGGAGGATCGAACTCCTGACCTCCTGAATGCAAATCAGGCGCTCTCCCAGCTGAGCTAAGGCCCCTAAATGGTGAAGGCGTTGCTCTCGTGACATTGCTGCGCAATGCACTGTCGCAACTCCAACTCGTCGCTACGCGAGAGTTGGTGGTGGGTCGAGGAGGACTTGAACCTCCGACCTCACGCTTATCAGGCGTGCGCTCTAACCACCTGAGCTACCGACCCAGCGAGTTTTGCAAGGCAAAACCGCATCGCCGCGACAGGGGCTTGCTGCGCAAGCTCCCGAAAGCGGCCAGGCTTGCAGCAAAACTGGCAATTTCCATACGAGCCGGCGGCCCGCGTTACTTGTCTGAAGAGATATGAGGACGACCCAGGTTCGTCTGATGTTGTTCCGGCAAAGGTACCGGAACGTTGCTAAGTGTATCACGAGATCGGCAAGCCGATCTATCCAGATACATCCTTAGAAAGGAGGTGATCCAGCCGCAGGTTCCCCTACGGCTACCTTGTTACGACTTCACCCCAGTCGCTGATCCTACCGTGGTCCGCTGCCTCCCGAAGGTTAGCGCACGGCCGTCAGGTAGAACCAACTCCCATGGTGTGACGGGCGGTGTGTACAAGGCCCGGGAACGTATTCACCGCGTCATGCTGTTACGCGATTACTAGCGATTCCGACTTCATGCTCTCGAGTTGCAGAGAACAATCCGAACTGAGACAACTTTTGGGGATTAACCCACTGTAGTTGCCATTGTAGCACGTGTGTAGCCCAACCCGTAAGGGCCATGAGGACTTGACGTCATCCACACCTTCCTCCCGCTTATCACGGGCAGTTTCCCTAGAGTGCCCAGCCGAACTGCTGGCAACTAAGGATGTGGGTTGCGCTCGTTGCCGGACTTAACCGAACATCTCACGACACGAGCTGACGACAGCCATGCAGCACCTGTCACTGCGTCCCCGAAGGGAACCACAGATCTCTCTGTGTGGCACAGGATGTCAAGGGTTGGTAAGGTTCTGCGCGTTGCTTCGAATTAAACCACATGCTCCACCGCTTGTGCGGGCCCCCGTCAATTCCTTTGAGTTTTAATCTTGCGACCGTACTCCCCAGGCGGAATGCTTAATCCGTTAGGTGTGTCACCGAACAGTATACTGCCCGACGACTGGCATTCATCGTTTACGGTGTGGACTACCAGGGTATCTAATCCTGTTTGCTCCCCACACTTTCGCACCTCAGCGTCAGTATCGAGCCAGTGAGCCGCCTTCGCCACTGGTGTTCCTCCGAATATCTACGAATTTCACCTCTACACTCGGAATTCCACTCACCTCTCTCGAACTCAAGACCAGGAGTTTTGGAGGCAGTTCCGGGGTTGAGCCCCGGGATTTCACCCCCAACTTTCTGGTCCGCCTACGTGCGCTTTACGCCCAGTAATTCCGAACAACGCTAACCCCCTCCGTATTACCGCGGCTGCTGGCACGGAGTTAGCCGGGGTTTCTTTACCAGGTACTGTCATTATCATCCCTGGCGAAAGAGCTTTACGACCCTAAGGCCTTCATCACTCACGCGGCATGGCTGGATCAGGCTTGCGCCCATTGTCCAAGATTCCCCACTGCTGCCTCCCGTAGGAGTCTGGGCCGTGTCTCAGTCCCAGTGTTGCTGATCATCCTCTAAAACCAGCTATAGATCGTAGACTTGGTAGGCCATTACCCCACCAACTATCTAATCTAACGCGGGCCAATCCTTCTCCGATAAATCTTTCCCCCGAAGGGCGTATAAGGTATTACTCACCGTTTCCAGTGGCTATTCCTTAGAGAAGGGTATGTTCCCACGCGTTACTAACCCGTCCGCCGCTAAACCCGAAGGTCTCGCTCGACTTGCATGTGTTAGGCCTGCCGCCAGCGTTCGTTCTGAGCCAGGATCAAACTCTCAAGTTGAAAAGCTGTTACCAGCTTATCCTTGACGTTCGAACCTCTGCACATCTCCAATACTCAGGACCGCTTTGGGGGCAGATCCCTATGTTGACCCGGCTAGGAACCAACACGCATTGGAAGTCATCTGTTTGATAACGTGCTTCAGGTTTCATCAGAAACCGAAAGCCGCTACAAACAGTGAAGCTGACACTGGATCATCGGACCGAAGCCCTACCAGCGTTGATATGCAGACATTTGTCCATCGAAATGAACCCAAGTCGCCCGCATATCTCTTCAGATACTCGCGATGTCAAATAACGTCGAGACAACGATCAACCGGATGCGCCCTAACTTCTCGGCGCGCCCGCCCGTCATTACCTCAGTAGTGTCTCACAAACTTCCCGTCAAACCTCCGCCTCGCAGCGTGTCGTCCGGTCCGTCCAGTGCCCCGCAGCGCCTCAGCGCCGCCGGTGAAGGGGGTTCTACGGTTACTCCCAAACCTCCGCAAGCAGTTTTTTGATGTTTTTTGCACTGCAGCATGAAAAACCTGCCTTTTACCGCCCCCCCTGCCCTGGTCTTGCCGGGAATTTCCTGCGGAGACCGCGCAGATAATCACGCCAAATTACTGAAACTAAACGTTTTAGTTATCAACAGGCATCTTTCGCGACGCACCCTGCCCTGCAGCCCGATTTTCAAAGAAACGTTCGGGACATGCGTCTGAAGCCAGCGAAAATCTACCCACGCTGGATGTCGGGCGGCGAAAAACAATCCTGAGGTTAAATACGCACCCGCAGCCCCACGGGGATGAAGCGACTCGGCCGCCTGACATCGCCGCAAAGCCCGGCAAAGTCATGTGTGCCCTGGGACCGGTGGCTGACCGTTCAGGCAACGCGGATTTACCCGTCTGTAAAGATATCCTGTCAGACACGTCCCCATGACAAATGGTATACCAAGGACAAGACATGCCTTTGATAGGGATCTACGACTGGTCACAGGTCACAACGCCTGCGTCGCTTGCCCCAAGCAACCTGAAATTCGACGAACACGCCAATGCGCCCGGGACATCCGGATACAATGGCGCCAATCCCAGTTGGGTTGGGCAGACGTATACTTATAACGGCGGCACCCCGTCTCATATCAAGGTCGTCGATGACGACGCCTTCTTTGAAGATGGCGACGCGGAAACCGGTGGCGCGGCCGTCCTGGCCGAAGCGGTCACGCTGAACGGCGTGACCTACCCGGCCGGGTCGATCGTAGAAAACGAGTTTTCCCTGCTGGACGGTTCCGGTTCCGAAGTCTGGGTCGTCAGAATCGCCGGCGACAACGTTGGCCTCGCGCCGCAGGCGCTGTACCCGGTGATCCCTGCAGGCTCGACCTTTACGCCGACACAGGCGCGCGATGGCGCGGGCGGCGCCTCCAGTTCCGACGGGGTCGCCAGCGAAGAAGCCTATGCAAACGTCGTCTGCTTTGCCCACGACACCCCCATCCAGACCGATCGCGGCCCCTGCCCCGCCGGTGATGTAAAGATCGGCGACAGGCTGGCCAGTGCAGACCACGGCCTGGTCGATGTGGTCTGGACGGCGCGGCGGCGCATTGTCTTTGCCGGTCGCAATGATCCGCGCAAGCCTATCGTGATACCGGCCAATGCGCTGGGTTCCGGTCTCCCGCGCGCGCAGGTCGAAGTATCGCCTCAGCACCGGATCTGCCTGCACCTTGGCGGGCGCGATGTTCTTGTGCCGGCGCGCGCGCTGCTGGGCCGCAATGGCATCCGGCTGCTGCGCGGCAGGAAATCCGTGACCTATATACATGTGATGTGCCGCCAGCACGAAATCATCAGCGCGGAAGGTCTGGCCACCGAAAGCTTTTATCCCGGGCCGATGGCGATCGAGATGCTGACACCGGATCAACGACAAGGGCTGCGCCGCGCGCTGCACCAGATCGGGCCATCGCCCAGTTCGCTTGCGCGCCCCTGTCTGACCTATGGGGAAACCCGCGCCCTGCTGGCGGCGGGACGCGATGCGAAACTGACGCAATCGGCCCTGTTCGCAAATGGTGTCGCCGAGCGTAGCGGCCGCCAGCCTGGCGCACCACGGCTGGCGGGGTGATCCCCCCCTGCGCCGAACAAAAAAAGGGCCCCGCCGGGGCCCCTGTAGGTTCGCTGATAAGGCTCACTTATTTATCACCGCCCGTTTTCGAGTTTTTGCCTGCGGCCTTACCCGCGTCAGGAACACGCGCACGTGCCCCGGAAGGCGCAGAGGGTCGGCGGTGACGGCCCCCCTCTGCGTATCGCGTCAGCTGCAGCCCGAGGTGGACCCGCAGGTGTTGCACTTCATGCAGGTGCCGTTGCGCACCAGCGTGTAGTTGCCGCATTCGCCGCAAGGATCGCCCTCGTAGCCCTGCATCTTGGCCTTGGTGCGCTGGTCCATCGACATGGTGCCGCTGGTCACGGCCACCGTCGAGGTCGCGGCAGCGCCAAGCCCGGTTTCGGGCACCAGCGTGCTGAGCGCCTGCACCGGATCGGTGCCGGTCTGGGCAAAGGCCACCCCGCCCGCCTGACCGCCCTGAAGCACGATCAGTTCCTGCGGCAGGCGCTTGCGCAGATAGCCGGTCGAACTGATCTGCTTGAGCACCTCGAGGCTGCGCGACGCGGCGCTTTCGGACAGTTCCTTGACGTTGGACACGCCCTCTTCCTCGCCGCGGCCGATGTCGTCAAAGGTCGCGCCTTCGGGTTTGACATGGGCCAGATCGGTGCGATCCAGGTAGGACACCGCCAGTTCGCGGAAGATATAGTCCAGGATCGAGGTGGCATTCTTGATGCTGTCGTTGCCCTGAACCATGCCCGCCGGTTCGAACTTGGTAAAGGTGAAGGCGTCGACGAACTCCTCCAGCGGCACGCCGTATTGCAGACCAACCGACACGGCGATGGCAAAGTTGTTCATCATCGCCCGGAAACCGGCGCCTTCCTTGTGCATGTCGATGAAGATCTCGCCAAGGCTGCCGTCCTGGTATTCACCGGTGCGCAGGTAAACCTTGTGCCCGCCGACGATGGCCTTTTGGGTATAGCCCTTGCGGCGTTCCGGCATCTTGGTGCGCTGCGACTTGATGATCTCCTTGATGACCACCTTTTCGACGATCTTCTCGGCCAGGACCTTGGCCTTTTCCTGGGTCGAGCCGCTTTCCAGCACCTCGGCGGCCTCGTCGTCATCCTCGACCAGCGCGGCGGCCAGAGGCTGCGACAGCTTGGATCCGTCACGGTACAGCGCGTTGGCCTTCACACCCAGCGACCAGGACAGCTCGTAGGCCTTCTGGCAATCCTCGATGCTGGCGTCATTCGCCATGTTGATGGTTTTCGAGATCGCGCCCGAGATGAACGACTGCGCAGCGGCCATCATGGTGATGTGGCTGTTGACCGACAGGTAACGCTTGCCCTTCTTGCCGCAGGCGTTGGCGCAGTCAAAGACGTTCAGGTGTTCGTCCTTGAGGTGCGGCGCGCCTTCCAGCGTCATGGTTCCGCAGACGTGATCGTTGGCGGCCTCGACCTCGCGCTTGGAGAAACCAAGGTGCTTGAGCATGTCAAAGGTCGGGTCGTTCAGCTTGGTCGCCGGAATGCCCAGCGTCTCGCGGCAGAACTCTTCGCCCAGGGTCCACTGGTTGAACACGAACCGGATGTCAAAGGCCGTGGCCAGCGCGGCCTCGATCTTTTCGATCTGGCGCGGGCCAAAGCCGTGACCGATCAGCGAGGTGTGGTTGATCCCCGGAGCATTGCCCAGCGTGCCGTGACCGACGGCATAGCCGATGATCTCTTCGATCTGCGCGCTGCCATAGCCCAGCTTGTCCAGCGCCGCCGGCACCGAATGGTTGATGATCTTGAAGTAGCCGCCACCGGCCAGCTTCTTGAACTTGACCAGGGCAAAGTCGGGCTCGATCCCGGTGGTGTCGCAATCCATGACCAGACCGATGGTGCCCGTGGGGGCGATCACGCTGGTCTGGGCGTTGCGGTAACCGTGCTTCTTGCCCAGTTCCAGCGCCTCGTCCCAGGCGCCCATGGCCAGTTCGACCAGGTCGGCATCGGGGCAATGGGCGTGGTCCAGCGGCACCGGCTTGATCGCCAGGTCTTCGTAGCCGGTGGTCGCGCCATAGGCGGCGTTGCGGTGGTTGCGGATGACGCGCAGCATGTGCTTGCTGTTCTTCTCGTATTTCGAGAAGGCACCCAGTTCACCCGCCATTTCGGCCGAGGTGGCATAGGCGACGCCGGTCATGATCGCAGTCAGGGCACCGCACAGCGCGCGGCCTTCGTCGCTGTCATAGCCAAAGCCCATGTTCATCAGCAGACCGCCGATGTTGGCATAGCCAAGGCCCAGCGTACGGAAATCATAGGACCGCTGCGCGATTTCCTTGGAGGGGAACTGCGCCATGGTCACGCTGATTTCCAGCGTCAGGGTCCACAGACGCGTGGCGTGCATATAGCTTTCTGCGTCGAACTTGCCGCCGTGCAGGAAGGTCAGCAGGTTCATCGAGGCCAGGTTACAGGCCGTGTCGTCCAGGAACATGTATTCCGAACAGGGGTTCGAGCCGCGGATCTCGCCGTCTTCGGGGCAGGTGTGCCAGGCGTTGACGGTGTCGTGGAACTGGATGCCGGGATCGGCGCAGGCCCAGGCCGCGTGACCGACGTTTTCCCACAGGTCGCGGGCGCTGACGGTTTTGGCGACGCTGCCATCGGTGCGGCGGATCAGCTCCCATTCCTTGTCTTCGCGCACGGCCTTAAGGAAGGCATCGGTGACGCGGATCGAGTTGTTGGAGTTCTGGCCCGACACGCTTGCATAGGCTTCGCTGTCCCAATCGGTGTCATAGGTCGGGAATTCGATGCTGGCATAGCCCTGCCGCGCATAGTCCAGCACGCGCTTGATATATGTCTCGGGGATCATCACGCCCTTGGCGGCGCGGATCGCGCCCTTGAGCGCCTCGTTCTTGGCGGGGTCATAGGCGTCGGCTTCGGCGCCGTCCCAGACCTTGATCGCCGCGAAGATGCCGTTCAGCATCTTTTCGTGCATCTTGGAGCCGGCGACGATGGACGCCACCTTCTGTTCTTCGAGCACCTTCCAGTTGATGAATTCCTCGATATCGGGGTGATCGACGTCACAGATCACCATCTTGGCGGCGCGGCGCGTGGTGCCGCCCGACTTGATGGCGCCCGCCGCCCGGTCACCGATCTTGAGAAAGCCCATCAGGCCCGAGGATTTGCCACCACCCGACAGCGGTTCATTCGCGGCGCGCAAGGAGGAGAAGTTGGTGCCGGTGCCGGACCCGTACTTGAACAGGCGTGCCTCGCGGACCCACAGGTCCATGATGCCGCCGTCCCCCACCAGATCGTCCTTGACCGACTGGATGAAACAGGCGTGCGGCTGCGGGTGCTCATAGGCGCTGGTGGATTTGGTCAGCTCGCCGGTCTGGAAGTCGACATAGTAATGCCCCTGCCCCGGACCGTCGATGCCGTAGGCCCAATGCAGACCGGTGTTGAACCACTGCGGGCTGTTCGGTGCGGCCATCTGGGTACACAGCATATAGCGCATTTCGTCGAAATAGGCCTGGGCGTCGGCCTCGGTGGTGAAATAGCCACCTTTCCAGCCCCAATAGGTCCAGGCCCCGGCCAGGCGATCAAAGACCTGCTTGGCGCTGGTTTCGCCGATGCGCTCGGTCTTGGCCGTGGCGGGCGCCGAGCGCCACAGGAACTCGGGCACGCCCTTTTCCTTGACCTTCTTCAGCTCAGCCGGAACGCCGGCTTTGCGGAAATACTTCTGGGCGATCACGTCGCTTGCGACCTGGCTCCACTTGGCGGGCACTTCGAGGTTGTCCTGCTTGAACACGACCTTGCCGTCCGGGTTGCGAATTTCCGACGTCGTCGTCGTGAATTCGATACCCTCGTAAGCGTCCTGCCCTGCCTTGGTGAATTTTCTTTCGATTTTCATCCGAACTGCCCCGTTTTCTCTACGTGTGTCCCGTTTTCCCTGCGCCAGGCCGCCGGTGCGATAAGGGCAAAATTCAACCGTGGCCCGTATCGAACATACGCGCCTGAAAGCCTTTGCTCTCTTGTGGTTTTTGTCTCTGTCCCTTGGCGCGACCACTATATCTGGTGTGGCTCCGGCCTAGCTTGCACAAAATGGCGCAAACCTTAGCAGATCGTCAACGGGTTTTTTGGCGAATTACCCATATATTTAGTGTTGACGGTGGGGCCGCACACTAGGGCCTGTGTTGTCCCCCGATTCATTCACAAGGGCCCGCAAACGCGGCGGGGCCGAAACCTTTGGATTTCTGCCGCAGTTACGGCAAGTTATCCACAGGCGTTAAGAGTTGCGGCGGGATTGCAGCATTTGTGTGTTGGCGCGCAAAGCTGTCCAGATGTTGTGGCATCGGCACCACGATCAAGCCTCAAGCGGCCGTTTGAGAGCAGAATCGCCAGCCCTGCCGCCTGAACGGGCAAAGACGCGGACACAAGCCGCGCGCCACAAGGATCACGGGCCAGCAACCATCAGTCATACAAGATATGGAGAAGTGGTCGGGGCGGCGAGATTCGAACTCACGACCTTCTGTACCCAAAACAGACGCGCTACCAGGCTGCGCCACGCCCCGACTGGGCCTCGTTTAGCGTCAAGTCACCGGCAAGAAAAGGGCAATTTCGCCCCTGTGCCTATTCGCAGGGCCAGGCGGCGCCCTCGATCGCGGGATGGCGCAGCTGCGCGCCCGGCTGGATGCCCATCTGCGCCGCCAGCCCGCCGTTGATTTCCAGAACGTACCGGATGTCGCCGCCGCCCTCGATCGCCGTCAGATCGCCGGGGATGGCGTTTGCATGCACCTTTTGCACCACGCCGGTTTCGTCGGCAAAGATCATGTCCAGCCCGATCAGCGTGTTCTTCATCCAAAAGGCCACAGGCTGCGCCGAAGGATAGACAAACAGCATGCCGCGGCTGCTGGGCATGTCCTCGACGAACATCAGCCCCCGCGCCCGTTCGGCCGCATCATCAGCCACGTCCACGCCAAAGCGTACCTTGCCGAAATCACCGCGCAGCCAGACCGCACCATCGTCGCAAAGGACCGCGGCAAAACCCGGGGTCGCGCCCAGGGCCAGGCCCCAGGCCAACGTCAGCGCGCCAAGGCGGCTTCCCATGCGAATACCTCCATCGCCATGCGGCCGCGGCGGCCATCGACCACGCGAATGGCCAGCGCCTCGCCCGGTTGCAGATCCGCCAGACCCGAGCGCCGCAGCACCTCGATATGAATGAAGATATCTTCGGGCTTGCCGAAGACATTTGCAAACCCGAATCCCTTTGCCTTGTCGAACCACTTGACCCGCGCGGGTTCCAGCGGCGCATTGGCCATGACCTCCTGGTCGATGTCCTCGAAATCGGCCAGCGGCATCCCGGCGCTGCCTTCAGGCGGTTGGATATGGTAAACCTCGGTGGCCTGCACGCCGCGATCCGTGCGCTGCACGCCAATCTCGATCCCGGCGCCATCAGCGACCGAGCTTTGTCCGAAATTGCGCAGCACATTGGCATGAAGCAGAATATCAGCCCCGCCGTCGTCCGAGATGACAAAGCCAAACCCTTTGACCGGATCGAACCACTTCACCTTACCCTTGACCCGCTCTTCTGCGTTGTCTTGTTGTGTCAAACCATACTTCCAGTGTCTTTAGTGACGTATCCCACCACCGTCTTGGCGCATTCCACAGGGGTAGTTCAACCTGTCCGAAAGAGCATTTTTGTGACATTCCCCTGCGTTTTCTGGAAAAGGTGTAACGTAAATCAGCTGAATTCAGGGATTCAGGCGGGCAATTTCCCAAGGCTGGCCCGCATCCGCCCGGGTCCAGCGGAATCGATCATGCAGGCGAAAGGCGCCATCGGCCCAGAATTCGATCTCGACCGGGACAATGCGGAACCCGCCCCAGAACGGCGGACGCGACGGCGACGGCCCGTGTTTGGCGGTGACCTTTGCAACCTCGGCCATCAGCGCGGCGCGCGACGACAACGGCTGCGATTGCTGCGACGCCCAGGCCCCCAGCCGGCTTTTGAGCGAGCGCGAGGCATAATATTCGTCAGCCTTTGGCCCCTCTTCGCGTTCGACCGTGCCGCGCACCCGGATCTGACGGCGCAGCGATTTCCAGTGCATGACAAAGGCGGCCTTGCCGGCCTGCTCGATCTCTTGCGCCTTGGTGCTGGTGTAATTGGTGTAAAACACGAACGCGGCGTCTTCGATTTCCTTCAGCAGCACCATCCGGGCATTGGGCATGCCCTGCGCATCCACCGTCGACAGGGCAATGGCGTTGGGATCGTTGATTTCCTGCGCCTCGGCCTCGGCCATCCAGGCGCGTGCGATGGCAAAAGGATCATCGCCTGCAAAAATTCCGCTTCTGTCCGTCATGTCCTTGTCTCCTTGCCCGAATTGCCCTGCCCGCCGCCCCGCACCGCGATTGCAGGCTTGATGGCGTCAGGGGGATCGCCTAAACGACGATAAACGGGTTATCTGGGTGGAGAAGGCAATATGTCAAACGGGTTGATGGCGGGAAAGCGCGGTCTCATCATGGGGCTGGCAAATGACAAGTCGATTGCCTGGGGCATCGCCAAGGCCTGCGCCGACGCGGGCGCGGAACTGGCCTTTTCCTATCAGGGCGACGCCTTGATGAAGCGCGTCGGCCCGCTGGCCGGGCAACTGGGCAGCGATATCGTGCTGCCCTGCGACGTGGCCGACGGCGCCTCGATCGACGCTTTGTTCAAATCGCTCAAGGAAAAGTGGGACAGCCTGGATTTCATCGTCCATGCCATCGGCTTTTCCGACAAGAACGAATTGCGCGGCCGCTACGTGGACACGTCCAAGGACAACTTCACCATGACCATGGACATCTCGGTCTACAGCTTTACCGCCGTGATGCAGCGCGCCGAAAAGATGATGAAGAACGGCGGCAGCGCCGTCACCCTCACCTATTACGGCGCCGAACGCATCATGCCGCATTACAACGTGATGGGTGTGGCCAAGGCCGCGCTCGAGGCGTCGGTGCGCTACCTGGCCGAGGATCTGGGCAAGGACGGCATCCGCGTCAACGCCATCAGCGCCGGCCCGATCAAGACCCTGGCCGCCTCCGGCATCGGCGATTTCCGCTACATCATGAAGTGGAACGAATACAACTCGCCGCTGCGCCGCAACGTCACCATCGAGGACGTCGGCAAATCGGCGCTGTACCTGCTGTCCGATCTGGGCAGCGGCGTGACCGGCGAAACCCACCATGTCGACGCCGGCTATCACGTGGTCGGGATGAAGGCGGTGGACGCCCCCGACATCACCAAGGGCTGATCCCGCATGGACTGGACCCATATCCTGGCCTTCAACGTCACGCTTCTGGCGGCGATGGCCGTGCCGGGTCCGGCCTTCCTGTTTGCACTGCGCCAGTCGATCGCGGGCGGCTTTTTGACCGGGGCCGCCACCGGCATTGGCCTGGCACTGGTGGCCTCGGGCTGGACAGCCGCTGCCCTCTTGGGGCTGGGCGCGGTCTTCGCTCTGGTGCCCTGGGCCTTTGCCCTGCTCAAGATCACCGGCGCGCTTTACCTGATCTGGATCGCCTACACGCTCTGGCGCGACGCGCGCCAGCCGGTGGCCGACAGCGCCCGCCCCGGGGCACGCGCCTTTCTGGGCGGAGTGCTGGTGAACCTCGCCAATCCCAAATCCGTGCTCTTTGCCGCCTCGGTCCTGCTGGTGATCTTCCCCAAGGACCTTGGGCTGGCCGACAAGGCGCTGATCACCGCCAACCATTTCATCGTCGAATGCTGTATCTATACCGCTTTCGCCGCCCTGCTGGCCACACCGCCCGCCCGCGCGGGATACCTGCGCCTCAAACCCATGATCGACCGCATCGCCGGCGCCCTTCTGGGCGCGCTTGGCCTGCGCCTTCTGCTCGACCGATAAGGAGAGACCCCGATGGACAACCGCCTGCCCCATGAAAAAGGCTTTCACGTCAGCTGGGACCAATTGCACCGCGACGCCCGCGCCCTGGCCTGGCGCCTGCAGGGCAAAGGCCCCGACGAAGGCGCATGGCGCGCCGTGGTCGCCATCACCCGCGGCGGCATGGCCCCGGCGATGATCGTCGCGCGCGAACTCGACATCCGCACCGTCGACACGGTCAGCGTCAAATCCTACCACTCGGGCGGCGGCAAGGCCGACCAGCGCCGCGAGGCCCAGGTGCTCAAGGCGCCCGACGCCACGGTTGTCGGCGACGGCACCGGCATCCTGATCATCGACGACCTCGTCGACAGCGGCAAAACCCTCGAACTGGTGCGCAGCCACTACCCAAAGGCGCATTTCGCCAGCGTCTACGCCAAACCCCAGGGCCGCCCCCAGGTCGATACCTTCATCACCGAGGTCAGCCAGGACACCTGGATCTTCTTCCCCTGGGACATGGCGCTGCAATACGTCAAACCCTACCGCGGCGAAGACTGACCCAAGGGGCCTCTTTGTGCCACAAATATCCTCGGGGGTTTGGGGGCTGACAGCCCCCAACGGGGGTCTGGGGGCCTGCCCCCAGGACGGAATGCGGCCCGCCAGGGCCTCGATCAGATCAAGGGGACCACAGCATGACAACCCGGACCAAGGCCACCTTCCCCCCGCCCATCCCCGAAGCCCGGCGCTGGCTTGACGGCGTCACCTTCCCCCCCGGCCGCCCGCTGATCAACCTCAGCCAGGCCGCCCCGGTCGACCCGCCCCCGCCGCAGATGCGCGCCGCCATGGCCCGCGCGATCGAGACGCCGCAAACCCATCTCTATGGCCCGGTTCTGGGCAACGACAGCCTGCGCGCGGCGCTGGCCGAAAACTGGGCGCGCCACTATGGCGGCACCGTCCAGCCGGGCCAGATCGCCATCACCGCAGGCTGCAACCAGGCCTTTGCCGCGACCATCGCTGCCCTGACCACCGAAGGCGACGAGGTGATCCTGCCGGTTCCGTGGTACTTCAATCACAAGATGTGGCTGGACATGTCCGGCGTGACGGCGGTGCCGCTGCACACCGGCCCTGACCTGATCCCCGATGCTGCCGCCGCCGAAACGCTGATCACCGACCGCACCCGCGCCATCGCGCTGGTGTCGCCCAACAACCCGGGCGGCGTGGAATATCCGCCGCAGACCCTGCGCGCCTTTTTCGATCTGGCGCGCAAATACGGGCTGCGGCTGATCCTTGACGAAACCTACCGCGATTTCCACAGCCAGTCCGGCGCACCGCATGATCTTTTGGCCGTAACAGACTGGGATCAAACGCTGATCCAGCTTTACAGCTTTTCCAAGTCCTACCGTTTGACCGGCCACCGCGCCGGGGCCATCATCGCCGATCCGGCCCTGCTGCACGAGATGGAGAAATTCCAGGACACCGTCGCCATCTGCGCGCCGCAGATGGGCCAGATGGCCGCCGAATGGGGGCTGCGCAATCTCGATCAATGGGTGGCCGAGCAGCGCGATGAAATCCTCGCCCGCCGCCGCGCCATCGCCGAACACTTCCCGGCCCTTCAGGCCAAGGGCTGGAAACTGTTGGGGCTGGGCGCCTATTTCGCCTATATCGAACACCCGTTCGCGGACACCGCCGCCCAGATCGCGCCCAAACTGGTGCGCGAAGCGGGCGTGCTGCTGCTGCCCGGCTCGATGTTCTTTCCCAAGGGCGATCCCAGCGGCGACCGGCATTTCCGCGTCGCCTTTGCCAATACCGACGCCGCCGGCATCGCCGATTTCACCGCGCGACTTGCGGCGCTGGACTGGCCCCTTGCAGCCCCGAAAGGTGCAGCGTAGACAAGGCCAGCCTTTAAACCCCGGGGGAGAACCAAATGGCATCGAAACGCGGCGGCATGCCCAAATCTCTTGGCTTGATCCTGATTGCCATGCTCGTGCTCGGGCTTGGCGGCTTTGGGGTCACGAATTTCTCGGGGAACGTGCGCAAGATCGGCTCGGTCGGCGGGGCGGACATGCCTGTCGATGGCTATGCCCGCGCCCTGCAGAACGAAATCCGCGCGATCGAGGCCCAGGTCGGCCAGCCGGTCAGCTTTGTGCAGGCGCAGGCCATGGGCCTGCCGCAGCGCGTACTCAGCCAGATGGTCGTCAGCGCCGCGCTGGAAAACGAAGCCGCAACCCTGGGAATTTCCGTCGGTGACCAGCAGCTGGCCGAGGAACTGAACAACATCCAGGCCTTTCACGGCCCCGATGGCAAACTGGACCGCGTCGCCTATGCCGCCGCGCTGGACAACATCGGCCTGACCGAACGCGAATTCGAAGAACAGCTGCGCGGCGAAAGCGCCGCCACCTTGCTGCAAGGCGCCGTGCTGGCAGGCACCCGGCTGCCGGACACCTATATCGACACGCTGATCGACTATGCCGCCGAACGCCGCGCCTTCACTTGGGCGGAGTTGGGCGCCGAGGCCCTGACCACCGGCCTGCCCGTCCCCACCGACGCCGAGCTGACCACCTGGTACGAGGCGAACATCGACCGCTTTACCCTGCCGGAAACCAAGCAGATCACCTATGCTTGGCTGACCCCGGACATGATCGTCGACACCGTCGAGGTCGATGAGCAAAGCCTGCGCGACGCCTATGCCGAACGCGAGGCGGAATTCAACATGCCCGAACGGCGGCTGGTCGAACGGCTGGTCTTTGGCGACCAGGCCCAGGCCCAGGCGGCCGCCGACCGGCTGGCCGCCGGCGAGACGACGTTCGAGGCGCTTGTCGAGGAACGCGGCCTGACGCTGTCAGATACCGACATGGGCGATGTCACCCGCGCCGATCTGGACGGTGCCGCCGATGCGGTCTTTGCCGCCGAGGTGGGCGATATCGCCGGCCCCGCGCCGACCGGCCTTGGCCCGGCGCTGTTCCGTCTGAACGCCGTCCTGCCCGCGCAGGAAACCACCTTTGAAGAGGCCCAGCCGGTGCTGCGCGACGCGCTGGCGCTGGACCGTGCCCGCCGCGTGATCGACGGCATGGCGCAAAGCCTGGACGATGAACTGGCCGCCGGTGCCACGCTCGAGGAACTGGCGCAGGACAGCGACCTGCAACTGGGCCAGATCGGCTGGAGCGCCGAGACCGCCGAGGGCATCGCCAGCTACGAAGCCTTCCGCGAGGCCGCGCAGGCGTTGACCGCCGACGATTACCCGCAGATCGGCCAGCTGGGCGACGGCGGCATCTTTGCCATGCGCCTTGAGGAAATCCGCGATCCGGCCCCCCAGCCCTTTGAGGACGTGCGGGATGCGGTCGAGCAAGGCTGGGAACAGCAGGCCCGCACCGATGCGCTGCTGGAACAGGCCCAGTCCCTGGCCGAGCAGATGCGCGGCGGCGCCAGCTTTGAGGACCTGGGCCTGACCGCCCGCGCGGAAACCGGCCTCAGCCGCAATGCCCAGCCTTCGGACCTGCCGGCCGGGCTGGTCGCCCAGGCCTTTACGCTCGAGCCGGGCGCCATTGCCTCGCTGCCCGGCGCAGGCAGCGCCTTTGTGCTGCGGCTGGACCAGGTCATTGCCCCCGACCGCAGCAGCGACGAGGTGCAGACGCTAAGGCAGATCTTTGGCGATCAGGCCGCAGCCGACATCGCGCAGGACCTGTTCCAGGCGCTGTCCAGCGATATCCAGCAACGCGCCGGCGTGGTGATCGACCAGCAGGTGATCAACGCCGTTCACGCGAATTTCCAGTAAGGTCCGTTTCCCAGATGTCCAGTTTGACCCCGATGTATGACGATTTTGCCAAAGGCTACGACGCCGGGCAGAACCAGTTGGTCTATACCCGCCTTGCCGCCGATCTGGACACTCCGGTGTCCTTGATGCTGAAACTGACGGGCGCGGCCAAGGATGCCTTCATGCTGGAATCGGTGACCGGCGGCGAAGTGCGCGGGCGCTATTCCATCATCGGGATGAAACCGGATGTGGTCTGGCAGTGTCACGGCACCACGTCGCGGATCAACCGCCAGGCGCGCTTTGACCCCGATGCCTTTCAGGATCAGTCCGCCGATCCGCTGACCGCCCTGCGCGACCTGATCGCGGAATCGCGCATTGACCTGCCCGAGGACCTGCCGCAGGCCGCCGCCGGCCTGTTCGGCTATCTGGGCTATGACATGATCCGGCTGGTCGAACACCTGCCCAACGTGAACCCCGATCCGCTTGGTCTGCCCGACGCCATGTTGCAGCGCCCCTCGGTCATCGCGGTCCTTGACGGCGTCAAGGGCGAGGTCACCGTGGTGTCCCCTGCCTGGGTGCAGGACGGGCTGTCGGCCCGCGCCGCCTATGCCCAGGCGGCCGAGCGTGTCATGGATGCGGTGCGCGATCTGGAACGCGCCCTGCCCGAGGCGACGCGCGATCTGGGCGACAGCGCCGATCTGGGGCAACCGGTGTCGAATTTCACCCACGACGGCTATAAACAGGCGGTCGAGGCGGCCAAGGAATACATCCGCGCCGGGGACATCTTTCAGGTGGTGCCGTCGCAGCGCTGGACGCAGGATTTCCCGCTGCCGCCCTTTGCCTTGTACCGCTCCTTGCGGCGCACCAACCCGTCGCCCTTCATGTTCTATTTCAACTTTGGCGGCTTTCAGGTCATCGGCGCCAGCCCGGAAATCCTTGTCCGGGTCTTTGATCGCCAGGTGACGATTCGCCCGATCGCAGGCACCCGCCCGCGCGGCGCGACCCCCGAAGAGGACCGCGCGCTCGAGGCGGATCTGCTGGCCGACAAGAAAGAGCTGGCCGAACACCTGATGCTGCTGGACCTCGGCCGCAACGACACCGGCAAGGTGTCGAAAATCGGCACCGTGCGTCCGACCGAACAGTTCATCATCGAACGCTACAGCCACGTGATGCACATTGTATCCAACGTCGTCGGCGAACTGGCCGAGGATCAGGACGCCCTCTCCGCCTTTTTCGCCGGGATGCCTGCGGGCACCGTATCCGGCGCGCCCAAAGTCCGCGCGATGGAGATCATCGACGAGCTGGAGCCGGAAAAGCGCGGCGTCTATGGCGGCGGTGTCGGCTATTTCAGCGCCGGCGGCGATATGGACATGTGCATCGCCCTGCGCACCGCGCTGGTCAAGGATCGCAAGCTGTACATCCAGGCCGGCGGCGGCGTGGTCTATGACAGCGACCCCGAGGCCGAGTACCAGGAGACCGTTCACAAATCGAACGCGATCCGCCGTGCGGCGGCCGATGCGGCGCGCTTTGCGGGCAATGGCAACGGCTGAGCGACCGGTTTCCAGCGCCTACTCTGGGGCAGGCTGCCTTGTTTCGCGCACAAGGGTTAACTGATTCGTAACGCGCGGCCTCGCCCATAGCGCGAAATACGGCGCTCGTTCTGCCATTCCGCGCATTTTGGGGATGCTCTGGCTGTCCTTCACCTTAGGTCACGCCAGATTTCAACCCATTTTTAACGATCCAAGCCAGATTAAGGCAATCATTGCCTCATTTCACCAAAGACATGCCCCAATTGGAATTTAACCCTCTGGCCATGGCACGCACGCTTCGCAAACAAACCCATCAGGATTTTCGCCGACGGATCAAATCCGTCGACCCGACGTTCTACCGCAACGGTGAACGCGGCGCGATGAAGGATGCGACAGCGCAGCGGCCCATCGGCTCGGCCCTGCTGGGGTTTGGCTGGGCTTATCTTGTCATCTCGGTCGCCAACAACCGCACGGTGATCGAACAGTCGCTGCACCAGGGCAACCTGCACACCGATTACCACGGCTATGTGCTTATGGCACTGGCGGCGCTGCTGGCGGCCTCGGGCGTCATGCTGCTGCTGCACCTCGTGCGCTATTTCACCAAGACCGGTGGCAAAAAGCGCAATTCAGGCGGCCTGCTTGTTGGCGCTTTGGGCGCGCTGGTGCTGGTCTACACCCCTACCAGCGTCTGGGACGCCGGTTTCGACATGATGGACGGCAATTCGCGCAGCTTTGTGCAAACCGCCTCGGCCACCATGTCCGGCGCCATCCCCAGCATCGACCTGGGCAGCGTGGCTTTCGTGTCCTCGCAGGGTCGCTAAGCGTCAGATCACCCCGACAAACCGGTCCGGCAACACGTACTGCCCCGGATAATCCGGCCGATCGAACTGCCAAAACCCGGTATCTCCGCGCGCCTGCCAGCTTTGCACCATGCGCTGACGGATCGGCCCCATGTCAAAGCCCGCCTGCACCGGCAGCGCGGCAAAGCCTTCGAAAACCGCGCGATCCTCGCCGCGCGCCTCGGCGAACCAATGGCGCCCGATGGCGATATCCTTGACCCCGCCGTCCAGCGCCGCGGTCACGCTGTTGCGCTGATCCATGGCGCGGGCATAGGCCGCGAAATCGCAGAACTTGAGGTGGAACAGGTACAGGTCATCCGGCGCGAACAGCTTGTCGCTTTGGGTGAAATGGCCGCCGCGCGCGATCTTGTGGCCGGTGCTGATGACGCAAGGCTTGGAATAATGCGGCGCAAGGCGCACGTGCCGGCGGGGCCCAAGGATGGTATCGGTGATCGGCTGATCCTCGATGTCGATCCGGTGGATGACCTCAAGGCCCAGGGGCGTCAGGTTGCGCCGCAGCTTTGCCGCGCGCAGATAGTCCAGCAGCCCGATGCCGGCGCCGGGGTCCACCACCACCAGTTCATCGACATCGCCGACGATCACATGGTTGTAATAGCAGCGCAGCCCCTGGACAAAGTTGTTCAGCATCCGCCACCGCTTCATGTCGAAGTTCTTGTGCGGATCGCCCGGGATGCCGATGATGTTGCAGCCCTGCGCCAGTTGGGCAACCTCGTCCCCCCGGCCATGATTGACGATATAACAATTCTCGCGTCCCAGCGCGTCACCGTAGTGGCGCAGCCATGCCTTCAGGAAAAAGGCATCGTCGCGCACCATTGTCAGGGCGGCGGCCACCGATTGCATCTGCTCTGCCTCGCGTTGTTCTTTTGCCGCAGCCTACCCCACCCGCAGCGTTTTGAGAATCGCAATCTGCGCCGCCGCGCGTTATCCTTGCGCGCAACACGAACGAGGCCCCGATGATCGCGCAGGATTTTCCCCGGACCGGCTGGCAATTCATGCCCGGCCCGCAGGTTCCGACCCGCTACCAGGTGTTTGGCGAACGCTCCTCGGGGACCAATTTCGTCAAGCGCCTGATCGGACGCAACAGCGCCCTGCGCCCGATCGAGGATCTGGGCTGGAAACACGGTTTTCCCCACATGACCGCAATTCCCCCCGACGTGGCGGTGATTTGCGTGGTGCGCGATGCCCGCGACTGGGCGCGCTCGATGCATGCCAAGCCCTGGCATTGCCCGCCGGACATGCAGGCGCTTGGCTTTTCCCAGTTCATCCGCGCCGAATGGCGCACCCTCGCGGACAGGCCGCGTTATTTCCCGCAGGTCGCGGCGCTTGGTGGTCAGGGCCAGCCGCTGCAACACGACCGCCACCCGCTGACCGGCCGCCCCTTTGCCGATCTCTTTGCCCTGCGCCAGGCCAAGCTGCAGGGCCTTCTCTCCTTTTTCGAACGCGGCTGCACGGTGGTGTTTTGCCGGCTCGAAGCGGTTCAAGCCGCGCCCCAGGTCTTTCTTGAGGCGCTGCATGAGGGTCTCGGCGTTCCGGCGCCGGACAGCGCATTTCGCCCGGTGCTCAAACGGCTGGGGTCAAAATTCCTGCCCGCGATCGACCAGCGCCCTGAAACGCCCAGCCAACTGGACCAGGCCGACCTGGCTTATCTACTTGGCCGCATCGACCCCGCGCAGGAAACCGCCCTGGGGTATGACTATACCTGAGGTTTGATCAATATCGCCCTGAAATCATTGACATTCGTCCCGGTCGGCCCAGGCGCGAAAACATCCTCCAATGCGGCAAAGGCGCCATAGGGGTCCTGCGCCTTGACATAGGCCGACGGGTCCTGGCCAAGGGCGCGCAGGCGCGGCAATGACCCACCATCGGCAAAGGCCCCGGCGTTGTCTTCCGATCCGTCGATCCCGTCGGTATCGGCGGCCAGGGCGGTGATCCCGGGCAACCCTTCGATGCCCTGCGCAAGGCTCAGCAAAAAGGCAGTGTTGCGCCCCCCACGGCCCGGGTTTTCCCTGAGTGTGACCGTGGTTTCGCCGCCCGACAGCAGGACCACCGGCGCCGCAAAGGGCCGCCCGCGCAGGGCGATTTCCCGGGCAATGGCGGCGTGCATCAACCCGATGTCCCGGGCCTCGCC
This sequence comes from Tropicibacter oceani, assembly GCF_029958925.1. Taxonomy (NCBI): domain Bacteria; kingdom Pseudomonadati; phylum Pseudomonadota; class Alphaproteobacteria; order Rhodobacterales; family Roseobacteraceae; genus Pacificoceanicola; species Pacificoceanicola oceani. The sequence goes on from NZ_CP124616.1 coordinate 2,804,182, forward strand.
CTCGATGGCGTCTGACAGGATGACCGCCGGAACACCCAAGGCCTCGGCGCGCGCCGCCGCCGCCTCCAGCGACAACCGGGCCGAGGCGACGACCCGCACGCTGTTGCGCGCAAACACCGCGTCATCGGGCCTTGGCGCGGCTGAGATTTTGCCTGAAATATGCGCCATAACCCGTTCTGGCAAAACGATATTGCGGGCCGCAATCATGGCCAGCGCATCCTGCGCCGACACCGCATCCGGCACCGTCGGTCCCGAGGCAACCTGCGCCGGATCGTCCCCCGGCACGTCCGACACCACAAGGCTGACAACCCGCGCCGGCGCCGCCGCTGCCGCCAGCCGCCCGCCCTTGATCCGGCTGACATGCTTGCGAATGGCGTTCATCACGCCGATCGGCGCCCCCGAGGCCAGCAGCGCCCGGTTCAACGCCTGCTCATCCTCCAGGCCCAACCCATCCGGCGGCGCCGGCAACAGGGCCGATCCGCCGCCGCAGACCAGGGCCACAACCAGATCGTCCTCGCTCAGCCCTTCGACCGCCCGGAACACCGCCTCGCTCGCCGCCATGCCCGCCGCATCCGGCACCGGATGCGCCGCCTCCAGCACCGGCAGATACCGGCAAGGTGCCCCATAGCCATAGCGCGTGACCACCACCCCCTCGACAGGGGCATCCCAAAGCACCTCGAAGGCCGCCGCCAGTTGCGCCGCCCCCTTTCCAAGGGCAATCACCACGGTGCGCCCACTGGGCCTGTCGGGCAATACCCCGGCCAAGGCCTTCATCGGATCGGCGGCCGCAACGGCGGTGTCGAACAGATCGCTCAGAAACTTGCGGTCTTCCATGTTTCCAATTGCCTCAAATATCCCGGGGAGCGCGAGGGGCTGGCCCCTCGCTTGCGCCCGCGTGCAACCGCGCCAGACGCTCGACCGCATCGCGCACATCCGCCAGCGGCGGGCAGGATCGCCGCGTCGCCAGCGAGACATGCAGCAGGAACTGGTCGCAACTGGCCAGCATTTCGCCATCCGCCGCCCGCTTCATCTCGTGCCACAGCCGCAGCTTTTTACCATCCCCCAGCGTCACCCGCGTTTCAACAAGAATGTCTTCTCCCACAAGGGTTTCCGCCAGGTACTTAATGCTGGTCTCGGCGGTGAAATAGCTGTGCCCAGCCGCGATATAGGCCCGGTCCGCGCCGACATGGGTCATCACCGCCTCCGAGGCATCGCTGAACACCTGGCCATAGCGTCCTTCGTTCATGTGGCCGTTTACATCGACCCAATCCACCGGCACCTTGCGCCGCACGGTGATCAACGGCACCTCGTCAACCAGCGGCTGCTGCATCGTCGCCTCGTGATCCAGGATCAGCTTGCCCGCCGCCGCCTCTTGCCCCTTCAGCGCGCGCAGCATGGCGACCAGGTTGTTGTCGCGCAGCCGCTCAAGCTGCCGGATCGACATATGCCCCGATTGCGCATCCGATTGACCGGCGATCAGATCGACCAGCTCGTCGGTGAACTCGGGCACATCCATCAGCTTGGTCCACGGCCATTTCAGGCAAGGACCGAACTGCTCCATGAAATGCCGCATCCCCGCCTCGCCGCCCGCCACGCGGTAGGTTTCGAACAGCCCCATCTGCGCCCACCGCAGACCAAAGCCATAGCGGATGGCATTGTCGATCTGCTCGGTCGTGGCGATGCCGTCGTTGACCAGCCACAGCGCCTCGCGCCAGACGGCCTCAAGGAAACGGTCGGCGATATGGGCGTCGATTTCGGCCTGAACGTGCAGGGGGTACATGCCGATGGCGCGCAGGATGTCACAGGCCTGTTCAAAGATCGGCTCGTCCGCGTCGTCGCCCGGCACCAGTTCGACCAGCGGCAGAAGGTAAACCGGGTTGAAAGGATGCGCGACAACGATCTGGCCGGGCCGCGCCGCGCCCTGCTGCAATTCCGACGGTTTGAAACCGCTGGTCGATGACCCGATGACCGACTCGGGGGAACAGGCGGCCTGGATCGCAGCCAGCACCTTGTGTTTCAGCTCCAGCCGCTCTGGCACGCTTTCCTGGATATAGGCCGCCCCGGCCACTGCCTCGGCCAAATCGGTGTGAAAGCTGATCGTGCCGCGCGCGGGCATGGGCGCATCATAAAGCATCGGCAGGGCACGCTCCGCCCCGGCGACGACCTCGCCGATCTTGCGCTGAGCCTCGGGATCGGGGTCAAAGACCCGCACGTCCCATCCCATCAGCGCAAAGCGCGCGGCCCAGCCGCCCCCGATGACACCGCCGCCGACGATTGCCGCAATCTTGTTCATTTCGCCTCCATCCGGCTCAGGTCATAGCCGTACCATTCCAGAATTTCCCGCGCCGCGGCCAGCCGCTCTGCCGGTTTGCCGCCGCGATCCATGATCCAGACCCGGCCGCCCGCCGGATCGCCCAAAGCCGCCGTGCGGTTGTCCGCATCCAGCCAATGCACCCAGACGGCCTGTTCCCCCAGCCGAAACCGCCCGTATCCTTCGGGAACAAAGCTCAGGCGTGTGCCGTTGACCTGCACCCCCTGCCCGTCGATGCGCAGCCGGCTGCCCGCTGGCATCCCGGCGCCCTGCAGGACGATCCAGTCGCCCTGAAGCCGGTCCAGCGTCGCATCCGCCTGCGATGCGACCTGCACCGTCGGATTGCGCAGCGGCACCGGCACTTCGGGCAACGGCGCCTTGGCGGCGCAGCCCGCCAGCAACACAAGACCCCAAAGCGCCCTCATGCCAGGTCGGTCCGCAGCGCCTTGGCCATGACCGCGCCAAAGCGCAGGTGCGCCTCTTCTTCCCAATGCACGCCGTCGCGCCCGGACACGGCCACCGTGTCCCCCGCTGCAACGAAACCGCAGCCAAGGCGGCCCGCCACGTCCTGTAAATGCGCCTCCAGCCCCTGCTGGCGGGCCTCGGCCCCGGCAAAGACATCCACCAGCGTTCCGCATTCACGCACCGGCGCGGGGGCGACGATCACGATGCGATCGACCAGCTGTTCGGCCCGGGTCGCCAGCACCAACCGCTCGACCGAGCGGGCGATTTCATAGGCGGTGACGGAAAACCGGTTCTTGAGGTCGTTGGTCCCCAGCATCAGCACCATAAGGTCCAGCGGCTTGTGGCTGTGCAAAATGGCGGGCAACACGCTCAGCCCGTTGCGGGCGCCGCCTTCGACCATGTCGTCGTGCACCGTCGTGCGCCCCGGCAGCCCTTCGGCAATCACCTGGTGGCTGTCGCCCAGCTCGGCCGCCATGACATCGGGCCAGCGGCGCCCGACGTCAAAGCGTTCGGACACACCAGCCAGTGCCATGGGCCTTGTGCCATGGGTGTTGCTGTCGCCGTAACACAGAATCACCGCCATGCCGTTTTCTCCCGAATTGACCGCACCCCGGCGGGTTTTCGACATCGGACCGGGCTTTGCCGCCGGGGTCAATCCCCCAGGAACCGGCTTTGCCGCAGCCCTGGCACGCGCTGGCTCCAATCTTGCCGCAATCAGCCGCTATCACGAACATCTGCCAATGGGAGTGCTGCCACCATGACCCGAACCGATCCGCCCCTGCCGCCGCCCGACCTGCAAGGCCGACGTAGCCTGCTGTTCAGACTGCACAGGCAGGTGCCCCAACCCGAAGACCCGGAACCAAACACCGCCAACTTCTACCGCACGGTGTCCCCGGGCTTTGCCCGCGATTTTCAGGACCGCGCCGCGCGCTCGCTGGATCGCCCCAGCCTGACCGCGCGCCGCAAGACCCTATTCTTCTGACAGGGCGCCCCGGAACCCCGTCGCCACGACGAACTTTTCCGAGGAATCCGACCGACTGGCCGGCGGCTTGAAATTCGCCACCTTCTGGAACCGCTGCTTGAGGATGTGCTGAAGCGATCCTTCGGCCCCGCCCGCCAGAACCTTGGCCACAAAGGTGCCGCCGTCCTCCAGCACGTCAAAAGCCAGCTGCGCCGCCGCCTCGCACAGGGCGATGATCCGCAGGTGATCGGTCTGCTTGTGCCCCGAGGCCGAGGCCGCCATGTCCGACATCACCACGTCAGCCTTGCCGCCCAGCCAGGCCTTGACCTTGTCGTCGGCGCCGTCTTCCATGAAATCCAGCTGATGCAACTCGGCGCCGGCAATCGGGTCCATTTCCTGAAGGTCCACGCCCAGAACGGTGCCCACGGCCTTGCCCTGCTTTTCGCCAAGCGCATTGACCCGCTTGACCGCGACCTGACACCACCCCCCGGGCGCCGCGCCCAGATCGACCACCCGCGCCCCCGGCACCAGGAACCGGTACTTGTCGTCGATCTCAAGGATCTTGTAGGCCGCGCGCCCGCGATAGCCATCCGCCTTGGCGCGCTTGACATAAGGATCGTTCAACTGCCGCTGAAGCCACAGTGTCGAGGACAGCTTGCGCCCGCGCGCAGACTTTACCTTGACCTTCAGATCGCGTTGCCCGCGCCCTGAATCGTTTTTCGGTCCCTTCGCCATGATCACTCAGCCTTCGTGTTTCTTTGTGCCCCAAATATCCCGGGGGAGTCGCTCTTGCGACGGGGGCAGAGCCCCCACCGGTGAAAATTTTTAATCTAAAAATTTTTCACCGTCCGCTCTATAGCGGCCCATCCTCAAGAACGCCATCCGCCGACATCTGCGCATACAGCAACCCTTCGCGCAGGCCGCGATCGGCCACCGACAGACGATCGGTCGGCCACAGCCGCAACAACGCCTGCAAGATGGCCGAGCCGCTCATGATCAGCGCATGCCGGTCCGGTCCGATGCGCGGATCGCGCCGCCGCCCCGTCGGCCCCATCTGAAGATAGCGCTGAATGACCTCTTCGATCTGGTCGCTGCTCATCCGCAGACCGTCCACCTTGGTCCGGTCATAGCGCCGCAACCCAAGGTGCGAGGCCGCGACCGTCGTCACCGTGCCGCTGGTGCCGACGATCTGGAACCCCTCGCGCTGCTGTTCGTCCTTGTAGGGCGCGAACTCGGCCAGGTTTTCCTCGAAATACCAGCTCATCAACGCGTAGCGCGCGGCGTCGTCGTCGACATCGCTGAACTGGTCGCGCAGCGTCGCCACCCCCAGCGGAACCGAAATCCAGTCGACCACACGCGCCGTCGGAAAGGGGCTGGCAGGCGCGTGGAACCCGGCGTGCAGGCGCATGATCGCGCGCGGTCGGTCGCGCGGCTCGACCTTGGACAGATCGATCCAGACCAGCTCGGTCGAGCCGCCGCCAATGTCCACCACCAACAGCTGTTCGGTCTTGGTGCTGACCAGAGGCGCGCAGGAAATCACCGCCAGGCGCGCCTCTTCCTCGGGTTGGATGATGTCCAGCGTCAGGCCGGTCTCGCGCTTGACCTGGCGGATGAAATCACGGGCATTGCGCGCGCGCCGGCAGGCCTCGGTTGCCACCAGACGCATGTTCTGCACCTTGTGGCGTTCGATCTTTTGCTGGCAGACGCGCAGGGCCGATACCGTTCGTGCCATCGACGAACGGCTGAGCCGGCCAGTCTTTTCCAGCCCGTGCCCCAGTTGGACGGACTTCGAAAAGCTGTCGACCACATGGAACTGACTGCCCTTTGGCTGGGCGATCAGCATGCGGCAGCTATTTGTACCCAAATCCAAGGCCGCATAAAGCGCATTGGGGTCAGGCCTGTCAGGCGCGGTGCTCTCGACCGGTTTCGGGAAAGCGCCCGCACCCTTGGGACGCTTTGGCGCCATGATGTTGCGCCTTTTCCGATATCAACTTGGGGTCACGATACGCCCCGTTCCAACATCGCGCAAGCACGTTGACCGCCCGCTTGGGAAGGATTTTCCCAAAGCTGCGCGCGCGGCGAATCTTTTGCCCTCGGGGGGCCGCCAAGGCTGGACAATCGCGCCTTGGTCCCTAGCCTGTCGCTCATGGCGCGGCACAAGTCGAAATTCGACCCTGCAAAGCCCGGGCCTGTCGCTAGAACCAGGACAAGACAACAGGAATCGACACCACATGGCTGAACTGACAATCGTTTACTGGCGCGACATCCCCGCCCAGGTCATCGTCGGCAAGGGCCGTCGCGGCGCCAAGGCGATCCTGCCCGAACGCTTTGAAAAGGCCATCGACCGCGCCGCCATGAAAGTCGGCGCCTCGGACACCGACGCCTACCTGGCCGAATGGCGCAAGGTCCCCAGCGGCGAGGTCGAGGGCGACATGCAAGAGGCCGCCAACGCCGAAGCGGCGCGCATCGACACCGAATACGACACCGCGCGCATCAAGGCGCTGATCGACAACGACGGCTGGGCCTGAGGCCCGTGAACATGAAGGACAAGATCATGGCCCTTTTCAACTTCCGCAAGCGCGACGACAGCAGCCCGGCCACCGCCAATGGCGATCTCGAAGCCTTCCTTCAGAGCTATTCGATCGAGGTCATGCCGCGCACCGCCGAAAAGGTCGAGGATTTCCGCGAATTGCTGCCCAGCGGCACCCGCGTCTACATCGCCCATATCGAGGGCACCCCGATCGAGGACATGGTCGCCACCGCCAAACGCATCGCGGGCGAAGGCTACAAGGTCATGCCGCATTTCCCCGCGCGCATCATCAAGGACAAGGCCACGCTGGGCGACTGGATCGCCCGCTATCAGGGCGAGGCCGGTGTCGATCAGGCGCTGCTGCTGGCCGGCGGCGTGGCCCAGCCGCACGGCGATTTCCACAGCTCGATGCAGCTGATGGAAACCGGGCTGTTCGACAAGGCGGGGTTCAAACGCCTGCACGTCGCGGGCCATCCCGAAGGCAACAAGGACATCGACCCAAAGGGCGGCGATGCGCTGGTCATGGACGCCCTGCGCTGGAAACAGGATTTCAGCAACCGCAGCGATGCGCAGATGGCGCTGGCCACCCAGTTCGCCTTTGACGCGGGCCCCATCATCGACTGGGCCAACCGCCTGACGGCCGAGGGCATCACCCTGCCGATCCACATCGGCATCGCGGGCCCGGCGAAACTGCAAACCCTGATCAAATTCGCCATTGCCTGCGGTGTCGGCCCCTCGCTCAAGGTCCTGCAAAAGCGCGCCATGGACGTCAGCAAACTGCTGCTGCCCTACGAGCCGACCGAGGTTCTGGGCCAACTGGCCGCGCACAAGGCCGCCAACCCCGATTTCAATATCCAAAGCGTGCATTTCTTCCCGCTGGGCGGGATCAAGACGAATGCCACCTGGGCAATTGAAAATGGCGGTGCTTCTGCGGTTCCCGCCGCCAAGGCAGGCTGATAAAAGCCGCCCCATGAAACACGCTTTGCTTTTTGATCTGGACGGTACGCTGATCCAGTCCGACCCGCTGCACCTGGCCGTCTTTGCCGAGATGTTCGCAGAACGCGGCAAATCCATGGACGAGGCTTTTTACATGAAGCACATCCATGGCACCCATAACCTGGAAAGCTTTCCGCAGCTTTTCCCCGGCGAGGATGCGCAGGCCCTGTCGGACCTGAAGGAAACCCGCTTTCGCGAACGCCTGATCGGCGGTCAGCCCTGCATGCCCGGCGCCGACCGCGTGATCGCCCAGGCCAAGGCAAGCGGCTGGGGCGTCGCCATCGTCACCAATGCCCCGCGCATCAACGCCGAATACATGCTGAACGCCATCGGGCTGCGCGATGCCTTTGAAACGCTGATCATCGGCGACGAATGCGCCCGCGGCAAACCCGACCCGGACCCCTACCTGGCCGCCATGCGCGCGCTGGACGTCGCCGCCGACCACTGCATCGCCTTCGAGGACAGCCCATCGGGCCTGCGCGCGGCGCGCGGATCGGGCGCCTATACCGTGGGCATCCGGTCCTCGGCCAGCGACGCAGAATTGCGCGCCGCAGGCGCCCATCAAACCATCGCAGATTTCAACGACACGGCGCTACCGGCCATCCTGGCGCGCCTTTCAGGAGAGACAGTATGACCCGCACCGTCATCGAATCGCAGACAAAAACCGCAATCATCGGCTTTGACCAGCCGTTTTGCGTGATCGGCGAACGCATCAACCCCACCGGCCGCAAGATCCTGAACGAAGAGCTGGAGCGCGGCGATTTTTCCCGGGTCGAGGCCGACGCGCTGGCGCAGGTCGCCGCCGGGGCCACGGTGCTCGACATCAACTCGGGCGCGGTGTTTTCCAACAAGATGGCCGAAGACCCGCGTTATGCCGACAACAACTTTGTCGAACCGACGCTGATGACCCAGCTGATCGAATGCGTGCAGGCCGTCACCGATGCGCCTTTGTGCATCGACTCGTCGGTACCGGGCGCGCTGGAAAACGGGCTAAAGGCCGCCAAGGGCCGCCCGCTGCTGAACTCGGTCACCGGCGAAGAGGAACGGCTGGAACTGGTCCTGCCGCTGGTCAAGAAATACAACGTGCCGGTGGTGGCGATTTCCAACGACGACACCGGCATTTCCGAAGACCCCGACGTGCGCTTTGCCGTCGCCAAGAAGATCGTGCAGCGCGCCGCCGATTTCGGCATCCCGGCGCATGACATCGTGGTCGATCCGCTGGTCATGCCGATCGGCGCCATGGGCACCGCCGGCCTTCAGGTCTTTACCCTTGTGCGCCGCCTGCGCGAGGAACTGGGCGTGAACACCACCTGCGGCGCATCGAACATCTCGTTCGGCCTGCCCAACCGGCACGGCATCAACAACGCCTTCCTGCCCATGGCCATGGGCGCGGGCATGACATCGGCGATCATGAACCCGGTCGCCCTGCCCGTCGGCCCCAAGGCCATCGCCGAAAAGCGCGCAGCGGTCGAGGCGGCAGGCATCATCCTGCCCGAGGACATCGACGACGAAACCTTTGTCACCCTGTTTGGCATGGGCAGCACCAAACCCCGCCCCGGCAAGGAAATGGAGGCGATCCGTGCCGCCAACTTCCTGACCAACAACGACGAATCCGGCGGTGAGTGGATCAAGTTCAACAAGGCCCCCGCCGAGGCTGGCGCCAGTGGCGGGCGCGGTGGCCGCGCCGGAAGCCGCCGCCGTCGCGGCTGATCGAAACCTCACGCACTACCTCAAAAGAGCCGCGCAAGCGGCTCTTTTCATTCACAACTCCGGGAACTCCACCACCAGGGCCGCATGATCGCTGGCGTGCGGCCTGTGCACCCCGGTCCCCACCAGCCGCGCCCCATGATAGCGGCCAGTTTCCCGCCCCATCCCGCATTTCAACACCTGCGGCACCACCTGCGGATAGCGCGCCGCCAACCCGGGCGAGGCGATCATCCCATCTGGCGCGTCATAGCGCTGGTCATGTGTCTCGAAATAGGTCCAGCGCTGCGCCTGCGGCACTCTCAACATCAGGTTCTCGCCCAGGGCCTCCAGCGGCGCCACGGCCCGCTCGGCCCCTTCCGGCTCGTTCAGATCCCCAACCACCAACCATAGCGCGCCCGCCCCCTGCACCAGCCGCGTCGCCGCCTGCGCCTCCAGCCGCCGCACGGCCCAGGCCCTGTCGGCATCGGGATAAGGCGCCTTGAAATGCACCACGAACAGGGTCAGCGCCCCGAACCGCAGCTCCAGACAATCGCGTCGAAAGACCGGCATCGCCGGATCGCCGCCTTCTGGCACCGCCAGCCCCAGGTCCCCAGGCATTAGCGCCGCATGGCTGATCACCGTATCCCAGGGCCGCCGGGCCATCACCGCCACATCCAGCCCCCGCCCGTCATTGCCCGGCAGACAAACCCGATACGGATAGGGCGCACAAATCCGCGCCAGCCAATGGTCGTGAAAGAAATCAAGGCTTTGCTGGTCGAACACTTCTTGCAGCGCGATCACATCCGCCCCGGTCCGCGCCAGCAGTTCCGCGCTCAGCCGCCGGTCCTCCGCGTCCAGCGCCGGGTCCTCGATATCGTCGCGGTCGCGCGCCCCATACAGATGCGCCCCCCCTTCGGTGAGCAGTCGCAGGTTCTGCATGTTCAGGCTGGCAATGCGCATGGCCCAGCGTCGGACGGACATGAACTTCCGTCAACCCGCCCCGCTGCTTCCAATTGCCACAAATATCCTGCGGGGGTCCGGGGGTGCAAAACCCCCGGCGGCCTGCCAAAGGCCCTACCCCTGACGTTTCTTGATCGTCCCGGCCGCCTCGGCCAGGTCCCTTGCGATGGCAAAGGCGCCCTGGATCTTGGCCTTTTCCGTCGACCAGTCGCGGCGCACGACAATCTTGTTGTCCTTGACCTTGGCATGACCATTCTGCGCGTTGATGAACTGCACCAGCCCTTCGGGGCGCGCGAATTTGTCGTTGTGGAACTGCACAGTCGCCCCCTTGGGGCCGCCGTCCAGCTTGGCAATCCCGGCGCGTTTGCACATGGCCTTGATCCGCACCACCAGCAGCAGGGTGTTCACTTCGCGCGGCAGCTTGCCAAAACGGTCGATCAACTCGGCGGCAAAGCCTTCCAGTTCCACCTTGGTCGTCAGTGACGACAGGCGTCGATACAGCCCCAACCGCACGTCCAGATCGGGGACATAGTCCTCGGGGATCAGCACCGGCACGCCCAGGTTGATCTGGGGCGCCCATTGGCCATCGTCCTCGGTCAACCCTTCCATCTGGCCCGACCGGATCTTGGAGATCGCCTCTTCCAGCATGGATTGGTACAGTTCATAGCCCACATCGCGCATCTGGCCGGACTGTTCTTCGCCCAAAAGGTTGCCCGCCCCGCGAATGTCCAGGTCCTGGCTGGCAAGGTTGAACCCTGCCCCCAGCGTGTCCAGGCTGCCCAGAACGCGCAGACGCTTTTCGGCGGTCGTGGTCAGCTTGGCGCGCGGTTTCGTGGTCATATAGGCATAGGCGCGGGTTTTCGATCGCCCGACACGGCCGCGGATCTGGTACAGCTGGCTTAGCCCGAACATATCGGCGCGGTGCACGACCATGGTGTTGGCCGTGGGAATATCCAATCCGGATTCGACGATCGTCGTCGCCAGAAGCACGTCGTATTTGCCGTCGTAAAAGGCGTTCATCCGGTCGTCCAGTTCGCCCGCCGCCATCTGGCCATGGGCGACAACATAGGTCACCTCGGGCATCTGCTCTTTCAGAAAGGCCTCGATTTCCGGCAGGTCGGTGATGCGTGGCACCACGTAAAACGACTGCCCGCCGCGATAATGTTCGCGCAGCAGCGCCTCGCGGATCGTGACGGGATCGAATTCGCTGATATAAGTGCGGATCGCCAGGCGGTCGACGGGCGGCGTGCCGATGATCGACAGGTCGCGCACGCCGGTCAGCGACAGCTGCAAGGTGCGCGGGATCGGCGTGGCAGTCAGGGTCAGAACGTGGATGTCGCTGCGCAGCTGTTTCAGACGTTCCTTGTGCTGCACGCCAAAGTGCTGTTCCTCGTCGATGATCAACAGACCAAGGTTGTTGAAGCGGATGCCCTTGGCCAGCAGCGCATGGGTGCCGATGGCAATGTCGACGGTCCCCTTCGAAATCCCCTCGCGCGTCAGATTGGCCTGTTTCGTGCCGACAAACCGCGACAGCGGCGCGACTTGCAGGGGAAAGCCCCGGAACCGTTCGGCAAAGCTTTTGTAGTGCTGACGCGCCAGCAGGGTCGTCGGCGCGATCACCGCCACCTGAACGCCGGACATGGCGGCGACAAAGGCCGCGCGCATGGCGACCTCGGTCTTGCCAAAGCCGACGTCGCCGCAGATCAAGCGATCCATCGGCTGGCCAGAGTGCATATCGGTCATCACGTCGCTGATGGCCGACAGCTGGTCATCGGTTTCCTGATAGGGAAAGCGCGCGGCAAAGCTTTCATAGGCACCGGGGGGCGGGTCCATCACCGGGGCCTTGCGCAGGGCGCGTTCGGCGGCGATGCGGATCAGGCGATCCGCCATCTCGCGGATACGTTCCTTGAGCTTGGCCTTCTTGGCTTGCCATGCGCCGCCGCCAAGGCGGTCAAGCAGCCCCTCTTCGTGGCCGTATTTGCTCAGCAGTTCGATGTTCTCGACCGGCAGGTACAGCTTGGCGCTTTCGGCATATTCCAGGCTGATGCATTCATGCGCAGCCCCGGCCGCGGTGATCACCTCGAGCCCCATGTAGCGGCCGATGCCGTGGTCGACATGAACCACCAGGTCGCCGGGCGACAGGCTTTGATGTTCGGTCAGGAAGTTTTCGGCGCGGCGTTTCTTGCGCGGTTGGCGGATCAGGCGATCGCCCAGCACGTCCTGTTCGGAAATGACGGTGATCCGGCCATCCATCCAGGGTGCCTCGAACCCCGCCTCAAGCGCCCAGACCGCCAGGTGCAAGCCCCGCTTGCCCAGCCGGGTGCCGTTCTGGATCGGGATCGCCTCGGCCAGGCCTTCGTCCTCGATCAACCCGGTCAGGCGTTCGCGCGCGCCTTCGGAGTAGGAGGCGATCAGCACCGGGCCGTCTTTTATCCTTGCTTTAACGTGCGAGGCCAAAGCCCCGAAAAGGCTCAGGGTTTCCTGCTGGCGTTCGGGGGCAAAGCTGCGCCCGATGCGCCCGCCCGCGTCCACCACACCCGGCCCGCTGGCCTGCGGCAGCGGGTGCAGCTGCACCGCGCGGCGGTCCCCCAGCGCCGTCAGCCAGCCCGCATCGTCAAGATACAGCTGATCGGGCGGGATCGGCTTGTAAACCGAGCTGCCCATCGTCTTTTTCTGCGCCATGGCAAGGCGCCGGGTTTCGTATTGGTCGGCAATGCTGTCCCAGCGCGCCAGCCGCGAGGCCGTCAGCTGGTCGTCCATCACCACCGGCGCGCCGGGCAGATAGTCGAACAGGGTTTCCAGCCGCGCATGGAAGAACGGCAGCCAATGTTCGATGCCCTGATGCTTGCGCCCGGCGCTGACCGCCTCGTACAGCGGATCGTCGGTGCCGGCGGCGCCAAATTCGATGCGGTAATTCTGCCGGAACCGGGTGATCGCCGCTTCGTCCAGGATCACCTCGGACACGGGGGCCAGTTCGACCACTTCTAGCGCCTCGGTGGTGCGCTGGGTCGCGGCGTCAAAGCGGCGCGCGCCGTCCAGCACATCCCCAAAGAAATCCAGCCGCACAGGCCCGCCATGCCCCGGCGGGAAAATATCGACGATGCCGCCGCGAATGGCATAGTCGCCCGGTTCGGTCACCGTGGGGGCCTGGCTGAACCCCATGCGCACCAGGAACATGCGCAGCGCCTCTTCGTCGACGCGGTCACCGACGCGCGCGGTAAAGGCTGCCTCTTGCAGCACCTCGCGCGCAGGGATGCGCTGGGTGGCGGCGGCAAGCGTGGTCAGCAGGATGTATTGCCCCGGCATCCCGTGCACCAACCCCGCCAGCGTCGCCATGCGCGCGGCGGAAATGTCGGCGTTGGGGGAAACGCGGTCATAGGGCAGGCAATCCCAGGCCGGAAAGGACAGCACAGGCACATCGGGCGCAAAAAACGCCAGCGCATCGCGCATCGAGGCCAGCCGCTTGTCATCGCGGGCGACATGGATGACCGGGCCTGCCGCCTTGGCCATCTCTTTCAGCAAAAGGGTTGCGTCAAAGCCCTCGGGGGCGCCGCCGATGGTGATCGTGTTCTGTGCCATGGCCGGTCACATGGCCCGACCGCCCTGCCACGTCAATGGCACACGGGGCCTATCCGCCCAGAACATGCGCCGAAAGGTTCTGGTACATACCCCAAAGCGCCGTGCAAAAGATCGACGCCATGCCGATGAACTGCACCAGCGTGCGGTGAATGCGCAGCCGGCGCCACAGCGCCTCGCCCTCGCCTTCGCCGTTCTGGATGCGCCGCGAGGACACGATGCTGAGCAGCCCGACCAGCGTCAGCGGAAAGCCCAGCAGGAAAAGCGCCTGCGCCATCTCGACGTCATAGACAAAGCCGGTCAGCGCCAGCCCGGTCAGGAAGGCCGATCCAAGCGCCGTCAGCCACAGCCCCGCCTCATCGACGATGAACAAAAGCCGGTTGGTGTTGATGCGAACCAGGTCTTCAAGATCCTGTTCCGCCTGCCCGCCGTTGCGCCGCGCCCGGGCCACCATGTCGAAGGGCACGCCCAGGACCCAATGGCTTGCCGAGGACCAGACCACCGCCAGAACGATCCAGAACCACAGGTTCGAGAACGATCGCATGTCGATCACTTCAAATACGGTACTGTACCAATCCAAGCGTCTGTCTTTCTTCCTGCCCTTGCCAGTCCCGCCGCGAACCCGGCGCAAATTGGCGCTGGGGACTTGATAGGACCGGCCATTCCATGCCACCCAAACAAGGCGTTTACAAGGACCAAGCCCATGAAGCCGACAATTGCCGCTTTCCCTGCCACCCGTTTGCGCCGGTTGCGCCGCACCCCGGCGATCCGCGCGCTGGTGCAGGAAACCACGCTAAGCCCTGCCGATTTCATCTGGCCGGTGTTTGTCCGCGATGGCGAAGGCGTGGTGGAACCCATCGCCTCGATGCCCGGGGTGAACCGGCTGTCGATCGACAATGTGGTGCAGGCCGCGATCGAGGCGCATGCCCTTGGCATCCCGGCGATCTGCCTGTTTCCCTACACCGACCCGGCCCTGAAAACCGAAGATTGCGCCGAGGCCTGGAACCCCGAAAACCTGTCCAACCGCGCCACCCGTGCGATCAAGGCGGCGGTGCCCGACATGGCGGTGATGACCGACGTGGCGCTGGACCCCTACAACATCAACGGCCACGACGGCTTTGTCGAAAATGGCGAAGTGGTCAATGACCGCACCGTCGAGGCGCTTGTGAAACAGGCGCTGTCGCAGGCGCAGGCCGGGGCCGACATCATCGGGCCGTCCGACATGATGGATGGCCGCATCGGCGCGCTGCGCAGTGCGCTTGAAGGGGCTGGCCACCAGAATGTGCTGCTGCTGTCCTATGCCGCGAAATATGCGTCGGCCTTTTACGGGCCGTTCCGCGATGCCGTTGGCGCCAGCGGCGCGCTGAAGGGCGACAAGAAGACCTATCAGCAGGACCCCGGCAATTCCGACGAGGCGATGCGCCTGATCCACCGCGATCTGAGCGAAGGCGCCGACATGGTCATGGTGAAACCCGGCATGCCCTATCTGGACATCTGCCAGCGCGCGAAACAGATGTTCGGCGCGCCAACCTTTGCCTACCAGGTGTCCGGCGAATACGCGATGCTGGCGGGCGCCGGGCAGCGCGGCTGGGTCGATGGCGACAAGGTGATGATCGAAAGCCTGATGGCTTTCAAACGCGCCGGATGCGATGGCGTTCTGACCTATTTCGCCCCCGCCGCGGCCCGGATTCTGAACGGCTGAGCGCTGCGCTTAGCGGTGCATCGCCGACGCGCCACATGATGTGGTGACAAACCCACACGCCCTGCGTATAACATGACGCAACCGGCACATAAGCCGGATTTGAGGCCTTTCCCGAACGTCCAGAAAAGAACGAGCAGACAGATGACAGTTACACGACGCACCCTGACCCTTGGCCTTTGCGCCACCTCCCTTCTGGCCGCCTGCGGCAACGGAGTAGGCGGACGCGGCGCCAGCACCATCGACGCCCGTGTCGACGCCACGCTGAGCCAGATGTACGCCGATTATCCCGGCACCCGCGACCTGGCGGCCAAGTCGACCGGGATGCTGGTCATGCCCCTGGTGACCGAGGCCGGTTTCGGCATCGGCGGCGGGTTTGGCCGCGGCGCGCTGCGTGTGGGCGGTGCGACGGTGGATTACTACTCGGTCGCCAAGGCCTCGGGCGGTTTGCAGATCGGCGGCAAGCAGTATTCGCACGTTCTGTTCTTCATGACCGAGGACGCGCTGCAGACCTTCCGCCGCTCGCCCGGCTATGCGGCGGGCGCCAACATCGAATACGCCATTCCCGAACGCGGAGAGACCCTGGCAGCCGAGACGACAACCTCGCTGGCGCCGGTCATCGCGGTGATCTTTGGCCAGGCCGGCCTGCAGATCGGCGCGACCCTCGAAGGCGTCAAATACACCCGGATCATTCCGTAACACGCGCGTCCCAGCGCGCGTGTTACCGTTGGCAAGGTGGTCTTTTCGGCACGAAAAGATCCACAGCCAACTCCCTCACCATTCCAGACACAGCCCCGGCACGCGCGTCCCAGCGCGCGTGTTACTGGGCATGTCATGGCATAGGGTGGCGCGCGCTTTTCCCTGCGCGCGCCCCGTTCAGTGATAGTGGAATTCACCCACCACGTTGCGCCATTCGCCCGGTGAAATCATCTTGCGGTGGTTGAAGCGGACCGAATGCAGCGGGCCTTCGATCTCGTCTTGCCAGAACTCGATGAACTTGAACAACCGGGGGTGATCCGGGGCCAGATCGTAGTCCTGCCAGATGAAGGTGTTCAGCACATGGGCATAGTCGGGCATGTGGTAAAAGAACTCTGCCGTGGTCAGCCCATAGCCCTTCAGCATCAGTTCCGTTTCGCTTTCCTGCATCGCGTGACCTCATGGTTTCTTGTGTAAAAAGAAGTCTGTGCGCGCATTCATTACTTTTCAATGAAAACAGTGTGTTAGCAGCACCCGGACCCGAGTGCCAAAATCCCCCATACCGCCGCCATTGCACCCTACAACTTGTCTAGGGTATAACCGCTGACAACAAGATATGGCATAGCAACGGACAGGCAAAACTCGTGAGCGATACGCCCGAAACCCCTGATAATGAAGAAGTAATTCGCGCGCCGCACAGCGGGCCTTCGATCTCGATCGAAAACGAGATGAAGAACAGCTATCTCGATTACGCCATGAGCGTGATCGTCAGCCGTGCGATTCCCGATCTTCGTGACGGGTTGAAACCTGTGCACCGGCGCATCCTTTATACGCTTTGGGAAAACGGCCAGACCCGCGCCAAGCCCTATCGCAAATGCGCGACGGCCGTCGGCGACGTGATGGGCCGCTATCACCCGCATGGCGACAGCGCGGTCTATGACGCGCTGGTCCGCATGGCGCAGGATTTTTCCATGTCGCTGCCGCTGATCGACGGTCAGGGCAACTTTGGCTCGATGGATGGTGATCCGCCCGCTGCCTACCGGTACACGGAATCGCGGCTGCAGAAATCGGCCGAGGCGCTGCTTGAGGACATCGACAAGGAAACCGTCGATTTCGTTCCCAACTATGCCAACGAACGGATGGAACCCACGGTTCTGCCCGCCCGCTATCCCAACGTGCTGGTCAATGGCGCCGAAGGCATCGCCGTGGGCATGGCCACGCGCATCCCGCCCCACAACCTGGGCGAGGTGATCGACGCGACGCTGGCGCTGATGGAAAACCCGGATCTGACCTCGGAAGAGTTGAACCAGTACATACCTGCCCCCGATTTCCCCACCGGCGGCGTGATCCTGGGCCGGTCGGGCGCGCGCAAGGCCTATCTGGAAGGGCGCGGCAGCGTCATCATCCGCGCCAAGACCCGGATCGAGGAGATCCGCAAGGACCGTTACGCCATCATCATCGACGAGATCCCCTATCAGGTGAACAAGGCGACGATGATCGAACGCATCGCCGAAGCGGCGCGCGACAAGAAGATCGAAGGCATCGCCCACGTCCAGGACGAATCCGACCGGGACGGCGTGCGCGTGGTGGTCGAGCTCAAGCGTGACGCCACCGCCGAGGTGGTGCTGAACCAGTTGTTCCGCTTTACCCCGATGCAGACCTCCTTTGGCTGCAACATGCTGGCCCTGAACGGCGGCAAACCCGAACAGCTGACGCTGCGCGCCTTCCTCACCGCCTTTGTGGATTTCCGCGAGGACGTGATCGCGCGCCGGACAGCATATCTATTGCGCAAGGCGCGCGAGCGGTCACATATCCTGTGCGGCCTGGCGGTCGCCGTGTCCAACGTGGACGAGGTCGTGGCCACCATCCGCGCCTCGGCCGATGCCTCCGAGGCAAGAGAAAAACTGATGGCGCGCCGCTGGCCGGCAGGAGAAATCCTACCCTTTATCGCGCTGATCGACGACCCCACCCACAAGGCCAACGAGGACGGCACCTACAACCTGTCGGAAACCCAGGCCCGCGCCATTCTGGAACTGCGCCTGCAGCGCCTGACCCAGTTGGGCGTCAAGGAAGTCACCGACGAGCTGGAAGAGCTGGCCGCCAAGATCAAGGATTACCTCGACATCCTGGGCAGCCGCGACCGCATCATGCAGATCATCGGCGATGAAATGCGCCAGGTCCGCGATGATTTCGCCGTGCCGCGCCGCACCGCGATCGTCGACTGGTCCGGCGACATGGACGACGAGGACCTGATCGAACAAGAGGACATGGTCGTCACCATCACCGCCGCCGGCTGGATCAAGCGTACCGCGCTGGCCGATTTCCGCGCCCAGAAGCGCGGCGGCAAGGGGCTGTCGGGCGGCGCCATGAAGGACGACGACGTGGTCACCAACCTCTTTGTCGCCAATACGCATACCCAGCTGCTGTTCTTCACCACCGACGGCATGGCCTACAAGCTCAAGACCTGGCGCCTGCCGCTGGGCGGACGGACATCCAAGGGCAAGGCCATCGTCAACATCCTGCCGATCCCGACAGGGGTGTCGATTGCCGCCATCATGCCCGTCGACCGCGCCGAGGAAGACTGGGACGACCTGCAGATCGTCTTTGCCACGTCCAAGGGTTCGGTACGGCGCAACCGCCTGTCCGATTTCACAAACGTGAAATCCAACGGCAAGATCGCGATGAAGTTCGAGGGTGAGGACGAGAACACCCGCCTGATCAACGCGCGCATCTGCTCGGAAGACGACGACGTGATGCTTGTCACCAATTCGGGCCGGGCGATCCGCTTTGCAGTGCCGGATGTGCGGGTCTTCAACTCGCGCGCGTCGACCGGTGTGCGCGGTGTGCGCCTGCTTGGCGATGACGAGGTCGTGTCGATGTCGGTCATCCGCCATTTCGACGCCGAAAGCGACGAGCGTGCCTCGTATCTGAAGATGCGCCGCGCCATGGCCGGGATCACCGATGATGCCGAACAGGGCACCGACGAGGATGGCAATGCCGACAGCCCGCTGTCGCCCGAGCGCTATGCCGAAATGTCGGCGGCGGAAAACCTGATCCTCACGATCACCGCCAAGGGTCTTGGCAAACTGTCGTCCAGCCATGACTATCCGGTTCGGGGTCGCGGCGGCATGGGCGTCACCGCTTGGGAAAAATCCATGCGCGGCGGCGACATCGTGGCCAGCTTCCCTGTCGAGATGGACGATCAGATCATGCTGGCCACCTCGACCGGCCAGTCGATCCGCGTGCCTGTCGACGGGATTTCCTTCCGTTCGCGCAGTGCGGGCGGCGTGAAGGTCTTCAACACCGGCAAGAACGAAGAGGTCGTTTCCGTGGCCTGGATCGCCGATCAGGGCGACGAAGACGACGACGGCACCGGCGCCCCCGAAGACGCGGCGGAATAAGCCAATATTTAACCTCCCTTCCCCATAGTCACGCGGGAAGGGAGACACCCCATGAACCTCTATACCTGTTCGATCGACCTGCGGAACGACGGCGTGGCGCTGAAATTCGCCAAGGCGCTGGATGAATGGATGACCCATTTGCAGGAACGCAAGGTCATCCTCAGCTGGCAGTTGTACCGCCGCAAGCTGAACCTGGCCTCATCCTCGCACCGCGATTTCCTGCTGCAGATCGCGGTTCAGGACCTGGCCCAACTGGACCAGGCCTTTCGCACGCTGGGGCAACATGACGAAACCGTCGACATGCTGTATCGGGCCGTGCACGACCAGATCATGCACGCCGAATTCGGGTTGTACCGCCCCTTCCCCGACCCTGAGCGGGCCGAGAGGATGGCGCTGCTTTAAAGCCCGTAAAGCCCGCCGAACTTCTCTTCGAGATAGTCCAGCAGCGGCCCTTCGCTGGGGGCCGTGCCGCCGCAGGCGCGGGTGATGACCTCGCGCGGCTCGTAGAGGCCGCCAAAGTGTTGCAGGTTGTCGCGCAGCCAGTCGGTGGCGCCGCTGGTGTCGCCCTCGGCCAGCTGGTCGTCCAGCCCCGGCACCGCGTCGCGCAGCGACTGGTACAGGCAGCCGGCATAGACATTGCCCAGCGAATAGGTCGGGAAATAGCCAAACAGCCCGGCCGACCAATGCACATCCTGCAGAACCCCGTCTGACGGTTTGTCCACCGCATAGCCGAAGTCGGCCTTGAAACGGTCGTTCCAGGCGGCCTCAAGATCGCCGACGGACAGATCGCCCCGGATAAGCGCGCGTTCCAGATCAAAGCGCAGCAGCACGTGCAGGTTATACTGCACCTCGTCCGCCTCGGTGCGGATATAGCCGTTCTTGACCTCGTTCACGGCGGCGTAGAACGCGTCTTCGTCAGCGATGCCAAAATCGCCAAAGGTGTCGCGCATCTTGCCATAGATCCAGCCGGTATAGGCCCGCGATCGCCCGATCTGATTTTCATAGATGCGGCTTTGGCTTTCGTGCACCCCCATCGACACGCCCTTGCCCAGCGGGGTCAGGCGGTAGGCGGGGTTGATGTTCTGTTCATAGCTGGCATGGCCGACCTCGTGGATCGTCGAATACAGGCAGCCGAACGGGTCCAGCGGCGCGGTGCGGGTGGTGATGCGCACATCATCGCCGCTGCCCGAGCTGAAGGGATGCACCGCCTTGTCCACCCTGCCCCGTTTGAAATCATAGCCAAAGCTGCGCGCGACCAGCCGCGCCAGCTTCATCTGGCCGTGTTCGTCAAAGGTGCCCTTGACACCCTGCGGCGACGGCCGCGCCAGCACCGCCTCGCGCAGCGCCACCAGACGCGGCCGCAGGGCGGTGAACATCGCCTCCAGGTCGCGGCCCTTGGCGCCGGGTTCATAGTCTTCCAGCAGCGCGTCATAGATGTCACCGCCATCCGACAGGGCCTGGGCCTCTTCCTGGCGCAGGGCGATGATCTCGGCCAGGGCCGGGGCAAAGCTGTTGTAGTCGTCATCGGCACGGGCCTCGGCCCAGATGACATGCGCGCGGCTGATCAGGCGCGCCAGTTCGGCGGCCAGCCGCGCCGGGATCCGGGTCGCCCGGGCGTGGCTGCGGCGGATGTCGCGCAGCTGGGCGCGCCCGGCCGGGTCCAGCGCCTCGGGGTCGATCGCGGCCAGCCAGTCACCGATCTGCGGCGCCACCCGGCGTGCATGCAGCACCGATTCCATCGCCGCCAGTTCATCACTGCGTTGATCGGCGGCACCGCGCGGCATCATGGTTTCCTGATCCCATCCAAGCCGACCGGCGACCTGCGCCAATGCCTCGGTTTCGCGCTGGAACGCCATCAAATCGTCAAATGCCTGCATTCTTCAAATGCCCTTTCGAATGGACTGCTTCATTGGATATCGCGCCGCGAACCGCGCCCGCAAAATCAAGGCCCACAGGATCACCGCACCCAGCTGATGCAGCAGTGCAATCACCAGCGGCGCCCCATAGACAACTGCGACGATACCCAACACAACTTGCACGAGCAACATGGCAAATACCGCATTGAAGCGAAAGCGCGTATCGGCATTGGCCGACTTGCGCGCGCGCAGCCAGACCACCAGCCCAAAGGCAAACAGACCATAGCCCGCCATTCGGTGCATGAACTGCACAAGCCCGGCGTTTTCAAAGAAATTCCGCCACAGCGGGTCCAGGTCAAAGGGGAACGGCGGCAAGAACGCCCCGGCCATCAGCGGCCAGTCGTTATAGGTGCGCCCGGCGTCGATCCCCGCCACAAGGGCGCCCAGAAGGATCTGCAAAAAGGCGAAATGCATCAGGCCGGTCGACATCGAAAACAGCCTGGGCTGGGCGTCGCGGCGGGCCTGCATCAGGTCCTTTTCCTCGCGCGCCAGAGCATAGACATACCAGGCGATGAACCCAAGGATCACGAAGGCCAGGCCCAGATGCGTGGCCAGCCGGTACGAGGCGACATCCAGACGCTCTCCTCCCAGCCCCGAGGACACCATCCACCAGCCGACAGCGCCCTGCAATCCGCCCAGCACGCCCAGCCCGAACAGCCGCCCGGTCCAGCCGGTCGGAATGCGCCGCGCCGCCAGAAAGCCGAAAAAGCCGATGGCCCAGACCAGGCCGATCACCCGGCCCAATTGCCGATGGCCCCATTCCCACCAATAGATGAACTGGAACTCGGCCAGGGACATGCCCTTGTTCTGCAACTGGTATTCGGGGATCTGGCGGTATTTGTCGAATTCGGCGGCCCAGGCCTCGTCGCTCATCGGGGGCAAGGCCCCGGTCACCGGGCGCCATTCGGTGATCGACAGCCCGGAATCGGTCAGCCGTGTCAGCCCGCCCACGCCGATCATCACCACCACCAGCGCAAACAGCAGCATCAGCCACAGCCGCACGGCGCCGCGCGCCCCGCGTTTGCCCGCGTCGATCATGCCCCGCGCGGGCTGCGTGACCTGCGCCTGCGCACCCGGCGCCACTTCCTCGAAAAGCTTGCGTTTTCCAGCCATGTCCTGCCTCCAAATTCTGGCAGGACAGTAGTGCCCGGACCCCAGGGCTTCAAGCGCCCCGGGCGCCTTGCCGCAGGGGCACGGGGTCAGGATTTCCCCGGTCAGGCATTCCTGACTTATGCCGCTGCCCGCGGCGTATTAGCCTTGGACCCATAGACAGCAAGATTTCAAGCATCCGCCCAAGGCTTTCGCCGCTCATTCAACCCAAGGAATTCATACCATGAAGCGCATTCTGACCGCCGCCGCCATCACCCTGACCACCAGCCTTGTTGCCGGCGCCGCCCTCGCCACGCCCTATTGGGTCGACAATGGCATCACCCTGAACGCCCGGTCGGGCCCGGGGACGAACTACCACGTGCTTGGCTCGTTCCCTCCCTGCACCAAAGTGCACGTGATCGCCCACCAGCACGGCTGGGCCAAGCTGTCCTACAACAACGGCTATTACTGGGTGTCGGCCAAGTACCTGCAAAACCATGCCTGCAACACCGGCTATCACCAGCCCGCGCCGAAAAAGAAATCCGGCGGCTACAACAACTACTGATCCGTCCAACTCCCTGACCGATCAGTCTGACTTCGGACTGGGCCCCGCGCTCAGTCCGATTTTTGCTGCGCGCCGCGCTCCTTCCAGCGCACCATCTGGCGCATGATGCCATGCAGGGTCTGCACGTCGACCCGGGTCAGCGGCATGCGGCTCCACATGTTGCGCAGGTTCAGCTTCATGCTGTCCGCCTTGTGCGCCGGAAAGAAAAAGCCCGCCTCGTCCAGTTGCTCTTCGTAATGGCGGGCCAGGTGATCCACCTCCTGCACGGCGGCCCAGTCGGTCCCGGCCAGCTCCTCGCGCAGGGCGGTGACCTGGGTGCTGGCGCGCTGCCACTCATAGGCGCACAGCAACACGCATTGCGCCAGGTTCAGCGAAGCAAAGACCGGGTTCACCGGCACCGAGATGATGGCATTGGCCTGGGCGATGTCCTCGTTCTCCATGCCCGCGCGTTCGGGGCCGAACAGCACCGCCACCTTCTGCCCGGCGGCGATGCGCCGCTGCGCCTCGGCCATGGCCTCTTCGGGGCTGTAGACCGGCTTGGTCAGATCGCGCGACCGCGCGGTGGTGGCAAAGACATAGGTGCAATCGCCCACCGCCCCGGCGATGTCCTCGCACAACAGCGCCTCGTCCAGCAGCCGCCCGGCGCCGCTGGCCATGGCGGTGGCATTGGGGTTGGGCCAGCCGTCGCGCGGTGCCACGATGCGCATCCGGTCCAGGCCAAAGTTCCACATCGCCCGCGCCGCCGCGCCGATGTTTTCGCCCATCTGCGGACGCACCAGGACAAAGGACGGCTGAGGGGTATCGGTCGGCATGGCTGTCTCCTGAAAAACCGCCCTGCGATACCCAGTGGCCGCGCAAATCGCAACCCGGCCCTGCTTCTTCTTGGTCCAAATACTCATTTGCTCCGCCCGCAACGGGCAAATCCCCATGGTCAAAGCCCCCTCCGCGCGATAAACCGCCTCAAACGCACGACAGGAGCCTTTCATGCCCGAGCAGGACGCCCCGCAGATCTACCTGGTCACCCCGCCCGAGTTCGACCTGGGCACATTTCCCGCCCGGCTCACCCAGGTGCTGGAGGCCGAACCCGTCGCCTGCCTGCGCCTGTCGCTGGCCACCCGCGACGAAGACCGCCTGATGCGCGCCGCCGACGCGGTGCGCGAGGTTGCCCACCAATTCGACGTGGCGCTGGTGATCGACACCCATGTGGTGCTGTCGCAGCGGCTGGGGCTGGACGGCGTGCATCTGACCGATGGCGCCCGGTCTGTGCGCGATGCGCGCAAGGCGCTTGGCCCCGACGCCATCGTCGGGGCCTATTGCGGCCAGTCCCGCCACGAAGGCATGAACGCAGGCGAGGCTGGCGCCGACTACATCTCGTTCGGGCCGGTGGCCGGTGCGCTTGGCGACGGCGCCATCGCGGGCGATGATCTGTTCACCTGGTGGTCGCAGATGATCGAACTGCCCGTGGTCGCCGAGGGCGGCCTGACCGAAGAGCGCATTCGCGCCCTGGCCCCGATCACCGATTTCTTTGCCGTGGGCGAGGAAATCTGGTCGACCGAGGATGCCCTGGCCAGTCTGCGCCGCCTGCGCGCCGCCATGCTCTGAACATCAGCCCTGCGCGGCGTGATGGCCGCTCCGGACTTCCTTTTCCAGGTGCGCGGCCAGGGATTTGCGGTTGGCGAAATGGTCCACCCGCACTGGCGGGTGATAGAGCAGATCAACCGATCCGTGCCGCCAGGTGCCCAGCATCCGCAGCAGCGAGCTGCCGAAATCCATGTCACCCCACCAGCCGTAAAAGGCCGGCTCGCGCCCCTTGGGCGCATGGTAGACGACGCTGACCGCCTGCATCTGAAGCGCATGTTCCAGCCGGTCGGAATAGAAGGCCCCGAACAACGTGGTCTTGAACGGCAGCACCCGCAGCCCGTCGGTCGAGGTGCCCTCGGGGAAGAACAGCAGCCGGTGGCCATGCATCAGCCGCTCTTCGAACAGCGCCATCTGCGCCTTGGCCTCGCGCCGGTCGCGTTTGATGAATACGGTGCCGGTGGCGCGCGCCAGCCAGCCGATGCCGGGCCAGCCCGCGACCTCGGCCTTGGACACGAAATAGATGTTCTTGCGGCTGTTGAGCACGAAGATGTCCAGCCAGGACGAATGGTTGGCCACGATCGCCCCCGGCCCCTTCATGCGCGGCCCGCTGACCCGCAGGCGCAGACCAAAGATCCGCAGCACCGTGCGGCAGACGCCTTGGGTGATCCAGGGCGTCACGGGGCGGTCCAGCCCGCATAGCGGCCGCTCGATCTGGCGGATCAGCAGCAGAACCGCCAGCCCGCCAAAGACCACCACCGCCATCGGCACGCCGCGCAGCAGCACCAGCGCCCAGCCAGACAGGCCAAGCGGCTGCGCCGCAGGCGGCGTCGGTCCGTCCCAGGTGGTCATGCGCCGGTCTCCTTGACGTAAAGCCCCTTTTGCCGGGCGTTCATCCGCGCCGTGTCCATCACAAGGCAGATATCGGTGGTGTTGAACCCATGATCGACAAACGCGCCTTCGCCGACAAAACCGCCCAGCCGCAGATAGGCCTTGATCAGCGCCGGAACCTGCACCATGGCGGCGCGCCGGTCCAGCTGCGCCTCGGGGATCAGGTCCATCGTCTGAAAGGCGCGCGACCGCACGCGCAGGTCGGGCGGGGCCAGGTGCCGGTGATGCAGCAGCGACAGCGGCTGCGCCAGCGCCGCAGGGTCCGTGCCATGAAAGCTGGCGACGCCAAACAGGATGTCGATCCGGTGTTGCTGGACGTAGCCCGCCAGCCCCTGCCACAGGTGGAACATCGCCGACCCGCCGCGATAGTCGGGATGCAGGCAGGACCGACCCAGTTCCAACAACCGCCGACCGCCCGCCCGCAGCGCCGTCAGGTCATATTCATCCTCGGAATAGAACTGCCCCGCCGCGCGGGCCTGATCGCCGCGCAACAGCCGGTAGACCCCGACAACCGCATCACCGCGATCGCGGTCCATGCACAGCAGGTGATCGAAATACGGGTCAAAGCGGTCACGCTCCAGTTGCGCGCCATGATCGACCAGCGGCCCGTCGCCGCCCAGTTCCTGGACAAAGACCTGGTAGCGCAACCGCTGCGCCGCATGCACCTCTTGCTCGGAGGCGGCAAGCCGCACCGAAAAGCTTTGCTGGGCCTGAGCCTTCATCCTGGGTTCCTGCCGCCGTCCCTTTCGGGGGTTTCTAGTCAGCGCACCCGGCATGCGCAATGCAACAGAGCCCGAACCGTAACGGCACTTTGCATTTCCAAAGCGTTTTGATTAACTTTTCTTAAACCTGTCTCTACTAATCGTGACCATAGATCGGAAGTAACAAGACGCGCCGGGCATCTATGACAACTTTTCCTTCTTCACGGAAGTTGACCGTGATACGCCCGCCGATGTTGGATTGCACCTGGCCTACCCCCCAATCGGGCCTGTCCGGATGCGTGACCAGCATCCCAGGTTCAAGTAACGCGTTCACTTCTTCCATGGATTTTCCTTTTGAGCGGAGCACATGATGCCGAAAGATAGCGCCACCCTTGCCGCATTGGTAGGGTCCCGTCTGTGCCATGACCTGATCAGCCCCGTTGGTGCAATCCAGAACGGGCTTGAATTGCTGGAACTGTCAGGCATGAGCGACGTGCCCGAACTGGAGTTGATCCGCGACAGCTGTACCAATGCGGCCGCGCGCATCCGGTTCTTTCGGGTTGCCTTTGGCAGCGCCGGGGACAGCCAAACCATGGGACACCGGGAAATCCAGTCGATCATGGCCGACCTGACCCGCCATGGCCGCGTCAAGGCGGACTGGCGGCCGGACCGCGACCTGCCCCGGACCGAGGTGCAGATGGCCTTTCTGGCCTTTTTGTGCAGCGAGGCGGCCCTGCCGCAGGGCGGCACTGTAAGCTTTGCCAAGGGCCAGACTGGCTGGTCGATCGCCGCCTCGGGGCCGCGCCTGAATGTCAACGCCGCGCTTTGGGATCACCTGACAGGGGGCCCCGGCCCCGAAGAGATCACCGCCGACAAGGTGCAGTTTGCCGTTCTGGCACTGCTGGCGCAGGACCGCGGCCGCAAGATCCGCGTCCACAAGGGCACCGAATCCCTGCGGATGGAAATCCTGTAAAAACACGTTTTTCTTCGGCAGGCGCCCCCGGACCCGGGGCCGCCCTGCCCTGATCAGCCGCGCACGGTGCCGTCGCCGGTCACCAGGTATTTGAAGCTGGTCAACTGCATCGCCCCAACCGGGCCGCGCGCGTGCATCTTGCCGGTGGCAATGCCGATTTCCGCGCCCATGCCGAATTCTCCGCCATCGGCAAACTGGGTCGAAGCGTTGCGCATCAGGATGGCACTGTCGAGCCGCTGAAAGAACCGCTCGGCGGCGGCGTCGTCCTCGGTCAGGATGCAATCGGTGTGGTTCGAGCTGTAGGTGTTGATATGGGTGATTGCCGCGTCGATGTCATCGACCACGCGGGCGGCGATGATCATGTCCAGATATTCGCGGCCCCAATCGTTGTCCTGCGCCGCCGTCACGCCGGGAATGGCCTGCAGCGTTGCGTCGCCGCGCACTTCGACCCCGGCTTCGAGCAGCGCCTTGATCAGCCCTTGCCCGATGGTGTCCAGCACATCGCGGTGGATCAGCAGGCATTCGGCCGAACCGCAGATGCCGGTGCGCCGGGTCTTGGCGTTCATCACCACCTTGAGCGCCTTGACCGGGTCGGCCTCCTTGTCGACATAGATGTGCACGATGCCTTCGAGATGGGCAAAGACCGGCACGCGGGCCTCGCGCTGGACCAGTCCGACCAGCCCCTTGCCGCCGCGCGGCACGATCACGTCGATATAGTCGATCATCGTCAGCATTTCCGTCACGGCCGCGCGGTCGCGGGTCGGCACCAGCTGGATCGCGTCCTGCGGCAGACCGGCGGCGGCAAGCCCCTGCACCAGGCAGGCATGGATCGCGCCCGAGCTGTGAAAGCTTTCCGAGCCGCCGCGCAGGATCACCGCATTGCCCGCCTTCAGGCACAGCGCGCCGGCATCCGCCGTCACGTTCGGGCGGCTTTCATAGATCACCCCGATCACGCCCAAAGGCGTGCGCACGCGCTTGATATGCAGGCCCGAGGGGCGGTCCCATTCCTCCATGACCTGGCCAACGGGATCGTCCTGCGCCGCCACCGCGCGCAGCCCGTCGACGATGCCCTGGATGCGCGCTTCGTTGAGCATCAAGCGGTCCATCATGGCATCGGACAGGCCCTTGTCGCGGCCGAACTCAAGATCCTTGGCGTTGGCGGCGATGATGTCGGCGCGGGCGGCCCAGACCGCATCGGCGGCAGCCTCGAGCGCCTGTTGCTTGGCCTGCGCCGGGGCAAAGGCCAGTTCGGCAGCCGCGTGTTTGGCGCGGGCACCGATGTCCTGCATGAGGGCGGGAATGTTGGTCATATCCGTCATGTGGGGCCTCGTGTGGGGGATGTTGGATTTTGAGTATTTTTGCCAAGAAGAAGACAGGGGGTCGTTCTAGAGCGCCATGTCGTCCCGGTGGATCAGAACGGCGCGGCCCGGATAGCCGAGGATTTCCTCGATCTCGGCGCTGTGGTGGCCGGCGATGGCGCGGGCCTCGTCATGGGTGTAGCGGGACAACCCCTGCCCCAGCGCGCGCCCGTCGGTGACGCGGATGGTCACCGGATCGCCGCGGCCAAAGCGCCCCTCGACGCCGCGCAAACCGGCGGGCAGCAGGGATTTTCCGCCGCTCAGCGCCTTGGCGGCGCCTTCGTCGACCAGCACCGCGCCCTGCGGTTTCATCGCCGCGATCCAGCGTTTGCGCGCCGCATGCGGGTCAAGCTGGGGGGTGAACCAGGTCGCCGGGGCGCCATTGGCCAGCCGTTGCAGCGGGTGGTTTTCAAAGCCGTGGCAAATCGCCATGGCGCAGCCCGAGGCGGTGGCGGTTTTCGCTGCCATCAGCTTGGTCTTCATGCCGCCCTTGGACAGGCCCGAGCCGGCATCGCCGGCCATCGCCTCGATTTGCGGGGTGATCTGTTCCACCACGTCAAAGCGCGTGGCAGCGGGGTCGTCATTGGGGTTGCCGGTATAGAGCCCGTCGACATCCGACAGCAGGATCAGCGCATCGGCCCCCACCGTCACCGCGATCTGCGCCGCCAGCCGGTCGTTGTCGCCATAGCGGATTTCATCGGTCGCCACCGTGTCGTTTTCGTTGACGATGGGCACGGCGCCAAAGCCCAGCAGGGTTTCCAGCGTCGCGCGGGCGTTCAGGTAACGGCGGCGGTCGGCGGTATCTTCGAGCGTCAGAAGCACCTGCGCGGCGGTCAGCCCGTGTGGGGCCAGCACCTCTTCGTAGGCGCGGGCCAGGCGGATCTGGCCGACGCTGGCCGCGGCCTGGGAGTGTTCCAGCGACAAGGCGGTCGCGGGCAGGCCCAGCACACCGCGCCCCAGTGCGATCGAGCCCGAGGAGACCAGGATCACATCCGCGCCGCGCGCCTTGAGCGCGACCACGTCCTGCGCCATCGCGCGCAGCCAGTCGGCGCGCAGCTGGCCTGTTGCCCGGTCTACCAGAAGCGCCGAGCCGATCTTGATGACAACGCGCTTGGCGGTGCTCAGGGCGTCCATGTTCCGTCCTCTTCGGGGTCCGCGCCGCGCAGGGCGTCGGCTTCGATCTTGCGCAGTTTGACCACATGCGGGCGCAATGCGCGCAGCACCTCTTGCACGCCTTCTCCCGAGGCGCCGGACATCAGCATCACGTCCCTGGCGCCCGCCGCTTCGAGTTCGTCGCGCAGGAAGGTCCGCTCTTCTTCGTCGAGCGCGTCGATCTTGTTCAGCACCGTCACGCGCGGCTTGTCCGCCAGACCCGCGCCATAGGCTTCGAGTTCCGAGACGATGGTCTGGTAATCCTCGATCAGCGTGCCCGAGGTGCCGTCGATCAGGTGCAGCAGAACCGCCGAGCGTTCGATATGGCCAAGGAACAGGTCGCCAAGGCCGCGGCCTTCGTGGGCGCCCTCGATCAGGCCGGGAATGTCGGCCACGACGAATTCACCGCCATCGATGCCCACGACCCCAAGGTTGGGGTGCAGCGTGGTAAAGGGGTAGTCGGCGATCTTGGGGCGCGCGTTCGAGGTGGCGGCCAGAAAGGTCGATTTGCCGGCGTTGGGCAGGCCCACAAGGCCGACATCGGCGATCAGCTTGAGCCGCAGCCAAAGCGTGCGTTCCACCGCCTCTTGCCCCGGGTTGGAGCGGCGCGGCGCCTGGTTGGTCGAGGTCTTGAAATGCAGGTTGCCCCAGCCCCCGTTGCCGCCCTTGGCCAGCAGCACGCGCTGGCCCAGTTCGGTCAGGTCGGCGACGACGGTTTCTTCGTCCTCTTCGAGGATTTCGGTACCGACGGGAACGCGCAGGATGATGTCATCGCCATCCTTGCCGGTGCGGTTGCGGCCCATGCCGCCCTGCCCGTTCCTGGCGAACCAGTGCTGCTGATAGCGAAAGTCGATCAGGGTGTTCAGGCCATCCACGGCCTCGACCCAGACATCGCCGCCCTTGCCGCCGTCACCGCCATCGGGGCCGCCGTATTCGATGAACTTTTCGCGCCGGAACGAGATGCACCCGTTGCCGCCCGCGCCGGAGCGGATGTAGACCTTGCAGAGATCGAGGAACTTCATGGGTTGGGCTTTCTCGGTGTTTCGGGCGGTGTAGCCGGGTTTGTCCCCACGCTCAAGCAGGGCCTTGGTGAAGACAGGGGCGCAGGACACCCCAGGCGCCGGCCTGCCGCGCGGCGTAACAGGCTTGTCGCGTCAGCGAAAGCCCGGGCCAGGACGCGTCAGGGCGGGCAGGAACGGATCGGATGTCATGGCGCGGGTCATGGCGGGTTCCTTGATCTTGGCGCAAGGCGGGCATAGCCCCGCCCCGCGAGAGGGTCGGCATGTCACCGAGGCGCGATCACAGAGCCATGGAGCCTTGGGGCGGGGCTCTGCCCCGCACCCCGGCAGGGTCAGGTCAGACGGTTGATATAGGTCCAGGTTGGCACGGTGGCGCCGCGCGCGACAGAATACGCCTCGGCGTCGCCGATATATTCGAAACCGCAGTTGGTCAGCACCCGCGCCGAGGCCGGGTTGTCCTGAAAGACGCTGGCGAACAGCGTCTCGTTGCCCAGCGGGTTCGCCTCGACGATGGCGCTGGCCGCAAGCGAGGCAAGGCCGGTGTTCCAGAACGGCGGGCCGACCCAATAGCTCAGCTCGGCCTGGGCCTTGTCCATCACCTTCAGGGACATGACGCCCATCAGTTCCGGGCCCTCGGCCTTGGTGCCGTCGATGGCCCAGATCATTTCGTCGCGGTCCGGTGCGGTGGCCCGTTTGACAAAGGCCTCGATCGCGCCGGGTGGCAGCGGATGCGGGATCGACGCGGTCATCTGCGCAACCCGCTTGTCGCCGGCGTAATGGCCCAGCAGCCCCATGTCCGACAGGTGCAGGGGGCGCAAATCGAAACGGTCGGTTTCGACAAGCGGTTGTTTTTGCAATGTATCAAGGCTCATCTGCACGCTCCTCCTGTGCATTGACCGATGCGATGTATGCTGTCTCACCAGTCCGTAAAAGCCGTGTGACAGGAAACTGTCCTTCCTGCTCGGGCATTCGGGCCCCGGAAAAACGAAGGGGACCGGCTGACATGCCGATCCCCCTTTTGTCTACAAGACCTTAAGGTCGGCTTACTCAGCGGCCTCCGCCGCCGGGAGAACCGAAATAAAGGTGCGGCCCTTGAGGCCCTTGTGGAAGGTCACCGCGCCATCGACGGTTGCAAAGATGGTGTGATCCTTGCCCATACCCACGCCTTCGCCCGGCCAGAACTTGGTGCCGCGCTGACGCACGATGATGTTGCCCGGGATTGCGGCCTGGCCGCCGTACAGCTTGACGCCAAGACGGCGTCCGGCTGAGTCGCGACCGTTGCGGGAGGAACCGCCTGCTTTTTTATGTGCCATGGGGTGTTACTCCTGTTCTGCGGCAAGCTTTGCAGCCTGCTCAATCCAGTTGTCGCGTTCGATGCGGCCCTTGAACGACAGCTTGTCATCCATATAGGCGATCTCTTCTGCGTTCCAAGCGGCGACCTGATCAAAGTGGAAGACGCCGTTTTCGTGCAGCAGGCCTTCCAGCTTGGGACCAACGCCCGAGATCTTCTTGAGATCGTCGGCCTTGCCACCACGGGCTTCGGTCAGCAGGTTGGCAGGCTTGGTGCCTTCGGCGGCGGGCGCCTCGGCAGCGGCCTTTTTCGGCGCGGCGGCCTTCTTGGCGGGCTTGGAAGCAGCGGCAGCGGCAACAGCCACACCGGCAACCGAGCCTGCGCCAACAGCGGCCTTGACGCCCGACTTGTCTGCGCCCGATTCCAGGATCTCGGTGATCTTGATCAGGGTCAGCTTCTGGCGGTGGCCCTTGGTGCGCTGCGAGCCATGCTTACGGCGACGCTTGACGAAGTGGATCAGCTTTTCGCCCTTGATCTGGTCGACGACTTCGGCCTGAACGCCTGCGCCAGCAACCAGCGGCGCGCCGACAACAACCTTGTCGCCACCCAGCATGAGAATTTCGTTGAATTGCACGGTTTCACCCGCGTCTGCGGCCAGCTTTTCCACCCGGAGCGTATCGCCCGACTGAACCTTGTACTGTTTGCCGCCGGTCTTAAGTACCGCGAACATGCGCGTTGTCCTTGTTCTGTCGCGTCCTGTGGCCGCCGGGATCGCCCGGTGTTCATGACCCTGCCAAGTCAGGATCGCCGCAAACTGCGTGCCCCTCTCGGGACATTCATTGCCATAAAAACGAAAGGCGGAGCCGAGGCCCCGTCCTTTGGTGGCGCCTTATCCCCATTCCGCGGGGCGGAGTCAAGCGCCCTTTGCCCCGCCTTTGCCGCCCGGTGCAAGCGGCGAGACGGGCGGAGGGGATCAGCCGAACATGAAATCCTCTTCGCCGAATTCCGACGCATCGACGCCGTCCAGCCGGGCCAGTTCCTCGTCGTCAAAGCTGATGCTGACGACGCCCTCTTCGTCGGCGGTGATCATCAGGTCTTCGTAGGTGATGCCCGATCCACGCAGGTCGATCATGTCGGCGCCCTGTTCGAACCCGACGATCTGGTCCCAGGATCCGTCCTGCGCCAGCACATAGGTGTCGTTGCCTGCCCCGCCTTCGAGCACGTCAAAGCCCTTGCCGCCGTTCAGCACGTCATCGCCGTCGTTGCCATAAAGCGTGTCGTCGCCCAGATCGCCGTTCAGCGCGTCGTGGCCCAGCCCGCCATGGACCGTATCGTCGCCCCAGCCGGCCCAGACGGTGTCATTGCCGGCCTCGCCCTGCAGCAGGTCGTTGCCAAGGCCACCCTCGGCGTAATCATCGCCCTCGCCGCCATAGATCGAATCCTCGCCCTTGTCGCCCAGCAGGGTGTCGTTGCCGTCATCGCCGAACATCAGGTCATCCTGGCGGCCGCCGTCAGCGAAATCATTGCCCGTCCCGGCATAGATCACGTCGTTGCCGTTGTGGCCGGTGATCGAATCGTCGTTGGCGCCGCCGTCCAGCGTGTCATAGCCCCAGTGGCCGTCGATGGTGTCGGCCCCGTTCCAGCCATAGACAAGGTCGGCCTCGGGTCCGGCCAGGAAAAAGTCGTCGCCGCCGCCGCCAGACAGCGTATCCATGCCCCAGCCACCGCTGAGCCAGTCATTGCCCGACCCGGTGGTGACAAGATCGTCGCCGTTGCCGCCATAGACGGTGTCGTTGCCGTTCTGGCCGTGCAGCGTGTCGTTGTCGTCGCCGCCGCGCAGGTCGTCGTCGTCCGCGCCGCCGTCCATGTAGTCAGCGCCGCCGCCACCCGACAGCGTGTCCTTGCCGTCCTCGCCCAGCAGGACATCGGCGCCGTCATGGCCCCAAAGCGTGTCATCGCCCAGACCGCCCACAAGGGTGTCATCGCCGATGTGACCGGCAAGGGAATCGTTGCCATCACCACCGCCAAGGTAATCGTTGCCCCATTGCCCGAACAGCGTGTCGGCGCCATCACCGCCAAACAGCGTGTCGTCGCCGATTTCGCCGCGCAGGGAGTCGTCGCCGCTGCCGCCGTCGATGTAGTCGCTGCCGCTGTCGCCCCAGACGGAATCGTTGCCCTCTTCGCCGTACAGGTGGTCGTTGCCGCTGCCGCCATCGACGCTGTCATTGTCATGACCGCCATAGATCGTGTCATTGCCCGATCCGCCAAAGAAGAAGTCATCGCCCGAACCATTGCCGGAGCCGGATTCATCGTCGATGAAATCATCGCCCGATCCGCCATAGATCGTGTCACTGCCGCCAAGCCCTTCGGCCACGTCGTCGCCAGCCCCCAGCCGGGCCAGGTCATCACCGTCGTGAAGGACCACATACTGCCCCTGAGTGTCGTCGAATTCGAGCACATCGCTCGCGTTCGTTCCATCGTAGCGCGTCTTTCCCGCGATCAAGCTTGCCAGCATTCTTGCCTCCTACTCGCACCTGTCTGCCTTTGCAGTTCCAAGCGACGCTAGGTCAATAATCCGACCGGAATGTGGCCATTTCTTTCAATTTGTTGGGAAATCCGGCGTTTGCAGGTGTCCTTGCCCCCTGCCCTTTGCTGCGGGCGCCCTTTGTGTGGCCGCTTTCGGGACAGTCTGAGCATGGTGGCCGCACAAAGAAAACCGGCGCGCCCAGAGGACGCGCCGGCATCAATGTCATGCAAAAAGGACCGGATCAGCCGAAGATGAAATCGCTTTCCTCGAAGTCGGCAGCATCGGTGCCGTCAAGCCGGGCCAGTTCCTCGTCATCAAAGCTGATGCGGGTCACACCTTCGTCGTCGGTGCTGATCATCAGGTCTTCGTAGGTGATGCCGGTGTCGCGCAGGTCGATCACGTCGGCGCCCTGTTCAAAGCCGACGATCTGGTCCGAGCTGCCGTCCTTGGCCAGAACATAGGTGTCGTTGCCGGCGCCGCCTTCCAGCACGTCCGCGCCTTCGCCGCCGTTCAGGATGTCGTCCCCGTCGTCGCCATACAGCGTGTCGTCGCCGGTGCCGCCGCCGATGTCATCATTGCCAAGACCGCCGTGCAGGATGTCGTCGTCTTCCTGCCCGTCCATGGTGTCGTCGCCGTCGCCGCCTTCCATCTGGTCGTTGCCGGTGCCGCCGGTCATGGAATCGTTGCCGGTGCCACCATCCATGGTGTCGTTGCCGTCCCAGCCCATCAGGGTGTCGTCGTCTTCGTTGCCTTCCAGCAGGTCATCGCCGGTGCCGCCCTGGATCAGGTCGTTGCCGGTGCCACCATAAAGCGCATCGCCATTGTCGCCGCCGTTCAGGGTGTCGTCGCCCTGCTCGCCGTACAGGGTATCGCTGCCGCTGTCGCCATAGGCTTCGTCCGCGTCATCGCCGCCGACCAGTTCATCATCGCCCGCGCCGCCATAAAGCGTATCGGCGCCCTCGCCCGCCTTGAGCGTGTCATTGCCGTCGCCGCCGTCCAGGATTTCACCCGCCGAGGTGCCGGTGATGTAATCATCCAGCGATGCCACGGTGTCCTCGCCCCCGGCGACGGTGTCCTCGCCGCTGGAAACGGTGTCTTCGCCATCGGTGCCGGTGTTGCCCCAGGAAT
This sequence comes from Tropicibacter oceani, assembly GCF_029958925.1. NCBI lineage: Bacteria > Pseudomonadati > Pseudomonadota > Alphaproteobacteria > Rhodobacterales > Roseobacteraceae > Pacificoceanicola > Pacificoceanicola oceani. Next base: position 2,839,651 of record NZ_CP124616.1, read on the forward strand.
AGCAGCTTTTGGAACCCCAGCTGTATTTGCTGCTCCAGCTGTACTTGCCCCAGCTGTCCCAGGATTTGCTGCCCCAGCTGCCATAGGAATAGCTGCCCCAGCTCGAATAGTTGCTGCCCCAACTGGAGGAGGAATGGTTGCCCCAGCTCGAGTAAGAATATTTGCTGCTGTAGCTACAGCCGCCCCAAGAAGAATAAGAATAACCCACGGTACAGTCCCTCAGATTTTTATCACGGTTTGACCCGCGGTCCCGGCCCACCCACCAAGATCACGACATGCCCTAGAACCGCCGCAATTCGTCAAAAATCGCAAGGATTTAGACGATTTAGGGGCAAATTCGCCGATTTCAGGGGCTGGGGTGCGGATCATTGTTATCGCGTCTGGAAACCGTACCCGGACTGGCGGGCGATTGTTTCCGCGCCGCCTGAATCGCCCTGACGCCCTGTCCGAATCAAAACGGGCGCCGCCATTTGGCGTGCGCCCGCTTTTGCCTGACCCCGAATGCCCGGGCGGGAAAACCCCACCTGCGCTGTTACAGGTCTTCGCCCTGCATCTGCTGGGCAACCGCCAGCCCCAGAGCATAGGAAATCTCGTCGTACATCTTGTTGAACCCGTCGAACAGGGCCTGGTTCAACGCCCTCCCCTCGGGCGAGACGGACATTGCGATATAATCGTCCAGCGTCCCATCCTCGAGCGGGCCATAGGCCAGCAGCAGGAAGGCGAACAGCCATTCGCGCGTGTCCTGCCGCGTGTCGCTTTCCTGGGACCACACGTCCGACAGGATGTCCTGTTCGGTCATGGCAAAGGCGCCGCCGTCCACCAGCCCGCGGTAAAACTGGAACGAGGCATTCATCGCCCCCGCCACGTTGGCCTCGATCAGGTCATTTGATTCGACAAAGGTTTCGACCTGCGCCAGCCGGCGGTCGTCGCTGCCGTCGAGATCTTGGAAACTGGCCCGGGCGGCCTCTTCGACGTCATCGTCGATCATCGCCTTGCGGGCATCCAGCTCCAGCCGCACGATGCGTTCGCCTTGCCCGCTTTCAAAGAACTCCAGCAGCGGCGCGGCCTCGGCGTCGCCAAAGCTGGCGCGAAAGGTGTCGCGCACGATCTGGCCCATCTTCTCGGTGTCGTAGATCTGCGACAGCATGGCGTTCCACTGCGCGTTGCCCGGGCCGCCGAACATGTCAAAGGCCAGTTCCTCGCCGTACAGCAGGCCTTCGTCGCGCATGATGTCGACCATGTCGTCGATGCGCACCGCCTGCATCACGTCATCGACCGGCGCCGCGGCCAGGGGGGCGGCAAGGGTCATGGAAATCAGGCAGGCAAACAGTCGAGAGCGCATCGGGAATCCTTTCAGGGCATCGCTAAATCTAGGGCTCGGACCGGGGGAATCCAAGGGCGGTTCGCGCCGTCAGGAAAGAACCTGCCGATTGCAGTGGATTTCCCTGTTGCATGCCGCGCCACGAGACGCTAAACGCCCCCCACCAGACCCCCGCGGAGAGGTGCCGGAGTGGTCGAACGGGGCGGTCTCGAAAACCGTTGTGGGCGCAAGTCCACCCAGGGTTCGAATCCCTGTCTCTCCGCCATTACCCCCCATATGCCGATGACCGCCCGTTGAGGCCGGATGCGTCGGCCTATGGCGACCAAATCCCTGATCACCCACAGATTGCATCGTCGCATCGTTGTTGTGGCCCGCGTCCGCGTGACGATCGGGCCTGTGCGCCGTGGTGTTTCACGAAGCCTGCCCCTGCAACGTCGGGCCGATTGCCTCTGCCGACCGGGCCGGCCAGGGGCGCCGCCGACCCGGCACGGCGGACTTGCGCCTTGGGCGCTGTCGTGCCGCCCGCCAAGGCCACTCTCCCATGACGCGAGCCGCCTTCAAAATTCCTTTACAGATCACCGCGGCCCGCCTTAACCTTCGTTAATAATTTATTAATTTATGGAAAGGGCTCACGATGTCAGAACCATACCTCGGTCAGGTCTATTTGGTCGGCTACAATTTTGCGACACGCGGTTTTGCCCTTTGTCAGGGTCAGCTGTTGCCGATCGCGCAGTACTCCGCGCTCTTCTCGCTTTTGGGGACGTTTTATGGCGGCGACGGCAGGACGAACTTTGGATTGCCGGACATGCGCGGACGGACCGCCATCGGCTTTGGCGATGGGCCTGGCCTGACGTCAAGGAACATCGGCCAAAAGGGCGGCACCGAAACCGTCACCCTGACCACCGCGCAGATCCCTGCGCATTCCCATACAGCCAGCCTGCGCGCCGAGGGGCGCAACGGCAATGCCGATGATCCCGGCGGCAACATGATTGCCAAGAACGCCGGCGGTTTCCGCCCACAGGTCCCGGCCGAGGACGTCACGCTGAACCCCGCTTCGGTCAGTGTCGAGAACGCCGGCGGCGGACAGGGCCATGCAAACATGCAGCCCTACATCGTGATGAACTACCAGATCGCCCTGGCGGGGGTCTACCCGTCGCGCAGCTGACCGACTGCCGAAAGCAAGGGAGCTTACGATGAGCCTTTTCCAACAAGTCACGCGCCGCAGCGCCCTGGCTTGCCAGGCGGCCTTTCTTGGTCTGGCGGCGGCGCCGCAGGCCGCCAGCGCGCTTGGCCGGGCCAGCCAGTCCTGCGCCGCGCCAGCGCAGGACGCGGTCACGCATTGCCTGCCCGCGCGATGGACCAGCGCCACCGCAACCGAGCTGGCCGATTTCATCGGCGACCGGTTCCGCGTCACCTCGGAACGCCATGGCACGGTTGTTCTGAAACTGGTGGCGTTGGAGCCCCATGCCTCGGGCCCTGCCCGGCCAGGGCAGCTGCCGCGCCGCGAAGGTGTGACCGCCCTGTTCGAAAGCCCCGACATGGGCCCGCTGGTGGCGGAGCAGTCGGGCACCTACCGCGTATCGCACCCCCGCATCGGCAGCGCCGATCTGTACCTGAGCGCCGCGCCGCGCCGCGATGGCCGGGCCTATGTCGAACTGGTGCTGAACTGACCCAACCGCCGCGACCGCCCGCCGGTCGCGGTGACCCCGGCGCATTTACCCAATAAATTGCATCGATATCCACCTTCTCGCGCAATCAGTGCTTTACACAACGTCAACTCCGCTTTTATTCCTTGATAATTCATTAATATAAAAGGGAGTTGTTGATATGTCCGAGTTCTACACTGGTCAGATTGTGTTGGTTGGTTTCAATTGGGCCATGCGTAACTTTGCGCTGTGCGATGGCCAGTTGCTGGAGATTTCGTCAAATTCTGCGCTGTTCTCCTTGCTCGGAACAGCCTACGGCGGCAATGGAGTACACAACTTTGCGCTGCCCGATCTGCGTGGCCGCGTGCCGATGCACCAGGGCATCGGCAATGGCCTGAGCCCTCGTAGTGTCGGTCAGCGTGCGGGACAGGAACATGTAACCCTGAACGCCAGCGAGATGCCGGCGCACACCCACAATGCCCGGCTGATGGCCGAAGGCCGCAATGGCAACGCCGATTCCCCCGCGGGCAACATGATCGCCAACCATTCGGGCGGCTTTCGCCCCAACGTCCCGGCCGAAGATGTCCCGATGAGCCCTGCTTCGGTCGTGTCGGACACCGTCGGTGGCAACCAGCCGCATGACAACATGCCCCCCTACCTGGTGATGAGCTACCAGATCTGCCTGTACGGGGCTTATCCGTCCCGCGAATGATCCAGGCACAAACATCCAGGCCGCCGCCCCACCCTGACCGGCAAGGCGGCGGTTTTTCTTTCGAGGCCCCGCATGCAACCACTTTTTCCAAAAGGTAAGGTGACCTTTCGTCCGATCCAGGACAGCGACCGCGACTTTCTGTTCGGGCTTTTCGCCAGCACCCGCGAATGGGAATTCCAGCTGACCACCTGGACCGAGGCCGACAAGCACGATTTCCTGAAAAGCCAGTTCAAAGCGCAGGACATGTCCTATCGGATGAATTTCCTGGGCGCGGCCTTTCGCATCATCCAGATGGACGGCGTCGACATCGGGCGCCTGTATGTCGATCGGCCCGACACCCACATGCATATCATCGACCTGACGCTGGCGCCGGAATGGTGCGGGCGCGGCATCGGGTCTGACATCCTCAAGGCACTGCTGAACGAGGCGCACGGCGGCAAGGTGCCGGTCCGGCTAAGCGTCGAAAAACAGAACCCGGCGTTGAACCTGTACCTGCGGCTGGGCTTTCGGGCGCTGTCGGAAACCGCGACGCATTACGCCCTGGAATGGCGCCCGCAGACCGGCCCGCGCGAAATCTGAGGCCTAGCTAAAGTTGATCTCGTACAGCGCGCAGGTCTGATCCTGGCGAAAGGGCGACACGAACAGCGCGGCCTGCCCCAGGCCGGGGATCTCGACCTCGTGCATGCAGCCGTCCAAAAGCGGCTCTCGCGGGCCTTCCAGCACCAGCGAAAAGGCCCGGCGCGGCGGCAGGACCTTGCCGTCGATCTCGATGTGGCTGTCGCGGATCGTCGCCTCGGACAGCAGCTTGATATTGTCCAGCGTCAGGACAAGCGCGCCCTCATCGCCCCGGACGACAAAGCCCTTTCCGACCAGCGGTTCGAAATCCTGCGGTGTCAGGGCTGCAAGGTCGATCATGGGCGGTCCTCTGAAGGGCTGGGATACCGTCAGACTGGCCGCCGCACCGGCAAAGGTCAAACCGATAGTCCCCCGCGCACCGCCCGAAAACCCGGCAATCCGCCCCGCAACGTCCCTTTTGCCCCGGAACCCCGGTCATCGGGCCGCTTTTGCGCCGTCAACGGCGGCAAAAAGACTTTCAAACCGGTTGAAAACTGTTAATGTTCCGCAACGGCAGTCACGGCTGCTAATGGAATTTTACAGGAGGCATTCGTGGCAACATTCGACTTCAACGACGGCTTGGACAGCTTTAGCCCGACAACCGTGTCGTTTACCGATGACAGCGTCAACTTCACGCTCAGCACCTCGGGCAATGGCGGCGCGAACAACATCTTCTACAATCCCGACGACGTGCCGGAAAACGGATTGATTTCCTTGACGGATTCGTCGGTCAATGGCCCCTTTACGCTGGTAGTCAACGATCCGGTGAACAACAAGTTTGCCGCAACCGGCGGAAATATCACGCTGAACCTTGGTTCGAGCACCATCAGCGGGACATGGAATGTCACCTTTGTGCACGCCACCAATGCGGGTTTGAACCAGGTGTTCAACAACGTCGCAGAGGATGCGGCGCTCAGCTTTGCCACGTCGGCGGAATTTTCTGCCATCCGTTTCACGCCGACCGGGTCGGGCAACTACATCACCATCGACAGCCTGTCCGCCAGCATCGTCTGCTATCTGGAAGACACCGGCATCGACACGCCCAAGGGCCGCGTCGCCGTGCAGGATCTGCGCCCGGGCGATACGATCCTGACCGCCGATGGCAACCAGACCACTGTCAAATGGGTCGGTGTCCAGCCGGTCGAAACCCGCCTGACCCACCCCGCCAAGGTCAACCCGATCTGCCTGCGCGCCGGCGCCATCGCTCCCGACGTGCCGCAGCGCGACCTGTTTGTTTCGCCCGATCACGCCATTGAAATCAACGGCTTGCTGTTCAACGCCAGCGCGCTGGTCAATGGCGGCTCGATCTACCGGGTGGCCAGGATGCCGCTTGAGGGCTTTACCTATTACCACGTCGAAACCGACCACCACGAGGTGATCCTGGCCGAAGGCTGCCCTTCCGAAAGCTATCTGGACATGCCCGACCGCAGCAGTTTCGTGAACGGGGCCGAACGCGCCGATGCGCCGATGATCGAGGAAATGAACCTGCCCCGCATCACCGCCGCCCGGCTGGTGCCGCAGGACATCCAGGACCAGCTGGCCGAGCGCGCCAGAGCACTGGAACCGGCACGCCGCGCCGCCTGATCGCGACCGGCCAAGGCATGACGACAACGGCCAGGGGTTCCGCCTCTGGCCGTTCTTCTTGCGGATGGGGCGCTTTGGTGGATACCTTGCGGCGCAGGGCGCGCGTTTTGCGCCCGGCCCCCCCGGCCACCTTGTTTTTCGGTGCTGTGTTTCCGCCCCTTTTGACCAAAGATTTCAACCATCGGACTGGCCCACATGACCCTTTCTGCCTCTGAACAGCAATCCGCCGACCTTGATGCCGTGAACGCCGATCTTCAGCGCATCGCGCAGCATCAGACCGCCGGCCGCCTTGCCGAGGCGGGTGCCATGCTGGACAATTTGCTGATCCGCTACCCCGGCCACCCCCGGCTGCTGCATCTCAAGGGGTTGAACCTGGCGCAGACCGGCAAGGTGGCCGACGGCCTGGCCCTGCTGGACGCGGTGATCGCCGATAGCCCCGATCCGGTGGTGCTGGTCGATGCCGGAACGCTGCGGGCGCAAAGCGGCGATCTGCCCCGCGCCCTCGACAGCTTTCAACAGGCGGTCGAGATCGCGCCGAACTATGCGCTGGCCCATGCCAATCTGGGCGCGGCGCAGCTGCTGAACCAGCAATTCCGTGCCGCGATCCCGCATCTGCAAAAGGCGCTGGAACTGGACAACCGGGTGCTGGACGTGCACCTGAACCTGGCGCAGGCCCTGATCCGCGTCGGCAATTTTGATCCGGCCATCGACACGCTGTACAAGGCGCTGGCCATCGACCCCAAAAGCGCCGCCGCCCACAGCCACCTGGCCGCCGCCCTGTTCCGCCGCGAACGCCACGACAGTGCCGAACACCACGCCCGCCGCGCCATCGAACTGGCCCCCGACGCGGCCGAGCCAAAGCTGCATCTGGGCAATGTCCTGGCCGCCGCCGGCCGGATGGACGAGGCGGTTCAACTGCTGCTGGAGATCGCCGGCAAACCGCCCACCGGGGCGACCGCCCTGTCGCGGCTGGTGCATCTGCGCAAGACGACCGAGGACAGCCCCGAACTGGCCATTCTGCGCCAATACCAGGCCCGCCTTGCTGATCTGGTGCCCGAATACCGCAGCACCCTGCAATTCGCCCTTGGCAAGGCCGAGGACGACCTTGGCAACCATGCCGCCGCGATGGAGCATTACCACAAGGCCAATGCCGAAAGCCGCGCCTTGCATCCCTATGACATCGACGCCTTTCGCACCCGTGCCACGCGCCTGGAACAGCTGGTCACGCCCGACCTGATCACCCGCTGCGGCGGCGCGGGGATCAGTGATATCGCGCCGATCTTCATTGTCGGCATGCCGCGCTCTGGCACCACCTTGATGGACCAGATGTTTTCGCGCCATCCCGATGTGCAGGCGGGCGGCGAACTGGCTGCCTCGCCCCGGGCGCTGCGCCGCAACGCCCGCATCCGCGCCGCGCTCGAACAGGAAATCAGCCCGGATGATCTGACCGCTGACGATTTCGCCCGCCTGGGCGAGGATTACATCGCCGGGCTGCACGCCGAAGGGCTGCGGGCGGGCTATGTCTCGGACAAGATGCCGGCGAACTACCTTTATGTCGGGCTACTGGCCATGGCCCTGCCCCGCGCCAGGTTCCTGATCATGCGCCGCCACCCGCTGGATTGTCTGCTGTCCAACTACATGCAGAACTTTGGGCAGAACCAGCCCTTCAGCACGCGCTTTTCCGACCTGGCCCAGGTTTATCGCAGCTTTGACCGGCTGGCCCGGCACTGGAGCGCGCTGCTGCCCGACCGCGTGCGCGAAGTGCCTTACGAAGCCGTGGTGGCCGAGCCCGAGGCCCGCATGCGCGAGATCATCGCCTTTGCCGGGCTGGACTGGAGCGACGCGGTGCTGGATCACACCCGGTCTTCGCACCAGGTCAACACGGCCTCGATGGCGCAGGTGCGTCAGCCGATCTATGGCAGCGCCGTGGCGCGCTGGCGGCGCTATGGCCCGCTGCTGCACGACCTGGCCGCCGAATTGCGCGACGTGCTGAGCGACGACGAGCTGGCCGCCTGCGGCGTGGCCCCCGCCGCCTGACGCCGGCGCCGCCAAAGCCGATGACTGCGCCATGACGGATACTCCCGCGCCCCCCGCCTGGATGGCCCATGCCGCCGCCTGCGACGATGCGCTCGAGGCGGATGACCTGCCCGCCGCCGAGGCCTATCTGCAATCCGCCCTGGCGGTGGCCGAAACCGTTCCGGCCAAGCTGTGGCTGCTGCAGGCCGAGGTGCTGACCCGGCGCGGCGCAGTGCGCGAGGCCGAAGAGGTTCTGGACGTCGCCTGCATCAGCTTTCCGGCCAATTTCTGGCCGCCCTACCGGTTGGCGCAATTGCTGCACGCGCGCGGCGACAGCGCCCAGGCGGCGCAGTATTTCGACCTGTGCCACGCCGCCGGGCCGCGTGCCGACCTGCTGCCGCTGCATGCGCTGGATCTTGAGGTCAGCCTTGCGGCGCAATCCCCTGCCGGGGTGGTGCGGGCCTATCGCGCGCTGATGGCGCTGGCACCGCAAACCATCGACAACGCGCAGGTGCTGGCGCAACTGGCGGCGATGCCGGGCGGCGCCGTGCAGGCCGTGCCGCTGTACCAGGAGGCCCTGCAGGCCACCCCGGACGACAGGCCCCTGCTCGAAGCGTTCATCACCTTTTTGACCACCACCTGCCCCCCCGAAGCCGCCGTCCCGGGGCTGGAATTCGTGCAACAAAGCCAGGGCGGCGATCTGGGCCTCCTGCTGCGCCTGGCGCGGATCTATCGCCAACTGGGCGTCGCCGACAAACAAGAGGCGGTCTTGCAGCAGGCGGTGCGGGATCACCCCACGGCGCCCGACCTGCTGCGCTATCTGTTCGACACCCAGCTGGCCACGACGGACAGCGAAACGCTGACGACGGTGGTCGGCGCGCTCAGATCCCGCATTCCCGACCGGCTGCACACCGAACTGGCCAGCCAGCTGGCCCTGACCTTGATGGATTTCGACACCGCCAGCACCCTGCTGCGGGCGCACAGCGCGCAGGGCAAGGCCCCGCACGAGGCGCAGATGCTGGCCACGGCACTGATCGGTCAGGGGCGCCACGCCCTGGCCCTGCGCTACCTCAGCCGCTGCACCCGGCACTGGCCGCAGGCGCCGGGGCTGGTGTCCTTTCACATCATCTGGGCGCTCAAACTGGGCCGGATCGAGGATGCCCGCCGCACCATCGAGGCCTGCGACGGCAAACTGCCCGAGGCGGTCCTGACCGCGCACCGTTTCCTGCTGGCCGGCATGCAGAACGATCTGGACGGCGCCATCGCCAGCTATGCCCGGCTGCGCGCCAACAAGGATCTGACCGAGGAACAGCGCCGACACATGGCCAAGCTGATCTTCAGCCTGGCCGACATCACCCGGCTGGAGGCGATCAAGACCCGCATCGGCGATCCCTTGGGCGAAAAGGGCGGGCTGCTGCACCGCGCTGGTCTGCCCGGAGCCATGGCGCTGGAACTGCAGCTGGAAAGCCGCGATTACGCCGCGCGGGGCGGCTATGCCTGCCTTGCGGACTGGCGCCACACCCGGCCGCATTCGGTGGTGGCCGCGATCCGGCTGATCGACGACTGGCGCGCCAATGCGCCCGACTGGCCGCACCAGCCCGCCATTCCCCGGCGCATCTTTCAGTACTGGGACAAATCCCCGCCGCCGCAGATCGTCAGCCGCATGTGTCAAAGCTGGGCCGAGGCCCCCGGATTCGAGCACGACCTGTATGACCGCCCGCGCGCCCAGCGGTTCCTGCGCGAGACCTTTGGGCCGGTCTGGCTGCGGGCCTTTGACATGGCGCGCAACCCCGCCGAAGAGGCGGACCTGCTGCGGCTGTGCCTGCTGGTCAAGTTCGGCGGCGTCTGGGCCGATGCCGATGACTGGCTGTATGGCGATCTGGGCGCACTGCTGGACGGCGCCCATGGGCTGACCCTGTACCGAGAGCCGCTGGGCGGCACGCTTGGCAACAACTTCATCGCCGCGCCCCCCGGCCATCCGGCGCTGATCTTTGCGGCCAAGCTGGTGCGCGCGGCGCTGCTGGAACGCTCGGCCGATATCGCCTGGAGCAAGACCGGCCCCGGCGTCCTGACCCGCGCGCTGGCGCATTTCCTGGTGCAGGTCGCCATTCCGCTGACCGATCATCCCGTCACCATCGTCGATGCGGCGCGCATTGGACGTGTCGTCGCCATGCATAACCCGGTGCGCTACAAGACCCTGCCCAGCCACTGGGCCGCGGACGGCAAACGCAAAGGCGAAAACCGGGTCTGGCCCGACCTTCTGGACGCCTTGCAATCCGCCGATCCGGCCTGACAGGCCATTTTACGAAAAGTCCGCTTTGCCGCGCCGCCCCAGCTTCGCTAGGCTGCCCGGACAAGTCACCAAAAGCAGGAGCCCGGCGCCCATGCCGGGAAAAACCCCCTTGGCCAAAGCGAAAAACATCCTGTTCATCATGTTCGACCAGCTGCGCTGGGATTACCTGAGCTGCTACGGGCACCCGCATCTGCACACCCCCAACATCGACCGGCTGGCCGGCATGGGCGTTCGTTTTACCCGCGCCTATATTCAGTCGCCGATCTGCGGCTCCTCCCGGATGAGCACCTATACCGGGCGCTACGTGCATTCGCATGGCGCGTCGTGGAACGGGATTCCGCTGAAGGTAGGCGAACGCACCATGGGGGATCACCTGCGCGACGCCGGGATGGATTGCTATCTGGTCGGCAAGACCCACATGCGCGCCGACGAAGAAGGCATGGCGCGGCTGGGCCTGGCGCCGGATTCGATCATCGGCGCGCGCGTCTCCGAATGCGGCTTTGACGTCTTTGAACGCGACGACGGCATGTTGCCCGAAGGACCGGACGGCTTTTATGATCCGGACGGCGCCAAGGAATACAACAAGTTCCTGCGCGCCAAGGGCTATCACAGCGACAACCCCTGGCACGACTTTGCCAATTCCGGCTTGGATGACGATGGCAACGTCCTGTCGGGCTGGTTTCTGAAACACGCGCCCGAACCCGCGAACATCGCAGAAGAGGACAGCGAAACCCCTTATCTGACCGGGCGCGGCATCGACTTCATGGCCGGCCACAACGGCCCCTGGTGCTGCCACCTGTCCTATATCAAACCGCATTGGCCCTATATCGTGCCCGAACCCTACGCCAGCATGTACGGCCCCGAACACGTGCTGCCCCCCGTGCGCAGCGAGGCCGAGCGGCAGAACGCCCACCCTGTATTTCGGATGTTCATGGACACCAAGGTGGGCGAATGCTTTTCGCGCCAGGATGTGCGCGACGCGGTGATCCCGGCCTACATGGGGCTGATCAAGCAGGCCGACGACCAGATGGGCCGCCTGCTGCGCTGGCTCGAGGAGACCGGGCGCATCGCGGACACGATGATCGTGCTGACCTCGGATCACGGCGATTTCCTGGGCGATCACTGGATGGGGGAAAAGACCTTTTTCCATGACACCAGCACCCGGGTGCCGCTGATCATCTATGACCCCTCGCCGCAGGCCGATGCCACGCGCGGCACCACCTGCGACGCGCTGGTCGAATGCATCGATTTCGCCCCCACCTTTGTCGAGGTCGCCGGGGGCAAGCCGCCCGGTCACATCTTAGAAGGCGAAAGCCTGCTGCCCTTGCTGCACGGACAGCGCAGCGACACGCTGCGCGATTTCGTGATCTGCGAATATGATTTCTCGGCCACCCCGGTTGCCCATCTGCACGACATCGCCGTGCGCGATGCGGTGATGTTCATGGTCGCCGACAAGCGCTGGAAACTGATGCATTTCGAGGGCGGTCATCGCCCCATGCTGTTCGACCTGCAAAACGATCCGCAGGAACTGAGCGATCTTGGCGACAGCGCCGACCACGCCCCAATCATCGCCGAGATGTACGACAAGCTGTTCCGATGGACGCGCCGCCAGTCCCAGCGCACCACCCGCTCCGAAGAGCAACTGATCGAGATGCGCACCAAAAGCCGCAAACGCGGTGTGATCCTGGGCGTCTATGACGAGAACGACACCGACCTGGACCTGACGGTGAAATACCGCGGCCGCAAGGCTCCGAACATGAAGGCCGGGCCGAAATAGCGGGCGCTGCCAGGCGGCGGGCCATTGGTGCCGCCGGCCCCAACGAATGCGCCGCGCGCCTGACGGGGTCTTGTCCCAGGGCCTGCGCTCAGTCCTCTGGCGCGGTGAAATCGGCGGGCAGCACCGGCATGACGCTTTTCAACAGGGCCGCCGATTTTTCGACCCCCTCAAGCGAGTTGATCAGCACATCCTCGTGGTCGATCGAAATCCAGCCGTCATATCCCGCCATCTTCAGCCGATAGCAGAACTGCCGCCACCATTCGCGCCCATGGCCGATGCCCAGCGTCACGCTGGACCAGGACCGCGCGGGCACATCCACCACCGATCCGTTTTCAAGCAGCCCCGCCACTGCCTGCACCGGCGTGTTCAGCATCGTGTCCTTGGCATGGACGTGATAGATCGCCTCGCCCAGGGCGTCGGCGGCAACCAGCGGGTCGCCCCCCATCCAGAAAAGCTGACCGGGATCCAGCGTCGCGCCCACCACCGGCCCGACCTCATCGCGCAGCTGCATCAGCGTCGGCACGTTGTAGACGCATTGATTGCCCTGCAACTTCAATGCGATACGCTCGACACCGTTTTCGCGCGCCAGGGCGGCAATGCCCGTCCAGAAGGGGAACAAGACCTCTTCCCACTGGTAGCGCAGGATATCGCGGGTCTCGGCCGGCCACGAGGACACGACCCAGTTCGGCATGGTGTCATCGGCACGGCCCGCAGGCAGGCCCGAAGTGGCGCAGACCGTGTGAACGCCCAGCTCCCCCGCCAACCGCAGGGTATTGACCAGGCAATCGGCCTGGCTACGGTCCGTCGGGTGCAGAGGGTTGCCGCAGGCGTTCAGACTGACGATCCGCAGGCGCCGATCGTCAAAGCCGCGCAGGAAACGCGCGCGCGCCTCGCTGCTGGCCAGCAATTCCTCCAGATCCAGATGCGGTGCAGCGGACCAGCCGCCGGTGTTCATCTCGACCCCGGTGATGCCCAGCCGCGCCGCGTGGTCCAGCATGTCGTCAAAGCCAAGCGACGCAAGGCTGTCGGATACCAATCCCAATTTCATCTGCTCACCTCACGGGAAAAAGGCGGGCTTGGCTGCCCGCTCTGGTCACATCGCGAACAGCTTAGCCCGGAAAATCGCATCCGACGACCACCCAAAAACCAAGGTTTTTACTGAAATTATAGGGGCTTGACGCCTGGACCTGACCCAGATGGCAACAGCTTTGCGGCGCGGGTCGCGGTCGCGCATTTCCGGGGCCGGAGCGATGGACAATCGCGCGCCTTGCGGCAAGACTGCCCACCACCCCACCCAAGAGGATCCCATGGCCGTATCATCCCCTGTTTGCGATTTTGGCTGGACCGCGCCGGATCTCACGCTGCCCGCCACCGATGGCCGCCTGCTGTCGCTTGCCGATCTGCGCGGCAAGACCGCCACGCTGGTGATCTTCATGTGCAACCATTGTCCCTATGTGATCTCGGCGCTGGACCGCATCCTGCGCGACGCGCGCGACTTGCAGGCGCTGGGGGTCGGCGTGGCCGCGATCAACGCCAATGACGCGGCGACCTATCCGGCGGACAGCTTTGACAACATGGTCCGGCTGGCCCGTCAGCACGATTTCGCCTTTCCCTACCTGCATGACGAAAGCCAGCAGGTCGCCCGCGCCTATGGCGCCGCCTGCACGCCCGAATTCTTCGGCTTTGATGCGGATCTGGGGCTGCAATATCGCGGGCGGCTGGATGGCGGCGGCCGGCAAGCCAGGCCAGACCTGCGCCGCGATCTGTTCGAGGCGATGCGCCAGATCGCCGAAACCGGCCAGGGACCACAGGACCAGATCCCCTCGATGGGATGTTCGATCAAATGGAGAGCCGCATGAGCGCCCGCATCGTATTCGACCTGGATGGCACGCTGATCGACAGCGCCCCCGACATCCACGCCGCCTCCGCGCGGATGTTGCAGGCCGAAGGGCTGGAGCCGCTGGACCTGGCGACCATCATTTCGTTCATCGGCAACGGGCTGCCGCATCTGACCGGGCTGGTGATGGCCCGCGCCGGGCTGGCCCCCGATCGTCAACAAGAACTCTCCGCCCGGGTGCTGGAGCATTACAACGCCGTCAGTGGCACCCTCACCCGCCCCTATCCGGCGGTGCCGCAGACCCTGCGCGCGCTGCGCGATCAGGGCCATGTGCTGGGCATCTGCACCAACAAACCCGAAGCGCCGGCCCATGACATCCTGCGCCTGACCGGGCTGGGGCCCTTTGACTGCGTCGTCGGCGGCGACAGCCTGCCACAGCGCAAACCCGATCCGGCGCCGCTGCACGCGGCGCTGGCAGCGCTTGGCCAGGGGCCGGCGGTCTATGTGGGCGACAGCGAAGTGGATGCCGAAACCGCGCATCGCGCCGGGGTGCCCTTTCTTCTGTTCACCGAAGGCTATCGCAAGACGCCGGTCGACGCCCTGCCGCACAGCGCCAGCTTTGCCGATTTCGCCGAACTGCCCGGGTTGATCGCGGCGCTGCTGGCCGACACCTGATGCAATCCCCCGGCAAGGCTGACCTGGCCGGGGGGTTGCGTTCATGCGGCGTCTTCCTGCAGATCGTCCTGCGGGTCTGACCCGGCAGCGGCATCGGCGCTGGCATCGCGGCCCTGCCCTTCGGTGCGGAAACGTCCGACGACCTCGCTCAGTTCGGTGGCATCCCCGCGCAGCATATGCGCGGCGGCGGTGGTCTGTTCGACCATGGCGGCGTTTTGCTGGGTGACCCGGTCAAGGTTGCTGACACCGGTGTTGATCTCGTTCAGGCCCTCGGCCTGTTCGCTGGCCCCGGCCGCGATCTCGGTCACCAGGTTCGAGATCGAGCCGACCTGTTTCACGACCTCTTCGAGGGCGACACCGGCGCGTTCCACCAGCCGAACTCCATCCTTGATCTGGCCCGAGGACCCTTCGATCAACTCCTTGATCTGCTTGGCGGCCTCGGCGCTGCGCTGCGCCAGTGAACGCACTTCGGAGGCGACGACGGCAAAGCCCTTGCCGGATTCGCCTGCGCGCGCGGCCTCGACCCCGGCGTTGAGCGCCAAGAGATTGGTCTGAAAGGCAATATCGTCGATGACGGTGATGATCTCGCCGATCTGTTCCGAGCTTTTCTCGATCGCGCCCATGGCGCCGACCGCATCCTGCATCACCTCGCCGTTGTGCATGGCTGTCTCGCGCGCGGTGCGCACGGCGCCATCGGCATCCCTGGCCCGCTCGGCGGCGCGTTTGACGATGCCCAGCAACTGTTCCAGCGCCGCGGCCGTCTGTTCCAGCGTGGCGGCCTGGGTTTCGGTGCGTTGCGAAAGATCATCCGAGGCACGGGTGATTTCATCGGCGCTGTGCAGGATGTTGCCTGCGTTGCTCAGCACGTTGGCGATGGCGCCGCGCAGGGTTTCGACCGCCCGGTTGTAGTTCTGCCGCAGCGCTTCGTATTCCTCGGCAAAGACCACGTCGATCTGGTGATCGAGCGCCCCGTCGGCCAGCGCGTCCAGCCCGTCGCCCAGGTGTTTGACGACGGCAACCTGCGCCTCGACCTTTTGCAGGCGCTCGGCCTCGGCGCTGCGGGCGCTGTTCAGCCTGTTGACAAGCGTGTCCAGGTGGCCCGCGATCCGGCCCAGTTCATCGCGCCGGCCCGTCAAGGCCACCGGCGTGTCATAGTCGCCTTCGGACACGCGCCCGATTGCCGCCCCCAGCGCATTCAAGGGCGTACCCAGAAAACGCCGCAGCAACAGGACGGTCAGCCCCATCATGCAGGCAAAGCTGCCCACCGCCCAAAGCACGATATCGCGCTTTTCCCTGCCGACCATGGCAAGGGCGGCGGTATCGCTGAAGCCGATGGCAATCGCTCCAAGTGCGGGGGTTTGTGCATGGACCATCACCGGGTTGGCGACAAACAGACCGCCATGGATGTCTTGTGGCGCCGCAGCCTGAAGGCTTTGCAAAGCCAGCGCCTGCAGGGCCGAATTGATTTCGGCGTCGTCGCCCGCCTGCCCGACGACCTGACCTTCGGCATCGACAACCACCAGCCCCAGGCCGTTTTCCCCGGCCGCGGTCATGGCTGACACAACCACCTCTTCGATCTTGGCGGCGGCCTTGAAGCGCAGCGGGTTCACAAGTGCATCTGCCTCGACCTTGGCGGCGGTGGCGGCCTGATCGCTGACGCCGCGCACCGCCAGGCTGTTGACCAGCCGCGCGGATTGAACCGCCATCATACCGGCCACCACGATGGTGGTGACCGCCATGATGGCCGCACAGCGGACAAAGACCGACCGCATGACCGTGACACCGGCCCTGTCCTTCAACTGCTCGTCTTTCATGTGCTTGTTCCCGTTGGCTGCCGCGTGGGTCTGTGATGCGCCGATTACATCAAGGCGTCGGCGATGATGCCCACGGTCATGGCGCCAATCACCTCGCCGCTGGCCGGATCGGTCAGCGAGATCGAGACCTGGGCCTGGTAGCTTTGGCTGGATTCATCGAATTCGATTTCGCTGTAGTGTTCGGCGCCCGGCCCCATGGGAAAGGTCTGCTGGAACTTGTCCTCATCGCCCTGCCAGTAATCCGATGTCACCGACGAGGCCGCCACATTCAGGCCCTGGGCGTCCATGATGAACACCTCGGTGATCATCGCGCCATTCGCGGCAACGCGGCCGCGCAGGAAATCCGCCGCGGCATTGGTCAGCACCGGGTCGATGGTCGGGGTCGCGGCGGTGCCCACCTCGGCGCGCCAGGTCTTGTCCAGCGCGTCGATATGGGCCGCGTCATAGCCCGCGGTCTGGGCATTTTGCGCCTTGACCGCCTCGACGATCACGGGGTCATGTGCCCAGGCCAGAACCGTACCGTGCAAAAAGGCCTGCATGGCCGGGTTCGGTTCAGCGGCAAGGGCGGAAATCGGGGCAAGGGCCAGCATGGCCGACAACACGAATGCGGGTTTCATCAACGTCTCCTCAGGGTCAAATCCTCGGTTGACCCTAGGTCCTTGCGCCTTACACAGCGTTAATCCCGCCCGGTTTCGCATTCCCTCGGCCCCGGTTTTCAGGCAGGATTCACCTCGGATTTCATTCAAGTTTGGGGAAAACTGTCCGCATCATGCCCTATTTCATCCTTGCACTGGCCGTTCTGGCGGAAACCATCGGCACCACGGCGCTTCAGGCCAGCCAGGCCTTTACCCGCCCGCTGCCCTCCCTTGTGGTTGTGATCGCCTATGCCGCCGCCTTTTACCTGCTGGGCCAGGCGCTGCGGTTCTTTCCGGTGGGCATCGCCTATGCCATCTGGTCGGGGTTGGGGATCGTGCTGATCGCGGTCATCGGCTATGCGGTCTTTGGCCAGAAACTGGACCTGCCGGCGGTTCTGGGGATGGCGATGATCATGGCCGGTATCCTTGTCATCCACCTGTTTTCCGCCAGCGCATCGCACTGAGCGGCGCGCATGAAAAAGCCCCCCGGGACCGATCCCGGGGGGCCAAACTCCGCCAGGGGCGCGCGATCAAAAGCGCAGCGCACCGCGCAGCGAGATGGTATCGGCCTCGACATCGACATTGGTGTTGCCAACGTCGTTGAAGTCATGGCGCAGATACTCGGCGCCGACGGTGAACCGTTCCGTCACCTTGTAATCCATGCCAAGGCCATAGACCGCCCCTTCGGCATCGCCGATCGAGGTGTTCGCCTTGGCCCCGCCCGCCGTCACATACAGCAGCGCCGGACCGGCGTCATAGCCGCCGCGCAGCTTGAGCCGCCAGACGTCGTCGACATCGACGCCGCCAAGGCTGAAATCATCGGTGGCCTGGTAATCCAGCTCGGCGCCCATGACGAACTGACCAAAGTCATAGTCGTAGCCACCGAACACGCCATAGACCATGCCGTCCTCGTCCAGCGCACCGGCGGTGGCATCAAGGTTGCCAAAGCTCAGACCGGCATAGGGGCCGGTCCAGTCGCCGCCCGGCTGAACGGTCACGGCAACGGGCTGCGCCGGCACGGGTTCCACGACCGGATCCTGCATCGACCCGGCAAAAGCCGCACCGCCCATCACGGTTGCGGCGGCGGTAAGGGCAATCATGCGTTTCATATCTCTGCTCCTGCTTTTCTTTTGCATCTTGCGGCGTCCGGCCTTGCTTGGCCCGCCGTCTGAAAGGTAAATGGGCAGAGCGGGCATTTAGTTCCAATCACGCTGCTGCGATCAGCGGCGCGCCGCCCGGGAACCGGCAAAGCCTTGCCGACAAAAGTCACACCCTTGAAACAGGTTTTAGGGGGATGCGGCGCATCGCCTCTGGCCTTTTGGCGCAATGCGCTATACGCCGCGCCCAACCCTTATATGACTGGCTAGATACATGGACCTGCGAAATATCGCGATCATCGCACACGTTGACCACGGCAAAACCACTCTGGTGGACGAACTTCTGAAACAATCCGGTGCCTTCCGCGCCAACCAGGCCGTGGCCGAACGCGCCATGGACAGCAACGATCTGGAGCGTGAGCGCGGAATCACCATCTTCGCCAAGCCGACCTCGGTCGAGTGGAAAAAGACCCGCATCAACATCGTCGACACCCCCGGACACGCCGATTTCGGCGGCGAGGTAGAGCGCATCCTGTCGATGGTTGACGGGGTCGTGCTGCTGGTGGACGCCGCCGAAGGCCCGATGCCGCAAACCAAATTCGTGACCTCCAAGGCGCTGGCCCTGGGTCTGCGCCCGATCGTCGTGCTGAACAAGGTCGACAAGCCCGACGCCGAACCCGACCGCGCGCTGGACGAATGCTTTGACCTGTTCGCCAGCCTCGACGCCGACGAAGACCAGCTGGATTTCCCGCATATGTATGCCTCGGGGCGCAATGGCTGGGCCGACACCACGCTGGACGGCCCGCGCAAGAACCTGGACGCGCTGTTCAAGCTGATCGTCGATCACGTCCCTGCGCCCAAGCAGATCAAGCACCAGAACGAAGATTTCCGGATGCTGGCGACCACGCTGGGCGCTGACCCCTTTGTCGGCCGCATCCTGACCGGCCGCGTCGAATCCGGCAAGGCCAAGGTTGGCGCCACCGTGCAGGCGCTGTCGCGCATCGGTCAAAAGATCGAACAGTTCCGCATCACCAAGATCCAGGCCTTCCGCGGCCTTGGCATGCAGGACATCGAAGAGGCGCAGGCCGGGGACATCGTGTCGCTTGCCGGGATGACCAAGGCCACCGTGGCCGATACCATCTGCGCGCTGGCCGTCGATGAGCCGCTGGAAGCCCAGCCCATTGATCCGCCGACCATCACCGTGACCTTCGGCATCAACGATTCGCCCCTGGCCGGCCGCGACGGCAAAAAGGTGCAGTCGCGCGTGATCCGGGATCGCCTGATGAAAGAGGCCGAATCCAACGTCGCGATCAAGATCGCCGACACCCCGGGCGGCGAGGCCTTTGAAGTGTCGGGCCGCGGCGAACTGCAGATGGGCGTTTTGATCGAAAACATGCGCCGCGAAGGGTTCGAACTGTCGATCTCGCGCCCGCAGGTGATCATGAAGGAAGTCGACGGCAAGCTGATGGAACCGGTCGAAGAGGCCACCATCGACGTCGATGACGAATACACCGGCGCAGTGATCGAAAAGCTGACCGGCCCGCGCAAGGGCGACCTGGTCGAAATGAAACCCGCCGGCGCAGGCAAGACGCGGATCATTGCGCATGTGCCGTCGCGCGGGCTGATCGGCTATCACGGCGAATTCCTGACCGACACCCGCGGCACCGGCGTTCTGAACCGCGTGTTCCACGGCTGGACCGAACACAAGGGCCCGATCCCGGGCCGCCGTTCGGGCGTTCTGATTTCCATGGAAGACGGCGAGGCCGTGGCCTATGCGCTGTGGAACCTGGAAGATCGCGGCAAGATGTTCCTGGGTGCCCAGGCCAAGGTCTATACCGGCATGATCATCGGCGAACATTCGCGTGACAACGATCTCGAAGTGAACCCGCTGAAGGGCAAAAAGCTGACCAACGTGCGCGCCAGCGGCACCGACGAAGCGGTGCGCCTGACCACGCCGATCACCCTCTCGCTCGAAGAGGCGATTGCCTACATCAACGATGACGAACTGGTCGAAGTGACGCCCAACGCCATCCGCCTGCGCAAGCGTTATCTGGACCCGCATGAGCGCAAGCGCATGTCGAAATCGCCCCAGCAATAAGCCGGCGCAGATCGAAGAAACCACCATCAGGGCCCCCACGCGGGGCCCTGATGCGTTTGGGCATGACCTTTTGCGCGGCTTTCCACCCCGGGCAAGGCAGGCTAGGCTCTGCCCCCGAAAGGAGCGGCTGCCATGCACAGGATACTTTTGCTCGGACTTGGATTGATCGCCACGGCCCCGATGGCCCAGCCTTTGCTCTGCGACAACGGGCTTGTCTCAGTCCAGGCCGGCAGCCCCGCGCTGGCGCAAACCATCTGCACCCACAGCGACGCCGCCCTGGCGCAATTCCGCGCCTGTGCCCTGCCCGATCCCGCACCCGTGTTGATCGAAACCGTCGAGACGCTGGATCACAGCTGCATCGGCCTGTTCCACTGCGGCGAAAACTGGATCGAGGTATTGTCCCCCAGCGCGCTGGAAACAGAACGGCTGAAACAAAGCCTGTTTGCCCATATCCCCACCGACCGGCTGTTTGCCAGCGTGATCCAGCACGAGATGGCCCATGCCCTGTTCGACACCGTGCCCTGCCCTCATGCCAGTTGCCTGGCCACCACCGAATACTTTGCCTACACCCAGCAGATTGCCGGCCTGACCGAACAGGACCGCGCCCCGATCGCCGCGCGCAGCCACTTTCCCGAACCGGTGTCGCGTGAGGCGTTGAATGCGATGATCCTGTTGATGGCGCCCGATGTGTTTGCCCGAAAGGCCTGGGCGCATTTCACCGCCCGCGGCGAAGCCTGCGCGGTCTGGCAGGACATGATGGATGGCGGCATGTTCCTTGACCGCCTGCACCCCTAAGCACGCGCCCCAGCGCCCTGCGCCCCCCCCAGCTGGAAAAGCAAAAGGCGCGGGGTGGCAGTCCCCGCGCCTTCCAGAAAAGTGTAAAAGTCCAGTTGCTTACTTGCAGGGGGCCTTGACCGCCAGATAGTGACCTGCGGTTTCCAGGTGCTTCATCTGCTTGTAGACCGCCGGGTAGTGCATCTTGACCATCTGGCCGTTTTGATGCTCCCACTCGGTGTGCGACGCCATCACCAGCGTCTTGGTATAGCTGTACTTGGCCGGAACCCAGACCTTGTCGTAGCAGGCCACAACCTGGCCTTCCCAAGCAAAGGCGGGGGCCGCCATCGCAGTTACTGCAAGAATTGCACCGGCAAGAACTTTCTTCATGATCTTTCTCCCAAGACATTAATTGAAGGTAGGAAAAGTCTAACGAAGAACGGCGCTTTGGCGCGACAGGAATTCCGGACTTGCGGCAGGAAAATTAACCAAAACGGGGGTTTTCAGGGGCCAGAGGCAAGATGTGTGCCAACTATGCCATAATTATGCCACATTTCGCGCTGCCCCCGGTTGAATTTTTCATTTCCGATTCGGAAACAATTCCGAGACGCGGGAAAACTGTCCACAGATATGAGACAGTTAACCCCGCAAGACACGAATCACCAAGCACCGAAAGCTGCCCTGACGGATATGGGCGCCCCTATGCGCAGGCATAGGATTGCCTAAGCGAAATGGCGCCGAAGCGGCCAGATCCGGCGTTGATCGGCCTTCTTTCGCCGATCATTTTCCGCAGTCCCGTCATGAAAAACGCGGCCCGGCCTTTGGGGGGCCGGACCGCGCCAAGTCCAATCACCGCTGTGCTGCGCGTCAGTCGGGGATTTCAACCACCAGCAGCTCGCGCTCGGACGCGCCGCGCGCATGGTTCAGCGCCTCCTGGTAGGCGTCCGAATTGTAGCATTCGACCGCCTTTTCTAGGCTGGGAAAGCGCGCGACCACGTTGCGCGGACGCTCCTTGCCCTCCAGCTGGACGAACCGCCCGCCGCGGGCCAGGAATTCCCCGCCATGGGCGGCAATCGCCGGGCCTGCCAGCTTGGCGTATTTGCCATAGGCCTCGTCATCCGTGACGGTCACATGGGCAATCCAAAGTCCTGCCATTGTCTTATCCTCCGATGACGGCTTCGGCCGCCTTGATCGCTGCATCCGCATTCTCGACGCTGGCGCCGCCGCCCTGCGCCATGTCCGGACGACCGCCGCCGCCCTTGCCGCCCAGTTCGGCCACCGCCGCCTTGACCAGATCGACCGCCGACAGGCTGCCCTTGAGGTCATCGGTCACGCCAGCCGCCACGGCCGCCTTGCCGCCCGCATCCGCGATCAGCAGCACCGCCCCCGATCCGATGCGGTTCTTGTGCTCGTCAATCAGCGGCGGCAGGTCCTTGCCCGTCACCCCCGACAGAACCTGCGCGACAAAGCGTACACCGTTGATTTCACGCGTCTCTCCGCCCGCGACCGCGCCGCCGGCACCGCCTGCCATCGCCAGTTCCCGGCGCAGCATGGCCACTTCGTTCTCCAGCTTTTTGCGGTCATCCAGCAGCGCCTTGACCCGGGTGGTCACCTCGGCCGGTTGCGCCTTCAACACGCCCGCCACCTCGGCCAACCGCTTGTCCTGCTGCGACAGGTATTCCAGCGCCGCCTGCCCGGTCAGCGCCTCGATCCGGCGCACCCCGGCGCTCGAAGCACTGTCGCCAAGCGCCACAAAGGCCCCGATATCGCCGGTCTGGCGCACATGGGTGCCGCCGCACAGTTCCAGCGAATAGGTCTGCCCGTCATTGCCCTTGCCCGAACCGCGCTGCACGCCCATCGACACCACGCGCACCTCGTCACCGTATTTCTCACCGAACAGCGCCTGCGCGCCAATGGCACGGGCATCGTCGGGCGTCATGATCCGGGTGCTGACGCTGGAGTTCTGACGGATATAGGCGTTCACATCGCGTTCGACCTTGGCCACCTCCTCGGCGCTCAGCGCCTTGTTGTGGCTGAAATCAAAGCGCAGCCGGTCCGGCGCGTTCAAGCTGCCGCGCTGCGCCACGTGATCTCCAAGCGCCTCGCGCAGCGCCTCGTGCAGCAGGTGGGTGGCCGAGTGGTTGGCCCGGATGGCGCTGCGCCGCCCGTGATCCACCTCAAGCTGCAGCGCATCGCCCTTGCGGATGATCCCGGCATCCACCGTCACCTGATGGGCAAAGACCTTGCCTCCACCCATTTTCTGGGTGTCGGTCACCGTCGCGCTTTCATCTTCGTTCTCAAGCCGGCGCAGCCAGCCGGTGTCGCCCACCTGCCCGCCGCTTTCGGCATAGAACGGCGTCTGGTTCAGCACGACCCAGCCGTTTTCCCCGGCCTTCAACTCGGACACCACGGCGCCATCGCGCACCAGCGCCAGCACCTGGCCCTCGGCGGCCTCGGTGTCATAGCCCAGGAAATCCGTGGCCCCGTGCTTTTCGGCAATGTCGAACCAGATCGCCAGATCCGCCGCCTCGCCCGACCCGCTCCACGCGGCGCGCGCCTTGGCCTTCTGCTCGGCCATGGCGGCGTTGAAGCCATCGGTATCGACCGAGCGGCCCTTTTCGCGCAGCGCATCCTGCGTCAGGTCCAGCGGAAAGCCGAAGGTGTCGTACAGCTTGAAGGCCGCCTCGCCCGGCAGCGGCGCATCCTCGGGCAGGTCTGCCAATTCGTCGTCGAGCAGCTTCAGCCCGCGATCCAGCGTCGTCTTGAAGCGGGTTTCCTCACTGCGCAGGGTTTCTTCGATCAGCGCCTGCGCCTGCCCCAACTCGGGGTAGGCCGCGCCCATCTGGCGCACCAAGGCGGGCACCAACCGGTGCATGACCGGGTCCTGCGCGCCCAGCAAATGCGCATGCCGCATGGCCCGGCGCATGATCCGGCGCAGCACATAGCCGCGCCCGTCGTTCGATGGCATCACGCCGTCAGCAATCAGGAAAGAGGTCGAGCGCAGGTGATCCGCGATCACCCTATGATGCATCTTGCCCGGCCCATCCGGATCGGCACTGGTGGCATTGGCGCTGGCCTCGATCAGGGCGCGCATGGTGTCGGTGTCATAGTTGTCGTGGCTGCCCTGCAGCAGCGCGCCGATGCGCTCCAACCCCATGCCGGTGTCGATGCTCTGCATGTCCAACGCCTTCATCGAGCCGTCCTCGAACTGCTCGTTCTGCATGAAAACGACGTTCCAGATTTCGATGAACCGGTCGCCATCCTCATCCGCACTGCCCGGAGGGCCGCCCCAGATGTGATCGCCGTGATCATAGAAAATCTCGGTGCACGGACCACAGGGCCCGGTCGGCCCCATCTGCCAGAAGTTGTCCGACGTCGCGATCCGAATGATCCGATCCTCGGGCACGCCGACCTTCTTCCAGATTTCAAAAGCCTCGTCATCGGTGTGATAAACGGTGGTATACAGCCGCTTCGGGTCCAGCCCGAATTCCTTGGTCACCAATTCCCAGGCAAAGGGGATCGCCTCGGTCTTGAAATAATCCCCGAACGAAAAATTCCCCAGCATTTCGAAAAACGTATGGTGCCGCGCGGTATAACCGACATTGTCCAGATCGTTGTGCTTGCCCCCGGCGCGCACGCATTTCTGGGCGCTGGTCGCACGCTGGTAATCGCGGGTCTCGACCCCGGTGAACAGGTTCTTGAACTGCACCATCCCCGAGTTGACGAACATCAGCGTCGGGTCATTGCGCGGCACCAGCGGACTGGACGGGACAATCTGGTGCCCCTGCTTTTCAAAGTAGTTCAGAAAGGTCGAGCGGATGTCGTTCAGACTTGCCATGATCGCGGGCCTCGTTTCGGGCAAAAGGATTGGCGCAGATGTAGCGGCGCAGCCCCCCGGTGTCCATAAGCCCGCAAGCCTCACAAGCCCCCCGCCCCGGGTTTCTTTGTGCTCCAAATATCCCGGGGGTGAATTGGCCGCAGGCCAAGAGGGGGCTGGCCCCCTTTCCCGGGCGACGCCAGCGGCGGCGCAAAACCAAAAGGGCGCCCGAAAACGGACGCCCCCATGGCTTGAAACCAGCGATCAGGTCGCGGTCAATCCTCGGTCATCTCGACATCGTCATCCGATGACATGTCGAATTCCAGTCCATGCGCCGCACGGATCTTGTCCTCGATCTCCAGCGCGATCTGGGTATTCTCCTTGAGGAAGTTCTTGACGTTCTCACGCCCCTGGCCAATCCGCTCGTCGCCATAGGAATACCAGGCGCCGGACTTCTCGACCACGCCGGCCTTGACGCCCAGGTCGATCAACTCGCCGGTCTTGGAAATCCCCTCACCGTACATGATGTCGAATTCGACCTGCTTGAAGGGCGCGGCCACCTTGTTCTTGACCACCTTGACGCGCGTCGCGTTGCCCACAACCTCGTCACGGTCCTTGATCGCGCCAATGCGGCGGATGTCCAGACGCACCGAGCTGTAGAACTTCAGCGCATTGCCACCGGTCGTCGTTTCGGGCGACCCGAACATGACGCCGATCTTCATGCGGATCTGGTTGATGAAGATCACCATGCAATTGGTCCGGCTGATCGAGCCGGTCAGCTTGCGCATCGCCTGAGACATCAGACGGGCGTGCACGCCAACGCTGCTGTCACCCATGTCGCCCTCAAGCTCGGATTTCGGCGTCAGCGCCGCAACCGAGTCGACAACCACAAGGTTCACCGCCCCCGACCGCACCAGCGTATCGGTGATTTCCAAAGCCTGCTCGCCGGTGTCAGGCTGCGAAATCAGCAGTTCGTCCAGATCGACGCCCAGCTTCTTGGCGTATTGCGGGTCAAGCGCGTGCTCGGCATCCACAAAGGCGCAAACCCCGCCTTTCTTCTGTTCTTCGGCAATCGCATGCAGCGTCAGCGTGGTCTTGCCCGAGCTTTCGGGGCCATAAATCTCGATGATCCGCCCCTTGGGCAAACCGCCGATGCCAAGGGCGATATCCAGCCCCAGCGATCCGGTCGAGGTCGATTCGATATCGCGCATGGCGTTATCGGCCCCAAGTTTCATGATCGACCCCTTGCCGAACTGCCGTTCGATCTGGGCCAGGGCGCTATCCAGCGCCTTTTGCTTGTCCGCGTTACGCTTGCTGTCCATTGTCAGGAGATCTGCCGTTGCCATCACTTCCGTCCTTATTTCACACGCCGTTGCTGGCGGCAATCACTGGGTTTGTTCTTGTCTTGTTCCATTTGGTATGAGATCAAAACAAGAACAATTCAAGTCAAATCTTTATCTTCTCAGCTTGGCTCAGGAGGGTTAAGGATGTGTTGATGACGGTCCCGGGCAGTGAAAGAGGGTGTAAATGCTGGTTTTCTGGAAGCAGCGGTTGGTCTTTCTTGCCGTGCCCAAGACGGGAACCTCGGCCTGGGAGGCGGCGCTGCTGCCCCATGCCTCGATGACGGTGCTGGACCCGCCGGAACTCAAACACGCGCCGGTTTACCGCTACAATCGGTTTTTCCGCCCCATGTTTGACAAGATGGGCGTCGAACACATGGACGTTCTCGCCGTCATCCGCGAACCGATCAGCTGGCTTGGGTCGTGGTACCGCTATCGCCAGCGCGGCTTTCTGGAGGGCAAGCCGACCTCGACCCGCGGGATGAGCTTTGACGATTTCTGCCAGGCCTATGCCACCGGCGACCGCCCGCCCTTTGCCAATGTCGGATCGCAGGCCAAATTCATCGAACCGCGCCCCAATGGAACCGCGGTGACGCATCTGTTCAAATACGAAAACCAGGCCAGCCTGATTGCCTTCATGGAGGATCGGCTGAAGGTTCAGATTGATCTGCCGCGCGAGAACGTCTCGCCCCGCCGCGATCTGGACCTGTCCCCCCAGACCGAGGAAAAGCTGCGCCGCAAATGCGCCGCCGACTTCGATGCCTGGGACCGCGCGACCTGAGGCAGGCCAGAGTTTTCGGTAAAAACTCTTTTCACCGGGACGTTTTCCCGGGGCCGAAGGGCGCTCAGTTCAACTGTCGGTGCACCGTTTCGGTCAGGTCCGTCAGTGAGAACGGCTTGGGCAGAAAGACCGAGTTGGGGATTTCCTCGTGCCCCTCGCCAAAGGCGTCCTCGGCATAGCCCGACACGAAAACCACCCGCACATCCGGGCGCGCCTTGCGCGCTTCGCGTACCCAGCTGGGGCCGTTCATGCCCGGCATCACCACGTCGGTCACAAAGATGTCCACCGCAAGCGCCTCGTCCTCGAGGGTGCTCAGCGCCTCTTCGGCGGTTTCGGCCTCGATCACGGTATAGCCGCGCAGGCGCAGCGCGCGGGCGGCAAAGGCCCGCACCGGCGCCTCGTCCTCGACCAGAAGCACCACGCCCGACCCCTTTTCGGGCAGTTTGCGGGCCTCGACCGGTTCGGGCTTGGCCGGTTGGGCTTCGGCGGTGGCCTCGTAGGCGGGCAACAGCAGGGTAAAGCAGGTGCCCTGCCCCACGACGCTGTCGACAAAGATGAACCCGCCGGTCTGCTTGACGATACCGTAAACCGTGGACAGGCCCAGGCCGGTGCCCTCGCCGGGGCGCTTGGTGGTGAAGAAGGGTTCAAAGACCTTTTGCAGCTTGTCCTTGGGAATGCCGGTTCCCTGGTCGGTGATACGGACGGAAACATAGACCCCCGGTTCGACCACCGCGCGGTCGCGCTCCAGCGGCTCGCGCAGCACGCGGCGTTCGGTTTCGACGACGATCTCGCCGCCTTCGGGCATGGCGTCACGGGCATTGACCACCAGGTTGACGATCACCTGTTCCAGCTGGCGCTTGTCGCCGCGCACCGGCGGCAGCACCGGATCATGCTTGAGCGCGAGCGTGACCTTTTCTCCGACCAGCCGGTTCAGCAGGTGGGTCAGATCGGACAGGGTATCGCGCAGGTCCATGACCTCGCGGCGCAGGGTCTGCTTGCGCGAAAACGCCAGAAGCTGCCCGACAAGCGAGGCCGCCCGGTTGGCGTTCTGGTTGATCTGGACAAGATCGCTGTAGTCGGGATCGCCCTGGTCGTGGCGCAGCAGCATCAGGTCGCAATGGCCCGAAATCGCCGTCAGCAAGTTGTTGAAATCATGTGCAACACCGCCCGCCAGCTGGCCGATGGCCTGCATCTTCTGGCTTTGGACGAACTGCGCCTCAAGCGTCTTGAGCTCGGTCGCGTCATTCAGCACCGCCACCAGCACAGGTTCGGCGTTTTCCGTCACCCGTTTCAGCGTGACCTGAACGAAAATCTCCTGATCCTCGCGGGTCAGGCGCAGGAATTCCGAGCGGTGCAGCCCCCTGCCCTCGGCGGCCTCTTGCAGCCAGTCGGTCAGCGCGCGCCCCAGGCCAACCATGTATTCCGCCAGGTTTCCCGCCTCGCCGGGGGGCATCGACAACATGCGCCGCGCCTCGGGGTTGGCGTTCAGGATATGACCGTCGGGCGTGACCTTGATCAGCGGCACCGGCAGGCTGTCGAAACTGCCGCTTTCCTCCGGGGCGTCGGTGCCCGGCACCGATTGCGCCACCTTGGTCAGGCTCAGCTCGACCCGGCCGGCGCCGATCTCGGCGCTTTGCAGCAGCATCCGTTCCGTGCCGTCCGCCGTCTTGACGCGGTGAATGCCGCCCGGACGCAGCGGCAGATCGTCGATCACCTCTTCGACGCGTTTGACGCGCCGGCCGGCCAGTTTGCGCGCCGGGGCGTTCATGTAAAGGATGGCGCCGTTGCGCCCAAGAGTCAGGACAGGGTAACTGCCGCGCGCCGCGCTGTTTTGCGCCGCGTCCGGTTCCAGCCGCCAAAAGACCACCGCCCCCGGGAACACCCGCGCATAGACGCGGAACCCCTCGGCGTGGCTGGTGATGTCCTCGACCGCCGATCCCTGCGCCTCGGCCCGGTTCTGCAACCGGTAAAGCACGCCCTCGGCGCTGGCAAAGACCTCGCGCAGGATGACCGCCAGGGCGACGCCGCGTTCCGCGGGAAACCGGTTTCGCGCGGTCTTGTTGGCCGCCACAAGCCGCCCGTCGCCATCAGTGACAAAGCAATACGACGGTTCGCCCTCGACCAGGTCGACCAGCAGCGCGGTCTTGCGCGACAACCGCAATTCCGCCAGCGTCCGTATCGCCAGCCAGCCAATCCCCAGACTGCCCATGGCGCCGGTGCTGGCCAAAAGCCCGGTGCGCACGATGCCCGCCGGAACGAAGATAGACGCCACATAGGCGGCGGTGGCCATCATGAGCAGGGCAAAAGCCCCATAGCGGAACGCCATGGCCGTTCCCTGCGCGGCCCCCTGATGTGCTGTCGCGGTCAATCCAACGTCTCCTGGCTCGAATCCCGAGGGCCAGTAAACACCCCCGAGCATTAAGCAAGCGTTAACTGTCCTGAAGAAAACCCTGTTTGACTATCCCCCACGGGCAATCACTTGGCAATCGTCCTGCGCAAACAGGCGACAAAGAACCCGTCGCCGCCGTCATCGGGCAGAAATTGCCGGGTCAGTTCAATCTGCCAGGCGGGGTTGGCCTGCACGAAATCCCGAACCTGCGCTTCGTTTTCTTCGTCCAGCATGGAGCAGGTGGCATAGGCCAGAACGCCATCGGGCGCGACCAGCGCGGCGCATTGCGCCAGAATTCCGGCCTGTATCTGCACCAATTCATCCAGGGCCTGCGGCGTCAGCCGCCATTTCCCTTCGGGCGAGCGTCGCCACGCGCCACTGCCTGAACAGGGCGCATCGGCCAGAACCAGGTCATAGGGGCCCTGCGGAGCATTGGCGGCGATCACCTGCACCCCGGCGCGCGCGGCGCGGGCGGGCAGATCGGCCATGCGCCCCGGATCGGCGTCATGCGCCTCGACCGGGCCGCCGTTCAGCCGTGCGCCCATGGCCAGCGTCTTGCCGCCCCCGCCGGCGCAGAAATCCAGCACCCGAAGGCCGGGCTGCAAGGGCAACAGATCGACAACCGCCTGGCTGGCGGCGTCCTGCAATTCCACCAGCCCTTGGGTATAGGCCCGGCTGCGCGCGACCGCGCGCGCGCCTTCGGTCACGCGCAGGGCGGTGGGTGACAGCGGGTGCGGCTCGGCGGTGATGCCGTCTTCGGACAGGGCGGCGATGGCGGCGCCAAGGTCTCCGGCAAGGGTATTCACCCGCAGGAACACATCCGCCCGATGGCGCAGCGCCATGGCGGCGGATTCGGCCTGCGCGCCGAGGCTGGCGGACAGCTTTTCGCCCAGCCAGTCCGGCATGTCCCAGGCCTCATAGCCCTGCGGAGCCTGCCCGGGGGCATCGCCCTCATCCAGCGGCGCGGGGCCATAGCTGCCGCCGATGAACAACGCGCCGATGTCCAGACCGGTGGCGCGCAGATGCCCCAGCATCAGCGCCCGGCCGCTTTCGCCGCCGCCAAGCGCCGCGCAGGAGCGCTGGCAGCGCAG
Organism: Tropicibacter oceani; assembly: GCF_029958925.1. NCBI lineage: Bacteria > Pseudomonadati > Pseudomonadota > Alphaproteobacteria > Rhodobacterales > Roseobacteraceae > Pacificoceanicola > Pacificoceanicola oceani. Next base: position 2,869,963 of record NZ_CP124616.1, read on the forward strand.
CACGTCAAAGACATGGTCGCGCACCGCCGCGCGGTCCTTGGACCCGGCATAACGCGCCCCGCGCGCCCAGTTCGTCAGGGCGCGTTCGGCCGCCTCTCCGGCAAGGATGCGATCCAGGATCTCGATGGCGGTCTGTACCCGGGCGGCTGGCTGCATGTGCGTTCTCCTGCGGTGTGCCCCCGGGCATGTGCCGCAACAGCCCGCCCCTGTCCAGCCTTCAGGCCCGGCGCAGCAGTTTGCGATAGCGCTTTTGCGCCCCTTCCAGGTGCCGGCGCATGGCGACACCGGCGGCGTCCGGGTCCTGATCCAGGATGGCATCGACGATCTGCCGGTGTTCTTCGTCGATCAGGGTCAGATAGCTGTCCAGGCTCCGATGCTCGGTGGCCGGGCGCAATGCCTTGCGCGGGATCGCGGCGGCCCCCAGCATGGTCAGCACCTCGACAAAGCGCGGATTTCCCGTGGCCTCGGCAATCGCCAGATGAAAGGCAAAGTCCGCCTCGGCGGTGGCCTGGCCATCGCGCGCGCGGCGCGGCACGTCATCCGCAGCCTCGAGGATCCTTTCGATCTGCGCCGCCGAGCGGCGCGTCGCGGCAATCCGGGCGCTTTCGATTTCGATGGCGGTGCGCAGCTCCAACACCTCGATGACCGAGGACACCCGGTCGTAATCGACGTCGGTAAAGGGCAGACCGCTGTCCAGCGTGTCCTTGACCACAAAGACCCCGGCGCCGCGGCGCGGTTCGACCAGGCCATCGGCGCGCAGGCTGGCGATGGCCTCGCGGATCACGGTGCGGCTGACGCCGTATTCCTCGCACAGCCGTGCCTCGGAGGGCAGCCGCGCGCCAAGGGCGAATTCACCGCCAAGGATGCGGGCCGACAGCGCCTGCTTGGTGCTGTGAACCAGTGTTCCGCCCTGCACTTTGGGCTGCATGATGTGCCTTCCTTTCATGGCGCCCTGCCCCCGCGCGGGGACAAGGGCAGGCGTGACCCGGGGCGCGGCGCCTGGTGTTGCGCTCAGTAGCGGGGCCGCGCAAAGCTCCAGCCGGGCTGGTGCTTTTGCATTTCGGTTTCGTCGTCGCGGCGGGTATAGCCGCAATCAAGATAGTTGCGATGCAGCCGCGCCAACTGCGCCCGGTCCAGCGTCACGCCCAGCCCCGGCCCCTCGGGCACCGCCAGGCTGCCGCCCTCGATCTTCAGCTTGCCGCCCTCGATCACCTCGTCCACCTGCCAGGGGTAATGCGTGTCGCAGTCATATGTCAGGTTCGGCGTCGCCGCCGCCAGATGGGTCATCGCCGCCAGCGAAATCCCCATGTGGGAATTGGAATGCATCGACAGGCCAAGGCCCCAGATCTCGCAGATCCGGGCCAGATCGCGACTGGCCTTCAACCCGCCCCAATAGTGATGATCGCTCAGGATCACCCGGAACGCCCCCTGCGCCATGTTGGCGGGCAGGTGTTCGTCGGCTACCACGTACATGTTGGTCGCCAGGGGAATGTCGGTCGCCGCCTGAACGCGGGCATTGCCCTCGATGCCCTTGGTCGGATCCTCGAGGTATTCGACCAGCCCGGTCAGGCGCGGCAGCAGCTTCAGCGCGGTCTCGACGGTCCAGCCGCCATTGGGGTCGATGCGCAGGGGCGCCTTTGGAAACGCGGCGCGCAGCGCCTCGAGACCGGCAATCTCGGCCTCGGGTTCTAGGATGCCGGCCTTGAGCTTGATCGCCTCAAAGCCGTAGCTGTCCACCAGGCGCTGCGCCTCGCCGACCAGCTGTTCGGGGGTCAGGACCTCGCCCCAGTCGTCGGCGTCCTGCCCGGCGTGACCGGCGAACTTGTAGAACAGGTAGGCCGAAAACGGCACGCGCGCGCGCACCTGCCCGCCCAGCAGATCGCAGACCCGCATGTTCAGCGCCTTGCCAAGCGCGTCCCACATCGCCACCTCGATGGCCGAAACCACCCGGGGCAACAGGGCCTGCACTCCGAAATATCCGGTGATCCCGCCCATGTCCTGCGCCCGCGCCCGGGCCAGCAGCCCGTTCAGGTCGGTCACGGGCAGTCCGCGCAGACTGGGGGCCAGCGCCACCACCGCGTCGATCAGCGCCTTGGTGCCATAGCTTTCGCCCAGCCCGATCACGCCATCCTCGGTTTCGACCTCGATGATCGAGCGCAGGGCAAAGGGCTGGTGGCAACCGGCGTTGTTCAGCAAGGGCGGATCGGTAAAGGCGATGGGGGTGATGCGGACATCGGCGATGCGCAGGTCGGGCATGGGCAGGGCTTTCGATGGGCCCTGCCAAGGGCGGCAAGGGCAGGACAAGGGACAAACAGACCGTTTCACCGCCCTGCACCCGTGGCATGGTGCGGGTGCGGCGGGCCGCATTGGCACGATTTGGCGGTATTGGTGACATCGGGATTGCCAAGCTGTCAACCAATTTATATGACAGGTATGGAAATCTATGTGACAACTTGGCGTGCCCTGACCCGCACCACCATGGAAAACAAGGAAATGACAGCGCAAGCCCCTTACGAATCCTGCGCCCACTCGGGGACTTCCCGCATGGCGCATCCCCGGGCTTGCAAAACTTATATGACAACTTTTCGCCCTGCCGCTGCCCGGACACCCCGGACCACGCCCTTTGAAAGGACTTTGTGATGACGAAAATGAACCGCCTGCTGATCACCGGCGCCAATGGCGGGCTTGGATCGGTCTGCCGTGATCGGCTGGGCCACCTGGCCACCACCCTGCGGCTGAACGCCCGCAAGGGTCTGGGCGACGCCCGCCCGAACGAGGAAATCGTCTATTGCGACCTGGGTGACAAGGCCGCGGTCGAGGCGATGGTCGAAGGTTGCGACGGCATCGTGCACATGGGCGGCCAATCGGTCGAGGCCAAGTGGGACACCATCCGCAACGCCAATATCGACGGCATGTTCAACCTGTACGAGGCGGCGCGCAAATCCAGCACCCAGCCGCGCATCATCTTTGCCAGCTCGAACCACGCCATCGGCTTTCACAAGCAAAGCGACCGGCTGGACGCCAGGTCGGTGACCCGCCCCGACGGGCTGTATGGCGTGTCCAAGGTCTTTGGCGAGGCCTTGGCATCAATGTACCACGACAAGTTCGGGATCGAGACCGCCAGCATTCGCATCGGGTCGTGCTTTCCCGAACCGGTCAACCACCGCATGCTGTCCACCTGGATGAGCTATGACGACATGGTCCAGTTGATCGAACGCATCTTTGCCGTGCCGCGCCTTGGGTGCCCGATCATCTATGGCGCCTCGGCCAATGCCGCCAGCTGGTGGGACAACCGCGAGGTCGCGTACCTGGGTTGGCAGCCCAAGGACAGCAGCGAGGTCTTTCGCGCCAAGATCGACGCCGAAATGGACCCGCCGCCGGCGGATGATCCGACCGCCGTTTACCAGGGCGGCGCCTTTTGCGCCGATGGCATCCACGAAGACTGACCCCTGCCCGCGTCCTTTCAGAAAAGAGAACCGACCATGATTGCACCAACCGAGCTGCGCGACATCATCCGCTCTGGCCTGCTGTCCTTTCCCGTCACCCCCTTCGACGCCGAGGACCGGGTGAACCACCGCGCCTTTGCCGCCCATCTGGAATGGCTGGCGCAAACCCCCGTTGCCGGGCTGATCGTCGCCGGCGGCACCGGCGAGCTGTTCTCGCTGTCGCCGGACGAAGTGGTGGCGGTGGTCAAGACCGCCAAGGCGGCCCAGCCGAACGATCCGATCATCGCCGGTTGCGGCTATGGCACCCGCATGGCCATCGAGATGGCCCAGGGGATCGAGGCGGCGGGCGGCGACGGCATCCTGCTGCTGCCGCACTACCTGATCGGCGCGCCCCAGGCCGGGATCGAGGCGCACATCCGCCGCGTCTGCCAATCGACCAACATGGGCGTGATCGTCTACAATCGCGGTCAGTCGGTGGTTTCGGCCCAGACGCTGGCGCGGCTGGCGGATGACTGCCCCAACCTGATCGGTTTCAAGGACGGCACCGGCGACATCGACACGGTCAAACGCATCACCGTGCACAACGGCGACCGGCTGGCCTATATCGGCGGCATGCCGACGCATGAACTCTTTGCCCAGGCCTATCGCGGCGCGGGGGTGGATACCTATTCGTCAGCGGTGTTCAACTTTGTGCCCAGGACCGCGCTGAAGTTCCACGCGGCCTTTGTGGCCGGGGATGACAAGACCTGCGAGGCGATGCTGCGCGATTTCTACTATCCCTTCGCGGCGATCCGCGACCGGTGTACCGGCTATGCGGTGTCGGCGATCAAGGCAGGCGTGTCCCTGCGCGGCTTTGACACCGGCCCGGTGCGCACGCCCCTGACCGACCTGACCGAAGAGGAACGCGCGATGATGCAAGAGCTGATCAACGGCCATGACTGACCCCGTTGGGCATGCGGGGCATAGCCCCGCCCTGCCCCAAAACGGCCAAAAGGGCGGGGGTGTACCCCGCCCTTTTTCTGTCCGGTGTGCCGATGCCCGGGCTTATCCGACGCGGTAGTTCGGCGACTCGCGCGTGATCTGCACGTCGTGGACGTGGCTTTCCTTGAGCCCCGCACCGGTGATCTTCACAAAGCGGCAGTTGTGGCGCATCTGTTCGATCGTGGCGCAACCGGTATAGCCCATGGCCGCGCGCAATCCGCCCACCAACTGGTGAATGACGGCCCCCGCGCTGCCCTTGTAGGCGACCTGACCTTCGATGCCTTCGGGGACCAGCTTGTCGCTGGCCGCGTCCTTCTGGAAATAGCGATCGGCCGAGCCGCGCGCCATGGCGCCAAGGCTGCCCATGCCGCGATAGGCCTTGAAGCTGCGGCCCTGGTACAGGATCACCTCGCCGGGGCTTTCGTCCGTGCCAGCGATCATGCTGCCAACCATGGCGCAGGAGGCACCCGCCGCAATGGCCTTGGCGAAATCGCCCGAGAACTTGATCCCGCCATCGGCGATCACCGGGACATCGCCCGCCGCCTGGGCGCAGTCCATGATGGCCGTCAGCTGCGGCACACCGACACCGGCCACCATGCGCGTGGTGCAAATGCTGCCCGGCCCGATGCCGACCTTGACCGCATCGGCGCCCGCATCGATCAGCGCGCGCGTCGCCTCGGCGGTGGCGACGTTGCCGGCGATGATCTGAACGCTGTTGGACAGGTTCTTGGCGCGGGTCACGGCCTCGATCACGCCGCGCGAATGGCCGTGGGCGGTGTCGATCACCACGATGTCGACGCCGCTGTCGATCAGCATTTCGGTGCGGGCAAAGCCGCTGTCACCGACAGAGCTGGCGGCGGCGACGCGCAGGCGGCCCAGTTCATCCTTGCAGGCGGTCGGGTTGACCACGGCCTGTTCGGTGTCCTTGAGGGTCAGAAGGCCGGTCAGCTTGCCGCTGGCATCGGTGACCAGCAGCTTTTCGATGCGCCGTTCCTTCATCTTGCTGATCGCCTGCTGGCGGTCGGCGGGTTCGTGCAGGATGGCCAGGTTTTCATGGGTCATCATCGCCTTGACCGGCGTGTCGTCATGTTCGGCAAAGCGCATGTCGCGGTTGGTCACGATGCCGACCACGCGGTGGTCCTTGTCGACCACCGGAAAGCCGGTAAAGCCGTAGCGTTCAGTCAATTCCTTGGCGTCGGCCAGGGTCTGGTCGGGGGTCAGCGTCACCGGGTTGTAGACGATACCGCTTTCAAAGCGTTTGACCCGGCGGACCTGGCGAGCCTGTTCTTCGGCGCTCAGGTTCTTGTGGATCACGCCCATGCCGCCGGCCTGGGCCATGGTGATGGCCATGCGGGCCTCGGTCACGGTGTCCATGGCACTGGACAGCAGCGGGATGTTGAGGTCGATGGAACGGGTCACCCGGGTGCGAGTATCGGCGGTGCTGGGCAGCACGTCGGATGCACCGGGAATGAGAAGGACGTCGTCGAAGGTCAGGGCCTCGCGAATCTCCATGGGGCGGCTCCTTTGGAGGGGATCGGTTGGCGGTTTCCTATTGCATGGATCTGGCCGGGGGGAAAGGGCAAATGGCCACGCATCGGGGGCGCTGCCCCCGGCGCTGCTGCGCAGCCCCTCCCCCGGGATATTTTTGGCACAAAGAAACCCGGGGGGCTTGTGTCCGCGAAAGGCGCGGCGCAGCCTGCGTGAAAAGCGGAGAGAGACCATGAGCCACGGATACGAGGGCGGGCGGCTGGACCTGCCGTTCACCGGCATCTGCACCTTTGCCAGAAAGCCGCATGTGGCGGATTGGGGTACGATCGCGGCCGATGTGGCGGTGCTGGGGGCGCCCTATGATGCCGGGACGCAGTGGCGGGCCGGGGCGCGCTTTGGCCCGCGGGCGGTGCGCGAGGCCTCGACCCTGTTTTCCTTTGGCCATGCCGGGGCCTATGACCACGAGGACGACGTGACCTACCTGGGCGAGGATGTGCGCATCGTCGACATGGGCGATGCGGATATCGTGCATACGGACACGGTGAAAAGCCACGCCAACATCCGCGCCGGGGTCGAGGCGGCGCTGGCGGCGGGGGCCCTGCCCGTGGTGATCGGGGGCGATCATTCGGTGAACATCCCCTGCATCGAGGCCTATGAAGGGCGCGCGCCCTTTCACCTGTTGCAGATCGACGCGCATCTGGATTTCGTCGATGAGCGCCACGGCGTGACGCGCGGCCATGGCAACCCGATGCGCCGGGCCGCGGAAAAGCCCTGGGTCAGCGGCCTGACCCAGGTCGGCATCCGCAATGTCAGCTCGACCGCGAAAGAGGGCTATGACGCCGCCCGCGCCATGGGGTCGGACATCCTGTCGGTGCGGCAGATGCGGGCGCTTGGCCCGCTGGCCACGGCGAACCGGCTGCCGGCGGGCGCGCCGGTCTATATCACCATAGACATTGACGGGTTCTGCCCTTCGATCGCGCCGGGCACCGGGACGCCCAGCCATGGCGGTTTTCTGTATTACGAAGTGCTGGAGCTGTTGCAGCATGTCGCGCGCGCCCATCCGGTCGTCGGCATCGACCTGGTCGAGGTGGCCCCCGACTATGACCGGAGCGGGTCGACCGCGATCCTGGCGGCGCAACTGCTGATGAACCTGCTGGGGTTTGTCTTTCACGCGCGCACGGCCAAAGCGGGCTGAGCCTGCGCGTCATCCCGCCGCGCCGCAATTTCGCACTTGCAGCATCCTTGGCCGGGCGGGCATTCTGCCCCTGACCCCAGCCCCCTGACCAAAGGTGATCCCATGGCCCATCCTCTGACCGGCGTTACCGTGCTTGACCTGACCCATGTGCTGGCCGGGCCTTTTTGCTCCATGACGCTGGCCGACATGGGCGCCACGGTGATCAAGGTCGAGCGTCCGGGCGTCGGCGATGACACCCGCGCCTTTCCGCCTTTCAAGGATGGCAAGAGCGCCTATTTCGCCGCCATCAACCACGGCAAGAAATCCATCGCCCTGGACCTGAAGGACGAGGACGACCGCGCCACCTTTGAAATCCTGCTGGCGCGCGCCGATGTGGTGCTGGAAAACTATCGCCCCGGCGTGATGGAGCGCATGGGCTATGGCTGGGAGGATCTGCACGCGCGCTATCCGCGGCTGATCTATGGCGCGGTGTCGGGCTTTGGCCACACCGGTCCGGATTCCAAGCGCCCGGCCTATGACATGGTGGTACAGGCGCGCGGCGGCGTCATGAGCATCACCGGCGAAAAGGACCGCGATCCGGTGCGGGTCGGTGCCTCGATCGGGGATATCATCGCCGGGATGTACCTGGGCCAGGGCGTGCTGGCTGCGCTGTTCGACCGCGAAAAGACCGGCAAGGGGCGCAAGATCGACGTCGCCATGCTGGACAGCCAGCTGGCCATTCTGGAACACGCAGTGGCCATCACCACCGTCACCGGCAAGCCGCCGGCGCCTTCGGGGGCGCGCCATCCGTCGATCACCCCGTTCGAGACCTTTCATGCCAGCGACGGGTTGTTCGTCATTGCGGCGGGCAATGACAAGCTGTTCGAAAAGCTGTGCATCACGCTGAACCTGCCGCTGATGGGGGACGACCGCTTTGCCACCAATGTGGATCGCTGCAAACACGCGCGGCTGCTCAAACGCCTGATCGAGGCGGTGACGCTGGACCATCCGCGCGCCCACTGGATCGCCAAGCTGACGGCGGCGGGCATTCCGACCGGGCCGATCCAGACCGTCGACCAGGTTCTGAAGGACCCGCAGATCCTGGCGCGCAACATGGTGGTCGACATCCTGGACAAGAACGGGCGCGCGGCCTTCAAGGCGGCGGGCAATCCGATCAAGATGTCCGATGCCCCCGATCCGACCACCCGCGCGCCGTCGCCCGATCTGGATGGCAACCGCGGTGAAATCCTGCGCTGGCTGGGCCGGGAATAGACGCGCCGCCCGTCGCCGCCGGAAACCCGGGGATTTTCGCGGCTTGTGCCGTGTTTTGACGACGGAATGACGCAGGCTGCCTTTTCATTCCCCGCCGCACGCGTATGTTCCCCGACAAACGCGCACAGGACGACCGACATGAGCACAGATCCCCTTGTCATCTTTACCCCTTCGGGCAAACGCGGGCGGTTTCCCGTCGGTACCCCGGTTCTGACCGCCGCCCGTCAGTTGGGCGTCGATCTGGATTCGGTCTGCGGCGGGCGGGGGATCTGTTCAAAATGCCAGATCACGCCGTCTTATGGCGATTTCCCCAAGCATGGCGTGACCGTGGCGCAGGGCGCGCTGAGTGACTGGAACGCGGTCGAGCAACGCTATGACGACAAGCGCGGGCTGAAAGCGGGTCGGCGGCTGGGTTGTCAGGCGACGGTGCAGGGCGACGTTGTTATCGACGTGCCGCCCGAAAGCCAGGTGCACCGCCAGGTCGTGCGCAAGGCGGCCAGCGCGCGGGCCATCGAAATGGACCCGGCAACGCGGCTGTTCTACATCGAGGTCGAAGAGCCCGACATGCACGAACCCACCGGTGATCTTGAGCGCGTGGCGCGCGCGCTGCGCGATCAATGGGACATGCAGGACGTCACCGCCGCCTTTCCGGTCGTGGCGCAGCTGCAAAAGATCCTGCGCAAGGGCGACTGGAAGATCACCGTTGCCCTGCACAAGGATGGCGCGGGTGCGCCGCACATCACCGCCGCCTGGCCCGGGTTGCACGAAGGCGGGCTGTACGGTCTGGCCATCGACCTGGGATCGACCACCATCGCGGCGCATCTGACCAACCTCGAAACCGGCGAGGTCAAGGCCTCTTCGGGGATCATGAACCCGCAGATCCGCTTTGGCGAAGACCTGATGAGCCGGGTGTCCTATTCCATGATGAACCCTGGCGGCGACGTCGAAATGACCCGCGCGGTGCGCGAGTCGCTGGACGCGCTGGCGCAGGAAATCGCGGCCGAGGCCGGGATCGACACCAGCCTGATCCTTGAAACGGTGTTTGTCTGCAACCCGGTCATGCATCACCTGCTGCTGGGCATCGACCCGGTGGAATTGGGTCAGGCGCCCTTTGCGCTGGCCACCTCGGACGCGCTGTCGCTGACGGCGGCGGACCTGGGGCTGAGCGCCCTGCCCGCCTCGGCGCAGATTTATATCCTGCCCTGCATCGCAGGCCATGTGGGGGCCGATGCCGCCGCCGTGGCCCTGTCCGAAGAACCCGGCAAATCCGACGATCTGGCGCTGATCGTCGATGTCGGCACCAATGCCGAAATCCTGCTGGGCGACCGCAGCCGCGTGCTGGCCTGTTCGTCGCCCACCGGTCCGGCCTTTGAGGGCGCGCAGATCAGTTCAGGCCAGCGCGCCGCCCCCGGCGCCATCGAAGCGATCCGCATCGACCCGGTCACCAAGGACCCGCGCTTCAAGGTGATCGGCTGTGACAAGTGGTCGGACGAGGACGGGTTCTGGGACGAAACCGCCCAGACCGGCATCACCGGCATCTGCGGATCGGGCATCATCGAGGCGGTGGCCGAAATGCGCATCGCGGGCCTGGTCGACGCCAAGGGCCTGATCGGCAGCGCCGAACAGACCGGCACCGAGCGCAGCATCCCCGAAGGCCGCACCCATGCCTATCTGATCCACGACGCCACCGCCGACGGCGGCCCGCGCATCACCGTAACGCAGGGCGACATTCGCGCCATCCAGCTGGCCAAATCGGCGCTATATGCCGGCGCGCGCCTGTTGATGGACGAACGCGGCGTCGACAAGGTGGACCGCGTGGTGCTGGCCGGGGCCTTTGGCGCGCATATCTCGCCCTTGCACGCCATGGTGCTGGGCATGATCCCCGATGTGCCGCTGGACAAGGTGACCAGCGCCGGCAACGCCGCAGGCACCGGCGCGCGCATCGCCCTGTGCAACGTCACTTCGCGCCGCGAGATCGAGCGCGTGGTGCGCGAGATCACCAAGGTCGAAACCGCCATCGAGCCGCGCTTCCAGGAACACTTTGTCAACGCCAACGCCATCCCCCATGCCACCGATCCTTTCCCGGAGCTGGCGAAACTGACCTCGCTTCCGCAGGTCAGCTTCAACACCGGCGGGTCGGGCGGCGATGGCGACGGGCGGCGGCGCAGGCGCCGAGGCTGAACGGGCGCAGGGCTTTCGGCGCAGGGGTCACGAAAGACTGTGAAACGCGGCGGATTCGTGCCAGACTGGCGCCATTGATCCCCGTTTTTCACGGCCCTTTCGGCCATTGCATTTGGAACCCGCCTGATGAAACAGACCCTGCGCACCGCGTTTGCAACCCTGACGGCCGCCGCCGCGCTGACCGGCGCCGGGCTGGCCCAGGCCGGCACCATCGAAACACCGCCCGCCGATCCCCCGGTGGTCCGCCCTGCCCCGCAGGTCGCCAACTGGGCCGGCTTTTACGGCGGCCTGAGCTATGGCAAGGGCAAGGGCACCGTGAAATGGGAGGACCGCAACGGCGGCTGGTACACCTTTGCCCCCGGCAGCAAACTGTCGCAGGACAGCGACGCAGGCGGCTTTGGCGCGCAGATGGGCTATAACTGGCAAACCAGCAGCAACCTTGTCTTCGGGGTCGAGCTGAGCGGCATGGCCCTGTCTCTGGAAACCAACGAGAACAGCAAGTTCTTTCCCGGCACGGATCGGCTTGGCACCTCGATCGACCGGCCGATCGCGCTGACCGGCAAGATCGGCTATGCCACCGGCCGCTGGCTGCCCTATGCCGAGGCCGGGTTCGCCATTGCCCAGGTCGGCATCGACAACGTCGACAGCTTTTGCGTACCCAAGTGCATCTTCCGCTCGGACGAGCGGCACAACGGCTATGTTCTGGGCGCGGGGCTGTCCTACAAGGTGTCGCAGCGCTCGTCGGTGGGGATCAACTATCGCCACTACGATTTCGGTACGGTGCGCCACAAGGGCCGCGCCAGCAACATCAACACCGCCGAAGCCTATGACACCCGCGCACGGATGGGCGTCGTGTCCGTGGTCTGGAACTATCACTTCAACTAGGCGCCCGCCGGGCAGATCCCCAAAGCGCCGGGCCGGGCGGCAAATCCGCCCTCAGCCCCCTTGCAAGGGCGCATCCCTTGGGCTATCTGGAAATCCCGGAGCGCGGGTATGGTGAAAAGGTATCACGGCAGCTTCCCAAGCTTTAGTTACGGGTTCGATTCCCGTTACCCGCTCCAATCCTCCGGTTCCCCCAGTCACAACTGACGCTGCAACCGCTCGCGCAGCGTTGCCACCCTTTGACGGATCTCGTCGCGGATCGGACCGCCGCGCGGCGCATCCTGCAGCGTCGTCAACAGCGTCTCGGAGGGCTGGCCCTTGCGATGCCAGGCCAGGGCGCGCAGCACCCCTTGCGGGGCCTGCGGCAATGCGACGGGCAGTTCGTACCCGGCCATCTCTGCCCAGACCCCGGCCCAGCAACGCGCCACGGACCAGGGGTTGTACCCGCCGCCGCCCGACACGATCAGACGCGGCGACAACGCGCGCAGCGCCCGCACCGCCGCGCGGTGAGCATTGTTCGACAGCGCCAGCCGCGACAGCGGATCTTCGACCAGCGCATCCGCCCCGCATTGCAAAAAGACCGCATCGGGCGCGAAATCCTGCACCGCCGGCAGGATCAACTGGTTCAGCACATAGGCGAATTCATCATCGTTGAACCCGCGCGGCACCGGCAGGTTAAAGGCGGAACCGCCCGCCCGATCCTTTAGCGCGCCGCTGAAGGGCCAGCGCCCCTCTTCGTGCACCGATATCAGCCGCACCGCCTGCGATCCGGCAAACCCCGCCTCGACCCCGTCGCCGTGATGGGCGTCGATGTCCACATAGGCGACGCGGCGCAGCCCCATCGCCAGCAACCGCTGGATCGTCACCACCGGTTCATTCAGGTAACAAAACCCCGCCGCGCGATCGGCCAGCCCGTGATGCGTGCCCCCCCCGGGGTTGAACACCACCCCGCCCTGCGCCACCAGTTCCGCCGCCAGCAAACCGCCGCCCACCGCCGTGGCCGGACGGCGGTACATCTGCGCAAAGATCGGGTTCGACAGCGTGCCCAGACCGTGGCGCGCGCGCACCTCCTCGCTGACCGCGCCCTGCTGCTCGGCCCGCATCAGCTGGGTCACATAGGTTTCGGTGTGAAAGCCGGTCAGCGCGGCCGGCTTGGCCCGCGGCGAAGTCCGATAGCGCGCCTCGGGCAGCCAGCCAAGCGCGCGGCACAGGTCGATCACCGCCGGCACCCGCTCGATCGACAGGGGATGATTGCGCCCGTAGCTTGATCCGCGATAGATCCGCGCGCCGATGAAAACCGGTGTCATCAGCCTCAGCGCCCCGGATGCCGCGTCGACAACAGCAACGAGGTTTCCGAGGTCGCAACCCCGTCCAGCCGCCGCACCCTGTCCAGCACCCGGTCCAGCGCCTCCAGACTGCCTGCGCCCAGCTCGACGATCACATCCCAGCGGCCGTTGGTCGAATGCACCGCGCGCACCTCGGGCAGGCCCATGATCTGCCGCTTGATCCGGTCCGCGCCGCGCCCCTCGATCCCGATCATCATCAGCGCGCGCACCGCGTCCTGTGTCACATCCTCCTTCAGCACGACCGAAAACCCCAGGATCACCCCCGCCGCGCGCAACCGCTCGATCCGCGCGCGCACGGTGGTGCGCGACAGCCCCAGCTGCACCGCCAGATCCGACAGCGCCGCCCGCGCATCGTGGCGCAACGCCGCGATCAAGCGGTGATCCACATCGTCCAATTCGGCCATTTTTGCCTCCGTTTCGGTCAATCTATCCCCACTTCGTGCAAAATGCACGCTTTCGCCCTGCACATATCGGGAAAATAATGCCGCAACGCTTCGCGAACAGGACAAAACCCCATGACCAAGACAATTCTTCTGATCGGCGCCCCGGTGGACAGCGGCAAGACCCGGCAGGGCTGCCTGATGGGGCCCGACGCCTACCGCGTCGCCCGCCTGCCCGGCGCCCTCGCCGACCTCGGCCACGAGGTGCGCGACCTGGGCAACCTCGCGCCGCGCCCCTGCGCGGTCGCGGCGATGGACCACCTGTTCGAACTGCCCCGCACCGTCGGCTGGACGCAAACGCTCAGCGCGGCGGCGCAGGATGCCATGGCGCAGGGCCTGCCGATCTTTCTGGGCGGCGATCACGCGCTGTCGCTGGGATCGGTGCACGGGGTGGCCGCCCATGCCGCGGCACAAGGCCGGCCGCAATTCGTGCTCTGGCTCGATGCCCATTCCGATTTCCACACGCCGCAGACCACGCAATCGGGCAACCTGCACGGCACGCCGCTGGCTTATGTCACCGGGCAACCGGGCTTTGACGCCTTTCCGCCGGTGCCCCACCCGATTCCGCAGGAAAACCTGTGCATTCTCGGCCTGCGCTCGGTCGATGGGGCGGAACGCGCCGCGCTCGAAGCTTCGCGCATCAACCGCCACGACATGCGCGCCATCGACGAACACGGCATCAAGGCCCTGCTCGCCCCCTTCCTGGCCCGCGTCGCGCAGGCCGGCGGCGCGCTGCATGTCTCGCTCGATGTCGATTTCCTCGATCCCAGCATCGCCCCCGCCGTCGGCACCACCGTTCCGGGCGGCGCCACCGTCCGCGAAGCCCACCTGGCGATGGAGCTGATCCACGACAGCAGCCTGATGACCTCGATGGACCTGGTGGAACTGAACCCGATGCTGGATGAACGCGGCCGCACCGCGCAGGTCATGGTCGATCTTTGCGCCTCGGCGCTTGGCCGCCGGGTCTTTGACCGCCCCACCCCGCGCCTGCTCTGACCGCCTCTTCTTCTTGGCCAAAATACTCCGGGGAGCGCGAGGGGCAGCGCCCCTCGCTCCGCCCTTGCCCCAATCCGCTACAGGACAAAGCCCATGACCCCCTCCGCCAAAGCCCTCGTGCCCTTCGTGTCCGTCGATCACATGATGCAGCTGATCCACCGCGTCGGGTTGCAGCAGATGATCACCGGCATCGCCGAATGCATCGAAGAGGATTTCCGCCGCTGGGAACAGTTCGACAAGACCCCGCGCGTCGCCGCCCATTCCGAGGTCGGCGTGATCGAACTGATGCCCACCGCCGATGAAACCCACTATGCCTTCAAATACGTCAACGGCCACCCCAAGAACACCGCCGAAGGGCTGCAGACCGTCACCGCCTTTGGCCTGCTGGCGGACATGGACACCGGCTATCCGCTGCTGCTGTCGGAAATGACCTTGCTGACCGCCCTGCGCACCGCCGCCATGTCGGCGCTGGCGGCGAAATACCTGGCCCCGAAGGGCGCGCGCTGCATGGCGATGATCGGCAATGGCGCGCAGTCGGAATTCCAGTGCCTTGCCATGCAGGCGCTGGTCGGCATCGACACAGTCCGCCTGTATGACACCGACCCGCGTGCCACCGCCAAATGCGCCGCGAACCTGCGCGGCACCGGGCTGACCGTCATTCCCTGCACCACCGCGCAACACGCCATCGAGGGCGCGCAGATCATCACCACCTGCACCGCCGACAAGAAAAACGCCACGATCCTGTCCGACAACATGGTCGGCCCCGGCGTGCATCTGAACGCCATCGGTGGCGATTGCCCGGGCAAGACAGAGCTGGCCCCCGGCGTTCTGACCCGCGCCGAGATCTTTGTCGAATACCCGGCCCAGACCCGGATCGAGGGCGAAATCCAGCAACTGCCCGCTGATCATCCCGTGACCGAGCTGTGGCAGGTCATCACCGGTCAGGCCCCGGGGCGCCGCGATGCCCGGCAGATCACCCTGTTCGACAGCGTCGGCTTTGCGATCGAGGATTTCAGCGCCTTGCGCTATGTGCTGACCAAGGCCCGCGACACCGGTCTGAACCTGCCGCTGGACCTGCTGGCCGATCCCGACGATCCGCGCGACCTGTTCGGCATGCTGACCCGCGCCGCCCCCGCCAGGGTGGCCTAAACCAAAGTCATAGCCCCGCAAACCTGGGGTATAGGCGGGCGGATTCTGCCCAAAGACGCATGGACCGCGGCGCCTGTCGTGGTCACGTTTCCTGTCATGCCACGGACATCCTGTCCCGGTACGACCGTCACATGACACAGGAGACTGACCATGACCCGCATTCTGACCGCATCCATCCTCGCGCTGGTGCTTGGCACCGGCGCCGCCCTTGCCTCGGGCAACCTGAGCACCCAGCAGCAAGAGCAGATCCGCGCCAAGCTGACCGCCCAAGGCTATGACGTGCGCAAGATCGAAAGCGAGGACGGCATGATCGAGGTCTACGCCCTCAAGGACGGGGCGCGGCTCGAGCTGTATCTCGATGCCGATTTCAACATCATCAAGACCAAGATCGACGATTGACCCTGGCCCGGGCGGCGGGGATCCCCCCCGCCCCCGGCTTTGCAGGAAGGTAGGGACATGACCGAACATCGCATCTGGGATCCCCTCGTGCGGATTTTTCATTGGAGCCTTGTGCTGCTTTTCGCCGCCAACGCCCTGTTCACCGACGACGAAAGCAAGACCCACGAGGTCGTCGGCTATGCCATCGCGGCGCTGATCGCCGTGCGGGTGCTTTGGGGGCTGGTCGGGCCCTATGCGGCGCGTTTTGCCAGCTTTGCGCCGACCCGCGCCGGCCTTGTCCGACAGATGGCCGACATCGCTGCCGGGCGGCGCAAGGCGCATATGGGGCATTCGCCGCTGGGCGCGCTGATGATCTTCAACCTGCTGCTCAGCATCGCGGGAATCGCCCTGACCGGCCACCTGATGACCACCGACACCTTCTGGGGCGTCGATTGGGTCGAAGAGGCGCACGAGGCACTGGTCACCTGGGCCGAGATTTCCGTGGTCCTGCATGTCGGCGCAGTGATCTGGGAAAGCCGCCGCACCGGCGTCAACTTGCCGCGCGCCATGGTCACCGGTGTCAAACGCATCCCGAAAGGCGTATCTGTCGATCCATGACGGACAAGTCCACCTCCAGGCCGCTGGCGCTTGTGGCGCTGATCGCAGGCCAGATCCTGTGCGCGGGTTTCTTCCTGTGGGACGTCGCCATCGACGGGCTCGAGGCCGCCTGGCCGCCCCTCAACAACCCGCATTTCGTGATCGAAACCCTGGCCGCGCTGGCGCTGATCGCGGCGGTCGCGGTCGAGATCCACCTGCTGGGCAAACTGCTGCGCCGCGAAGCCCACCTGCAGGCGCAGCTGTCGATTGCCGCCGGCGCCTTTCACGATATCATGGAGGCGCGCTTTGCCGATTGGCAGCTGACCCCCTCCGAGGCCGATGTCGCCACCTTCACGCTCAAGGGCATGTCGATCGCCGAAATTGCCGCGCTGCGCGGCACCGCCGAGGGCACCGTCAAGGCGCAGCTTGGCGCGATCTACCGCAAGGCCGGGGTGACCGGGCGCGGCGCCCTGCTGGGGCTTTTCGTCGAGGACCTGATGCAGACGCCGCAAAGCACCCCGCCGGACGGCGCGGGCCATGCAACTTCGGGGTGACAGCGCGCCGCGCCTCTGGCATGAGGGGCTGAAAACGCCGGAGCCGACATGACCAACAAACTTGCCATCTACCTCGGGGTTATGATCGTTGCCGCCATCGTCGCGGATTACATGATCTTTGGCAGCGAACATCTGGTTTTCCTTGGCAAAAAGATGTTCACCCTGCTTGACTGGCTGGCCTTCTGGCGCTGACCCGGGCCACCCCGGCCCTTGACGGCGGCCCGCCACAGGCGCAGCCTGACCCCAAAAAAGATGCCAAGGCCCGGCGCGGGACGTTGACATTTCGCCCGGTCTTTGATTGTTAGCGTTAACACCCACATCCAGGCCATTTGGCACGAAGGGAGACTTCCATGACAGTCAAGGTTGCAATCAACGGTTTTGGCCGCATCGGCCGTAACGTCCTGCGCGCGATCATCGAATCCGGCCGGACCGATATCGAAGTGGTCGCCATCAACGATCTTGGGCCGGTGGAAACCAACGCCCACCTGCTGCAATACGACAGCGTGCACGGCCGTTTCCCGGCGCCCGTCACCTCGGGCGATGACTGGATCGACGTGGGCCGTGGCCAGATCAAGGTGTCGGCCATCCGCAACCCCGCCGACCTGCCCTGGTCGAACATCGACGTGGTGATGGAATGCACCGGCATCTTCACCTCGAAAGAGGCCTGCCAGGCGCACCTTGAAAACGGATCGTCGCGCGTGCTGATCTCGGCGCCCGGCGCCAATGCCGACAAGACCATCGTTTTCGGCGTCAATGACGACGTGCTGACATCGGACGACATCGTCGTGTCCAACGCGTCCTGCACCACCAACTGCCTGGCGCCCGTCGCCAAGGTGCTGAACGACACCGTCGGCATCGTCAAAGGCTTCATGACCACGATCCACAGCTATACCGGCGACCAGCCGACGCTGGACACCATGCACAAGGATCTGTACCGCGCCCGCGCTGCCGCGCTGTCGATGATCCCGACCTCGACCGGGGCCGCCAAGGCCGTGGGCCTGGTGCTGCCGGAACTGAACGGCAAGCTGGACGGCGTCGCGATCCGCGTCCCCACGCCGAACGTCTCGGTCGTCGACCTGACCTTCGAGGCCGCCCGCACCACCACCGTCGAAGAAATCAACGCCGCGATCCGCGCCGCCGCCGATGGCCCGCTGAAATGCATCCTTGGCTATACCGACAAAAAGCTGGTCAGCTCGGATTTCAACCACGACCCGCATTCCTCGGTGTTCCACACCGACCAGACCAAGGTCATGGAAGGCACCATGGTACGCATCCTGACCTGGTACGACAACGAATGGGGTTTCTCGAACCGGATGAGCGACACCGCCGTCGCCATGGGCAAGCTGATCTAAGCGCGCCGGCCCCGGCCCCGGCATTCCGGGGCCCGTACAGTCACGCAAGGGGCCGCATCATGCGGCCCTTTTTCGTTGCCGCGCCCAGGGCGTCAGTCCAGCGCGAATGCCCCCTTGGCCGCCTTGTAGGCCGAGGCCGCCTGCGCCGTCGCCGCAGGCATTGCCCTGGCTTCGCTGGCGGGCAGAAACTGGGTCGAGACCGGCACAGGCGGTTTCAGCACCACCTCGGCCCGTCCGTTTGTCATCATTGCCACTTCCTGCAGCGCCGCCGCCCCCCGGCCCGGCGTCCGCGTCAAGGGAAGGGCCGCTGCATATCCAATGTGCATGACACTCTCCGTCCTTGCGAGGCGCCCGCCCCGGCCCAATACCGAAACCCGGACCGCCTCATACCTTGTTAAGGTTAACCTCGAAGCGGTAAAGATTCGATGAACAGCCATACAGGGCTGACTGCAGGCCGGGCGCGAGCCGCCGAAACCCTTAACCAAGCCCGCCGGTTCCATGCGTTGAACGCAAGGCGGAAAGACCGAAGCGGCAATTGTTCTGCAGTGCAGCATTTCCTATCTTATCGGTAACGCAAACAAGCGAACCTTGAGAACAGGAGACTGAAAATGAATGGTTTCTTCAACACTGTACGCGCCAGCCTTGAAAAGCGCGCCCGCTACAACCGCACCGTCCAGGAACTGAGCAATATGCCCAAGGACGTGGCCGATGACCTGGGCCTCAGCCCGGCCGATGCACACCGCATCGCCCGCAAGGCGGTCTACGGCTAATCAACGGCCCCTTGCCCGGCCCCTGGGGTCAGGCGCGGGTTTTGCCCAGCTTTTCCAGCAGGGCCTTATGCACCGGGGGCGTGACGAATTTTGACACGTCCCCGTCCAGCCGGGCGATTTCCTTGACCAGTTTCGAGGCAATCGCCTGATGCCGGGCCTCGGCCATCAGGAACACCGTTTCGACTGAACTGTCGAGCACGCGGTTCATGCCGACCATCTGATATTCATACTCGAAATCCGCAACCGCGCGCAGGCCGCGGATGATGATCTGTGCGCCCACGTCATTGGCGCAGTCGATCAGCAGGTTTTCAAAGGGATGGGCAACGATTTCCGTATCGGTCTGTTTTGACAGATAGGCGCATTCCGCCTCCAGCATGGCAACCCGTTCCTCAAGCGAGAACAAGGGCCCCTTGTCGCGGTTGATGGCCACCCCGATCACCAGCCGGTCAACCAGCGCCGAAGCGCGCCGGATGATGTCGATATGCCCAAGAGTGATGGGATCAAACGTCCCGGGGTACAATCCGATGCGCATGGGGGCCTGGCCTTTTCGTCACGTTGGGGCGCACGCAACAATATTGCGCGCGGGAATGCAACCCGGAAATATCAAAACTGCCTGCGCGATCCGATCCGGGGGGCGCTTAGTGCCCCATGATCATCCCTTCCAGCGCGCTTTTCTCCATCGCCAGTTCCGACAGGCGGGCCTTGACCACGTCGCCGATGGTGATCAGTCCGACCATCTCGCCGTCTTCGATCACCGGCATGTGGCGGAACCGGCCTTCGGTCATCTTGCTCAGCACGTCGTCGGCCTGATCCGACCGGGTGCAGGTCACCAGTTTCTTGGTCATGAAGGTATCGACGGTTTCGATCAGGCAGCCGGCCCCATGCGCGGCCAGCTGGCGCACGATGTCGCGTTCCGACAGAATGCCAAGCGCATCCGTCCCGGTGGCCGAGATCACCACGGTGCCGATCCGCTTTTCCGCCAGGATCTTGGCCGCATCGGAAATCAGGGTCCCCGGTTTCACCGTGACGACGCCATCCGATCCCTTGCTCTTGAGGATGCTGTGCACTTGCATGTGGGTACTCCTTTTTATGCGCTGCCCCGTTTCCCCAGCGTCGTCGCGGTGCATCATTCTGTCAAGTCAGACGTTCACGCAAAGCCGTTCCAGCCGGGCAAGTTCGGCCCGCATGTGGGTCAACAGGGCATCGGCAAAGCGGTTCATCCGTTCCAGCCTGCGGTCGTCCGCGTGGCGCACCAGGTAAAAGCTGCGCTTCAGGCTGACCTGGTCGGTCAGGATGCGGCGCAGGTCGGGTGCCGTGGGCAAGGCGAAATCATGCACGATCCCCAGCCCCGCGCCCTGCCGGATCCACTGGAACTGGACCGAGACCGAGTTCGAGGCCAGCGGCACCCGGGTCAGGCCCAGCTCGCCCAGGTAGTCCAGTTCCTTGTCAAAGATCATGTCCGGAATGTAGCCGGTGATGCGGTGGTCATGCAGATCGCCGACCGCCCGGATCGGCGGGTGTTGCGCAAGATAGGCGCGCGATGCGGCCAGATGCAGGCGGTAATCGGTGATCTTCTGCACCACCAGCCGTCCGGCGGTGGGGGCGCTGACGGCGATGGCCATGTCGGCCTCGCGGCGCGACAGGTTGACCACGCGCGGCAGGGCAACGATCTGCACCTCAAGGTCCGGGTTGTCGTCAGCGATCCGGGCGCAGACCTGCGGCAGCAAGAAGTTGGCGCAGCCGTCCGGCGCACCGATCCTGATCTGCCCCGACAGCCCTTCGGCGCCACCGCGCACCGCCTCGGAGGCCAGGCTGAGCGCCTGCTCGGCCTCTTCGGCATGGCGCAGCATGCGCACGCCTGCCTCGCTCAGCGCATAGCCCTGCGGGCTTTTGACAAACAGCGCCGCGCCCATCCCCTGTTCCAGCCGGGCGATGCGCCGCCCCACGGTGGCCGGGTCCATGCGCAGCAACCGCCCCGCCGCCGACAGGCTTTCGCCCCGCGCCACGCCCAGGAAAATCCGCAGGTCATCCCAACTGTCTGACATGGCGCCCTTGCATTTTTGCAAAACCCTTTTGCCACATTGCCCCTTTATCGCGCATTTTTGCAAGAGTAGGGTCGCCCCAGACCCAATCGGAGGACCCCCCATGCAAGAACTGTCCCACTACATCAACGGCGCCCATGTCAAAGGCACCTCGGGCCGCTTTGCCGATGTGATGAACCCCGCCACCGGCGAAGTGCAGGCGCGTCTGCCGCTGGCCACCGTCGAGGAACTGAACGACGCCGTCGCCAAGGCCGCCGAGGCACAGGTCGCATGGGGCGCCACCAACCCGCAGCGCCGCGCCCGCGTCATGATGAAATTCGGCCAGCTGATCAACGACCACATGGACGAGCTGGCCGAGCTGGTCAGCCGCGAACATGGCAAGACCCTGCCCGACGCACGCGGCGACGTGCAGCGCGGTCTTGAGGTGGTCGAGGTCTGCATGGGCGGACCGGCCATGCTCAAGGGCGAATTCACCGACGATGGCGGCCCCGGCATCGACCTGTATTCCATGCGCCAGCCGCTGGGCGTGGTCGCGGGCATCACGCCCTTCAACTTTCCGGCGATGATCCCGCTGTGGAAGATGGCCCCTGCCCTGACCTGCGGCAACGCCATGATCCTCAAGCCGTCCGAACGCTGCCCCTCGACCGCGCTGCGCCTGGCCGAACTGCTGCAAGAGGCCGGCCTGCCCGATGGCGTCCTGCAAGTGGTGAACGGTGACAAGGCGGTGGTCGATGCCATCCTGGACAACGACACAATTGCCGCCGTGGGCTTTGTCGGGTCGACCCCGATCGCGCAGTACATCTATGGCCGCGCCGCCAACAACGGCAAGCGCGCCCAGTGCTTTGGCGGCGCCAAGAACCACATGATCATCATGCCCGATGCCAACCTGGACATGGCCGCCGACGCGCTGGTCGGCGCCGGTTACGGTGCGGCAGGCGAACGCTGCATGGCGATCTCGGTGGCGGTGCCCGTGGGCAAGGACACCGCCGACGCGCTGATCGAAAAGCTGATCCCGCGCATCGAGAAACTGAAGGTCGGCCCCTATACCGGCGGCGACGACGTGGACTTTGGCCCGGTGATCACCAAGGCCTCCAAGGACCGGATCACCGGCCTGATCGATTCCGGTGTCGCCCAGGGCGCCAGCCTGCTGATCGACGGCCGCGGGTTCGAGCTTCAGGGCTATGAGAACGGCTATTTCGTCGGCCCGTCGCTGTTCGACAACGTGACCCCGGACATGGACATCTACAAAGAGGAAATCTTTGGCCCGGTGCTGAGCCAGGTGCGCACCGACAGCTATGAAGAGGCGCTGAAATTGACCATGGACAACCCCTATGGCAACGGCACCGCGATCTATACCGCCGATGGCGACACGGCGCGCGATTTTGCCCACAGGGTCAATGTCGGCATGGTCGGGATCAACTTTCCGATCCCGGTTCCGCTGTCCTACCACACCTTTGGCGGCTGGAAAAAATCGGCCTTTGGCGACCTGAACCAGTATGGCCCGGATGCCTTCCGATTCTACACCAAGACCAAGACCGTCACTGCGCGCTGGTTCTCTGGTATAAAGGACGGGGCCGCGCTCAACTTCAAGGCGATGGACTGACACTTTAACCGGCAGTTTCAAATGATTTCAGGGGCGCCCATGTCGGCGCCCCTGTTTTTTGCACCGAAAGATGTTGCCGCAGGGTGGATTTGCGATACCCTTGGAAACAAACGATAAAGATGACTTTTCAACTAGGGTTTCCAATGCCGATCCGGTACAGCATTATTCCGGAACGACGCTTGGCTCTTTTCCGATTTGAGGGAAGCGTGACCACCGCGGACTGCGCCGAAGTCTTTCTGGATTTCGTCGCGGACAGGCGGTTCTCGCCAGACCTGACGATGTTGAGTGACACAAGCCAGCTGACGTCCGTCCATGCCAGTTTTCGCGGGATATTGACCCGCCTCTTGTCGATGCAGCGCGCGCTGGCCGCCTTTCCCGAACCAGCCCTGAGCGTGATCTATGCCCGATCGGACACGATCTATGGCATGGCCAGAATGCTGGAGCAGACTTTGTCGCCGCTGTCCAAGGTCAAGATCGTGGTGGTCAAGGATCAGGCCGCCGCGCTCAAGCTGGCGGGACAACCCGAAGCGGATTTCCCGGCGTTGCACGATGCGCTGAACGTGCCGCGAAAGGACGCCCCGCCTGACCGCGACAGGATGCGATAACCCGCCTACCGCGTGTTGACTGTCTGTGCTACCTTTGCCCGGCCCGTCCGGATACGCCACCGCGCTTTTCAACGACCCTTGACTTGAGCAGACACAATGGCCTTTGACTACCAGATCTTTCCCGACGAGCGCTGCATCGCATTCCGCATGCACGGCGTCTATTCGATCGAGGATTGCCGGACGGCCACCCGGTCGGCCATGGCTGACCCCGCCTTTTCACCGGATTTTGCCCAGATCACCGATCTGACCGGCATCACGCGGTTCGATGCGGATTATGCCCAGGTCTCGACGCTGGCCTCGTTTATCGCGGACAGTGCGGTTGACATCGAACCTGGCACCTTGTTCGTCATCCTTGCCACCCGCGACATCAATTACGGCATGGCCCGGATGTTCCAGCAACTGATCGAAGGGCGCACCCCCTTTTCGGTCAGCCTGGTGCGCTCTCGGACCGAAGCGGCGCGGGTTCTGGCGCTTTCGACGCAAACGGTCGATCGCATGCTGGCCGACGCTCCCTGACCCTGCTGCCCATCGCCGCGGACAAAGCCGTTGCCCTGACGGGGCATTCTGCGGTCAACTGGGCCAGTCGCAAGGGAATTGGGGGGCCAACATGCGGGAACCGGACTTTACACTGGGCATCGAGGAAGAATACCTGCTGGTCGATCAAGGCAGCCTGGCGCTGACCGAGGCCCCGGCCGGTTTGATGGAGGATTGCGCCGCCGAACTGGAAGGCCAGGTCAGCCCCGAATTCCTGCAATGCCAGATCGAGATCGGTACCAAGCCCTGCGCCGATATCGCCGCCGCGCGCGATGATCTGAAACGGCTGCGCAGCGCCGTGTCCAAACACGCCGGCAAGCGGGGCCTGTCGCCCATCGCGGCCTCGTGCCACCCGCTGGCCGACTGGAAGACCCAGCATCACACCGACAAGCAACGCTATAACGAGCTGAGCCGCGATCTGGGCGGCGTGGTGCGCCGGCTGCTGATCTGCGGCATGCATGTGCATGTGGGCATCGACGATGATGCTGTGCGCGCCGACCTGATGCGGCAGATGAGCTATTTCCTGCCGCATCTGCTGGCCCTGTCCACCTCCTCTCCTTTCTGGCAAGGGGCCGATACCGGGCTGGCCTCTTACCGGATTTCGGTCTTTGACAACCTGCCACGCACCGGCCTGCCGCCGCAGTTCGAAAGCTGGTCGGACTACGAACGCTCGGTGCAGATCCTGGTCGATCTGGGGGTGATCGAGGACAGCAGCCGCATCTGGTGGGACCTGCGCCCCTCGTCGCGGTTTCCGACGCTGGAAACCCGGATCATGGATGTGCAGCCGCGGCTGGAACATGCGCTGACGCTGGCGGCGCTGAACCAGTGCCTGCTGCGCATGCTGTGGCGGCTGCGGATCAAGAACCAGCGCTGGCGCATCTATGACCGCTTTTTGATCGGCGAAAACCGCTGGCGGGCGCAGCGCTATGGGGTTTCGGAGGGGTTGATCGACTTTGGCGCGGCGCAGATCGTGGATTTCCCTGCCTTGATCGACGAGATGATCGAACTGGTGGAACAGGATGCCGGCATCCTGCGCTGCCTGCCGGAAATCGAACGCGCCCGCGAGATCGCCATCGAAGGCAACAGCACGACGCGCCAGCGCGCGGTCCTGGCGCAGGCCAAGGCAGACGGGCAAGATCACGAAGACCAGATGCGCGCCGTGGTGCGCCATCTGATCGACGAGTTCCACGCCGATCTGTAGCGCCGGGTGGGGGCGCTGCCCCCGCCGGGCCTGCGGCCCGTCCCCCCGGAGTATTTGCGCCAAGAAGAAGCAGCGGGACTGCGCCCTTGGCAGTTGGCGCGGCACGCGATAAGTCCGAAGCGACACAGACGGGGCCGCCATGAAGATCGCAATCGCCACATCGGATTACTTCGTGATGGGGGAAACCTTCATCAACCGCCATATCGAACACATGTTCGGCGGCGACACCGTGGTGCTGTGCGGGCGGTTCAACGGGGAAGACCCTTATGGCAAGCCGATCTTTCAGCGGCGTGGCAGGCTGTCCTTGCGTGACCGGCTGACGGCGCCTTTTGCCGCCCTGTCCGGCGCCCTGCTGCATGGCACGTCGCGCCTGCCCTATGGTGACAACAGGGCGCAACTGGCCGGGTTTCTCAGGCAGCACGGGGTCAAGGCGATCCTGGCCGAATTCGGCACCCAGGCGCTGGTGGTGGCCAAGCTGGGCAATGACCTGGGCATTCCGGTCTTTACCTATTGGCGCGGCACCGATGCCTCAGCGGCGCTGACCTCGCGGCAGCGGGTGCGGTCCTATCGGTTGATGATGCCGCGCCTTGCGGGGATGTTTTCGGTCAGCCAGTTCCTGCTGGACAACCTGGCCGCGCATGGGGTGCGGCACGGCAATGCGCATGTGGTGCCCTCGGGGGTGGATATCCGCCGCTTTTGTCCCGGCGAAAAGCGCCCGCTGTCGTTTCTGGCGGTCGGCCGCATGGTCGAAAAGAAAGCGCCGCAGATTACCCTGCGCGCCTTTGCCAAGGCCGCGAAGGGGGGCGCCGCGCATCTGACCTTTATCGGCGACGGGCCTTTGCTGGACAGCTCAAAAGCGCTGGCCGCCGAGCTGGGCGTCGCTGACCAGATCACCTTTGCCGGTGCCCTGCCCCATGACCAGGTGCGCAGGCATTTGCAGACAACTGAGGTGTTCCTGCAGCATTCGGTCACTGCCCGCAACGGCAATACCGAGGGCCTGCCCACCGCCATCCAGGAGGCCCTGGCCTGCGGCTGCATCACCCTGTCCACCCGCCACGCCGGCATCCCCGAGGCGGTCGAGGATGGCGTCAACGGCCTGCTGGTCGATGAATGGGACGAGGCCGGCTTTGCCGAGCGCATCGCGCAGATCATCGCAATGCCCGACCGCAGCACCCTGGGCGCCGCCGCCCGCGCCACCGCCATCGAAAAGTTCGACAATGCCCAGGGCCTGCACCGGGTCGAAACCGTCATCCGCAATACTGTCGCGGACCGCCTGTAATCCTTGCATCCTGCCGCGGCATCCGGCACAATCTGAACAAGCGTTCAATTCGCCGCGTTCATTGGCACCAAGGGAGGGGTCGACATGGATTTCGCACTGAGTGAGGAACAAACCGCCATCTTCGACATGGCCCATGCTTTCGGGCAGGAACATATCGCCCCCCACGCGCAGGAATGGGAGGCCGCCGGCACCATCCCCAAAGAGCTTTGGCCGCAACTGGCGGAATTGGGCTTTGGCGGGCTCTACGTCTCCGAAGAGGCTGGGGGTTCGGGCCTCAGCCGCCTTGACGCCACCCTGGTCTTCGAGGCGCTGTCGATGGCCTGCCCTTCGGTCGCCGCCTTCCTGTCGATCCACAACATGTGCGCCCGGATGATCGACAGCTTTGCCAGCCCTGAAATGAAGGACCGCATCCTGCCCCGCGCGCTGAGCATGGAAACCGTGCTGTCCTACTGCCTGACCGAACCGGGCTCCGGCTCGGACGCGGCGGCGCTGAAAACCCGCGCGGAAAAGACCAACGAAGGCTACCGCCTGAACGGGACCAAGGCCTTCATCTCGGGCGGCGGCTATTCCGATGCCTATGTGGTCATGGCACGCACCGGCGACGACGGCCCCAAGGGCATCTCGGCCCTCTATGTCGAGGCCGGCACACCCGGCCTGTCCTTTGGGGGGCTCGAACGCAAGATGGGTTGGCAGTCGCAGCCCACCCGCCAGGTGCAATTCGACGACTGCACCGTGCCGCATCACAACCTGATCGGTGACGAAGGCCAGGGTTTCAAATACGCCATGGCAGGCCTTGACGGCGGGCGCCTGAACATCGCCGCCTGTTCGCTCGGCGCGGCGCAGACCGGCCTGAACATGACCCTCCAATACATGTCCGAACGCAAGGCCTTCGGACAGACCATCGACCAGTTCCAGGCGCTGCAATTCCGCCTTGCCGATATGGAGATCGAACTGCAGGCCGCCCGCACCTTTCTGCGTCAGGCCGCCTGGAAGCTCGATACAAAGGCCCCCGACGCCACGAAATTCTGCGCCATGGCCAAGAAATTCGTGACCGAGGCCGGCAGCAGAACGGTCGATCAATGCCTGCAACTGCACGGAGGCTATGGCTATCTGGCCGACTACGGCATCGAAAAGCTGGTCCGCGACCTGCGGGTGCACCAGATCCTCGAAGGCACCAATGAAATCATGCGGCTGATCACCGCGCGCCACATGCTGGCCCGGTGACCCGCGCCCGTTTCCAATTGCCCTAAATATCCCGGGGGTCCGGGGGCTGGCCCCCGGTCCGTGCCGCGCCAAAAGGACCCGCGCCCAGATGAGTGACACCAAGATCCGAAAACAGGGCCGCGCCGGCCATATCACCCTGACCCGGCCCAAGGCGCTGAACGCGCTCAGCTACGACATGTGTCT
Source organism: Tropicibacter oceani (assembly GCF_029958925.1). Taxonomy (NCBI): domain Bacteria; kingdom Pseudomonadati; phylum Pseudomonadota; class Alphaproteobacteria; order Rhodobacterales; family Roseobacteraceae; genus Pacificoceanicola; species Pacificoceanicola oceani. Next base: position 2,897,640 of record NZ_CP124616.1, read on the forward strand.
GGCAGTCGAGGCCGCGCTGGACCAATGGCGCAACGATCCGCAGGTCGATCTGATCCTGCTCGACGCCGAGGGCGATCGCGCTTTCTGCGCCGGCGGCGATATCGCCGAGATGTACCAGACCGGCACCGAAGGCAACCTTGACTACGGCCGCCGGTTCTGGCGCGACGAATATCGCCTGAACGCCAAGCTGGCCGAGTATCCCAAACCCGTCGTCAGCTTTCTGCACGGTTTTGTCATGGGCGGCGGCGTCGGGCTGGGCGGCCATTGCTCGCACCGGATCACCTGCGAAAGCACCCAGATTTCCATGCCCGAATGCGGCATCGGCTTTGTGCCCGATGTGGGCGGCTCGTTTATTCTGGCGCGCGCGCCCGGGCGCCTGGGCGAATACCTTGGCCTGACCGCCGCGCGCATGGGTCCGGGCGATGCCATCCACGCCGGCTTTGCCGATCACTATATCCCCGAGGCCGAATGGCCGACGCTGAAAACCTTGCTGCGCGAAACCGGCGATGCCGGGCTTGTCCAGCAGGCCGCCCTGCCCGCGCCAGACAGCCCTTTGGCCGCGCAGCAGCCGCAGATCGACGCGCTGTTCGGCGGCGAAGGGCTGGCCGATGTGCTGAACCTCTTGCGCAATGACACCTCCGATTTCGCGCAAAAGACGCTCAAGGCTTTGGGCCGCAATGCGCCGCTGTCGATGGCCGTCACGCTTGAGATGATCCACCGGTTGCGCGCCATGTCCAACCTGACGATCCGCAAGGCGCTGGAGCTGGAATACCGCGTGTCGCACCGGATCATGGAACACGGCGACTTTCTCGAAGGCATCCGCGCGGCCATCATCGACAAGGACAGATCGCCCAAATGGCGGCATGCGCTGGACAAGGTGCCCGCCGTCGATGTCAGCCGGATGCTGGCGCCGCTGGGCAAACAGGCTTTGGATTTCAGGGAGAACAGCATGAAAATCGGATTTATCGGACTGGGCAACATGGGCGCGCCGATGGCCGCCAACCTGATCGCCGCAGGGCATCAGGTGACAGGCTTTGACGTGGCGGGCGTCACGGTCGAGGGCGCGGCGCAGGCCACCAGCGCCGCCGAGGCCGCCAAGGGCGCCGACGTGGTCATCACCATGCTGCCCAATGGTGCCATCCTGCGCAGCGTCGCCGATGACATCATCCCGGCGATGCAGCCCGGTGCGGTGCTGCTGGATTGCTCTACCGTCGACGTCGAAAGCGCCCGCGCCGTGGCCGCGCAGGCGGCCGGCGCGGGCCTTGGCGCGCTGGATGCCCCGGTGTCGGGCGGCATCGGCGGGGCCAGCGCCGGCACGCTGACCTTCATGGTCGGCGGCAGCGACGACGCCTTTGCCAAGGCCAAGCCGCTTTTCGACATCATGGGCCAGAAGGCCGTGCATTGCGGCCCCTCGGGCAATGGCCAGGCTGCCAAGATCTGCAACAACATGATCCTTGGCGTCACCATGATCGCCACCTGCGAAGCCTTTGCCCTGGCCGACAAGCTGGGCCTGTCGCGCGAGGCGATGTTCGACGTGGTCAGCACCTCGTCGGGCTATTCGTGGTCGATGAATGCCTATTGCCCCGCGCCGGGCGTCGGCCCCAAGTCCCCCGCCGACAACGGTTATGTCCCCGGCTTTGCCGCCGATCTGATGCTCAAGGACCTGCGCCTGTCGCAACAGGCCGCCGAGGCCGCCGATGCCGACACCCCCATGGGCAAGGCCGCGATGGACCTGTACCAAAGCTTTGTCGAGGATGAGGATGGCAAGGGCCGCGATTTCAGCGCCATGCTGCCGCGGTTCGAAAAGCGCGGGCGTGGCTAAGGGCATCGCCCGGCCTTTCCCTTGGGCCGGGCAACCCCTATCGTAAAGGCCATGACACAGCCCCCCATCCCCGGTTGGAGCACGCAGGCCCCGGGCCTGTCCGATCTGTCCCCCGACAGCCGCCGCCGGCTTGACGCGCTGGCGCCCATGACCGTGCCCAAGGGCACCGCGCTGTTCCATCCCGGCGACGCGGTGCAGGGTTTTGTCATCGTGCTGGATGGCCGGGTCGATGTTTTCCTGACCGGCCCCACCGGCCGCGACATCCTGCTTTACGCGGTCGAGCCGGGGCAAAGCTGTGTGCAATCCACCCTTGGCCTGCTGGGCGGCGAGGATTACTCGGGCGAGGCCCTGACCCGCAGCGACAGCCGCCTTGTGCTGATCCCGCGCGCTCTGTTCCTGACCTTGATGGACAGCGACGCGCAGTTCCGCAGCTTTGTCTTTCACGCCTTCGCGCAGCGCCTGCAAAGCATGATGCATCTGCTTGAAAAGGTGGCTTTTACCCGGGTCGAGGCCCGTTTGGCGCAATGCCTGTTGGACCGCGCCGAAGGCGGTGTCGTGCATGCCACCCATGCCGAGCTGGCCGTGATGATCGGATCCGCGCGCGAGGTCGTGTCGCGACGGCTGGATGCGCTGGCGCGGCGCGGGATCGTGGCGCAGGAACGTGGTCAGGTGGTGCTGCGCGATGCCGACGCGCTACGCGATCTGGCGCAAAGCGACAGCTAGACGATCACGAAAATATGTGGCGAATGCGCCGCGCTATGTGACCAGATCACCGACGCCCCCCCGCGAATCGGTTAACCTTTGACCATCGAAATTCCGGAGTGGAAGGTTAGAACCATGCTCAAGAACAATGTTGGCGGCATCGACAAGATTGCCCGTATCGTCATCGGCGCCCTGCTGATCCTTGGTGCCCTGATGGGCTATGGCGTCTGGATGTGGATCGGGATCATCCCCTTGGCCACCGGCCTGATGGGCAGCTGCCTGCTGTATTCGCTGGTCGGCATCAACACCTGCCCGATGAAGAAATAACCCCGGGGCGCCCCGGTTTCATGGTCGGCCTAAAGGCCCATGCGTGAAACCGGGCGTCGCTGTCGCTGATCGGGGCGGAACGGCACTTTGCGGTCGTACATGCGCTGGTCCGCCACGCTCAGAAGCCTGTCCAGATCGGTGCCATCGGCCCCGAAAATGGCAAATCCGATACTTGCACTCAGCATCTGTTTGTCGCCTTGCAGCTGCACCTCGAGCGACAGACAGCCATCCAGCATCATGCGGATGGCCCCGGCACCGCAGCCAGTCACCACAATCCCGAATTCATCCCCGCCCAGCCGCGCGACAAAGCCGTCAGAGCCGATCTGATCGGTCAGAGCCTTGCCCATCGCGCAGATGGCCATGTCGCCAATCGCATGGCCCCGGGTATCGTTGATGTCCTTCAGCCCGTTCATGTCGGCAAAAGCCACGACCAACAGCCCCTTGCCCGGGCGGTGGTTTTCAAGCGCCTGACGCGCGCTTTCGACAAAGGCGTGCCGGTTTGGCAGCCCCGTAAGCTCGTCCTGCCAGGCCAGTTTTTCAAGCACCGCCTCGCGGGCCTTGCGGTCGTCGATGTTCTGCACGCAGGAAATGAAATGCTTGGGCTTGCCCCATTGGTCACGTTTCAGACTGACCGACAGGCTGGCCCAGAACGGCGCCTGGTTGCCGATGACATAGCGTTTTTCCATCTGGTACTGGCTTTGCTGACCAGACAACAAAAGTTCGAGGTTGCGCAGGTCCTCGTCCAGATCTTCGGCAAAGGTGATGTCCTGAAACCGGAAATCCAATGCCGATTCCGGCACAAGGCCCAGTTCTTCGCGCAAGCGGGTCGATCCCCAAAGGAACGACCCGTCAAGGCCGACGACCCCGATACCGATTGGACAATCTGAAATATCTGGGATCACGCGGCACCCATTTATCAATTCGCAACTAGAATACGCTTCGCCCGCTCCTTCGGAACGAATCCGTTCATTGTTTGGGAACAAAAGTTAACATTGTGTTAGCCAAGCCCCCGCCGCGTGAAAAAATCCGCCCCCGCCATGGGGGCCGCCCATTATTCGGCGGCCACCTTGCGGGCATCCAGCATTGGTTTCAGGTAGCGCCCGGTGTGGCTGCGTTCGACCTGCGCCACCTGTTCTGGGGTACCCACGGCCACGATCTCGCCACCGCCATCGCCACCTTCGGGGCCGATGTCGATCAGCCAGTCGGCGGTCTTGATCACGTCGAGGTTATGTTCGATCACCACGACCGAATTGCCCTGATCCACCAGTTCGTGCAGCACCTCAAGCAGCTTGCGCACGTCTTCGAAATGCAGGCCCGTGGTGGGTTCATCCAGGATATACAGGGTCCGCCCGGTGGACCGTTTCGCCAGTTCCTTCGACAGCTTGACTCGCTGCGCCTCGCCGCCTGACAGGGTCGTCGCCTGCTGGCCCACCTTGATATAACCAAGGCCCACGCGCATCAGCGCATCCATCTTGTCGCGGATGCTGGGCACCGCCTTGAAGAACTCTTGCGCCTCTTCAACCGTCATATCAAGAACGTCCGCTATACTCTTGCCTTTAAAGCGAATTTCCAGGGTTTCGCGGTTATAGCGCTTGCCCTTGCAGGTCTCGCATTCAACATAGACGTCGGGCAGGAAATGCATCTCGATCTTGATCACACCGTCGCCCTGACAGGCCTCGCAGCGGCCGCCCTTGACGTTGAACGAAAACCGCCCGGGCTTGTAGCCGCGCGCCTTCGCCTCGGGCAGACCGGCGAACCAGTCGCGGATCGGGGTGAAGGCCCCGGTATAGGTCGCCGGGTTCGACCGGGGCGTGCGCCCGATGGGCCGCTGGTCGATGTCGATCACCTTGTCGAGATGCTCCAGCCCCTTGATCGTCTCGCAGGGCGCGGGCGTCTGGCGCGCCCCGTTCAGCGCCATGCTGGCGGTCTTGAACAGGGTTTCGATCGTCAGGGTCGATTTGCCCCCGCCCGACACGCCGGTAACGCAGACGAATTTCGCCAGCGGGAATTCGGCTGTCACCTCGCGCAGGTTGTTGCCCGTCGCCTTGACCACCTTGATCTGCTTCTTGTTGCCCTTGCGCCGTTCGCTTGGCACGGCAATCTCGCGGGCGCCCGACAGGTATTGCCCGGTCAGGCTGGCTGGATCGGCAATGATTTCCGCGGGCGTGCCCTTGGCCACCACCTGCCCGCCATGCACCCCGGCCCCCGGCCCGATGTCAAAGACATAATCCGCCTCGCGTATCGCCTCTTCGTCGTGTTCGACCACGATCACCGTATTGCCCTGATCGCGCAGGTTTTTCAGCGTGTCCAAAAGGCGCGAGTTGTCGCGCTGGTGCAATCCGATCGAGGGTTCATCCAGCACGTAAAGCACCCCGGTCAAACCGCTGCCGATCTGGCTGGCCAGCCGAATCCGCTGGCTTTCGCCGCCTGACAGGGTGCCGGCATTGCGCGACAGCGTCAGGTATTCCAACCCGACGTTGTTGAGGAACCCCAGCCTCTCGCGGATTTCCTTCAGGATTGCCCGCGCGATTTCATTCTTCTGCTTGGTCAGGTCGCCCGGCACGCTGCCGCACCACTCAAAGGCTTCGCGGATCGACATCTGGACCACCTGCCCCACATGCAGCAGCTTGTCCTTGTCGCCCGATGGCCCGATCTTGACGGCAAGCGCCTCTTCGCGCAGGCGATAGCCCCCGCAGGTCCCGCAGGACCGGTTGTTCTGATAGCGCTCGAACTCTTCGCGAATCCAGTTCGAATCCGTCTCGCGATAGCGCCGCTCCATGTTGGGAATGACCCCTTCAAAGGCCCGCGACACCTGATAGACCCGCCCGCCCTCGTCATAGCGGAACTGGATTTCCTCGTCGCCCGACCCGTACAGGAACACCTGCTGCACATGCGCCGGAAGATCCTTCCAACGGGCCTTCTTGTCGAACTCGTAATGCTTGGCGATGGCGTCGATGGTCTGCAGGAAATAGGGGCTTTTGCCCTTGCGCCAGGGTGCCAGCGCCCCGTCAGAGATTTTCAATGTCTGGTCGGGCACCACCAGCCGTTCATCAAAGAACAGCTCGACCCCCAGCCCGTCACAATCGGGACAGGCCCCAAAGGGCGCGTTGAAGGAAAACAGGCGCGGCTCGATCTCGGGGATGGTAAAGCCAGACACAGGACAGGCAAAATTCTCACTGAATGTCAGGCGCTCGGGGTCACCTTCCTTCGGCGCGGTTTCCAGAATGGCGATGCCGTCCGCCAGGTCCAGCGCCGTGCGGAAACTGTCCGCCAACCGCGTTTCCATCCCTTCGCGTACGACGATCCGATCGACGACCACGTCGATGTCATGGCGGAATTTCTTGTCCAGCGTCGGCGGGTTGTCCAATTCGTGGAGTTCGCCATCCACCTTGACCCGCTGGAACCCCTGCTTGCGCAACTCCAGGAATTCCTTGCGGTATTCGCCTTTGCGGTCGCGCACGATGGGCGCCAGCAGATAGGCACGCGTGCCCTCCTCCAGCGCCATGACCCGGTCAACCATGTCCTGCACCTGCTGCGCCTCGATGGGCATGCCGGTGGCGGGGCTGTAGGGCGTGCCGACCCGCGCAAACAACAACCGCAGATAGTCATAAATCTCGGTCACCGTACCGACAGTGGACCGCGGGTTCTTGCTGGTCGTCTTCTGCTCGATGGAAATCGCCGGGGAAAGCCCGCTGATATGATCCACATCGGGCTTTTCCATCATGTCCAGGAACTGCCGCGCATAGGCGCTCAGCGATTCCACATAGCGGCGCTGCCCCTCGGCATAGATCGTGTCAAAGGCCAGCGACGACTTGCCCGAGCCCGACAGCCCGGTGATCACCACCAGCTCATCGCGCGGAATATCCACGTCGATGGACTTGAGGTTGTGTTCGCGCGCGCCGCGCACTTCGATGTACTTCAACTCAGGCATGACGCCCCCCGCATAACGACCGGTTAACAGATAGGCGAAACCTGTGGCCTCGCCAATGGAAAATCAGGAACATTAGAAGAACAAGCGGCTTTCCCCTTTACATTCCACTTACCGAATGTATATAGCATCAACAACACGCAAGGAGACGCGAGATGTTTGCTTTTCTTCAAAACGCCGTCAGCGGTGGCACCATGACCCCGGCCGAGGCGATCACCCGCAGCGCCGCAAACGAAGTGGTGCTGATCGACATCCGCGACCCGATGGAAATCCGCGCCAGCGGCAAGGCCAAGGGCGCGCTCGAAATCCCTTCGTCCACGCTGGCGATGCGCGCCGACCCGCGCAGCCCCGAATGCCTGCCCGAACTCAAACAGGGCAAACCCATCGCGGTCTACTGCGCGTCCGGCGCACGGTCCTCCATGGCCAGGATGATGCTCAAACGCATGGGCCACGACGAGGTTCACAATATCGGCGGTCTCGTCCACTGGCAGCAGGCCGGCGGCGAAATCACCCGCTAGGCCCCGCTCGTTTCCATTTGCCCCAAATATCCCGGGGACGCGCGCAGCGCGGGGGCAGAGCCCCGGGGGTTTGGGGGTCCGCCCCCAAGGCCCGCGTGGCCCGAACGCAAAACAAATGGGCGCGCGCCGCAAGGCGCGCACCGCTGACTTCCCTCACCCGCGGCCGCTCAGCGATACAGCAGCGACACCCCGTTGGCGAACAGGTGCACCTTTTCCGGTGCAACCCCCAGCTTCACCTCGGTGCCGCGCGTGTCGCGGTGAATACCCGGCAGCTTGGCGATGATCGGGTCGTGGGAATTCTCCGGCTGCAGATACAGAAGCGTGACCTCGCCCAGGGCTTCGGTGAAATCCACCTTGCCGGCATAGACATAGGCCTCGCCATCGGTTTCAACCATGTCCTCGGGGCGTACCCCGACATTGACCTTAAGCCCCATGTCTTCGTCCCGCGTCGGGTAATGCGACAGCACCTCGCCGCCCCGCTCCAGCCTGACCCGGGTCTGCGCGCCCGTGGCGATCACCTCGCCCGGCAGCAGGTTCATCGAAGGTGACCCGATAAACTGCGCGACAAACTCCGAGTTCGGCCGCTCGTACAGATCCAGCGGCGATCCGACCTGCGCGATCCCCTTGTTGGCCAGCACCACGATACGGGTGGCCAGCGTCATCGCCTCGACCTGGTCGTGCGTCACATAGATCATCGTGCGGTCGGGCATCTGTTCTTTCAGCTGCGCGATCTCGATCCGCGTCGCCACGCGCAGCGCCGCGTCCAGGTTGGAAAGCGGCTCGTCGAACAGATAGACCTTGGGGTCGCGCACCAGCGACCGGCCAATCGCCACCCGCTGCCGCTGCCCACCGGACAGCGCCTTGGGCAGGCGGTCCAGGTAATCCTCGAGCTGCAGCATCTTGGCGGCGCGCATCACCGCCTCGTCGATCTCGGCCTTGGACTTTTTCGCCAGCTTCAGGGCAAAGCTCATGTTGTCGCGCACCGTCATGTGCGGATACAGCGCATAGGACTGGAACACCATGGCGATGCCGCGCTGCGCGGGGGGCACGTCGTTGACCACCTGCCCGTCGATCTCCAGCGTACCGCCGGTGATCTTTTCCAGCCCCGCGATCATCCGCAGCAAGGTGGATTTGCCACAGCCCGACGGGCCGACAAAGACGATCAGCTCGCCCTGTTCGATCTCAAGGTTGATGTCCTTGAGCACGTTGACCGTGCCGCCATAGGTCTTTTCGATCCCGGTCAGCTTCAGATTGGCCATGTCTCCCCCTCCTCTTTTGCTGTGTTACGCGGACTGGCGCAGGGCCAGCGCGGGCTGCCAGGGCCCCAGATGCAGTTTGCCGTCAGGCGCAGGGCCGGTGCTGCCCAGCTCGATCCCGATCTGGTGCCACTGGCCTTTCGGCATGTCGATGGTCGCCGGCTCACCCGACAGGTTCACCGCGACAAAGATCGTCTCGTCCGCGTCCTCGCGCAGGAAATGCACGACGCTGCCGGTGGCCTTGACCCGGTCATGGCTGCCCTTGATCAGCGCCTTGTGGGCGTGGCGAAAGGCGATGGCCTTGCGATAGTGGTGCAGCAGCGCGCCGGGGTCGCGTTCCTGTTCGGACAGGGCGCGCGGCAGGTGGTCATGGCTGACCGGAAGCCAGGGTTTGCCGGTGGTGAACCCGCCGTTCTGGCTGTCGTTGTCCCAGACCATCGGCGTGCGGCAACCGTCGCGGCCCTTGAACTCGGGCCAGAACTGGATGCCGTAAGGGTCCTGCAGGTCCTCGAAACTCACATCCGCCTCGGGCAGGCCCAGCTCTTCGCCCTGGTAAATACAGACCGATCCGCGCAGGCACATCATCAGCGTCGTATAGGCGCGCGCCGCCGCGTCGGGCAGGTTCCAGCGCGTGATGTGGCGCGGCACGTCATGGTTGGAAAAGGCCCAGCAAACCCAGCCCTCGGGCGCCTTTTCGTCGACCAGGTCCATCACCTCGGCCACGTAACCGGCGGTGGGTGGCACGGCCGAGAGCAGCTCGAAGGCATAGCTCATCTGCACCTTGTCCCCGCCCGAGGTGTATTCGCCAAGGATATCCAACCCATACAGGTCATCGCCCACCTCGCCCACAGCGGCGGCGTTGTAGCGGTTCATCAGGGTCCGCAGCTTGCGCAGGAACTCTAGGTTTTCCGGGCGGTTCTTGTCGTACAGGTGGTCCTGCCAGGTGTATGGGTTCACCGACGGGGCGGTGATGGCGTTGCGCTTGTCCGCAGGCAGGGCCGGGTTGTCGCGCAACTCCTGATCGTGAACGTAGAAGTTGATGGTATCCAGGCGGAAACCATCGACCCCGCGATCCAGCCAGAACTCGGCCACTTTCAGCAGTGCCTCTTGCACTTGCGGTTCGTGGAAATTCAGGTCGGGCTGCGAGGTCAGAAAGTTGTGCATGTAGTACTGGCATCGGCGGCTGTCCCATTGCCAGGCCGAGCCGCCAAAGATCGACAGCCAGTTGGTGGGCGGGGTGCCGTCGGGTTTGGCATCGGCCCAGACGTACCAGTTGGCCTTGTCGTTGTCCTTGGACGCACGGCTTTCTTCGAACCACGGATGATCCTGCGAGGTATGCGACAGAACCAGGTCGATCATCACCCGCAGGCCCAGTTGGTGCGCCATGCCGATCAGCGCGTCGAAATCCGCAAGGCTGCCGAACATCGGGTCGACATCGCAGTAATCGCTGACGTCATAGCCGAAATCCCTCATCGGGGATTTGAAGAACGGCGAAATCCAGATCGCATCGACCCCAAGCGAGGCAATATGCGGCAAACGGCCGGTGATCCCCAAAAGGTCCCCCACCCCGTCGCCGTTGCTGTCCTGATAGCTGCGCGGATAGATCTGATAGATCACCGCACCGCGCCACCAATCGGGGTCTGTCGTCAGCGTTTTCGCCATGTCGTTTTGCGCCTTTGCCTTCACGTCTGTCACTCTGGTTCCCGGGCTTGCCCCGGGACCTGTTTTTCGATCCGCCCCCCGGGGGGCATAGGCCCCGGATCTGCGTCCGGGGCGGGTTTGCTATTTCACCGAGCCGGCCAGTAGCCCGCGCACAAGGTATTTCTGCATCGCAAAGAACACCGCCAGCGGCACCGCGATCGACACAAAGGCCGCCGTCGCCAGAATTTCCCAGTTGCCGCCCCGGGTGCCCAACAGCTCGATGATCTGGTTGGTCATCACCGTGGTCTGCCCCGTCGCGTCGATCAGGAACACCTTGGCCACCAGCAGGTCATTCCATGTCCACAGGAACTGGAAGATCGCAAAGGAAGCCAGCGCAGGAAAGCTCAGCGGCAGGATGATCTTGGTGAAGATCTGGAAATCCGTCGCCCCGTCGACCCGGGCGTTTTCGATGATGTCCCGCGGCAGGCTGACCATGTAGTTGCGAAGCAGGTAGATCGCCAAGGGTAATCCGAACCCGGTATGGGCCAGCCAGACCCCCAGGTATCCCTTGCCGATGCCGATGCCCAGGTGCAGTTTCAGCAGCGGGATCAGCGCCAGTTGCAGCGGCACCACCAAAAGCCCCACCACAAAGGCCACCAGCAGCGCCCGGCCCGGGAAATCCATCCAGGCCAGCGCATAGGCCGCAAAGGCCGCCACCACGATCGGGATGATCGTTGCCGGAATGGTCACGGTCAGGGTGTTTATGAAGGCCTTGGCCATATTGTCCGTGGCGCTGCCGGAAAACAGCACCTGGCGGTAGTTGTCCATCGTGAACTTGGGCGGTGTGCGGGCATCGACGAATACCCGCGCGCCCCGGCTGCCGGTGATCTCGGTCTCGGACTCAAGCCGGTAGTCGCCGTTGACCTGCACCGTGATCCGGCTGCCATCGCGCAGCGGCGCGGTTTCGCCCACGGCAAAGGCGCTCAGCTCGCGCGAGGAAATGCCAAAGGCGCTGATTTCCGACTTGCTGCCGTTGGCGGCCTCGTCGTCGAACAGGTTGCCCTCGATCACGTATAGCGCGCCTTGCTGTACCTGGCTGTCCGGGTCGGCGGTGCGCAGCGTCAGGGTCTGCTCTGACGGGAACAGCGCCTTCCACCACCCCGAGCCGGAAATCTGGTCGGCGGTGCGGAACGAGGACACGAACAGCCCCACGGTCGGGAACAGCCACAGCGCCACCAGCGCCACGACCGAAATATGCACCGCCCATGTCAGCGACGATTTGCTTCCTGCGATATTGTCCATGATCCCGCCCCCCTCAGCGCATTTCGCGGCGCACGTTGCGCACGTTCCAGACAAGGATCGGCGTCACCAACAGCATGATGACAATCGCCGAGGCACTGCCGACCCCCCAATCGAACGAGCGGAACAGCTTGTCGTACATGTAGTTGGCCAGCACCTGGGTTTCCCACTGGCCGTTGGTCATGGCAAAGACGATGTCAAAGACCTTGAGCACCACCAGCGTGATCGTCGTCCAGACCACCATGATGGTCGACTTGATCTGCGGCACCTTGATCTTGAAGAAGATCTGGAACGGGTTGGCGCCGTCGATGATCGCCGCCTCGATGGTGTCCTCGGGGATGCCGCGCAGGGCCGCCGACAGGATCACCATGGCAAAGCCGGTCTGGATCCAGATCAACACCACCATCAGGAAAAAGTTGTTCCAGAACGGAACGGTCAGCCATTGCTGCGGATCATTGCCGGAGAACCAGACATAAAGCGCGTTCAGAACGCCGATCTGCTCGGTGCCCGGCGGGCGGGCGTCATAGACCAGTTTCCAGATCACCGCGGCGCCGACAAAGGAAATCGCCATCGGCATGAAGATCAGCGATTTGGCGATATTGCCCCATTTGATCCGGTCGGTCAGCTGCGCCACCAGCAGGCCAAAGGCGGTGGACATGGCCGGCACCACGAAAAGCCACAGCATGTTGTTGCGCATCGCTTCCCAGAACTTGGGCTCTGTGACCATCTGCCGATAATTGTCCAACCCGACAAAGGCGCCATCCAGCCGCCGGTCGGTCAGCGACAGCCGCAGCGTTTCCAGCACGGGATAGGCCAGATAGACGCTGAGCGCGAAAAGCGCGGGGAACAGGAAAAGCCAAGGCCGGATCATGTTGGCGCGGTTGATGTTGCGCCCCGCGTGCTTGCCCTTGGCGGGGAACAGAACCTTGTCCAGAAACTGGTTGGAAAAGTAGAAATAGGCGACGCATGCGCCCACCCCGATCACGATCGTCAGAATGCCCTGGATTGCCGGATGCATGACGTCCTCCCCCGCGCGTCAGTTGCCGAATTTGGTCAAAGCCCCCCACGCAGATGGCGGGGGGCTTCGGTAGCTCAAGGCGAATGCCTTACTTCAGCGCGTCCCAGCTGTTCTGGATCTCGGTCGCCACGGTTTCGGCATCCTTGCCGCCCGCGTAATCGACCATGCCGGTCCAGAAGCTGCCAGCGCCCACGCCGCCCGGCATCAGGTCAGAGCCGTCAAATCGGAAGGTGGTCGCCCCCAGCAGGATCTCGTTCATCTTGCGCAGGGTCGGATCGCTGAAGGCCTCGGGGTTGACGCCCTTGTGCGGGGTCAGGAAACCCTTTTGCGCCATCCAGGTTTCATGCGCCTCGGTGGATTCGAGGAATTCGATGAACTTGTGTGCCTCGGGGCTGTCCTTGGTGATGGCCCACAGGGTGCCAGCGCCCAGAACCGGTGCGCCCAGGTCCTTTTCCGCGTAGGACGGGAAGTAGAAGAAATCGACGTCCGAGCCCACTTCGGTGCCTTCGGGGAAGAAGGCCGGGATGAACGACGCCTGGCGGTGCATGTAGCACTGCGCCGGGGCTTCGAACAGGCCCTTGGGGCTGTCGCGGAAGTCGGTCGAGGCAACGGCGCCCTTGCCGCCCGCCACGCGCGCGTCTTCGATGAACCAGCCGAATTCGTCGATGGCGGCCACCACCTTGGGATCGTTGAAGGGCATCTCGTTCGAGACCCACTTGTCGTAATCCTCGGGCGATTGGGTGCGCAGCATCAGGTCTTCGACCCAGTCGGTTGCCGGCCAGCCGGTCGCGCCGCCAGACCCCAGACCGATGCACCAGGGGGTTTCGCCATCGGCGACGATCTGGTCGGTCAGCGCCTTCAGCTCTTCCATGCTTTGCGGCACTTCATAGCCGGCATCCTCGAAGTTCTCGGGGATGTACCAGACCAGCGATTTCAGATCGACCTTGTAGAAAAAGCCGAACAGCTGATCGGTGCCGTCCTTGTCCGCATAGGTACCCAGGTCGACCCAGGACTGCCCGGCGGCATAGTTTTCGCGGATCCAGTCGGCGGTGCCATCGGCCAGCGGCGTCAGGAAGCCGCGCGATGCCATGTCGGCGGCCAGGCCCGGCTGCGGGAACACGGCGATGTTGGGGGCCGAACCGGCCTCGGCGTCGATGACGATCTGCTGTTCAAAGCTGTCCGAGCCGACATAGCTGACGTCGATGCCGGATTGCGCGCGGAACACGTCCAGCACCTTTTCGACCTGGTCCTGATCGGCGCCGATCCAGGGGCCTGCGATGGTCAGTTGCTCGGCATGGGCCATGCCGGCGCTCAGCGCCGCCGCGGCAACGCCCATAAGATAGGTTCTTTTCATGGTAGTCCTCCCAAAGTCTACATCTGGCATGATGTATCAATCTGGCGCCAACGCAATCCCTCGGGGATTTCCAAAGCGCTTTGAATGCCGCAGCTTTCGCGCGATTCTGCGATTTAGTCAATCAAAGATGTTCACAAAACGCCCCAAACTTATGCTGCACCGCAGCTTTTTCAGGCAGGGGCCGGATTGTTTCCCTGTTTTCCGCCCGATGGAATCCTTTACAAATTCAAATCGCTTTGGTTCCTATGTACGCTATGAATCTCAAACAACTCTCTCAGCATCTGGGCCTGTCACAAACCACGGTCAGCCGTGCGCTGAACGGCTATCCCGAGGTCAGCGAAAAGACCCGCAAGACCGTGCGCGAGGCGGCGCGTGCCCACGGCTACAGCCCCAATGCCCGCGCCAAGAGCCTGGCCACCGGGCGCACCCATGCCATCGGCCACGTGCTGCCGGTGTCGGACCAGCACGAGATGGTGAACCCGATCTTTGGCGATTTCATCGCCGGGGCCGGATCGACCTATGCCCGCCACGGCTATGAGGTGGTGCTGTCGCTGGTCGAGGACAGCAAGATCGAAAACGCCTATCGCACCATCAAGGCGCGCGGCAATGTCGACGGGATCGTGGTGCACGGCCCGCGGATGCGCGACAGCCGGATCGAACTGCTGCAAGAGCTGGGCCTGCCCTTCGTGGTGCATGGCCGGGCCTCGGACATTGCGGGGCCCTATTCGTGGCACGACGTCAACAACACCCGCGCCTTTCGCCGCGCGACGGCGTTCCTGCTGGACTTGGGCCATCGCCGGATTGCGCTGGTCAATGGTCTTGAATTTCTAGATTTCGCGCACCGCCGCCGGCTGGGCTATGAACAGGCCTTGTCGGACCACGGTCTGCCGGTCGACCCCGCGCTGATGCGCAGCGAGGAAATGACCGAAGGCTATGGGTATCGCGCCGCAGCGGCCATGCTGGACATCCCGGCGCCGCCGACCGCCTTTCTTGTGTCGTCGATGATCACCGCCATCGGTGTGCGCCGCGCCATTCTGGAACGCGGGCTGGTCCTGGGCCGCGATGTGTCGGTCATCACCCATGACGACGACCTTAGCTATCTTTCGAACGGTCAATCCGTGCCGATCTTCACCGCCACCCGGTCTTCGGTCCGCGCGGCCGGGGCGCGGGCGGCCGAATTGCTGATGCAACTGATCAACGATCCAGGGTCCGGCCCGCTGAGCGAGCTGTTCGAGGCCGAGCTGATCATCGGCCAATCCACCGGCCCTGCCCCCACCTGAAACCCCCGAGGACACCATGAAACATGCACGCGCCGATTTCCCCAAGGATTTCCTCTTTGGGGTCGCCACCTCCAGTTACCAGATCGAAGGCCATGGCTTTGGCGGCGCCGGCCGCACCCAATGGGACGATTTCGCCGCGACCCCGGGCAACGTCAAGAATGCCGAAAACGGCGCGGTCGCGGTGGATCACTACCACCGCTATCCCGAAGACCTGGATCTGGTCGCCGCCGCCGGGTTCGACTGCTACCGCTTTTCCACCAGCTGGGCGCGGGTCATGCCCGACGGCAAGACGGTGAACCCCGAGGGGCTGGATTTCTATGACAGGCTGACCGACGCCATGCTGGAACGCGGGATCAAACCCTGCGCGACCCTGTACCATTGGGAACTGCCCTCGCCGATCCTGGACATGGGCGGCTGGCGCAACCGCGACATCGCCGGCTGGTTTGCCGATTATACCCAGGCCCTGATGGGCCGGATCGGCGACCGGATGTATTCGGTCGCCCCGATCAACGAACCCTGGTGCGTTGCCTGGCTGAGCCACTTCATGGGCTACCACGCGCCCGGACTGCGCGACATCCGCGCCACCGCCCGCGCCATGCACCATGTCCTTCTGGCGCATGGCCGCGCGATCGAGGTGATGCGCGGGCTGGGCATGGACAACCTTGGCGCGGTCTTCAACTTTGAATGGGCTGACCCGGCGGACGACAGCGCCGAGGCCGCCGAAAAGGCCGCGCTGTACGACGCCATCTACAACCGCTGGTTCCTGGGCGGCGTGTTCAAGGGCGCCTACCCCGAGAAGGTTCTCGAAGGGTTGGGGCCGCACATGCCGGACCGCTGGCAGGACGACATGGCCTTGATTTCGCAGCCCGTCGACTGGTGCGGGCTGAACTATTACACCCGCAAGCTGATCGGCCCCGATGGCGGCCCCTGGCCCGGTGTCAAAGAGGTCGAAGGCCCGCTGCCCAAGACCCTGATGGGTTGGGAAATCTATCCCGAAGGGCTGTACAATTTCCTGACCCGCACGGCGCGCGAATACACCGGTGACCTGCCGCTGATCGTCACCGAAAACGGTCTTGCCTCGCCCGATGTGGTCAAGAACGGCAAGGTCGATGACCCGCAGCGCATCGCCTATCTTGACGCGCATCTGGACAAGGTCCGCCAGGCCATCGCCGAGGGCGTGCCGCTGAAGGGCTATTACATCTGGTCGCTGCTGGACAATTACGAATGGGCCTGCGGCTATGAACAGCGCTTTGGCCTGGTGCATGTGGATTTCGAAACGCTTGAACGCAGACCCAAAGCGTCCTACCACGCGCTGGCGGAAAAGTTGAGGCGCTAACATGACGGATGAACTGGCAGTCGTCGCCGATATCGGCGGAACCAACACCCGGGTCGCCTATGCGCGCGGCACGCAGGTGCAGATGCACACGGTCAAACGCTATCGCAACGCCGACCAGGCCGGGATCGAACCGATCCTGCGTGATTTCCTGTCCGGATCGGACGCCCGCCCGCATGCGGTCTGTGTCGACATGGCCGGGCCGGTCAAGGACGGTGTCGGGCAGATGACCAACCTGTCCTGGACCATCGCCGCCGACAGCATCGCCCGGGAAACCGGGGCCAAGGTGGTGTCGGTGCTCAATGACATGCAGGCGCAGGGCTTTGCCGTGGCGCATCTGGACCACGCCGCGCAGCGCGCCATCCTGCCGGGCCGCCCCGCCGATGAGGGCGCGACGCGGCTGGTGGTCAATGTCGGCACCGGGCTGAACGCCTCTCCGGTCTATCGCATGGGCGGGCAGACCGTCGTGCCCCCGGCCGAGGCCGGCCACATCACCATGCCCGTCCAGACCGAGGAAGAGCTGCGCCTGAAAACCTGGGTCGCCGCCCAGCACGGCACCCCGGGGCTCGAGGATGTGCTGTCCGGGCGCGGGTTCGAACGCATCCACGCCTGGCTGAGCGCCGAGGCGGGTGACGACAGCCCGGCGCTGGACGCCAGCGCGATCATGAAGGCCTTTGAAAACGGCGATCCGCGCGCCACCCATGCCGCCAAGCTGTTCGTGCGCTTCATGGGGCGTTATGCGGGCAACCTTGCGCTGATCACCCTGCCCTTTGGCGGCATCTACCTGGTGGGCGGCGTGGTGCGCCATTTCGGGCCGCACCTGCTGCGCCTCGGCTTTGCCGAAAGCTTTGCCGACAAGGGCCGCTTTGGCCCCTACATGACGCAGTTTCCCGTGCACCTGGTCGAAGACGATTATGCCGCCCTGACCGGCTGCGCCGGGCATCTGGCGGAACGGCTGGCGCATTAGACGGCGCTGCGGCCTTGCGTGATGGGCCAATCGCGGCGATACCTCTTGTTAACGTTATCACCAACAGGGCGTTTTCCATGAGCATCCAGACCGTCGCCACCCAGCCCATCGCGGGCCAGAAACCCGGCACCTCGGGGCTGCGCAAGACGACGCCCGAATTTCAGGCGCATCATTTCCTTGAAAACTTCATCCAGTCGATCTGGAACGGCATCGGCGGCGTCAAGGACAGGACCCTGGTGCTGGGCGGCGATGGTCGCCATTTCAACGCCGAAGCCGCGCAGGTCGTGCTGCGCATGGCCGCCGCTTCGGGCGCGCGCCGGGTGATTGTCGGGCGGAATGCGCTGCTATCCACCCCTGCCGCCTCGAACCTGATCCGCAAGCGCCGCGCCGATGGCGGCATCATCCTGTCGGCCAGCCACAACCCCGGCGGCCCCGAGGGCGATTTCGGCGTCAAGTACAACACCGCCAACGGCGGCCCCGCCCCGGAAAACGTGACCTCGAAGATCTTCGAGGCGACCAAGACAATCAGCGAATACGCGATCTTTGTCAGCCATGACATCGACCTGTCCAAGTTGGGCGAACACAGGCTGGGCGACATGGTGGTCGAGGTCGTCGACCCGGTCGCCGATTACGCCGCGCTGATGCAGAAGATCTTTGACTTTGACGCCCTGCGCGCGCTGTTTCAGGGCGGTTTTCGCATTCGCTTTGACGCCATGCACGCCATCACCGGCCCCTATGCCACCGCCATCCTTGAGGACCAGCTTGGCGCTCAAAGGGGCAGCGTGATCAATGGCACCCCCCTGCCCGATTTTGGCAAGGGCCACCCCGATCCCAACCCGATCTGGGCCAAACCGCTGATGGACGAGATGATGGGGCCAGACGCCCCTGATTTCGGTGCCGCCAGCGACGGCGACGGCGACCGCAACATGGTTGTCGGGCGCGGCCTGTATGTGACCCCCTCGGACAGCCTGGCGGCGCTGGCGGCCAATGCCACGCTGATCCCGGCCTATGCCGGGGGGCTTCAGGGTGTGGCGCGCTCGATGCCGACCTCCAAGGCGGTGGACCGGGTGGCGCAGGCACTGGGGATCGAATGCTTTGAGACCCCGACCGGGTGGAAGTTTTTCGGCAACCTGATGGACGCCGGCCGCTGCACCCTGTGCGGCGAGGAAAGCGCCGGCACCGGCAGCGACCATGTCCGCGAAAAGGATGGGCTGTGGGCGGTGCTGTTCTGGCTGAACATCCTGGCCAAGCGGCAGATTTCCGTTGCCGACCTGATGGCCGAGCACTGGGCCAAGTATGGGCGCAACTACTATTCGCGCCACGATTACGAAGGTGTCGACGCCACCGCCGCCAATGCCCTGATGGACGATCTGCGCTCGCGGCTTGCTGCCCTGCCCGGCACGACCGTCGCGGGCCTGACCATCACCAGCGCCGATGATTTCGCCTATGACGATCCGATCGACGGATCGCGCACCGAAGCCCAGGGCATCCGCATCGGGTTCGAAGGCGGCGCGCGCGTCGTGCTGCGCCTGTCGGGCACCGGCACCGTTGGCGCGACGCTGCGGGTCTACCTGGAAACGGTGGACACCGAGAACCTGCACATGGACGCCCAAGAGGCGCTGGCCCCGGTCATCGCCGCCGCCGAGGAACTGGCCGGGATCAAGGACCGCACGGGGCGCGCCGCCCCGGATGTGATCACCTGAGTTGGACATCCTTCGCGCCATCGCGCTGATGGTTCTGTCCATGGCCCTGCTGGCCGGGACGGATGCCTTTATCAAGCTGTCGACGCAGGTTGCCTCGGTCGGGCAGACCATGCTGCTGCTCAGCGCAGGGGGCACGCTGCTGTTCCTTGCCTTGGCGCGCTTGCGCGGCGTGGCGATCTTTACCGCCGATGCCCTGCACCCCAAGGTGATGCTGCGCAACGGGTTCGAGATCATCGCCGCCGTCGGCATGGTGATCGGCGTCGCCAATACCTCGCTTCCGGTGTTTGCCGCGATCACCCAGGCCGGGCCGCTGGTGGTGACCATGGGCGCCGCGCTTTTCCTGGGCGAAGAGGTCGGTTGGCGGCGCTGGCTGGCGGTTCTGGTCGGGTTGATCGGCATGCTGATCGTGATCCGGCCCTTTGGCGCCAGTTTCACCGGTTACGAGCTGTTCGGTGTGCTGGGAATCACCGCGCTGTCGGCGCGTGATCTGGTGACCCGCATGTCGCCGCCGCATATCCCGGCGCTGGCGATTTCCACCTGGGGCTTCATGGCGACGATCCTGCCGGGGCTGGTGCTGCTGGCCATGGCCGACAGGCCGTTTTCGACCGATCCGGCGACGTTGTGGTACATCCTTGGCGCGGTTTTCGTGACCACCGGCGGATACCTGGCGATCACCACGGCGATGCGCATGGCCCCGGCTTCGGTCGTCTCGCCGTTTCGCTACACGCGCCTGATCTTTGCGACCCTGCTGGGCATCGCGGTGTTCGACGACTGGCCCGACGGCTGGACCCTGATCGGCGGCGCGTTGATCCTTGGCGCAGGGCTTTACAGCTTCTTGCGCGAAAGACGCCTTGCCCGTCAGGCCGTTAGCGCCGACCGTTAGCGCAACCCTTTGCAACAGGGCTTCGTTAGCGGTAACAGGATTGTTTACTTTCCCGCCGCGCCTGATATGACACAAGCAAATTTCATCGCCAAAGGGACCTGCCCCATGAGCACCATCATCGACATTCACGCCCGCGAAATCCTTGACAGCCGGGGCAACCCGACCGTCGAAGTTGACGTCACCCTCGAAGACGGCACCATGGGCCGCGCCGCCGTGCCCTCGGGCGCATCGACCGGCGTGCACGAAGCCGTGGAAAAGCGTGACGGCGACAAGGCGCGCTACATGGGCAAGGGCGTGCTGGATGCCGTCGCTGCCGTGAACGGCGAAATCGCCGAGGCGATCCTGGGCTATGACGCCACCGAACAGGTCGCCATCGACATGGCCATGTGCGAACTGGACGGCACCGACAACAAGGGCCGCCTTGGCGCCAACGCCATCCTGGGCGTGTCGCTGGCCGTGGCAAAGGCCGCCGCCGATTTCTGCGGCCAGCCGCTATACCGCTATGTCGGCGGCACCCAGGCCACCGTCCTGCCCGTTCCGATGATGAACATCATCAACGGCGGCGAACATGCCGACAACCCGATCGACATCCAGGAATTCATGATCATGCCGGTGTCGGCCGCGAACATCCGCGAAGCCGTGCGCATGGGCTCCGAAGTCTTTCACACCCTGAAAAAAGAGCTGTCCGCCGCGGGCTTGTCCACCGGCATCGGCGACGAAGGCGGCTTTGCCCCCAACATCGCCTCGACCCGCGAAGCGCTGGATTTCATCCTCAAGTCCATCGAAAAGGCCGGTTACAAACCGGGCGAAGACATCTACTTGGCCCTCGACTGCGCCTCGACCGAATATTTCAAGGGCGGCAAATACGAGATGAAGGGCGAAGGCAAATCCCTGACCTCGGCTGAAAACGTCGATTACCTGGCAGCCCTGTGCGACGACTACCCGATCATCTCGATCGAAGACGGCTGCGCCGAAGACGACTGGGACGGCTGGAAGATGCTGACCGACAAGCTGGGCGACAAGATCCAGCTGGTGGGCGACGATCTGTTCGTCACCAACCCCGCGCGTCTGGCCATGGGGATCGAGCAAGGCTGCGCCAACTCGATGCTGGTCAAGGTCAACCAGATCGGCACGCTGACCGAAACCCTGCGCGCCGTCGACATGGCGCACCGCGCCCGCATGACCAACGTGATGTCGCACCGTTCGGGCGAAACCGAGGACGCGACCATCGCCGACCTCGCCGTGGCCACCAACTGCGGCCAGATCAAGACCGGCTCGCTGGCCCGTTCCGACCGGTTGGCCAAGTACAACCAGCTGATCCGGATCGAGGAACTGCTGGGCGAAACCGCCGTCTACGCCGGCCGTTCGATCCTGAAATAATTCCATCGTCGGGGCCGCCCCGGTTGCGGCCCCGTCGCTTTTTCGTCGCTTTGGCAAAGCGGCGGCGAAACTTTCCTTTGATTTTGCTCAATTCGTTTTTTAAATTAACGTTTTAAGGCTATTTTTAAGAAAACTGAAAAACATTGAGCCCGATCCATGCAGCACGACACACCCGAGGCCCGGATCGAGCATTTGAGAAAGGCCGATTTCGGTTCTGTCCCCGAAATGGCCCTGCGATACAGTCTTGCCCTTGCATGCGCCGCGCTGTTGTACCTTGCCACCTCGGACTGGTTCTTCATCCAATGGCTGCTGGTCTATCTTGTGGTGGACAGCCTCTTTGCGGCCACACTCATCTGCCGGATCACCGCAAACCCCAATCGCCAATACGCCTTGTGTCTTGCGCTCTACAACCTCGCGGCGCTCAGCTTTGTCTCTGGCCCATTGTATTTGCTGGCGGTCCAGGACACGGCCCTGGTTCTTGTCGGCGCGCTTGGCCTGGTGGCCTTGCTGTTGAACAATTTCCACAAGGGTGAAATGATCCGCGAAGTGGTATATTCGGATGCCGCCCAATTCACCTTTGTCGCGGCGGCATTGATTGTCCTGCTATATCCCAATTTCGGCGGCACCTACCAATTTATGGCCGCCGTGGTTACCGCAATTGGCGTGACCATTTATTATTACCTGGCCTTGATGGGACAGCTGTCCCGCTCGCAGGCCCTGCGCGCCGCGCAGCACCGCTATGCCCAGTCGCAAAAGGCCCGCGCGCTCAATCAATTCGTCGGCGGGGTTGCGCATGACTTCAACAACATCCTGACCGCCGTGATCGGAAACCTGGAACTCCACGGCGCCCTGAGCGACGAAAAGGAACGCGCCCAGGTGATCAGACAGGCCCACGAGGCCGCCCATCGCGCCGCCATGACCGTACGCCAACTGCTGGCCACCAGTGGCCGCGCCCGCCTGCGCCCCGCCCCGATCAGCGCCGCGGCCCTGCACGACCAGATGCACGCTCTGCTGCGCGACCTGCTGTCCCCGGGCATCACGCTCGCCTCGGAACCCGGCGACCGGGACCTCAAGGTCCTTGCCGACCACGACATGCTGGAAACGGTTCTGGTGCAGCTATGCCTGAACGCTCAGGACGCGCTGCAAGGCCGGGGCAGGATCTGGCTGCGCTCGGCCCATGTCGACACCCTGCCCGACATTGACCCGCGCCCCGAAGCGCCGCCGCCCTACATGGCGATCATCGTCGAAGACAACGGCCCCGGCGTTCCGCCCAATGCCCTGCCGATGCTGACCGAACCGTTTTTCACCACCAAACCGCTGGGCCAAGGCCCCGGCCTCGGCCTCTCGGCCGTGCTGGGCTTTGCCCGCCAGTCACAGGGCAGCCTGATGGTGGAAAATCGGCCCAAGGGCGGGCTGCGCGTGACGCTACTGCTCCCCCTCGCCAAGAAGGCGGGGGAAACGCCGGCTCAGCTGCCCGGTTCCTGATAGACACCCTGTTCCTTCAGCGCGTCCACCACTTCCTTGGGCATATAGGTCTCGTCATGCTTGGCAAGGATCTCATGCGCCTCAAAGACGCCGTTCACATAGCGGCCAGTGCCGACCATGCCCTGGTTCTCTTCGAACAGGTCCGGCAAGACCCCCGAATAGACCACCGGCACCGTCGCCCCGCCATCGGTCACGCGAAAGCGGATCTCCTGGCCCTGCCCGCGCACCAACGATCCTTCCTCGACCAACCCGCCAATGCGAAAGGTCTCGGACGGCGACGGCGGCGTTTCAACCACCTGGCTGGGCGAGCGGAAAAAGTTGATCCCGTCGCGCATCGCATAGCCGATCAGGGCCGTCGATACGATCAGCGCAACCGCCGTCATGGCAATGACCTGCACCCGACGTTTCTTTTTCAGCGATTTCAAAGCCATCAGGGGCCTCCCACATGCCAAGCGAATTCCTGTCGCCTATATAAGGCATTGCGCATACGAAACGAAGCCCCCGGCGCGATTTGCCGCGCCCATGCTTCCAATTGCCAAAAATATCCCGGGTGGGGTTTGGGGAGGGCAGCGCCCTCCCCATGGCCTGCGTGGCCCGAACGCAATCAAGGCAAGCGCGCCGCAAGGCGCACCGCCAGGTCACTGCCCGATCAGGGGAAACAGGGCGCCAGCATCAGACCGGCGGTCTCGTCCTCGCCCAGCATCAGGTTGGCGTTCTGCACCGCCTGCCCGGAACTGCCCTTGGTCAGGTTGTCCAGCGCCGCCACCACGATGCAGCGCCCCGCAATCCGGTCCGCCGTCACGCCGATATGGCAAAAGTTCGACCCGCGCACATGGTGCGTGCTGGGTGTCTCGCCCATCGGCAGAACCTCGATAAAGGGTTCATCGGCATAGGCCGCCTGCAGCGTCGCCAGCACCTGCGCCGCATCCCCGGACAGGTAGGCCGTGGCCAGGATCCCGCGGTTGAACGGCCCCAGGTGCGGCGTGAACTGGATCTTCACCTCGCGGCCCGCGATGGCGCTGAATTCCTGGTCGAACTCGCCCAGATGGCGGTGCGTGCCCCCGACCGAATAGGCATTGGTGCCCTCGGACAGCTCCGCATGCAGCAGGTTTTCCTTCAACGACCGGCCAGCCCCCGACACCCCGCATTGCAGGTCCAGGATGATCTGATCCAGGTCGATCACCCCGGCGGCAATCAGCGGGCGCAGGATGAACTGCCCGGTTGCCGCGTTGCAGCCCGTACCAGCCACCAGACGCGCCGCCGCGATTTCCTTGCGGTAGAACTCGGTCAGGCCATAGACGGCCTCTTTCTGCATCTCGATGGCGGCGTGCTTGTTGCCGTACCACTTTTCATAGGCCGCCGGATCGCGCAGCCGGAAATCCGCCGACAGATCGACGATCTTCACGGTTTTGGGCAGCTGGGAAATCACCTCCTGGCTGGTCTTGTGCGGCAACGCGCAAAAGCACAGGTCGATCTGGTCGAAATCGATCTGTTCCCAGGTCACCATATCCGGCAGATCAAGGTGCCGCAGGTGCGGGAACACCTGCGCCATGCTTTGCCCGGCCTTGGAATTGGCGGCCAGGGCCTTGATTTCAAAAGA
The DNA here is from genome assembly GCF_029958925.1 of Tropicibacter oceani. Lineage (NCBI taxonomy): Bacteria > Pseudomonadati > Pseudomonadota > Alphaproteobacteria > Rhodobacterales > Roseobacteraceae > Pacificoceanicola > Pacificoceanicola oceani. The sequence continues at coordinate 2,922,136 of NZ_CP124616.1, forward strand.
CGGGTGCGTGGCGATGATGCGGACAAGTTCGGCGCCGGTATAGCCGGACGCGCCGATGATGGCGATGGAATGGGGCATGGGGGAACCTGACGTTTGGGGCGCACGATCGGCGCCAGGGACAAGAAGAAAACGCAGCGGAGCATGGCGCACCGCAGGCAGGCGATTTATCGTCGCAGGGAAAGAAGGGGCATACCGTTCATCTGTTTTCTCCTGCCTTCAGCTATATCGGCGCAGCGCGGGGGGATCAATGCTCTTGATCGGCGGCGCGGCCCGCCGCATCATTGCGCCATGGCCAAGGTGACCCTGGACAGACCCGTTCCCATTCACAAGCTGTACCTGCGCATGGGCGGCTGGTTTTCCCTTGCCTTCCTGGGCAGCCTGCTGGTGCTGACCCTGGTCAGCCACTTTGCCCTGGGGCTGGCGATCCGCTTTGAAACCGAAGGCCGCCAGACCACCGCCAGGATCATGGACAAGTATTACACCGAAAGCACCGACAGCGATGGCGACCGCGAGGTGACCCATTACCTTGTGCTCGACTACATGACCAACAGCGGCGCGCAGATGGAAATCAGCCGCTCGGTCAGCCTGTCGGTCTACAACCGCGCGCGGGTGCATGACACCATGCCGATCTGGTATCTCGACTCTGAACCCGACCGCACCGAACTGACCCAAGGCGCGAACCGCAGCGCCGCGACGGTGACGCAGATCATCGCGCTGGTGTTTGGCACGCTGATGCTGGGCGGGCTGTGGTATTCCGGCAGCCGCGCCATCGCCGCCGTCCGCGCCCGGCGTTTTGGCGCCGAGGAAACCGCCGAAGTCACAGAAATCGCCGCGACCTCGGTCACCATCAACAACCGACGCATGTACCGCCTGAAATGGCGCGAGGCCAGCGGCCGCACCGGCCAAAGCCTGATGTACCGCGCAAGCGCGCTGGCCGGCTTTGGTCCCGGCAGCCAGATCACCGTCTACCAGGGGATCAAGCGCGCCTGGTGGCAGGGCGACACCGGCCCGCGCGCACCAGAGCAGCCGCTGCCGGACCGGCGCGACGATCCTATGCTGAAGTGAACGCGATCTTGCGCTTGAGGAACTGCGTCGCATTGCGCGACACCTTGGCCGGATCCCCGGTGGTCAGGAACACGCTGTCGGTGCCGCTGCCCAGCATTCCCGGATGGCGGCGCAGGTAATCCTCGAGCGAGGCGGCCACCAGGTTGGCCTGGCTGTAGACCGTCACATCGGGCCCCAGCGCATCCTGGAAAATCTCCTGCATCAGCGGGTAATGGGTACAGCCCAGGATCGCCGCCTCGGGGGTGGGCATCTTGCGCATCAGCGCATCGACGTGCGAGCGCACCAGCGCCTCGGCCAGGATCATGTCGCCCTCTTCGATGGCATCGACCAGACCGCCGCAGGCCTGCGCCTCGACATCGACGCCGATGGCGCGAAAGGCCAGCTCGCGCTGAAAGGCGCGGCTGCGCACGGTGGCTGGCGTCGCGAACAGGGCCACGTGTTTCACGGCAACCTCGCGCGGCGGGGAATTGTCGCCCCACTGGCGTTCGGTCAGCGCCTCGATCAGCGGCACAAAGACCCCCAGCACGCGCTTGTCCTTGGGGATCCAGCTTTCCTGCATCCGGCGCAGGGCGGCCGCGCTGGCGGTGTTGCATGCCAGGATCACCAGGTCACAGCCTTCGTCCCACAGCCGCTGGGTGGCGGCGCAGGTCAGGTTGTAGACGTCATCGGCATCGCGCACGCCGTAGGGCGCGTGCTTGCTGTCGGCGAAATAGGCAAAGGGAACGTCAGGCAGGCGCTGGGTCAGCGCCTCCAGTACGGTCAGCCCGCCAAGGCCGGAATCAAAAACGCCAACTGCCATGTCATGTACTCCTGCTGCGCGCCCTGGCGCCTCAATAGATCCGTTTGGGCGGCTCATCGCCGCTCTTGTGTTTTGTTTCGAACTCGAACCCGTAGTCATAGGATGGCAAGGGGATCGGCGACAGATCATATGTCGCCTTGCGCAGGAAATCCATAAGCGCGCGCGCATCCCCGGCCCGTGCGGCGATCTGCGCAGGGTCGATCGGCTGGCCGACCGACACCCGCACGGGCGTATCCACCCGCTTGCGGAATTCCTTGATCAGCAGGCCCATGCGAAGGGTCGTGTGCAGATGGCTGGCCAGCTGGAACAGCCGCGAGGTATGGCCGTCGAAATAGATCGGCACCACCTGCGCCCCGGATTTGGCGATCATCTTGGCCGTAAAGGTGCGCCAGCCCGGGTCCATGGGGCGTGCAAAGGGCGTGACCCCGGTGGCCACGGTGCCGCCCGGGAAAATCCCGATGCAGCCGCCCTGCCCCAGATACTCCAGTGCGGTCTTGCGGGTTTCCAGGTTCAGTTTCAGCGCCTCTTTGCTGCCGTCGAAATCCACCGGCAGGATCACCTTGTTCAGATCCTCGGCCTTGCGGAACACCGAATTGGCCAGAATGCGGAAATCGCCGCGCACCACCGACAGGATATGACCCATCATCAGCCCGTCAAGAATGCCGTAAGGATGGTTGGCGATGACAATCAGCGGGCCGTCCTTGGGGATATCGTCCAGATGCCCCTGCACCACCTCAAGGCCAAGCCCATAGCGTTCCACCATGACCTGCCAGAAATCCCGCCCAAGGGCGACCTCGTGCTCGTAGCCCTTGGCGCGCTTGATCAGGCCCAGCCGCCCGGTGGCGTTTTCCATCAGGCGGATCATCGCCTTGCCCCCCCGCGTGGTGGCAGAGTAGCTGTAAGAGATGTCTCGGGCGACCTGTTTGCGGGGCGGCATGGCTGGAATCCTCAGGACCGGATGCGCGGGGCTTTACCCGAATGCATCCAAGGACACCAGATTGCACGCGGTCTGTCAAAAATTGATGACTGCCGGTGCAGTGCCCCCTGCCCCCGGCGCGCCACGGGCCCCGTTGCCCGGATGACCGCGCGGCCCCGGATCAAGTCCGGGGCCTGCCTGCGATCATTCCGCCGCCTGCTTCAGCGGTGCGGGGCCTGCGCGCAGGGCGGCCAGCAATTCCTCGCGCCGTTTTGCGGCCTTTTCCTCGGCCTTTTGCTTGACCGGACCAAAGCCCTTGATCTGCAAGGGCAGTTCCGCCAGCGCCACCAGCGCGTCCATGTTGGCGCTGCCCGCCTTGGGCAGCCACGCGGCCATGTCCGCCTCGTATTGCTTGATCAGGGCGCGTTCCATCCGGCGTTCATCCGTACGGCCAAAGGGATCGAACGGCGTGCCGCGCAGGCGTTTCATCCGCGCCAGCAGTTTGAAACCGCGCAGCATCCCCGCGCCGTATTCCTTTTTCAAGGGCCGCCCGTCCGGGCCGGTTTTCGACAGCATCGGCGGGGCCAGGTGATAGCTCACCTCGAAATCGCCCTCGAACTGCTGTTTCGCCTTGTCCACCGTTTCCAAGTGCAGGCGCGCGACCTCGTATTCGTCCTTGTAGGCCAGCAGTTTGTGATAGCCCTTGGCCACCGCTTCGCGCAGGCGCGGATCGCTCACACCGTCGACCAGCTTGCGATAGCGTTTGGCCAGCCGCTTGCCCTGGTATTTCACCAGATGATCGGCGCGAAAGGCGATCTTGTCCTCAAGCGTTTTGGGCAGTTGCACCACGCTGGGGGCGATCAGTTTTGCCGCCTCATCGGGATGCACCATGGCCCAGCGGCCGATTTCAAAGGCGCGCAGGTTCTTGTCGACCGCCGCACCGTTCAGCTGCACCGCGTTGCGGATCGCCTCGTGTGTCAGCGGCACCAGCCCGTTTTGCCACGCGGCGCCAAGGATCATCATGTTCGAGAAAATCGAATCCCCCAGCAGCGCCTTGGCCAGTTCCGAGGCATCGAACAACGCCAGCCGATCCTGCAACCGCGCCTGCAAAGCCACCTCCAACCGGTCGATGGGCAGGGCAAATTCGGTGTTGCGGGTAAAGTCGCCGGTGATGATCTCATGGCTGTTGACCACCGCGCCGGTGCGTCCCGTGGTCATCAGGCCCAGCGTCTTGGCCCCGGCTGACACCACCAGATCGCCGCCGATCAAGGTATCGGCCTCGCCCGTTGCGACGCGCACCGCGCTGATGTCGCCCGGCTTTTCCGCCAGCCGCAGGTGGATATGCACCGCGCCGCCCTTTTGCGCCAGCCCGGCCATTTCCATCATCGCAGCGCCCTTGCCGTCGATCTGCGCCGCCTGCGCCAACACCGCGCCAATGGTCACAACCCCGGTGCCGCCAACCCCGGTGACCACGATGTTGTGCGTGCCCTTGATTGCGGGCAGCTTTGGCAACGGCAGGTCCGGCAGGTCAAGCGAGGCGGTCTGCGCCTTTTTCACCTGCGCGCCCTTCAGCGTCACGAAAGACGGGCAGAATCCCTTGAGGCAGGAAAAATCCTTGTTGCAACTGGATTGGTCGATGGCCCGCTTGCGGCCCAATTCGGTTTCCACCGGCACGATGGACACGCAGTTCGACTGCACGCCGCAATCGCCGCAGCCTTCGCAGACATCGGTGTTGATGAACACCCGGCGATCGGGATCGGGGAACTTGCCGCGCTTGCGACGGCGCCGTTTTTCCGCCGCGCAGGTCTGGATATACAACAGGACCGAGACGCCCTCATACTCCGCCAGCGCCTTTTGAACCCGGTCCAGTTCGGCCCGCTCATGCAACTCGGCCCCGGCGGGGAAACTTTTGAGGTCGACGTCCTCTTTTTCGTCATAGACCACGGCCAGTTTCTTGACGCCCATGGCGGTGACTTCGGCCGCGATGCGCTGCGGCGTCAGCCCGCCTTCGTTCGGCTGGCCGCCGGTCATGGCGACCGCGTCGTTATACAGGATCTTGTAGGTGATGCGCGTGTTGTCCAACAGCGCCGCGCGGATCGCCTGCACGCCCGAATGGTTGTAGGTGCCGTCGCCAAGGTTCTGGAACACATGACCGCGCTTGGAAAACGGTGCCTCGCCGATCCAGTTCGCGCCCTCGCCGCCCATATGGGTAAAGCCGGTGGTTTCGCGGTCCATCCACTGCGCCATATAGTGACAGCCGATGCCGGCATAGGCGCGGCTGCCCTCGGGCACCTTGGTCGAGGAGTTGTGCGGACAGCCAGAGCAGAAATAGGGAATGCGCGCGGCGATTTCCTGCGCGTTGTCGGCCTTGGTTGCCTCTTCGATGGTGCGCAGCCCGGCCTTGATGCCATCAGTGCCGCGGCCCTCTTCGATCAGGATTTCGCCCAGCTTGCGGGCGATCCATGTCGGGTCCAGCGCGCCGCGGGTCGGGAACAGTTCTTCGCGGTGCAGCGCGCCCGCGCCGCCCTTGTACCATCCATAGACACGCCGATGCGCATCCTCGAACAGCGCTTCCTTGACCTGCACCTCGATCAGCTTGCGCTTTTCCTCGACGATGACGATCAGATCCAGCCCCTCGGCCCAATCGTGAAAGCCTTTCATGTCCAGCGGGAACACCTGCCCGATCTTGTAGGTGGTGATGCCCAGCCTTTCGGCCTCGGCCTCGTCGATGCCCAGCAGGGACATGGCGTGCAGCAGGTCCAGCCAGTTCTTGCCGGCCGAGACAAAACCGATCTTGGCCCCCGGCTTGCCCCAGACGCGTTTGTCCATCTTGTTGGCATGGGAAAACGCCTCGGCGGCAAAGCGTTTGTAATCGATCATCCGCGATTCCTGCGCGTGCGGCGTGTCGATCAGGCGGATGTTCAGGCCCCCTTCGGGCATGTCAAAGGCGGGCGATGTCAGCTGCACCCGGTCCGGGCGGCCATCGACCACCGCCGTCGCCTCGACCGTGTCCTTCATGGTTTTCAACCCGACCCAAACCCCGGCAAAGCGGCTAAGCGCCCAGGCATAGATGCCGTAATCCAGGATCTCCTGCACCCCCGCCGGGGAGACGACGGGCATATAAGCATCGACAAGCGCCCATTCCGATTGGTGCAGCACGGTCGAGGACTCACCGGTGTGATCGTCGCCCATGGCCATGATCACCCCGCCATGCGGCGAGGTCCCGGCCATGTTGGCATGGCGCATCACATCGCCCGACCGGTCCACGCCCGGCCCCTTGCCGTACCACAGGCCAAAGACGCCGTCGAACTTGCCTTCGCCGCGCAACTCGGCCTGCTGGCTGCCCCAAAGCGCGGTGGCGGCAAGGTCTTCGTTCAGCCCCTCGCGGAACAGAATGTCGTTTTGCGTCAACAGCTTTTCGGCGCGGGTCATCTGCAGATCAACCGCACCCAGCGGCGATCCGCGATAGCCGGTCACATAGCCCGCGGTGTTCAGCCCGGCCTGCGCATCGCGCGCCTTTTGCATCAGCATCAGCCGGACAAGCGCCTGGGTGCCATTCAACAGGACCTGATCCTTGGACAGATCGAAACGGTCATTCAGGGATATGTCTTGCGTGGTCATCGGCGCCTCCCAACGCTGAATAAGACGGCAGTCTACAGCAAATATAGGTCATAAAAGCTGACCTGAACAGGGAATTTTTTGTGTTTTTCACCGGTTACATTAAGGTGGCATTTAACTATGCATTCGTTTCAACAACCCACCGCGCAACAGAAAGATGTGACCAAAATGGACTGGGACAAGCTACGAATCTTTCACGCCGTGGCGGATGCCGGCAGTCTGACCCATGCTGGCGACTCGCTTCACCTGTCGCAGTCGGCGGTTTCGCGGCAGATCCGATCGCTCGAGGAATCGCTGAACACCACGCTGTTCCACCGCCATGCGCGCGGCCTGATTCTGACCGAACAGGGCGAATTGCTGTTCGATGCCACGCAGGCCATGCTCAAACGCATCGACGCCGCCACCGCCCGCATCCGCGACAGCGAAGAAGAGGTGTTCGGCGAGCTCAAGGTCACCACCACCTATGGCTTTGGCGCGCTTTGGCTGGCGCCGCGCCTGACCAAGCTGTACGAAAAGTTCCCCGATCTGAACATCGACCTGATGCTGGAAGAACGGGTTCTTGACCTGCCCATGCGCGAGGCCGACGTGGCCATCCGCATGAAGGAACCCAGCCAGGCGGACCTTGTGCGCAAGCGCCTGATGACGATCAAGATGCGCCTCTACGCCTCTCCCGAGTATCTGGCGGCGCATGGCACGCCCGAACGCGCCGAGGACCTGAGCAATCACAGGTTGATCTGTCAGAACATCCGGTCGGCGCAGGTCAGTTCCGGGATGCAGCTGGTGCAAGAGCTGATGACCTATGACATCCACTCGACGCTGACGGTAAACAACTACTTTGGGGTGTTGCAGGCGGTGCTGTCAAACCTGGGCATCGGCGTTCTGCCCGATTATATCATCGAGGATTTCCCGCATGTTGTGCGGGTCCTGCCGGAAATCGAATCCACCGAGGTGCCGGTGTTTCTGGCCTACCCCGAAGAATTGCGCCAATCCAAGCGCGTCGCCGCCTTTCGCGACTTTGTCCAAGAGGAAATCATGGCACACCGCCGGTCCCGCAGGGCTATGGGGGCTGACTGAACTCATCCTCAGGTGGTGTGGCCTGCAAAACACGCATACCGGAATTGCTGCACCTGCGACATGTTTTGCCTTGATTGAATCATTTTCGATGCAATATTTGGCACATGGACGGTGCAGCGCTGTTTGGCGCAGCATCTTCATACCTCCCTGTTGGACTACGGCCGAGCTTTCAGCTCGGCCTTTTTTTTAGCCCAACATCAGGCGGCCAGCCCCTCGAATCGCATCGGCGATCCCGGCCTGACGCAGCATGTTCCAGGCCAGCACCTGGTTGCTGGACAGCACCGGCAGGCCGGTTTCCTGCTCCAGTCGGTCGATCACATCCAGCGTGCGCAGGTTCGTGCAGGACAAGAACAGCGCCTGCGCCCCGCCATTTTGTGCCAGCGCCCGCCCTGCCGCCAGGATCGACGCCCCGTCGATGCGCGCGACGCGGGTTTCCTCGGCCTCGTTGAAGGTGCCAAAAACCGGCGTTGCGATCCCGGCCCCGCCCAGCGCCCGGCGCAGCCCTTCGGACACCTCTTCGACATAGGGCGACAGCAATGCCAGCCGGGTCACGCCCAGCGCCCCGCAGGCCGCGATCAGCGCCGACAGCGGTTCGGTGACGGTGCGCGTGGCGCAGCCCTGCCGGATCAGGTCCGCCACCCGCGCCGCGCCAATCACCGAGGTCCCCGAGGTACAGCCATAGCCCACGGCATCGAACCCGATGGGACGCGGCAGGCGAGTTGCGGCCTCGGGCATCCGCGCCTCCATCTGCGCAAGGGTTTCGGTGGTCACCTCGGGCGCGGAGTGGATGCGCGAGACGAACAGCGACACGCCCTGTGACGGGATCAGGCGGCGAAAGTCGTGTTCGATCGTCTCGTCCGATTGCAGCACGATCAGGCCCAGCGCGGCGCGTTCACCCAAGGCGGGGCCAAGGGTAAAGTCAAAGACCTGCGTCATGCCAGCACCGGCAGATCAGGCGCGGCAGGCGGCGACAGCTGGTCGACCCCGTCCTCGGTGATGGCAAAGACGTCTTCGTGGACCATGATACCGCCGCCCTCAAGCCCGATCCCGGGTTCCAGCGTGATCACCATGCCCGGTTGCAGCACCGTATGGTCCCCGGCGATCAGCGACAGCCCTTCGGTCAGTTGCATTCCCAGCCCGTGGCCCAGCCGCCCAGCGTCCCCGCCGCCGACAACCGCGTGCATGGCGTGGAACAGATCGGCGGCCGTGGCGCCGGGGCGCGCGATGCTGCGCGCGGCCTCGCGCGCCTCTTGCAGCCTGTGCCAGGCGTCTTGCGCGCGCGGATCGGCACGGCCCAGTGCCCAGTTGCGGTCAAAGTCCGAAAAATAGCCGTCAAAGACCAGCCCGGTGTCCAGCATCAGCACATCCCCCGCCTGCAAGGGCACGTCCGAGGCCGGCGAGATCACATCGTCATAGCCCAGCGCCCCCGCGCCCCCGCGCCCCCGGCCAGATAGGGCACCCAATCAGCGCCTTCCGCAAGGCACAGGCCCTGAAAGTCGCGAAACACCTGCGCCAGAGGCACCCCCGGCGCGGCGATCTCGCCCACCCGGTCAAAGGCGCGTCCGGCGATCTGGCAGGCGGTGCGGATCTTGTCGATCTCGGCGGATGACTTCACCGCGCGCAAGCCCGCCATCAGCCCGGTGTCATCGACGATGGCCAGGGTGCCCAATTGCGCCTCGAGCAGGGTGAAATCGCGCAGGGGCATCCGCAGCACGCTTTCGCGCCCCATGGGCATCCCCACCATCCCGGCGCCTGCGACCTCGCGCAGCGTATCGGCCAACAGGCTGATGCCATCGTCGTCAGGATCGGGCGCGGACCATGTGCGGATATCGGTGATCCATGTCCTGGCCATCAACGCAGCCCCGATCGAGGGGATCACCGCAATCGGTTTGCCGCTATCAGGGACCACAAGGAACCAGGGCCGCGTCGGGCTTTCCCAGAACCGCGTCAGGAAACCGGTGAAATACCGCATCTCGGCCTCGGTGGTCAGCAACAGCGCCGCCAGACCGCGTTTCGCCATGCCCGCCTGCGCACGCGTGACCCGGGCCTGATATTCGGCCCGATCAAAGCCCCTCATGCATCCGGCCCTTCGCTGAGGATCGCCAGCACCCGCGACGACGGGCCAAGGCCCAGCGCCCCGGGGTCCGCCAGCGCCGCCGCAAGGCCCGCGCCGCCCGATGGCGATGTCTCCAACCCCTCGGCGTGCAGGATGGGCATCGCCGCCTCGGCCTCGGCTTCGGTGATCAGGGCAAAGGCGCTGGCATCGCGCGACAGCCCCTTGAGCGCGATCAGCGACGGCGCCTTGCAGTCCAGCCGCCCCATGATCGACACAGGCCCCCGGGTTTCCACCGCCTGCCCCGCGCCGATGCTGGCATGCAGGGCGGGCGCGGCATCTGGTTCAACCACGATGATCCGCGGCCCTTCGCCATATCGTGCACGAAACAGCGCCGCGCAGGCCCCGGCCAGACCGCCGACACCGGCCTGCAACAGGATATGGGTCGGCTCTTCGATCTGATCGAGGCATTCAGCCGCCATTTGCAGATACCCTTCCATCAGGCGATGCGGCAGCGCGGTATATCCCTCCCACGAGGAATCGCTCAGCAGCGTCCAGCCGTTCCGCTCGGCGGCCTCAAAGGCGGCTTGCATCGACTCCTCATAGTCATGGCCCGCGCGCACAACCTCGGCCCCCTTGGCGCGCAGCCTTGCGGCAAAGCCTTCGGGCACCGTGTCGGACAGGTAAACCACCGCCCGCGCACCAAAGACCGGCGCCCCAGCCGCCACCGACAACCCGTGGTTCCCGGCGCTGGCCGTCACATAGCAGCGCCCCGACAGTGCCGTCGCAAAATCGCCGCCCGCCTGCACCGCCTCGTGCGCGATCACATAGGCCGCGCCCAGCGCCTTGAAGCTGCCCAGCCCCATGCGCCCGCGTTCATCCTTGACCCGGACCTGCGCCACCCCCAGCCGCCTGGCCAGGCCTTGCGCGTCGATCATCGGGGTCACCCCATGTTCAGGGCATTGCCGCAACAGCGATGCGGGGGCCTTGTGATCAATGCTGGGCGCGGGAATGCCGGGCATTGTCAGCCCCTGTCCCGCATACGGGTTGTCGATGATCTGCATGGGGTCCCCTTTTGGCCTTGGGCAACTCAACCCGCTTTGCACGGGGCGGTCAATCCCGCGCGCCCTGCCCGCGTCACAACAGCAGGCCACATTTCTTGACTGCACCCTTCCCCCCCTGCCTTCCTTGTCGTAAAGAGCGCGCGACGCCACACGTGGGGACGATTTTGGGGGACGACATGCAAGAACCTGCCATCACACAAGAGCTGATCGAAGCACACGGGATCAAGCCGGACGAATACGCCGAGATCCTGCGCATCATGAACCGCGAACCCACGTTCACCGAACTGGGCATCTTCTCGGCCATGTGGAACGAGCATTGTTCCTACAAATCCTCCAAGATCCACCTGAAAAACCTGCCGACCACCGGCCCGCAGGTCATCTGCGGCCCCGGTGAAAACGCCGGCGTGGTCGATATCGGTGACGGGCAGGCCGTGGTCTTCAAGATGGAAAGCCACAACCACCCCTCGTACATCGAACCCTACCAGGGCGCGGCCACGGGCGTCGGCGGCATTCTGCGCGATGTCTTTACCATGGGCGCGCGTCCCATCGCGGCGATGAATTCGCTGTCCTTTGGCGTCAAGGACCACCCCAAGACCCGCCAGCTGGTGCATGGCGTCGTCGAAGGCGTCGGCGGCTACGGCAACGCCTTTGGCGTGCCCACCGTCGGCGGCGAGGTCCGCTTTGACCCCGCCTACAACGGCAACTGCCTTGTGAACGCCTTTGCCGCCGGTCTGGCGGATGCGGACAAGATTTTCTACTCGGCCGCCTCGGGCGTTGGCCGCCCGGTTGTCTACCTGGGCGCCAAGACCGGGCGCGACGGCGTTGGCGGCGCCACCATGGCGAGTGCCGAATTCGACGAAAGCATCGAGGAAAAGCGCCCCACCGTTCAGGTTGGCGACCCCTTCACCGAAAAGCGCCTGATGGAGGCGACGCTGGAACTGATGCAGACCGGCGCGGTGATCTCCATTCAGGACATGGGCGCGGCGGGCCTGACCTGCTCGGCCGTGGAAATGGGCGACAAGGGCAAGCTGGGCATCCGGCTGGATCTGGAAAAGGTCCCCCAGCGCGAAGTGGGCATGACCGCCTATGAAATGATGCTGTCCGAATCCCAGGAACGCATGTTGATGGTTCTCGACCCGGCCAAGGAAGCCGAGGCAAAGGCCGTCTTTGACAAATGGGACCTCGATTTCGCCATCGTCGGTGAAACCATCGCCGAAGACCGCTTTCTCATCATGCACAACGGGGAATGCAAGGCCGACATGCCGCTGTCGCGCCTGTCCTCCTCCGCGCCCGAATACGACCGCCCATGGGAGCCCACCGCCCCCGCCGCCCCGCTGGACGATGTCCCGCAGATCGACCCGATCGACGGGCTGCGCGGGCTGATCTCATCGCCGAACTATTGTTCGCGCGAATGGGTCTACACCCAGTACGACAGTCAGGTCATGGCCGACACCGTGCGCATCCCGGGCTTTGGCGCCGGCGTGATCCGCGTCGACGGCACCGACAAGAAGCTGGCCTTCACCAGCGACGTCACCCCCCGCTACGTCAAGGCAAACCCGGTCGAAGGCGGCAAGCAGGCCGTGGCCGAGGCCTATCGCAACCTCACCGCCGTGGGAGCAAAACCCCTTGCCACCACCGACAACCTGAACTTCGGCAACCCCGAAAAGCCCGCCATCATGGGCCAATTCGTCGGCGCGCTGGACGGCATCGGTCAGGCCTGCATCGCGCTGGACATGCCGATCGTCTCGGGCAACGTGTCGCTTTACAACGAAACCGACGGTCAGGGCATCCTGCCGACCCCCACCATCGGCGCCGTGGGCCTCATCGCCGCGAACGAGGACCCGATCCTTGGCTATGCGCGCGACGGCCATGTTGCCCTGCTGGTGGGTGAAACCGCCGGCCACCTTGGCCAATCCGCCCTGCTGGCCGAGGTCTTCAACCGCACCGATGGCGACGCGCCGCATGTGGATCTGGCCGCCGAAAAGCGCAACGGCGACTTCATCCGCGCCAACCGCGCGCTGATCAAATGCTGCACCGACCTCAGCGACGGCGGCCTTGCACTGGCCGCCTTCGAAATGGCCGAGGCCTCGAACGTCGGCGTGCACCTCGACACCGACGACACCGCCACCCTCTTCGGCGAAGACCAGGCCCGCTACCTGATCGCCTGCAGCTTCGACAATGCCGAGGCGCTGATGATCGCTGCCGGCAAGGCCGGCGTCACGATCAAATCGGTCGGCAAGTTCACCGGCGACAGCATCCGCATGGGCCAGTCCGAAGCCCCGCTGGCCGAGCTTTCGGACCTCTATCGTGGCACCTTCGGCGCACTCTTCGGCTGATACCGCACCACACAGGCCGCCCCCTTTCCGGGCGGCCTGACCCTTCTCTCCCCCCCCCCCGTGTTTCTTTGTGCGACAAATATCCCGGGGGAGGCTCGTCAGAGCCGGGGGCAGCGCCCCCATGCCACGGCCCGACACGGCGCCCGGCACACAAAGACCGCAGCCCCCCTTTCCCTGCGCCCGCAGCCGCCCCATATTCCCACCATGATCAAGTTCACACCGATCCTTCTCGCCATCGCCTATGCGCTCGTCATGTACCGTTTCTCGGCCTGGCGCACCGGCAAGGAACTGGACGCCAAGTCCACCGAGCTCGCCGATGCGGGCCTCAAGCAGCTGACCGACCGCATGGCCGCAGCGCTGGACCTGCCGCGCATCCGCGTGAACATCTACGAGATCGAGCCGGTCAACGGGCTGGCCGCCCCCGACGGGCGGATCTTCATCACCCGCGGTTTCTTTGCCAAGTACCGAAGCGGCGAAGTCACCGCCGAGGAAATGGCCAGCGTCATCGCCCATGAACTGGGGCACGTGGCGCTTGGGCATTCGCGCCGCAGGATGATCGACTTTTCCGGCCAGAACGCCCTGCGCACCGCCATGGCGATGGTCCTGTCGCGCTTTTTGCCCGGCATCGGGGTCTATATCGCCAACGGGCTGACTTCGCTTCTGGCCGCGCGCCTGTCGCGGTCCGACGAATACGAGGCGGACGAATACGCCGCCGCGCTGCTGGTCAAGGCCGGCATCGGCGTCGCGCCGCAAAAGTCGCTGTTCCGCAAACTCGAGGCGCTGACCCAGTCGCGCGGCGGCGCCGTGCCCGCCTGGATGATGTCGCACCCCAAGACCGAAGAGCGCATCAAGGCGCTGGAAAAACTCGAAGCGAAATGGGCCAAGGCCTGACGCAGCGCCTGCGGGGCACAGCCCCCCGCCCTACAGGTCCGCAGGCCACCTGAGTAGGACGGGCTTCTACCCCGCTGCCGAGTCGGCCTCGATCAGGTCAAACCCGGCCTCTGCCACGTCCTGTCCATTGACCTGAACAACCACCGCATGGGCGCCTGGATACAGCCGAAAGGTCGTGGCATCACCCTTCATGACATGGCTCTTGTCCAGAACCACCGGCTGCCCGGCCTTTGCCTGCACGCTTTTCAGCTTGAACACCTTTTCCGCCGTCCCGCCTGGCCGGGCAAAGCGCAGCCGGTAATCCACCAGCAGCGGCAGGTCCTCATTCGTTTGCAGCGTCACGCTGAACCGCAGGCGGTCCCCAATCGCCACCGGGTCCGTGGCAATCGCCACCGATCCCGACACCGCCCCGGCGCGGTACCCCAGCAGGTCCAGCGCCCCGCGTTCCCCGCGTTTCACCGCCGTGCGCAGGGCGTGGCGGGTGATCCAGGCCATTTCGCGCGGGTCCTGCCGCGCCTCGGCCTGCCATGCGCGCAGCCGCGTCACCACCGCGTCCGGCATAATCTTGGACAGATCGTTCATGTGATTGGCGACCGAGCGCGTGACAAAACGCGTCTTGTCGCCATGCAGCACATCCAGAAACCGCAGGGGTACGGCGGGGTCCAGCGTGATGTTGCGCGCCCAGGGCAGCTTGGGCCGGGTGCCTTCGCTGACCAGCCGGCGCACGTGGTAATTGTCGTCGCGCGCCCAAACGTCAAGCCGGGCCAGGGTTTCGTCCGGCCAGCGATTCAGGAAGGGACGGATGTAGTATTCCATCGAAAACCGCTGGGTGGCCTTGTGCAGCAGGTCCAGCGCGCGGTCGCGGTGATCCTCAAGCCCATGGCGTACCGCCAGAATTCCCGGCACAGCATGGATGAACCGGCCAAAGTCGTTGTCCCGCAAGCTCGGGTCCAGAGGCGGCGGCATCGCCGCCTCCAGCGCCTCGGCCATGGCCGGAAAGCCTGCGGGCAGGCGCGCTTCAAGGCAATCGGCGATCCAGTCGAGCCGTTCCATCAGCCCGCGCCCCGCCAGGCCCGCGACGACCTGCGCCGCAAAGCCATCGGCGTCAAAGCCGGGCAGCACGGCAAAGTCGCGCGCCAGATCCCCGATGCTGCCCGCGTTGAACAGTTGGTCAGCCAGCGAAAACCCCGCGCCGCCGCCCTTGCCGTCAGGCCCGCGCGCCATCAGATCGTGGCAAGCGTCGCGCCACCATCCAGCAGGATGTTCTGGCCAACGATGAACCCGGCATGCTGCGAACACAGGTAGGCGCACATCGCGCCGAATTCCTCGGGCGTGCCATAGCGGCGTGCCGGGATCGTGGCCTCGCGCTGCGCCTTCGCCTCGTCCAGCGAAATCCCCTGCTGCTGCGCCACGCCGGTATCCAGCGAAATCGCCCGGTCCGTCGCATGAATGCCCGGTAGCAGGTTGTTGACGATCACCCCCTGCGGCGCCACCTGCCGCGCGGTGCCCGCGACATAGCCGGTCAGACCGGTGCGCGCCGCGTTCGACAGGCCCAGCACCGCGATCGGCGCCTTGACCGATTGCGAGGTGATGTTCACCACCCGGCCCCAGCCCTTGTCGATCATCTTGGGCATCAGCGTGGTCATCAGGGCAATCGGCGTCAGCATGTTGCCGTCCAGCGCCTTGAGAAAATCATCACGCGTCCAATCGCTCCACATGCCCGGGGGCGGACCGCCCGCGTTGGTCACCAGGATGTCGACGTCGCCGGCGGCCTCAAGCACCTTGGCGCGGCCCTCCTCGGACACGATATCGGCGGCCACGGTCGTCACCTGCACCTGGAACCGATCCCGAATCGACTGGGCGGTCTGTTCCAGAGCCTCGGAGCCGCGCGCGTTCATCACCAGATCGACCCCCGCCTCGGCCAATGCCTCGGCGCAGCCGCGTCCCAAACCCTTGCTGGACGCGCAAACCAGCGCGCGCTTTCCACGAATTCCCAGATCCATCGCCTTCTCCCTGATATCCTGTTCGCCGTTCATGGCCGGTAAATGGCCAGCTACCGGGCCATATGATGCCACATTCCCCCGGCATACAATGGGGGTGCGCTATTGATTTCCCACAGGTTATGTGGCCCCCTGAGACCTTATCATGAACCAGTCCGACACCCCACGCCCCAGTCAAAGCCTGCCTGTCTACCGGGCAGAGTTCCTGCGCGTGGTCAATGGCGCAAACCTGGGCGACGCGCTGGGGTTCGCGGACGAGCTGTGCATGGACGACATTTACAGCCTGTCGCCGCTGGCCTCGACGGTTCAGCTGGGTGTCATCAATTCCGCCACCTCGCCTTTTGAAATCGCCGAAGACAGCGAAAGCGGCACCCCCGGCGCCGATCTGCATCTGGATTGCTGCGTCACCTTCATGAGCGGCGATGGCGCCACCACCGAATGCCTTGTGCTGGTGGAAACCGATGCCCAGGGCCATGCCATGCAGGTCTATGCCCTGCCGCTGGCCCCGATGAACCCAAAGGCCGATTACGTGCTGGTCGGGGTGAACCGCGACAATGCCCTGCAACGCTTTGCCCAGGTGGCCTGCGTGTCCTTTACCAAGGGCACCGCGATCACCATGGCATCAGGGGCGCAAAAGCCGGTCGAAGAGATCGCCATCGGTGACAAGGTGCTGACCCGCGACGCCGGCATCCAGGAAATTCGCTGGATCGGTCACCAGACCGTGCGCGCCGTCGGGGCCTTTGCGCCGATCTGCATCCGGCAGGGCACGCTGAACAACACCCGAGACCTGATCGTTTCGCCCGATTTCCGGCTGTTCATCTATCAGCGCCAGGACCGGCTGGGCGCAGGCCGCGCCGAACTGCTGGTGCGGGCGCGACACCTGGTGAACGGCGATACCATCACAAGGCTGACCGGCGGCTTTGTCGATTATTACCAGATGCTGTTCGACGATCACCAGATCATCTATGCCGAAGGCATCGCCGCCGAAAGCATGCTGGTGGACAGCCGCACCTCGGCGGTCCTACCGGACGAGCTGAATGAAAAGCTGGCCGAGCTGATCCCCGGTCACGCCGGCAGCGGCCACCGCGCGCTGGAAGTGCAGGAAACCCTGCTGGCGCGCCCCGATGCGGCCGACATCCTGCGCAAATCCTCGGGCGGCTAGACGCCATTGCCCATATCGGCACCGGGCGCATTGGCGGACCGGCCCTCCCCTGCCGGTCCGCCTGCCCCCCCTTGCCTGGCCGCGCCAGGCCTTGTGCCTATTTGCGCAGCCCCTTGGGCGGCGCCATGTCGCTGTCGTCCCAGCCTGGTCTTTCGGGTGCGCCGCGCAACTCCTTGGGCCATAGCCCGCCCTCGGATTGCGCGCTGCACATCTGCAAGGTCAGGTGATTGCGATAGTCCGTCCGCGTCAAAAGCACCGCACCGCAATGCGGGCAGATGTCCCGGCCGTCTTCGGTCTTGGGCATCTTGGGCATGTCGCTGTCCTTTCCCGGGCGATCCTCAATCGCCACGATGGCCCCGCTTGTAGGCTTCTTTTTCCTCGGGGCTCATGTTCTGATACCCGTCATCGCGCGGACCACCCGAATTGGCCGGATCGTCGTGGTGTTTCTTGCGGCGGTCCTTGCCCTTTTTATAGGCCTGCTCGACCAGCAGTTTTTTCTGCGTGTTGCCGAACCCGCCCACACCATAGATGTCGTCGGTATTGGTCATGGCTTGTCTCCTCTCCAAGGGGCGCGCTTCGCCCTTTGATTGAAGCAAACCCGGGGCGTTCGCGCATTAACACCGGTAAAAATCTGGCGCTTTGTTCGCGCCGCGCCGTCCGCGCCAACGCAGCAGTGGACAAGGACGCGCCGTCTGCCTATACGCGCGCTCATGTTGGACACCGCCTCAAATCGCCCCGAATTGCCCGCCGAGATTGCCCGGCGGCGCACCTTTGCCATCATCTCGCACCCTGATGCGGGCAAGACGACGCTGACGGAAAAGTTCCTGCTGTTCGGCGGGGCGATCCAGATGGCCGGACAGGTCCGCGCCAAGGGCGAGGCGCGGCGCACGCGCTCGGACTTCATGCAGATGGAAAAGGATCGCGGGATCTCGGTCAGCGCCTCGGCCATGTCCTTTGATTTCAAATCCTTCCGCTTCAATCTGGTGGACACGCCCGGGCACTCGGATTTCTCGGAAGACACCTATCGCACGCTGACGGCCGTGGACGCCGCCGTCATGGTGATCGACGGGGCCAAGGGCGTGGAAAGCCAGACCCAAAAGCTGTTCGAGGTCTGCCGCCTGCGCGATCTGCCGATCCTGACCTTTTGCAACAAGATGGACCGCGAGGCGCGCGACGTCTTTGACATCATTGACGAAATTCAGGAAAATCTGGCGATCGACGTGACCCCGGCCAGCTGGCCCATCGGCATGGGTCGCGAATTCCTGGGCTGTTACGACATGCTCAACAACCGGCTGGAACTGATGGACCGGGCCGACCGCAACGTGGTGGCCGAGTCGATCAGGCTGGACGGTCTGGACGATCCCCGCCTTGCCGATCACATCCCCGCCCACCTGCTGACGCAGCTGCGCGAAGAGGTCGAGATGGCGCGCGAACTGCTGCCCACCCTTGACCCGCAATCGGTGCTTGAGGGGCACATGACCCCGATCTGGTTCGGCTCGGCGATCAATTCCTTTGGCGTCAAGGAACTGATGGAGGGCATCGCCACCTATGGCCCCGAACCGCAGGTGCAAAAGGCAACGCCGCGCAGCATCGCGCCCGAGGAACCCAAGGTCACCGGCTTTGTCTTCAAGGTGCAGGCCAACATGGACCCCAAGCACCGCGACCGCGTGGCCTTTGTCCGGCTGGCGTCGGGGCATTTCCTGCGCGGCATGAAGCTGACCCATGTGCGCACCAAGAAACCCATGGCGATTTCGAACCCCGTGCTGTTCCTTGCCTCGGACCGCGAACTGGCCGAAGAGGCCTGGGCCGGCGACATCATCGGCATTCCCAACCACGGCCAGCTGCGCATTGGCGACACCCTGACCGAGGGCGAAGCGATCCGCGTGTCGGGCATTCCGTCCTTTGCGCCGGAACTGCTGCAAACTGTGCGCGCGGGCGATCCGATGAAGGCCAAGCACCTTGAAAAGGCGCTGATGCAATTCGCCGAGGAAGGTGCCGCCAAGGTGTTCAAACCGATGATCGGCTCGGGCTTTATCGTCGGCGTCGTCGGCGCCCTGCAATTCGAGGTTCTGGGAAGCCGGATCGAGCTGGAATACGGTCTGCCGGTGCGCTTTGACGCCTCGCAGTTCACCAGCGCGCGCTGGGTCACCGGACCAAAGGCGGCGGTGGACAAGTTCATCAACGCCAACAAGCAGCATATATCCTATGACCACGATGGCGACGTCGTCTATCTGACGCGCCTGCAATGGGACATCGACCGGATCGAACGGGATTACCCCGACATCACCCTGACGGCGACAAAGGAAATGATGGTCTGACCTGCCGCCTGCGAGACGGGCTTGTGCAATCTGAAATTTCAGATTCTCCGCAGGGCACAACCTTTTGGGGAATTTTTCTTGACTTAACGTCACCCGAAAGGTGACTATCCCCGTCATATTTCAACGGGGGAAAATTCATGGAACGGTTCTTCGACACGGCCCGCGCGCGGGCTCATCTTTGTTCGGTCAGTGTGATCGCCCTTTGCGGACTTACCGCGCCCGCGCAGGCGCAAAACGTGCTGCCGACCGATGCGCAGGCCAGCTGCGCGGTGGATCCGACCGCCTTTGGTACATGGTTCGACAGCGGCACGGCCGCAGGCGGCGGCGCTGTCAAGCCTGCCAACGGTTTCGACTTTCCGCCCTCGGCCACCAACACCAAGTGCGATTTCTATAAATGGGGCGCGCAGATGTTCCTGTGGCTGACCTCGCCCGACCCGGCGGGCGGCGTGACCATCGACGGCGACAGCTTTTACGACGTGATGCCCGATGGCAGCGGCAAACGCCAGTTCGTGCCCAATGACGCGGGCCCGACCGTCATGCAGACCCGCAGCGTCAAGCCGATCGACTCCGAAGGCACCGGACAGGCCGGCGGCGGCGATGTGCTGATCAGCGCCAACAATTCGCTGGTCTATTACGGGGTGCACGCCAATGACATCTACGCCTGGTTCCGCACCGGGGTGGTTGACGGCACCTTTACCGGCGACATGGCCAAGGATTTTCCGACCACGCAGGCGGCGGCGCAGCAGGTCGTCGACTATGCAACCGCCAAGGGCGCAACGATCAGTGATCTGGATGCTTCGACGATGGAGCTGAAAACCTCGTGGGTGGATGCCAGCACCGTCGCGGACAAGACGCAATTCGTCACCGCCAGCGCGACGGTGCCCAAGTATACGATGACCTCGGACACGCAATGGACGCTGGACGGCACACAGCCGATGGAACTGGCGCTGGTCGGCATTCACATCGTCGCCCCGGTTCTGGGCCATCCCGAACTGGTCTGGATCAGCTACGAGCACGTCAACAACGCGCCGATGGCTGACTATGTCTATACCACCACCGCAGGCACCCAGTCGCTGCAGGCCTACAGCGCCAAGGGCGACTGGATTTTCGAGGTGGACGATACCTATACCCCGCCCGAAATCGTCCCCAATGCCTCGCAGCAAAGCAACGGCGATATCGCGGCGGCGACAGGCATGACGATCGGTCCGGTGCAGAACGCGCTCAAGAATCCCTGGGGTGTGGCGCCGGGGCCGAACAACGATGCGGGCAACAACACCGATCTGGTGTCGCTGAACGTCTCGCTCATGTCCCAGTTGGACGCGCTTGGCGATGTGCGGGGGAATTACTACCAGATCGGCGGGATCTGGACGGTGGACGGGCAATTGCCGCTGGGCGGCAGCGACGGCAACATTCGCGGCGGGCTGCGTCTGGCCAACTCCACGATGGAAACCTTTCACCAATACCCCGACCACAACGGGTTTACCTCGGAGAACTGCTTTACCTGCCATTCGGTCAGCAGCGAAACCGACCCGGGCGTCGGCGTCAGCCATATCTTTGGCAGCCTCAACCCCTTGACCCAATAACGAAAAAGGCCCCCACCCGCGTCTTGGGTGGGGGCCTGATTTCCAGTTCCGTCAGCGCAGCAGCGGCGTGATGCGGCGCACGGCGGCGCGGCGGTTGGCGCGTTCGGCCAGATCGGTCTGGATGCGCAGATCGCCCTCTCCATAGCCTTGCAAGACCAGGTTTTCCGGCGGAACGGCAAAGTATTCGGTCAGCGCCAGCGCCACGGATTCCGCCCGGCGGTCAGACAGCGCAAGGTTATAGCTGTATTGCCCCACCGCGTCGGTATGGCCTTCGACCAGGAAAACCTCGGCCGGGTTGGCGTCGATCATCCGGCGCATGGCGTTGCCCAGCGCCGCAAGGTCCGCCGCCTCTTCGGGACGAATCGCGGCCGAACCGGTGGCAAAGTTGATCGTGTCCACGGTGATCTCTGGCACCAGTTTGCGCACCGCGTCGATGTTGCGGATCTGGCTCAGCGAAAAGCTGCGCCCGGCGTCGATGCCCTGCTGCGCGGCCAGCGCGGCGGCCAGGTCCTGCGCCGCGACGTCGCGATAGTTCAGCGACTGCCGGTCGGTGACCTGCGGCAGATCGTTGACCACCACCCGTTCGCTGGCTTGGGTGTCATCGAACAGGACAACCTCGGTGCCGTCGGTCAGGATGCGGGTCCGGCGCAGCACGCGGCCATCGGCGGCGCGGATGGTTTCCACCTGCGAGCCATCTTCGTAGGTGACGATATTGCGGGTCGAGCCATCGTCATAGCGATAGGTCTGCACATCCGCGCCGGGGCGGCTGAGCAGCGCATCATCATTGCGCAGCACGCGCAGCTGACCCTTGTCCTCGATCACCACGCGGTCGCCGCTGTTGGACACCACGCGCTGGTCGTCGGACAGGATATCCGACAGAACTACGGCGCCAATTCCCAACAGGGCAGCCCCGGCCAGCACGTCGATATTGCTGTCGTTGTCCTTGCCCTTGTCCTTGCCTTTCTTGCCTGACAGCAGGCCGGTGTCGAAGTCTTCCGAGGACTGGCGCACGTCGTCCTTGGTGATCGTCTGTTCGATCACCTGCGGTTCGGACTGGCCGTCGCGGCTATCGTCGCCTGCGGCAGCGGCGGCCGGGGCATCATCCTCATCGGCCAGGGCATCGGCCTGATCCTGACCGCCAAGACGCTTGAACAGATCGTCAACGCTGGGCGGTTTGGGCGCGGTGGCGGTATCGGGCGCGGGGGTCGGTTCAGGGGCGGGCTGGGCATCGCGGCCATCGTCGGCAGCGGGGGCCGCATCAGCAGCGTCAGCGGCCGGGGCCGCATCGCCCTTGGGCGCGGTATCGGCCGTGTCCTGTCCGCCAAGGCGTTTGAACAGGTCATCGACGCTGGGTGTCTGGGGCGCAGGGGCCGGTTCAGGGGCGGCGGCGCTGTCGGCCTGCGGCGCGGGTTCGGGGACGGGTTCCGGCGCAGGGGCTGACTGCGGCGCAGCGGTGGATTGTTCAGGCTGCGGTTCGGGCGCAGGTTCCGGGGCTGGTTGCGGCGCAGGCGCAGGTTCGGGCGCAGGTTCGGGCGCGGGTTCAGCGGCCTGGGGGGCGGGCTCGGCCTCGGGCGCGGCTTCGGGGGCCTCGGCGGGGGCGGCCAGGCTGTCCAGCATGGCGCAGTCCAGACCCTCGGGCGCAGGCTTGCCGGCCTCGCACAGCTTTTGCAGCTTGCGCAGTTGCTTTTCGCTGGGCGCCTCAAGCAGGCCTCCGAGCAGCGAGCCGTTGCCCTGCGCCATGACAGGGGCACTCATGCCCAGCGCCAGCACGCTGGCCGATACGGTGGCAAACAAAATCGACTTCATCTGGGGGTCCTTTCCTCCATGCCCTGGATCGGGCTTGCAGAAGAAACGCACCAACGGCGGGTTTGGTTTCATCGCAGCCCGTCCAGGGGCGTCGGAGAGTATATAATGGCCCGGACAAAGCGCGATAAGGGACGCGCTCAGAGCATCTGCATCAAGCGCGCTTTTTCGCCCATGTCGTCGGGGCGCGAAATCGCCGTTGCAAGATCTTCGAGCGAGGCGATCGAATGGCCCGCGCGAAAGCTGTGCACATGCGGCAGCATGGCGCGAATGCCGGTGGCCTTGGGGGCAAAGCCATCCCAGCGGAGCAGCGGGTTCAGCCAGATCAGGCGGCGGGAGGACAGGTGCAACCGCTCCATTTCCTTCTCCAGCGCGCCTGCGTCGTCGCGGTCCAGCCCGTCGGTGATCAGCAGCACCACGGCGCCCTGCCCCATGACGCGCCGCGTCCAGTCGCGGTTGAACTGGTGCAGGCACTGGCCGATGCGGGTTCCACCCTCCCAGTCGTGCGCCTCGGCGCCGGCCGCCTTGAGCGCGGCATCGACATCGCGGGTGGCAAGGTGGCGGGTGATGTTGGTCAGCTGGGTGCCAAAGGTAAAGGCATGCACGCGTGCCCAGCCTGCGCCCTTTTCGTTGGCCACCGCATGCAGGAAATGCAGCACCATGCGGCTGTAATGGCTCATCGAGCCGGAAATGTCGCACAGCACCACAAGATTGGGCCAGCGCGGGCGCGGCTTGGCACGGGCAATGCTGTGGATTTCGCCGCCGCGGCGCAGGGCATCGCGGATCGTCTTGCGGTAATCCAGCCGGTGGCCTTGCGCCGAGGCCATGGAACGGCGCGACATGATCGGTTTGACCGGCAATTTCAGCCGCGCCAGCATGCGCTTGGCCTGGGCCATTTCCTCGTTCGACATCTGTTCGAAATCGAGGGTGCGCAGCTTTTCCTCGGTCGACATGGTCATCGAGGCGTCAATCTCGATCTGGGTGCCCTCTTCCTCGCCCTGTTCGCGTTCGGGCAGTTCGGGCATCTGATCGCCCAGCAGCGCCTGCGCGGCGCGCTTTTCGGCGGCCATGGCCAGCTTTTCCTCCTGCACGCCGCGCACGGCGGGCAGCATCAGGCTCATCATGTGTTCAAGGTAGCGCGGATCGCGCCAGTACAGGCGGAAGATCTGGGCAAAGACGGTGCGGTGTTCGGGGCGGTTCACGAAACAGGCGTGCAGCGTCCAGTAGAAATCCATCCGGTCGGTGAACCCGGCCGCTTCGACGGCGCGCACCGCGTCGATCACCCGGCCCGGCCCGACAGGCAGGCCGGCGCGGCGCAGGGCCCGCGCGAAGTGGATGATGTTCTGTGCCAGCCGCGGGTTTTCCGGCAGCTCGATCGGGATGTATTCAGCCATCGGACACCTTTCCCCCTGCGCCCTGCAGGGCGCGCATCATTGCGCCGCCTCCGGCGTGGGCCAGATCTGCACGCCCTCGGGAAAAATCGAGACCGCGAAACTGTCTCCCAAAGGATTCAGCGCCAGAGTTGACACCCCGCCCATGCCAAAGGAAATCTTTTGTTCCTGCACCCAAAGCCGTTTGCCGCTGGCAACATCCCACAATTCCACTGCGCTGCGATCACTTCCGCTGTCACCGGTCAAAAGCCGCGCGCCATCGGGCGTGAAGGCCAAGGCCCGGACGGACCCCGAGCCCGTGACCAACCGCTGCAGCACTGCGCCGCTGTCCAGATCGAACAGATAGGCCGCGCCCCTGGTGCCGCCAAGCGCCAGAAGCTGCCCGTCGGGGCTGAGCGCGCCGCAACGATACCGCGCGCCCGTGGGGGCCAGCGTCCTTGTCGGCAGCCCGGTTTCGGCATCGTAAATCCGCACGAAAAGGTCCAGCCCGGCAGCCAGCACGCGGCTGCCGTCCCCCAAAAAGCAGGCGAAATGCATCGGCCCTTTGGCCCCATGGGCCATGATCTGCCTGCCCGTCAGCGCGTCCCAGACCCGGACGGTATTGTCATTGCCACCCGCGACGATCCGGCTGGCATCGGCATTGTACGCAATCGACAGTGGCCCGATGCCAAGCCCTTCGTAGCGGCGCAGCTCCTGGCCCGTTTCGATTTCCCAAAGCCTCAGATTTCTGTGCTTGGGCCCCGTTCCGCCGCCCAGAAGCTGCCTGCCATCGGGATGAAAGGCCAGCGCATCGACATCCTCGGCCGGGGTCTCGTTGTACACGATCTCCTGGATCTGCTCGCCTGTCTGCGCGATCCAGATGCGGATGATGCCGCCGGTGCCGGTTGCGATCAGGCGGCCATCGCGGCTGTAGGCCATGGTGCTGGTGGATGGCTTAATTCGGTCGAACAAGGTCCAGGCGCTGGTCCCGACCGGCTGCGCAAGGGCAGCTGCCGGGACCAGGGCACCAAATCCGATTGACGCAAGGAACTCTCGGCGCTTCATTCTTGCACCCCGCTCAGCCGCCGCATCGGCCCCGGCATCGCCAAGGCCCCGGTCGGGCCGTGCCTGCGGCAGGTCAAGCCGCATCAAGCGAGGATTTCACCTCGTCCAGGATGCGCTTGGCTTCGGAGCCCTGGATTTTCTGGATGTCGTCCTGGTATTTCAGGATCGCGCCCAGGGTGTCGCTGATCACTTCGGGCGACAGGTCGATCACGTCCAGCGCCAGCAGGCATTTCGCCCAATCGATGGTTTCGGCGACGCCGGGTTTCTTGAAGACGTCCTCGGTGCGCAGGGATTGCACAAAGGCGACGATCTGTTTCGACAGGGTTTCGGCCAGTTCGGGGGCGCGGGTGTTGAGGATTTCGACCTCGCGCGCAAAGTCCGGGTAGTCGACCCAGTGGTACAGGCACCGGCGTTTAAGCGCGTCGTGCACTTCGCGCGTGCGGTTCGAGGTCAGGATGACGATGGGCGGTTCGGGCGCCTTGATGGTGCCGATTTCCGGGATGGTGACCTGAAAATCCGACAAGGCTTCGAGCAGGAAGGCCTCGAACGGTTCGTCGGTGCGGTCAAGCTCGTCGATCAGCAGGATCGGCGCGCCGTTTTCATCCGGGCGCATGGCCTGCAGCAGCGGGCGTTCGATCAGGAAATCGGGGCCAAAGAGTTCGCGGTTCAGCAGGTCGCGGTCGGCGTTGCCCTGCGCCTCGGCGGTGCGGATGGCGATCATCTGCGCCGGGAAGTTCCATTCATAGACCGCCGAGGAGGCATCAAGCCCCTCGTAGCATTGCAGCCGGATCAGGCGGCGGCCCAGGCACAGCGCCAGCGCCTTGGCGATCTCGGTCTTGCCGACGCCGGCCTCGCCCTCGAGGAACAGCGGGCGGCCAAGGCGCAGCGACAGGAAGACCACCGTCGCCAGAGCGCGTCCGCAGACATAGCCTGTGTCGCCCAGAACCTTCTGAACCTCGTCGATACTGTTGGGTATTTGCATGGCAGGGCCTCCTTGTCCCAAGGAAGTGCCTGCCATCCCCGGGGCGGTCAATAGCGCCAAAGTCGCAGGTGACGCCGGTTTTTCGTTGGAAAGTTGACGCCCTGTTCACCGGATGCGATGTTTGATGTCATAATCAACCACGGGCCCAAGGCCCGGACAAAAGCGACGGATCGGGACGAGCAGTGATGTCCTTGCAACCCGCGGGAGCGCCGCAATGCGCATAACCGCCGTGACCTGTGTCAAGAACGAAGGCCCGTTCCTGTTGGAATGGATCGCCTTCAACCGCCTCTTGGGCGTGACCGATTTCCTGTTTTACTCGAACGATTGCAGCGATGGCACCGACCGGCTTCTGGATGCGCTGGCGGCGCGCGGCGGGCTGGTGCACCTGCCCAACCCGGCGCAGGGCCGCAATTACCAGATGGAGGCGCTGAAGGATGCGGCGCGCCAGAAGATCGTCAAGACCGCCGATTGGGTCTGGATCGCGGATGTGGACGAGTTTCTGAACATCCATGTCGGCAACCACACCATTCCCGCGCTGATCAGGGCCTGCGGCAATCCGCAGGCGATCAGCGTGACCTTTCAGTTCTTTGCCAATTGCGGGATCGACGGTTTCCGGGACCGGCCGGTGATCGAACAGTTCACCCGGTCGCACAATCCCGACCTGTGGTGCGATCAGACCGCGATCGAGGTGAAATCGCTGATGCGCCAGGATTTCCCGCTGCGCTATTTCGGCGCGCACCGGCCGTTCTTTCGCGACGACCTGCCCAAGGCCGAGCTGCCGGTCTGGACCGATGGATCGGGGCGGCGGGTGTCGCACAAATACCTGGTGGCGGCCAATCCGCGCCGCATCCGCAAGTTCCCGGCCCATGGCGCACGGCGCTTTGCGACGCTGAACCACTATGCCTTGCGGTCCCTTGACAGCTATCTGGTCAAGAACGACCGCGGCGACGTCAACCGCGAGAACCGCGCCTTTGACGATACCTACTGGCGCGAACGCAACGATCCAGCCTGGGAAGACACCAGCATCCGGCGCTATCTGCCGGCGTTGAACGCCGCGCTGGCGCAAATGAAACAGGACCCCGAAATCGCCGCCCTGCACGCGGACTGCGTCGCGCTGCACCTGGCCAAGCGCGATGCGCTGATGGCGCAGCCAGCCTATGCCGAGATGCACGCGCATCTGCGCAGCCTGCCGACCGAACCGCCCGCCGAATACGCGCTGATGCAAGAACTGGGGTTGGTGACATGAGCCGGGTCAAGCTGGTCAACCTGGGACTGCCGAAATCCGGCACCACGACCCTGGCCGAGGCCTTGACCCGTGGCGGCTGGTGCGCCGCCGATCACAAGGTGCGCCGGGTGCACACCAAGGATCCGCTGCTGGGCGGCACCTTTGTTGCGCGCCAGATCTATAACGGCTATTTCAACAGCGGCGATCCCTTTGAATTCCTTGACATCTATGACGCGCTGACGGAAATCAGCGTGCTCAAGGCGGATGTGTCGCTGTGGCCGCAATGCGATTACGCACTGCTCAAGGCGATGCGGATGGCGCGGCGCGATGTGCTGTTCGTCGCCACCTGGCGCCCGGCCGAAGAGCTGTCGGACAGCATGCGGCGCTGGAACAACCTGGGCAAGGATCGCCTGCCCTCGGGCACCCTGCCGGGCCTGCCGCGCGGCTTTGGGCAGACCGACAGCCAACGCATCCGCTGGATCGAGGGGCATTACGACATGCTGCGCGATCTGTTCGGCGGCGATCCGCGCTATCTGGAACTGCCGGTGGCCGCGCCCGATGCGCGCGACCGGCTGGCCGCCCATATCGGCCTGGACCTGCCCTGGTGGGGCCGCGCCAATGTCAACCGGGACAACCCGGCACGGCCCGACGATCCGGCACAGGGGGCCGCATGAAACGGATATTCCTGCACATCGGCCCGGACGGCCCGCACAGCGACCGGATGCAGCGCATCCTGGATGCCAAGCGCGGACAGCTGGCGCGCAAGGGCGTGCTGTATCCGCGCAGCCCCGGCGCGCGCAACCACACCCGGCTGTTCATGGCGGTCAGCGAACCGGGCAACGTCGACAGCCTGCGCTTCAACCGCGGCTTTACCGATCCGGAAAAGCAGGCGGCGCTGCGCGCCGACGTGATGCGCGCCCTGAAGGACGAGGCCGCCGCCAGCGAGGCCGAGACGCTGATCCTGTCCTGCCATCAGTTCGGCAGCGGTCTGACCGAGCGCGGCGAACTGATCCGCCTGCGCGACCTGCTGGCGCCGATTTGCCCTGACATCACGGTGGTCGCCCACCTGGACGATCCGGCGCGCATGCTGGTGCGGCGCTATGCCGGGCAGCTGTTCGAGGGCCGCAGCGCCCCGCTGGACCTGGAGCTGGGATTGCTGGACGCCGCCGATTTTCGCGCCGCCGCCCTGGCCACCCGGCCCGACATCGACCCGCCCTCGGGCCGGTTCGCCGAAGTGCAGGGCGCCAATTTCTGGCTGGACTTCAAGGGCCTGCACGACGCCTGGGCCGATGTGTTCGGCACGGTGCAGCTGCGCAGCCTCGATCTGGAGCGGCTATATTCCGACAAGGGCACCGAGGAAATCCGCGAAAGTTTCGCCATCGACAAACGCATCGGCAAGGCCGAGGCCGAACCGATGCCCGACCTGCCGCCCGCCGCCTGGATGGCGCGCTGCCGGCAGTTCAACGACACGCTGCTGCGGCTGCTGGACCGGCGCGACATGATCCTGCCGCGCCCGCTTTGGCGCAAGCTGCTGGGCGACATCAAGGTCCAGGGCCCGGCCATCGCGCCCGGCAGCCTGGCCGCCGTCTCGGACCGGTTCCGCAAGGATCTGCAGGACCTGAGCAAGGCCCATCCCGGCCTGGCGATGAAGCACCTAAAGCCCGACGCCCCCTGCCCGCCCTGGACCGAGGCCGATCCGCTGTTCGGCTTTCGCGCCACGCAATACCTGGCGGCGATGGACTGGCGGCTGAAACAGGCGACCAAACAGGCACGCGCGGCGCAGGCCCCGGACCCGGTCGAAACCGCACGGATCGACGACATCCTGTCGCCCGCCGCGCGCAGCCTGCTGCCCCCCCGCGCCAAGCAAAGCTTTGCCCATATCCGCAGCTCGATCTTTGCGCCGCACAACCGCCTGGGCCAGATCGACGAAGAACAGCTGGCCGCCGCCTATACCCCCGCCGCGCCGCGCGCCCTGCCCGGCGGCAGCACCGGCCGCGTCATCGTCGGCTGCATGAAGAACGAGGCGCCCTATATCCTTGAATGGATCGCTTATCACCGCGCCATCGGCGTCGACAGTTTCCTGATCTACACCAACGATTGCGACGACGGCACCGATGCGCTGCTGGACCGCTTGCAGGACATGGGCGTCCTGCAGCATCGCGACAATTCGCACTGGACCGGCAAGTCGCCCCAGCAATTCGCGCTGGACGCGGCGCTGGATGAACCGCTGGTCAAGGCCGCCGACTGGCTGATCCATATCGACGTCGACGAATTCATCAACGTGCGCTGCGGCAACGGCACGCTGGACGATTTCCTGCAACGCGTTCCCGGCGCCACCAATGTCGCCATGACCTGGCGGCTGTTCGGGCACAACGGCGTCACGCGCCTGTCAGACGATCTGGTGATCGACCAGTTCGACAGCTGCGCCCCGAAATACTGCCCCAAACCGCATACGGTCTGGGGCTTCAAATCCATGTTCCGCAATATCGGCGCCTATCAGAAATTGTCCTGTCACCGCCCCAACAAGCTGACCAAGGGCAGCGAAGGACAGGTGAAATGGGTCAACGGATCGGGCCAGGACATGACCGCCGAGGCGATCAGGAACGGCTGGCGCAGTTCCAAGCAGTCGATCGGCTATGACCTGATCCAGCTGAACCACTATGCCCTGCGCAGCGCCGAAAGCTTTCTGATCAAGCGCCAGCGCGGGCGCGCGCTGCATGTCGACCGCTCGATCGGGCTGAACTACTGGATCCGCATGGATTGGGGCGGCAACCGCGACGTCACGATCAAACGCAACATCCCGCGGGTGCGCGCGGAAATGGACCGCCTGTTGCAGGACGCGCCCCTGCGCCAGCTGCACCAGCGCGGGCTGGACTGGCACCGCGCCAAGGCGGACGAATTGCACCGCATGCCCGAGTTCCAGGAGCTGTACCAGCAGGCCCTGGACCTGCGCCTGACCGAAACCGAACGCGTCGCCTATGCGCTGACGCTGGATATGGATAGTTGACCGATGGATCAGGTGACTGACAAACCCCGCAACCCGTTCATCATGTCGCGCGGCATGAAGATCCCCAAGCATCCCCAGCTGACCACCGGCCGGGTGCGCGGGGCGCTGAAATCCGACACCTATGAACGCAAGGAATGCGAGGCGGTGATGCGCATCGTGCGCCCCGGCGATACGGTTCTGGAACTGGGGGGCGGCATCGGCTACATGTCGACCCTGCTGGCGTCGGTCAAAAAGGTTCAGCGCGTCGTGACGTACGAGGCAAACCCGGCCCTGATCCCCTATATCCGGTCGGTGCACGCGGCCAATGACGTCACCAATGTCGATCTGCGCAATGCCCTGCTGATGCCGCGCGCCGGTGATCCCCTGCCGTTTCACATCCGCCGCAACTTTCTGGCCTCGTCGATGGATGGCGACGTCGATGTCGCGGATATCGTCGAAACCGCCCAGGTGCCGCAGCATGGCATTTGCGAGGTGCTGGAGGCCGAAAAGCCCAGCGTTCTGGTCTGCGACATCGAGGGCGCCGAGGCGACCTTGTTGCCCAGCGGCGACTGGTCGGGCCTGCGCGCGGCGATCATTGAACTGCACCCGCAATGGATCGGCCCTGCCGGGGTGCGGGCGGTCTTTGACGCCATGCATGCGGGCGGCCTCACCTATTTCCCCAAAGGCTCCGAAGGCAAGGTCGTCACCTTCCGCCGCGACTGGTAGGCCCGCGATGAAGATCACCGCCGTCCTGTGTGTGCGCAACGAAGGCGCCTTTGTGCTGGACTGGCTGGCGCATCACCTGGCCTGCGGCGTCAGCCATGTGGTCGCCCTGTCGAACGATTGCCAGGATGGCACCGATTTGATGCTGGACCGGCTGGCGCAGCGCGGGCTGGTCACCCATATCCGCAACGATGGCCCGCACGACAAGGGCGGCATCCAGTTCAGCGGGCTGAAGCTCGCGGACCGGGCGCCCGCCGTGCAACAGGCCGACTGGCTTCTGGCGCTGGACATCGACGAATTCGTCAATGTCCATGTCGGGGCGCGCACCCTGCCCGACCTGATCGCCGCCCTGCCCGGCGCGACCGCCATCACCCTGACCTGGCGATTGTTCGGCAATTGCGGCGTCACCCGCTTTGAGGATCGCCCGATCCCCCAGCAATTCACCCGCGCCGCACCCGAAATCATGCACTGGCCCTGGCGCGCCGCCATGTTCAAGACGCTGTATCGCAACGATGGCACCTATGCCAAACTGGGCGTCCACCGTCCCCGCAGCCCTGACAAGGCGCGTCTGGACCAGGCCCGCTGGGTCGATGGCAACGGCGCCCCGCTTGGCGCCGATTTCCTGACCAGACGGATCTTTTCGAACTACGGGCGGCCGATGTACGGGCTGGCGCAGCTGAACCACTATCCGCTTGGCGCGATGGAAAGCTACCTTCTCAAGGTCGATCGCGGGCGCGCGGTGCATTCCGATCAACTGCTGGGCATGGACTACTGGACCGAGCGCAACTGGTGCGTGGACGAGGACAAAAGCATCCTTGCGCTGGACCAGGCCACGGCGCAACACCGCGCCGATCTGGCCGATGACGCGGTGCTGCAGGACCTTCACGCTGCGGCGCTGCGCTGGCGCCAGGCGCGCTTTGACAGCCTCATGGCGCAGGAACCCTATCGCGCCCTGTTTGCCCGGCTTTTGATGACACCCCCGGCGCGCCCGATCACCCCTGCGGCGGCGCGGTTCCTGACCAAACAGGCGCTGCGCGATCCGGACAATCAGGACAAGACCTGAGCAAGGGGGCCGCCCGCAGGGCCTTTCCCCTAGAATTTCCGCGTATTTGGCACAATTTAGCCCGATTGACGGGCCATTGTTTCCATCAAACCGGGTCAATCCATTCCCGGAAAAGAGGGTCGTGCAGAGATCATGTCGCAGTCAAAGAGTTCCTTTCCGCCCGATTTTTCAGGGCTTTCGCGCACCGAATGGCTAAGCGCCCTTCGCAAGATCGGCAATGACACCGGCTTTGCCGAACCGCTGGGCGCGGCCCATGCGGCGATCTTTGTCGAAGACGGCGACACGCTTTTGGTCAATTTCGAAACCATGCCGGGGATCGAGGCGCTGTCGCCCAGCCGCACGCCCTTTGGTTTTGAAATGACCGGCTCGCTTGGCTGGTCGTCGCTGTCGGTGCTGGCGCACCGCGACACCTGGTTCCGCGATCCGCGGATCTTTGCCTTTTTCGACCACCTGCAGGACGACGGGTTCTTTGACGACTTTGAAAACGTGATCTTTTACGGCGCCGGGCCTTGCGGCTATGCGGCGGGGGCCTATTCGGTCGCCTCCCCTGGCGCGCGGGTTCTGATGCTGCAACCGCAGGCCACGCTGGACCCGCGGGTGACCGAATGGGACGACCGCTTTACCGAGTTGCGGCGGCTGAACTTTACCTCGCGCTATGGCTATGCGCCCGACATGATCGACGCCGCCCAGCAGGCCTATGTGCTGTATGATCCGCGCGAACGGCTGGATGCCATGCATTCGGCCCTGTTTGAAAAGCGCAATGTCACGCGGCTGCGCCTGCCCTTCATGGGCGGTGCGCTGCAGAGCGATCTGATGGCGCTGGACCTGCTGCCTTCAATCGTGCAGGCGGTGGCCGAGGACCGGCTGGACACCCGCAGCTTTGCCCAGATGATGCGGGCGCGGCGCGACCACCCGCCCTACCTGCGCAAGCTGCTGGCACGGCTGGATGCGGATGATCGCAAGGAACTGGCGCGGATGCTGTGTTCGAACGTGGTCAGCCGGATGCACGCCCCGCGATTCCGTCGCCGCCTGGCCGAGCTTGAGGCCGAGGACGACCAGCCCTGACGCCAGCGACTGGCGCTCAGCCCTGGCGGTTGGTCAGCCGATCGCGGATATCTTGCTGAAAATACCCCAGGATCGCCCCGATCACGAAGATCACCGGACGGCCCGGCGCATCAAGCAGCCAAAGCACCAGCGCGGCGCCCAGCAAGGTGACCAGCAGCGCCGCCACCCGGCGGTCGATGGCATCGGGCAGCCCCTCGCGCCCCAGCGCCGACAGCAGGATTTCGGTGATGCGCGGCTCGGCCGGGCGCGCAGCCCAACCTGCCAGCGCGGCAAGGATCAAGGTCAGGATCATCACGGCCCCCGGTTCGTTTCCACAACGGTAACGCGCCTGCGCCCTCTGGTACAGAGCCGCGCCGCGTGCTAACGGGCAAGCCATGAAAAATCTCGTGATCCGCCGCCCCGACGACTGGCACCTGCACCTGCGCGATGGCGCAATGCTGGCAGGTATCGCCCCCGAAAGCGCCCGCCACTTTGGCCGCGCCATCATCATGCCCAACCTTGTGCCGCCCGTGGTGACCGGCGCGCAGGCCAGCGCCTATCGCGACCGCATCCTTGCGGCCCTGCCCGAAGGCGCGGATTTCACACCGCTGATGACGCTGTACCTGACCGAGCAAACCGACCCGGCCGACGTGGTCGCAGCGCATCAGGCCGGCATCATCACCGCCGTGAAACTGTACCCGGCGGGGGCCACGACGAACTCGGCCTCGGGCGTCAAGGATTTCGACAAGGTGCGCGGCACTTTGGAGGCGATGGCGCAGGCGGGCATTCCGCTGTGCGTGCACGGCGAAGTGGTCGACAGCGATATCGACATCTTTGACCGCGAGGCGGTGTTCATCGACCGCGTGCTGGACCCGGTGCGCCGGGCGACGCCGGGGCTGAAAGTGGTGATGGAGCATATCACCACGCGCCAGGGCGTCGATTACGCGCGCTCGGGCGGCAAGGACCTGGGCGCGACGATCACCACGCATCACCTTGTGATCAACCGCAACGCCATTCTGGTGGGCGGGATCAAACCGCATTATTACTGCCTGCCCGTGGCCAAGCGCGAAGAGCACCGCCTGGCCCTGCGCGAAGCGGCCACCAGCGGCGATGCGACATTTTTCCTGGGCACCGACAGCGCGCCGCATATCGACCCGCTGAAGGAAAACGCCTGCGGCTGCGCGGGTTGTTTCACCGCGACGAACACCATGTCGATCCTGGCAGAAGTCTTCGAACAGGAAGGCGCGCTTGACCGGCTTGAAGGGTTTGCATCCCTGCATGGCCCCGCGTTCTACGGTCTGGCGCCGAATGAGGCGACGCTGACCCTGACCAAAGGCGATCCGGTGACCTACCCGGCCAAGATCGAGACCGGCGATGGCCCGGTCACGGTTTTCGATCCGATGATGCCGCTGCACTGGCGCGTCGGCTGAGGGGACCTTATGGGGGCTCTGCCCCCGCCGCTGCGCGGCCCCCCCCCGGGATATTTGAAGCACAAAGAAACATGGGCCCTGGAACACAAAGGAAGTTGTCATGATCCCCTCGACCTACCCCACCGCCGAAGAAATGGCCCGCCTGACCGCCCGCATGTTGTGGGAGATCGAGGCCGTGAACTTCATGCAGGACGAGCCGTTCAAGCTGGCCTCGGGGCAGTTGTCGCCGGTCTATATCGATTGCCGCAAGCTGATTTCCTATCCGCGCATCCGCAGCACCTTGATGGATTTCCTGACCGTCACGGTGATGCGCAATGCCGGGTTCGAAGCCTTTGACAACATCGCGGGCGGCGAGACGGCGGGGATTCCCTTTGCCGCGCTGGTGGCCGAACGCATGGCACTGCCGATGACCTATGTGCGCAAGAAACCCAAGGGCTATGGCCGCAACGCCCGGATCGAGGGCGCGATGACCGAGGGCGAGCGGGTGCTGCTGGTCGAGGATCTGACCACCGATGGTGGCAGCAAGCTGTCCTTTGTGGATGCGATCCGCGAGACCGGCGCGACCTGCGCGCATACGGCAGTGATCTTCTACTATGGCATCTTTCCCGAGACCATCAAGACGCTGGGCGATCACGGTGTTTCGCTGCACCACCTGTGCACCTGGTGGGAGGTTCTGGCCGAGGCCCCGGCCAAGCATGCCGGCGTGCTGGGCGAGGTCGAGTCGTTCCTGAAGGACCCGCACGCCTGGCGCGCGGCGCAAGCCCAGGACTGACCGGAACAGAAATTTCCTGCGTGGCTTTGCGGCCACGCAGCCCCGGGCCCATGTCCAGATGTTGACGGGCGGCCCCGGAAAATGGCAAGATGATGTGGTTCGGTGCGGCCCACAGCTTATCCACACAAACATACAATTTGCGCCTCCGCGCGGTGCCGGGATAGGCAACGCGCCTGAGCAGACGGGGGACAGTGATGAACGAGATAACCACCATCAATCCGACAGGGCTTCAGGTTGAAGCCGCCGAAACCATGCCGCATTCCATCGAGGCTGAACAACAGCTTCTGGGTGCGATCCTGACCAACAACGACATCTATGACCGCGTCGCGTCGATCATCAATGCCAAGCATTTCTTTGATCCGGTGCATGCGCGCATCTACGAAGTCGCCGCCGCCCGCATCGCCAAGAACAACCTTGCCTCTCCGGTCACGCTCAAGGCCTTCATGGAGGATGACGAGGGTCTGAAGGAGCTGGGCGGCCCCGCCTACCTGGCGCGTCTGGCCGCCAGCGCGGTCAGCAGTTTTGCGGTGCGCGATTACGCGCAGATGATCTATGACCTGGCGATCCGGCGCGATCTGATCGGGCTGGGCCGCGACATCAGCGCCAAGGCCGCCAAGGTCGACGTCGCCAGCGAGCCGCGCGAACAGATCGTCGAGGCCGAACAGGCGCTGTACAAGCTGGCCGAACAGGGCCAGACCGAAAGCGGGTTCCAGTCCTTTCTGAAAGCGGTGACCGAGGCGGTCAACGTGGCCAACGCCGCCTATCAGCGCGATGGCGGCATGGCGGGGATTTCCACCGGGTTGATCGACATGGACAGCAAGTTGGGCGGGCTGCATCCCTCTGACCTGTTGATCCTTGCCGGGCGTCCGTCGATGGGCAAGACCTCGCTTGCGACCAACCTGGCCTTCAACATCGCCAAGGCCTACAAGAAGGGCACGCGGCCCGATGGCACCACCGGCGCCGTCGAAGGCGGCGTTGTCGGGTTCTTTTCGCTGGAAATGAGCGCCGAACAGCTGGCCAGCCGGATCCTTGCCGAAGCCTCGGAAATCTCCAGCCACAAGATCCGCCAGGGCGACATGGACGAAAGCGAATTCCGCCGCTTTGTCGAGGCCGCCAAGGAACTGGAGGCCTGCCCGCTGTATATCGACGACACCCCCGCCCTGCCGATCAGCCAGGTGGCGGCGCGGGCGCGGCGGCTCAAGCGGACGCATGGGCTGGATGTGGTCATCGTCGACTATCTGCAGCTGCTGCGTGGCACCGCCGAGAACCGGGTGCAGGAAATCGGTGAAATCTCGATGGGCCTGAAGGCGATCGCCAAAGAGCTGAACATCCCGGTCATTGCCCTGTCGCAGCTGTCGCGCCAGGTGGAAAACCGCGAGGACAAGCGCCCGCAGCTGTCCGACCTGCGCGAATCCGGCTCGATCGAACAGGACGCCGACGTCGTCATGTTCGTGTTCCGCGAAGAATACTATGTCGAGCGCGAAAAGCCCGGCGATCACGAGCTGGACAAGATGGCCGAATGGCAGGAACGCATGTCGCGTCTGCATGCCAAGGCCGAAGTCATCATCGGCAAGCAGCGTCACGGCCCGATCGGCACGGTCGAGCTTTCCTTCGAGGCCCAGTTCACCCGCTTTGGCAACCTTGTGAAGCCCTGGCAGCAGGGCGACGATCAGGGTTACTGAAGCCTGACCAGCGCACCGAATGGCAATTGGGCGTCCCATCCCTTTGGGTCGCCCTGCGCGGCCAGCGCCGCCTTGATACAGCCCATGTGGGTGACGATCAGCGCGTCCCTTGGCGCGCGGGCCAGTGCCCCCTGAACCCGCGCAAAAAGCTGCGCGACGCTTTCGCCGCCGTGGCCGTCATAGCCGTGGAAATCGGCGGCCCAGTCATCCAGCGCCTGGCGCGGAAGATCGGCCCAAGCGCGCCCCTCCCAGGTGCCAAAATCCATTTCCCGCCAGTCGCTTACGACCTGAACCTCAAGCGATGCCCGAGCCGCGATATGCTGCGCCAGCCGCAGGCAGCGCAGCAAGGGAGAGCTTTGGATCACCTGCACTTCGGGCAGGCTGGCCATGACCTGCGCGGCCTCGGCGGCAAAGCTGTCCGCAAGGGCCAGGTCGGTCATGCCATAGCAGGTGCCCTTAGTCACATCGGGCGTGGTGTGGCGCAGCAGCGTTACAGCCACATCAGGACCGCCAGCAGCGCCCCCACTTCGCCCAGCTGCTGCGTGCCGCCCAGGCAGTCGCCGGTATAGCCGCCCAGCTTGCGCACAAAGATCATGCGAAACACCTGCGCCGCCAGCGTCGCCCCGACAAAGGCGCAGAGCGCGGCAGTCAGCCCGGCGAACAGCGTCACAAAGGCCAGGATGGCGATACCCGTCGCCAGCGCCACGCGGTATCCGTCGCGCGTGACCGTGGGCACGGTGAACTTGGCCCCCTTGTCACGGGCGTAATCGGTGGTGGCGATCACATGCACGGCCGCCATGCGCCCCAGCCCATGGCCCGCGATCAGCATCACCCCGGCCAGCAGCGGCGCAAAGGACATCAGGATCGCGACCTTGAGTGCCATGGTGGTGCCCAGCGTCACGGCGCCATAGGTGCCGATGCGGCTGTCGCGCATGATTTCCAGCGCGCGTTCGCGCGTCAGGCCACCGCCCAGCCCATCGGCGGCATCGGCCAGCCCGTCTTCGTGAAAGGCACCTGTGGCCGCCAGGGTCGCCGCCAGCGACAAAAGCACCGCCACCGCATGCGGCACCCACAGTCCAAAGACCCAAAGCACGGCCGCGCCGATGCTGCCGACCAGCACCCCGACCAGCGGGTAATACTTGGTCGCGCGCACCAGCAGATCGTCCGAGAATTCCAGATCGCGCGGCACAGGCAGGCGCGTCAGGAACTGCACGGCCAGCAGGAACAGGGTCTTTTCCAGCCGCCAATCCAGCATCATGTCGCCCCCGAAACCCCGGCCTCTTCGAAACTGGCCATCTCGTTCAGCATGGCGACCGAGGCGCGAATCAAGGGCCAGGCCAGCGCCGCGCCGGTACCTTCGCCCAGGCGCATCCCCAGCTGCAGCAGCGGTTTGGCCCCCATGGTGTCCAGCACCACCCGGTGCCCCGGTTCGCCCGAGACATGGCAGAACACCATGGCGTCGCGGGCCGCGGGGGTGATCGTGACCGCCGCCAGCGCCGCGGCGGTGGCGATATAGCCGTCGACCATGACCAGCTTGCGCGCCTCGGC
The DNA here is from genome assembly GCF_029958925.1 of Tropicibacter oceani. Lineage (NCBI taxonomy): Bacteria > Pseudomonadati > Pseudomonadota > Alphaproteobacteria > Rhodobacterales > Roseobacteraceae > Pacificoceanicola > Pacificoceanicola oceani. The sequence goes on from NZ_CP124616.1 coordinate 2,960,708, forward strand.
CGCGCCCAGCATGGCGCCCGTCATCATCGCGATCTCGAAACCGCCGAATTCCGCCAGCGCGCCCATCGGGCCAAGCGCCCCGGGCACCCGCGCGCTGACCTGCGCCAGGATGTTGTGTTTCTGGATCAGCCCGTCGTCGTCCAGCCCGGTGCCGCGCCCGACCAGCAGTTGCAGCGGCACATCGGTCAGCCGATGCGCCACCAGCGCCGCGGCCGAGCTGTTGCCGATTCCCATCTCGCCAAAGGCAACAGCGTGCCAGTCGCCCTCGGCCCCGAGGCGATAGCCGGTCTCGACCGCCGCCTGGCAGGTGGCCGCGCTCATTGCCGGGCCATGCAGGGAATTGGCGGTGCCCTCGCCCATCGCGGCCTCGATCACCTGGGGCAGATCAAAGGGGCCGCCCTTGACCCCGGCGTTGACCACCGCAAGATCCAGCCCGTTGGCGCGGCAAAAGACATTGGCCGCCGCCCCGCCCGCCGCGAAGTTCAGCACCATCTGGCGCGTCACATCCGGCGGATAGGCCGACACGCCTTCCTGGGCCAGTCCGTGGTCGCCGGCAAAGATCACCAGGCGCGCGCGCGTCATGTCCGGGTCAAGCCGCCCTTGCAGCCGCGCCACCTTTGCCGCCAGCAATTCCACCTGACCAAGCGCGCCCAAGGGCTTGGTTTTCCCGTCAATCCTGGCCTGAAGCCTGCGTTCGAAATCATTCATGCCCAAAGAAGTAGCGCCGCCTGCCGGTGCCCACAAGCGGGCAAAGCGGCGCCGTGCGGCGCAATTCCCCCTTGACGCCCACGCGGGTCATGCCAAACACGCACAATGGCACAAGCACGTCTTACGATTGATCTGGGCGCCCTGCGCGCGAACTGGCGAACCCTTGCACAAAAGGCGCAGGCCGAGGCCGGCGCCGTCGTCAAGGCGGATGCCTATGGACTTGGCATGGACCGGGTCGCCCCCGCCCTAGCCGAAGAAGGCGCGCGGCGGTTTTTCGTGGCCCAGGCCGAAGAAGGCGCCGCCCTGCGCCGGACATTGGGCGCGGGCCCCGAGATTTTCGTCTTTTCCGGTCACATGGCTGGCGACGCCGACCTGATCCGGGGCGCCAACCTGGTGCCGATGATCAACTCGATCGACCAGATGCTGCGCCACGTCGAGGGCCTGCCCGGCCATCCCTTTGGCATCCAGCTGGACAGCGGCATGAACCGCCTTGGCATGGAACCCGCCGAATGGGGCGCGCTGCGCGACATCGCACTGGCGCAGAACCCCGCCCTGATCATGAGCCACCTGGCCTGCGCCGATGAACCCGATCACGGCATGAACGCGCATCAGCTGCGGCTGTTCCGGCAGATGACCGATGGCATCGACGTGCCGCGTTCGCTGTCGGCGACGGGCGGCATCCTGCTGGGCCCCGAGTATCACTTTGACGTCACCCGCCCCGGCATCGGCATGTATGGCGGGCTGCCCTTCATCGACGCGCGGCCGGTGGTGTCCCTGTCGATCCCCGTGATCCAGATCCGGGACCTGGAGCCCGGCGAATCCGTCGGCTATGGCAACAGCTTTGTCGCCCGCAACCCGATGCGCGTCGCCACCATCGGCGCGGGCTATGCCGACGGCATCCTGCGCGCCATGGGCCCCAAGGCCAGCCTTTGGGCCGGGGAAAGCCGCTGCAAGGTGCTGGGCCGCATTTCGATGGACCTGATCGGCGTCGACGTCACCGCGCTGCATTCCGCCCCCGAGGCGCTGGAGCTGCTGGGCCAGCACCAGTCGGTCGACACGCTGGCCGATTGGGCCGGGACCATCGGCTATGAAATCCTGACCTCGCTGGGCAACCGGTATGCCCGGGACTATGTCGGCGCATGACCCTGCTTGCCCCTCTTGGAACGCTGGGCCGCACCACGCTGGCCTTCCTTGCCTCGGTCGGGCGGGTCGGGCTGTTTGCCTTTGCCGCGCTGACCCATATCCTGCGCCCGCCGTTCTATGGACGTGAATTCGGGCTGGCCCTGCTGCATATCGGATGGCTGTCGCTGCCCGTGGTCGGGCTGACGGCGATCTTTACCGGCGGCGCGCTGGCCCTGCAGATCTATGCCGGCGGCGCGCGCTTCAACGCCGAGGCGGTGGTGCCGCAGATCGTCGCCATCGGCATGGTGCGCGAACTGGGGCCGGTTCTTGTGGGGCTGATGATCGCGGCGCGCGTCACGTCCAGCATCGCCGCCGAAATCGCCACCATGAAGGTCACCGAACAGATCGACGCCCTTGTCACCCTGTCGACGCATCCGATGAAATACCTGACCGCGCCGCGCCTGCTGGCGGCGCTGATCGTGGTTCCGTTGCTGGTGGCGGTGGGCGATGTGATCGGGGTCTTTGGCGGCTATCTTGTCGCCACCGGATCGCTGGGTTTCAATGCGGCGGCCTATCTCAAGAACACGGTCGATTTCCTTGAACCGCTGGACATCATTTCCTCGATGGTCAAGGGCTGCGTCTTTGGCGGCATCGCGGCGCTGATGGGCTGCTATTTCGGCATGAACTCGGGACGCGGCGCGCAGGGCGTGGGCACCGCCACCAAAGGCAGCGTCGAAGCAGCCGCCGTGCTGATCCTGGCCGCCAACTTCCTTCTGACCGGGGCTTTCTTTTCGCTATGATCGAACTGTCGCACGTCAGGAAATCCTTTGGCAGCAAACAGGTGCTGCGCGATGTCGACCTGAGCATCGAAAGCGGCACGTCGATGGTGATCATCGGCGGATCGGGCACCGGCAAATCGGTGCTGCTGAAATGCGTGCTGGGCCTGGTGCTGCCCGATGCGGGCCTGATCACGCTGGATGGCCAGGACGTGACCACCGGCGACCGCGATGCCTTTCTGGCGCGCTTTGGCATGTTGTTCCAGGGCGGCGCGCTGTTCGATTCCCTGCCGGTCTGGCAGAACGTCGCCTTTCGCCTGCTGCGCGGGTCCTTGCAGCGCCCAAGGGCCGAGGCGCGCGAGATCGCCATAGAAAAGCTGCGCCGGGTCGGGCTGAAACCGGACGTCGCCGACCTGTTCCCGGCCGAGCTGTCGGGCGGGATGCAAAAGCGTGTCGGCCTGGCCCGCGCCATTGCCGCCGAGCCCGAGATCATCTTTTTCGACGAACCGACCACCGGGCTTGACCCGATCATGGCCGGGGTCATCAACGACCTGATCCGCGAGATCGTCGTGGAAATGGGCGCCACGGCCATGACCATCACCCATGACATGACCAGCGTGCGCGCCATCGCCGACAACGTCGCCATGCTGCACGACGGCGTGATCCAATGGACCGGCCCGGTCAGCCAGATGGACAACTCCGGCGATCCCTACCTGGACCAGTTCATTTCCGGCCGCGCCGAAGGCCCGATCGAGGCGGTGCGATGAGCGCCTTTCTGGAACCCGATCCGGTTCTGCTGGCCTTCATCTTCTTCAAGAAGTTCCTCTATCTTCAGCTGCTGGCCGGCCTGGCCTTGCTGCGGGTGTTGCTGGGGCGCGGTCTGGCCCGTTGGCCGGCGCTGGTGGCGCTGATGCTGGCGCTGGCCGGGGTCGCAACGGTCCTGGCCCCGGCGGCGGGGCTGACAGACAGCCCCCAGTATGCCAGCGCGGCGCGCCTGATGGCGCAGGGCGGCGGGATCACCGCGCTGCTTGTGCCTTCGGTGATCTTCGGGATCAGCGGCCTGACCAAGGGTGCGCGCTGGCGCTGGATCGACGCGGTGCACGCGCTGCTGGTCACCGCCCTTCTGGGCCTGTGGTGGTGGGTCTCATGATCCGTTGGCTGAACCTGGGCCTGTTTCTGGCCTATCCCGTCGCCTGGTTTGCCCCGCTTTTGCGCGCCGGGTTGCTGCCGCTGTTCGGGCTTAGCGAAATCTCGGTCATTTCCGGGCTGCAAAGCCTGTGGCGGTCGGACATCTTTCTGGCGCTTCTGGTCACGGTCTTTGCCCTGTTCGCGCCCATGCTCAAGACCCTTGGCTTGGCCTTGATCCAGTTCCACCTGCTGGATCGGCGCGCCCTGCCGATCGTCAACATCCTGGGCAAATTCGCCATGGCGGACGTCTTTTTGATCGCCGTCTACATCACCTTGTCAAAGGGCATGGGCATCGGCCGGGTCGAGGTCGCCTGGGGGCTGTACCTGTTCACCGCCTGCATCCTGGCGTCGATCCTGCTGGGGTTTCTTGAAACGCGACAATCCGCGAAAACAGAACCGACAGGCCACACCTCCTCCGGCAGTTGAATAAACTGCTTTGTAATCACGGCCCATCGGCATAAACTTGCCGATAGTCGTCTGACGATGGCTGTCCGAAAGGACGGGGATTCAAACGGAGGGACGGGTGATCACTCAGCTGCGCGCATTCAGCAATCTGGTTCGCATGGTACTGCAAAGGATCGCCTTTGCCGCCATCGTCGCAGCGGCGCTGGCGTCGCTTGGCTACACCCTGGCCTGCGCCTTTGGCCAGACCCCCTGGCTGGACCTGCCGCTGAGCTTTGGCCAGACGGTTTACCCCCTGGCGGGGATGTATCTTCAGATCGGGGTCACCACCCTGGCGGTGCTATTGTGCTTTTTCCTGCCGTCCAATGCCCGGATCATGGCGCTCGAGAACTCGCACCGTTCGTTCCACATGGGGCAAATGGACGTGGCGCGCGCCTATGCGCTGGCCCATCAGTCCGACCGCGAAGGGGTGTTCCAGATCAAGGGGGAATTCGATTCCATCCGCGAACGCATCGCCTTTCTGCGCGATCACCCCAACCTGGCCGATCTGGAACCTTCGATCCTGGAACTGGCCGCCCAGATGAGCCATGTCAGCCACGAGTTGGCCGAGAATTATTCAGACCGCAACCTGGCCCGCGCCCGCGATTTCCTGATCGCCCGGCAGCAGGAAATCGACAACTTCAACGAACGGATCGAGGCCGCAAAGGCCATCGCCGTCGACATCCGCCGCTGGACCGAAAAGGTCGAGATGGAGGAAAGCATCGCAAAGGCCCAGCTGGAGCGGCTGCGCGATGAATTGCAGGGGCTGCTGCCCGAATTCGATCTGGCGCCCGGCCCGCGCATCCCGGTCGATGCGCAGGACCAGGACTCCGATGACAGTGTCGAGGCCACCGTTCAGACGCTTTTGGAAACCGACAACATCGCCATCCTGGAAAAGCGCGCCGCCGAGTGACGCGGCATTGGCGCGGGCTGCGGATTGGGGCATAACCCCCCGGCCCGCCCCTTTTGCGATCCGGATGTTTCATGGCCAAACCCACCTTGAACTTTGTCTGCCAGTCCTGCGGGGCGGCCTTTTCGAAATGGTCGGGGCGCTGTGACGGCTGCGGCGAATGGAACACCATCCAGGAAGAAAAGCCGCTGTCCGAAGGCCCGGCCAAACAGGCGCTGGTGGGACGGGGCCGTGCCGTCGCGCTGACCGATCTGAACTCGCAAGAGGCGCCGCCGCCGCGCACCGCTTCGGCCCTTGGCGAATTGGACCGGGTGCTGGGCGGCGGGCTTGTCCCGGCCAGCGCGGTGCTTGTGGGCGGCGATCCCGGCATCGGCAAATCCACCCTGTTGCTGCAGGCGGCGGCGGCCTTTGCCAATGCCGGTCTCAAGGTGATCTATGTCTCGGGCGAAGAGGCCAGCGCCCAGGTCCGGCTGCGCGCCCGCCGTCTGGGACTGGGCGAGGCACAGGTGAAACTGGCCGCCGAAACCAACCTGCGCGACATCCTGACGACGCTGGATCAGGAACGCCCCGATCTGGCCATCGTCGATTCGATTCAGACCATGTGGTCCGACAACGTCGGCAGCGCCCCGGGGTCGGTCAGCCAGGTGCGCGCCGCCGCGCACGAGCTGACCAGCTTTGCCAAGAAACGCGGCAGCGCGGTGATCATGGTGGGCCATGTCACCAAGGACGGCCAGATCGCCGGGCCGCGCGTGGTCGAACACATGGTCGACACGGTGCTGTATTTCGAAGGCGAGCGCGGCCACCAGTTCCGCATCCTGCGCAGCGTGAAGAACCGTTTCGGCCCGGCGGATGAAATCGGCGTCTTTGAAATGACCGGCGGAGGGCTGGCGCAGGTGCACAACCCATCCGCCCTGTTCTTGTCGGAACGCGGGCAACCGGCGCCCGGTTCGGTGGTGTTTTCCGGCATCGAAGGCACCCGCCCGGTGCTGGTGGAGCTGCAGGCGCTGGTCGCCCCTTCGCCGCATTCGCAACCCCGGCGGTCAGTCGTGGGCTGGGACGGATCGCGGCTGGCGATGATTCTCGCGGTGCTCGAATCGCGCTGCGGCATCCCCTTTGCCGGGCTTGATGTGTACCTGAACGTGGCGGGCGGGATGAAAATCAGCGAACCTGCGGCCGATCTGGCTGTGGCGGCTGCGCTACTTTCCGCCCGCGAGGACACCGCCCTGCCCGCCGAGACTGTCGTTTTCGGTGAAATCAGCCTATCTGGGGCGCTACGACCCGTCGGGCAGACCGAAAACCGGTTGAAAGAAGCGCAAAAACTTGGTTTCTCCACCGCAATTCTGCCCAAGGGCGGCAAGGCAGCCGGCTCCAAGGCCATGAAGCTGACCCGAATGGGCGATCTTTCCGCCTTTGTGGGCGAGATTTTCGGCGCCGGGTAACAGACGCAAACAAGTTCGACGAACAACACAAAAGGACGGGCAGAACAGATGGAAGGTTTCACGATCATTGACGGCGCAGTCGCCGTTATCATCGTTCTGTCGGCGTTGCTGGCCTATTCGCGCGGTCTGGTCCGCGAAGCGATGGCCATCGCCGGCTGGGTCGTGGCGGCCATCTTGTCCTTCATGTTCGCGCCGCAGGTGCAACCGCTGGTCAAGGAAATCCCCGTCGTCGGAGAGTTCCTGTCCGACAGCTGCGAATTGTCGATCGTTGCCGCCTTTGCCGCCGTCTTTACCGTGGCGCTGGTCGTGACCTCGCTGTTCACGCCGCTGTTTTCCTCGCTGATCCAACGCTCGGCGCTTGGTGGGCTTGACCAGGCGCTGGGGTTCTTCTTTGGCGTGGCGCGCGGTGTGCTGCTGGTTGCGGTCGGCTTCTTTGTCTATGAAACGGTGATCACCGCGCAGGACATCCCGATGGTGGACGACTCGCGTTCGGCTGCGGTCTTTTCGCGCTTTACCGGCCGGATCGAAGAACAGAACCCGGAACGCGCGCTTGGCTGGATCACCACCCAGTACGAACAGCTGGTCGGCATCTGCGCGGCCCCGTCGGGCAGCAACACCTGATACCCCTTTGAAACGCGCGCGGGGCTAGCCCGCGCGTTGCTTGGCCGCGCCCTGGCGTTCAACCTGGGCCGTGAAAGGCCCGACCATCCCGCGGATCTTGTCGGTGACTTCGCCCAGCCGCTTGGCCGCCTCCTTGCTGAGGGCGGCCTGAGTTTCCGTCCGGTCCGCCGAATCGCACAGGCTGCGCGCCAGGTCGACAATCGCGTCATTGGCGCCGCCCAACCCCTGGGCCTGGCGCGCGGTGATGGCCGAAACCCCGCTGATCCCGCCGGAAATCCCGTCAAGGCATTTCACCAGGTCCTGCAACCGCTTGTCGCCGCGATCAACGCTTGTCACCACTTCGCCGACCTGGTCGGTCATGTCGCCAATGCGTCCGGCGATTTCGCGCGATGCCTCGGCGGCGCGGCCCGCCAGCCCGCGGATCTCCGCCGCCACCACGGAAAACCCTGCCCCCGCCGCCCCGGCCCGGGCCGCTTCGATCCCAGCGTTCAGCGCCAAAAGCGAGGTCTGAAAGGACACACTGTCGATCAGGCGGTTGATTTCGATCATCGCCTCGGCCTGGTCGTGCATGGCCTGCGCCGCCTGCGAGGCGCGGCGCATTTCCTCGGCGCCTTCTTGCGCCATGCTGACGCTGACGCCGACCTTGTTGAGGGTGCTGTCAATCTCGGCCGAAATCTCGGTCAGGGTGTCGTTGGCCGCGACCATCGCGTCTCTGGCCCCTTCGCACCGCCCTGCCTGGGTACGCGAATCCGAGGCCAGACGGTGGGTGCGCAACTGCGCCTCGCAGGCGTCGTCATTCAGATAGGTCAGCGTCGCCAAGGTCCGGTTGAACGCCGCGTCCAGCCCTTGCATCGCCGTATTGAACGAGGTTTCGAGCCCTTCAAAGCCGCCAGCATCGGGCAGGTCCAGACGGGTGTCCAGCCGCCCCTGCCCCAGCGCATGCAGCGCCTCGCGCATCCGTTCGTTGGCGACCTGCCGCTTTGTGATGTCACGGGACAACTGCATGAAGCGCGCCAGGTTGCCGTCGCTGTCATGCACCGGCGCGATCGTGCAGAACAGCCACAGGATTTGGCCGTCGCGGGCGCGAAACTGGCGCGGCCCGGAAAAACATTGCTCCTCGTCCAGCTCGGGCCAGGGGCCCAGGTCCGATGCGGCCTCCCCCTCGGGCAGCAGGATGGCCCGGCTTTGTCCCTTCAGCTGCTCCAGCGTATAGCCCGTCACTTCAAGAAAATTGTCATTCGCCCAATTGATGTTACCCTCGGGGCTGAATTCGACACGACTCATGGTTGTGTCGATCATCTTCATGATGGCCCCAAAGTTTTGCGGGCCTTCCTTGATCACGTGTTTACGGCGGAACATCGCATCCTCACTACTCATTCCGCCCCTGAACTACAGCACAATCCTTTCCCGAGGCTTTCCATACCCAAAAGGATTTCAGACAAACTGTCATCGTTTCGTGACACCGGGCGGCTCAGCCTTTATGTGAGGGCCATCACGCACAGACAGGATTCGGAGCCGCCTTTGTCCGATCGCCAAATGCCCCCCGCCCACCCGTTTGATTTCGACGCCACCCGTGACGGCGATTCAGACGACAAGCTGCATGAGGAATGCGGCGTTTTCGGTGTTGTCGGGGTCACGGATGCCGCCAACTTTGTCGCCCTTGGCCTGCACGCGCTGCAGCACCGCGGGCAAGAGGCCGGGGGGATCGTGTCACACCATCCCGACCACGGCTTCAACTCGGTCCGTCGTTTCGGCTATGTCCGCGACAACTTTACCAAACAATCGCTGATGGAAACCCTGCCCGGCGCACTGGCCATCGGGCATGTGCGCTATTCCACCGCCGGATCGAAAGGCCAGACCGCGATCCGCGACGTGCAGCCGTTCTTTGGCGAATTCTCCATGGGCGGGGCGGCGATTGCCCATAACGGCAACATCACCAACGCCGACGCCCTGCGCAAGGAACTGATCGAGCGTGGCTCGATCTTTCAAAGCTCGTCCGATTCGGAATGCATCATCCACCTGATGGCCCGGTCGCTGCAACGCACCATCCCCGAACGCATGGAAGACGCGCTGCGCCGCGTCGAAGGCGCCTTTTCGGTGGTTGCCATGACCCGGACCAAGCTGATCGGCGTGCGCGACCCGCTGGGCGTGCGCCCGCTGGTGCTGGGCAAGATCGGCGACGGCTATGTCCTGTCCTCTGAAACCTGCGCGCTGGACATCATCGGCGCCGAGTTCGTCCGCGAGATCGAGCCCGGCGAAATGGTGGTGATCAGCGAAAAGGACGGTATCGAAAGCATCCGCCCCTTCCGCCCGCGCAAATCGCGCTTCTGCATCTTTGAACATGTGTATTTCTCGCGTCCCGACAGCATCATCGGCGGCCGCTCGGTCTATGAAACGCGCCGTCAGATCGGCGTGGAACTGGCCCGCGAAGCCCCGGTCGAGGCCGACCTGGTCTGCCCGGTGCCCGACAGCGGCACCCCGGCGGCCATCGGCTTTGCCCATGAAAGCGGTATTCCCTACGGCATGGGCATTGTGCGCAACCAGTACATGGGCCGCACCTTCATCGAGCCGACCGAACAGATCCGCAACATGGGCGTGCGCCTGAAACTGAACGTCAACCGCGCGCTGATCCGCGGCAAACGGGTGATCCTGGTCGACGACAGCGTGGTGCGCGGCACCACATCGCGCAAGATCAAGGAAATGATCCTGGATGCCGGCGCCGCCGAGGTGCATTTCCGCATCGCGTCGCCCCCCACTGCCTGGCCGTGTTTCTACGGCGTCGACACGCCGCAGCGCGAAAAGCTGCTGGCCGCGACCATGTCCGAGGACGAGATGCGCGAACACCTGGGCGTCGACAGCCTGCGCTTCATCTCGCTGGACGGTCTGTACCGCGCCGTGGGCGAGGCCGAAGGCCGCGACAAGAAACACCCGCAGTATTGTGACGCCTGCTTCTCCGGGGAATACCCGGTGGAACCGGCGGACATGATCCAGAAGGGGTTTCAGATGAAGGCGGCGCAATAGCGCGGCGCGCGGATTTCCGCCCTTGCATCCCCACAACCGGCAAAGGGGCGCTCAGCAACGGGCGCCCCTCTTTTGCACCTGCAGCATTGGCAGTATGTCCCGTCGCCTGACCGGCCCGACAGGCCGAAGCGACCCCCTTTCCCAGCTGCCAGAGACACGCAATGCTTGCCAGATCCCTCCGCCCCCGGGCGCGCCCGAATGACATCGACACCGCCCTGGTCCAACCGGCCACGGCCGTCACCCGCAACGCCACCGTCGAGGTCACGCTTGACCCGAACGCACCACTGCTGCTGGGAACCTTCGGCCCGGAAGGCGCGCAGAACGCGCTGATCCGCCTGCCCTCGGGCAAGGTGCAAAGCGTGACCAAGGGAGACCGGATCCAGGGCCAGGTCATCGCCGCCATCGGACCCGATGCGGTGATCCTTGGCAATTCCAGACGGTTGCAGATGCCCTGAGCACCGCCGCAAGAAGGCAAAACCACCGCCTGCGACACGCCCGTCGCTTGACGTTTTCGCGCAACCGCTCCAAACCCGTGCCATGACGAAACTTGCCCTCATCACCGGCGCCTCGCGCGGTCTTGGCTTTGCCCTGGCCGAGGCCCTTGCGCCCACCTATCACATCATCGCCGTCGCCCGCACCGTGGGCGGGTTGCAGGACCTTGACGACCGCATCAAGGCCAAGGGCGGAGAGGCGACGCTGGCGCCGATGGACATCACCAACCGCGATGCCATGGCCCATATGTGCCGTTCCATCCATGACCGCTGGGGCCCCGGTTCGCCCTCCGGGGAGGGCTGCGTTGCGCTTTGGGCGCATACCGCCATCCATGCCGCGCCGCTGACCCCGGCACATCACATGGACCAGAAGGACTGGCAGAAATCGCTGTCCACCAATGTCGATGCGATGGGGCACATGATCCCGTTTGTGGCGCCGCTTCTGGGGCTGGACGGCCAGGCGCTGTTCTTTGACGATCCGCATGGCGGCGAAAAGTTCTTTGGCCATTACGGCACCACCAAGACCGCCCAGATCGCCCTGGCGCGGTCATGGCAGGCCGAAACCGTGAAAACCGGCCCCAAGGTACATGTGCTGGCACCCAGACCGCTGGCCACCGCCACCCGCGCGCGGTTCTATCCCGGCGAAGACCGCGGCCCTCTTGCCAAACCGCAGGACGAGGCCGCGCGGCTGTTGCAGGACCTCGGGCTTTGACCATCGCGCCTGCGGCGGGCGGGTATTGAGGGGCCAGCCCCTCAAACTCCCCGGAGTATTTGCGCCAAGAAGAAGAGCAGGCCCCGCCCCTTCTTCTTGGTGAAAATACTCCCGCTGGAGGCTCCTTGCCTTTGCCACGCAGGACAAGGCTCGGCAATGCTTGCCCCGTCAGTCCCCATCGCCTATTGAGGGCTGAAGCAGACACAGGCCTTTTTCCATGCGCATTCTGATCACCAATGATGACGGCATCAACGCCCCCGGGTTGAAGGTGCTGGAAGCGATCGCCACCGAGCTGGCCGGCCCCCGCGGCGAGGTCTGGATCGTGGCCCCCGCCTTCGAGCAATCGGGCGTGGCGCATTGCATTTCCTACACCCATCCGACGATGATCGCCGAGATGGGGCATCGCCGGTTCGCCGCCGAGGGCAGTCCGGCCGATTGTGTTCTGGCCGGGTTGCACGACGTGCTGAAGGACAGCCCGCCCGATCTGATCCTGTCCGGGGTGAACCGGGGCAACAACTCGGCCGAGAATGCGCTTTATTCGGGCACCTTGGGCGGCGCCATGGAAGGCGCGCTTCAGGGCGTGCCCTCGATCGCCTTGTCGCAGTACCTGGGGCCGGAAACCCAGGATCTCGAAGACCCCTTCGAGGCCTCCGCGCTACATGGCGCGGCCACCCTGCGCAAGATCCTGGAGGCTGGTGCGGCGGACGAGCAGCCCTACAAGCTGTTCTGGAACGTCAACTTTCCCCCCGTCCCCGCCGCCGCCGTCAAGGGCGTCAGGCTGGCGGCGCAGGGCATTCGCCAGGGCACGCGCTTTTCGGTCGAGCCGCACCTGTCGCCTTCGGGGCGGCGGTTCCTGTGGGCGCGCGGCGGCAACCAGCGCATCGCGACCCTGCCCGGCACCGATGCGGCCCTGAACCTGGATGGCTATATCACGGTCACGCCGATGCGCGCGGACCTGACCGCGCATGACACCCTGGCCGCGCTGAAGGGCGCCTTTGAATGACCTTTGACGCCGAGGCCAAGATGCAGTTCCTGTTCGCCCTGCGCTCGAAGGGCGTGACCGACAGCGCCGTGCTGGAGGCGATGGAACGCGTGGACCGCGGCGATTTCATCCAGGGCTATTTCACCGACCGCGCCTATGAGGACATGCCGCTGCCCATCGCCTGCGGGCAGACCATTTCGCAGCCTTCGGTGGTCGGTGTCATGACCCAGGCGCTGCAACTGGGACCGCGCGACAAGGTGCTGGAGGTTGGCACCGGCTCGGGCTATCAGGCGGCGGTTCTGGCGCAGCTGGCGCGGCGGGTCTATACCGTCGACCGCCACCGCAGGCTGGTGCAGGCGGCGCGCGCGATCTTTGACGCCCAGGGCATCACCAACATCACCGCCTTTACCGCCGACGGGTCGCATGGCCTGCCCGATCAGGCGCCCTTTGATCGCATTCTCGTGACCGCTGCCGCCGAGGACCCGCCCGGGCCGCTCTTGGCCCAGCTGAAGATTGGCGGTATCATGATCGTGCCCGTGGGGCAGTCCGATGCTGTCCAGCGGCTGATCCGTGTCACCCGGCACGAGGATCGCTTTGACTATGAAGAGCTGCGCCCCGTGCGTTTCGTGCCCCTGGTCGAAGGACTGGGCAAGGACTGAACCCGGCCTGCGCGACAGGCAAATTCCAAGGCCCCGATCAACAAGGGGCACGTTGTGAGGACATTCGAGATGAGTATCGCCCGCTTTCCCCGTATCACCTCGGCCCTGGCGCTGAGCACCGCCCTGGCCGCCTGTTCCGGTCCGATCGACCTGGATCTGCGGGGCAAGATGGGAAGCGGCTTTGACACGGCGCAGGCGGCGCAAAACGCCTCACCCGCGAACCGGCCCAGCCCGGATGATCGCGGCATCCTGTCCTATCCCAACTACCAAGTCGCCGTGGCGCGGCGCGGCGATACCGTCGCGGATGTGGCCGCCCGGGTCGGCCTGCCCGCTGACGAGCTGGCGCGTTACAACGGCGTGCGCACAACCGATCCGCTGCGCCGCGGCGAGATCATCGCCCTGCCGCGCCGCGTTGCCGAACCTTCGCCCGCCACCGGCGCCGACACCACCGGCCCGATCCGGCCCGCCGCACAGGTCGATGTGACCACGCTGGCCGGGAATGCGATCGAGCGCGCCGCCTCGACCACGCCGGCGGCCTCGGGCGGGGCGACGGGGGTCGAACCCGTCCGCCACCAGGTGGCGCGCGGCGAAACCGCCTTTACCATTGCGCGGCTTTACAATGTCTCGCCCCGCTCGCTGGGCGAATGGAACGGGCTGGATGAACAATTCTCGGTCCGCGAGGGGCAGTTCCTGCTGATCCCGGTGAACCGCGATGCCGCGCCCGTGGTGGAAACCGCCGCCGTGACCCAGCCCGGCGCCGGATCGCCGACGCCGCAGCCGCCGTCCGCCTCCAAGCCGTTGCCGACAGAAGTGCCCGCCGCCGCAACCAAGCCCGAGCCCGCCAAGGAGCCCGTCGCCGATATCGGTCAGAGCACCAGCAAGCCGGCGTCGAATGCCGCGATGACCATGCCGGTGGCCGGCAGCATCATCCGCGACTATGCCAAGGGCCGCAACGAGGGCATCGACATCGCCGCCAGCGCCGGCACCCCGGTCAAGGCCGCGGCTTCGGGTCAGGTCGCCTCGATCAGCACCACCGCCGAAGGGGTCAAGTTCCTGCTGGTGCGTCATCCCGATGACGTCATCACCGTCTACACCCACCTTGACGACATCACCGTTCAAAAGGGCGATGCGGTCAGCCGGGGCCAGGTCGTGGGCAAGGTGCGCGCAGGCGATCCCGCCTTCCTGCACTTCGAAGTCCGCAAGGGTTTCGAAAGCACGGACCCGATGGCCTATCTGCAATAACGGTGTGAAACGGTGTGATCGGCCCGCGCGGCGTTCCAGAACCCGGGTGGCCGATGGCCAGCCCGGACCCGGACCTGGATCAGTCCAGCGCCACGCCCTTGCGGCCCGCCAGGTCGACAAAGAACTGCCAGGCCACCCGGCCCGACCGCGCGCCGCGCGTGGCCTGCCATTCGATCGCCTCGGCGTGCATTTCGTCTGCATCGACCGTCACGCCGTACGCCACGCAATAGCCCTTGATCATCGCCAGGTAATCGTCCTGCGTGCATGGGTGGAAGCCCAGCCACAGCCCGAAACGATCCGACAGCGATACCTTTTCCTCGACCGCCTCTGACGGGTTGATCGAGGTCGAGCGTTCGTTTTCGATCATGTCGCGGGGCATCAGGTGACGGCGGTTCGAGGTGGCATAGAACACCACGTTGTCAGGCCGCCCTTCGACGCCGCCATCCAGCACCGCCTTGAGGCTTTTGTAATGCTCGTCGTCATGGCTGAACGACAGGTCATCGCAGAACAGCACAAAGCGTTGCGGCGACCCGCGCAGCAGGGTCAGCAGACGCGACACCGACGACAGGTCCTCGCGCTGGATTTCGATCAGCTTCAGGTCATGCCCTTCGTCGGCGACGGTGCCATGCACCGCCTTGACAAGGCTGGACTTTCCGGTGCCGCGCGCGCCCCACAGCAGGGCGTTGTTGGCAGGCAGCCCGCGCGCGAACTGCCGGGTGTTGGCCAGCAGCGTGTCGCGCGACCGTTCCACCCCGACCAGCAGCGCCAGATCGACCCGGTTCACCACCGCCACCGGCACCAGCCGGTCCGGCGCCACGTGCCAGACAAAGGCCTCGGCCGCGGCGAAATCCGGGGCGGACAGCGGCGGCGGAGACATCCGTTCCAACGCCGCCGCGATCCGTTCCAGGGGGTCGCTTGCTGTGGGCTTGCTCACTTGCCGTCGTCCTCGTCGAACTCTTTCATCAGCGGATCTTCCTCGTCGTCGTCTTCGAACCAGAGGCCCTGCTCGCGCAGGTCTTTTTCGCGCTTCTTCTCGACCATTCGCACAAGAAGGATGGAGACTTCGTATAGGCCGTAGACAACCGTGAACAGGATCAGCTGCGTCGTGACATCCGGCGGCGTCACGACCGCGGCCAGGATCAGGATGCCGACCATCGCGTATTTGCGCACCCGGCCAAGCCCTTCCGAGCTGACCAGCCCGACCTTGCCCATCAGCGTCAAAAGCACCGGCAACTGAAAGCACAGGCCAAAGGCGATGATGAACTTCAACGTGATATCAAGGCTTTCGTTCACCTTGCCGAAAAAGGTGATCTTGATCCCCTCGGCGGTTTCGGGGACCACGGCAGCGCCCTGCGGCAGCGCCGCGCCGGTGGCGTCACCGGCCCGTGACAAGAGGTTTGCAAAGATCGACGAAAAATCCGCAAAGCCAAGGAAAAAGGCCATGGCCAGCGGCGTGACGACGAAATGCGCAAAGCTGGCGCCCAGCAGGAACATGAAGGGCGAAGCGATCAGAAAGGGCAGAAAGGCGCCCTTTTCCGATTTGTACAGCCCCGGCGCCACAAAGCGCCACAGCTGGAACGAGATCACCGGAAAGGCCAGCGCAAAGCCAAAGACCATCGAGATCCGGAACAGCGTGAACAGGTATTCCTGCGGCGACGTGAACTGCATCGTCGGCGACGGGTCCCCCAGATCGCGCAGGGTTTCCTCGATCGGGCCCAGCAGGAACTGCATGATCGGTTCGGCCACCGTAAAGGCCAGCACAATGCCCACGATAAAAGCCAGCACGCAGCGAATGAGCCGCGTGCGCAATTCTGCCAGATGCTCGATCAGCGGGGCCGAGCTGTCTTCGAGGTCGTCGTCGGCGCTGCTCATGCTTTCCCCTTGTCGGCGGCGGGGGTGTCATCCCCGGCGGCCGCATCATCCTTCAACGAGGCCTCGAGCGCATCGGCCTTCTCTACCGCCTCGGCGGCTTCGCGGGCCTTGCGTTCGGCCGCCATGCGGGCGGCGTTGGCCTCGATTTTTTTCCTCGCGGCGTCGCGTTCCTTGGAAAGCTTGCCGGTTTCGCTGTCCGGGTTCAGGTCGGTCATCGACTTGGCCGCATCCTTGACACCGTCCATGGCGCTGCCCACCGGGTTGGTGGCGGTCTTCAGCGATTTCTGCAGATCCTTGACGCCCGCCTCGTCGGCGGCCTGGTTCATCGCGGTCGAAAACTCGCGCGCCATGCCCCGGGCCTTGCCCATGAAGCGGCCCACGTTGCGGAACACCACCGGAAGATCCTTGGGGCCGATCACGATCAGCGCCACGATCCCGATGACCAGCAGCTCGGTCCAGCCGAGATCAAACATGGCCCGTTACGCCTTGTCTTTTTTTTCTTCCTCGGGGGTGACGTCCACGGCATCGGCGGCCTTGGCGTCCTCAAGCTCCTGCTTGCCCTCGTCCACGCCCTTCTTGAACGCGGTGATCCCCTTGCCAACCTCACCCATGAGGCTGGAAATCTTGCCGCGGCCGAACAGGACCAGCACCACGACGGCAATCAGCAGAAGGCCCGGAAGGCCGATATTGTTGAGCATGGCTCATCTCCTTTGTCAGCAGACCCATCCGGCCCGCCCGAAAATCATCCAAGGGTTCTAGGCGCTATTTTGCAGGGGGAAAAGCGCCAAAACAGCGCTGTGGCCTGCAAGTTTTGTCACTATCTTGTCAGTTGTCAGGATTTTGTCAGTATATACCCAAGGACAGGAGCATGACATGAATCGCAAGGACAGGCTTTACGCCCTGATGGAACGGCTGCGCGACGGCCAGCTGCACACCGCCGAGGCGATGGCCCAGGACCTTGGCGTCTCGGTCCGCACGATCTATCGCGATATGGAAGTGCTGGCCGCCTCCGGCGTTCCGGTCGAGGGCGCGCGCGGCTACGGCTATACCGCGCTGGCCGCCGTCACCCTGCCGCCGCTCAACCTGACGGAATCCGAACTGGACGCGCTGCATATCGCGCTGGCCGCGCTTGGCGCATCGCGCCTTGACGAACACGCCGCCGCCGCCCGCAGCCTTGCCGCCAAGATCGACGCGGTCCTGCCCGCCGACGCGGGTGCCCCGGTGGCGCCCTTCGGCTTTGCCACAGATGCCTTCGCCGAGGCCGCGCGCGGATTTGCCCACATGCCCGCGATCCGCGCCGCCATCCGCGCCCGGCAGAAACTGCGCGTCACGCTGGCAAGCAAAGCCCATGACATCCGCCCCCTGCACCTTGATTACTGGGGCCGTGTCTGGACCTGCGTGTGCTGGGACGAAACCCTGGGCGGCTTTAAGCGCTTTGCCCTCGAACGCATCGAATCCCTCAGCCCCCTGCCCGGCCTTTTCGTCGACGAACCCGGCAAACGCCTGGCCGACTGGCAGGGCACCGCGTCGGGCTGACCACGCCCATGTTTCCACACGCCCATGTTTCCAATTGCCACAAATATCCTGCGGGGGTCCGGGGGTGCAAAACCCCCGGCGGCGCCCCGGCAAAGGCGCTGCCCGACCTGTCGTCAATCGACCGATCGGATCAGCTTGCGCTCCAGCACCCGCAGCACCGTCTTCAGGTCATGCCCGCGCTTGAGCACCTGACCGTCCATCCCGACCACCGCATATTCCCCCTGCCGGCCGCGCAGCTTGGGCCGCTTCTCGATTCGGTACAGCGGGTTTTCGGCGGTGCGCCGGAACACCGCGAACACGGCCAGGTCGCGCAGGCTGGAGATGCCGTAATCGCGCCATTCCCCCGCGGCCACCATGCGCCCGTAAAGCGACAGGATGACGGTCAGTTCCGTGCGGTGAAACATGACGACCGGTTGCGGCGTCGCTGATCCGGGGAAAGGTGTAAGACTGTTCATTGTTTCAGATTTGCGCCAATGCCCCTTGAAATCAAGGGGTTTGAACTGCGCGCCCCGCCCATGCCCCGGCCCGGGTTTCCGATCGGCTCCGTTTTGTGCATGGATTTGTTCGAATGCGGCGATTTGGACGCAGAATCCGACTTGCCGCGCCTCAGCGCTTCCCATACATCCGGCTTCGGGACACCCCTCCCCAACGAGGGGCATCTATCTGGAAGGTTAGCAGATATGACCACTGCACACCCGGCAACGCGGCCGGCAAACCCGCGTTTCTCCTCTGGCCCCTGCGCCAAGATCCCCACATTCGAACTGAGCAAGCTGGCCGATGCGCCGCTGGGCCGCTCGCACCGCGCGAAGGTCGGCAAGGAAAAGCTGCTTGCCGCGATCGAACAGACCCGCGACATCCTTGGCATTCCCGCCGACTACAAGATCGGCATCGTTCCCGCCTCCGACACCGGCGCGGTCGAAATGGCGATGTGGTCGATGCTGGGCGCCCGCAAGGCGACCATGGTCGCCTGGGAAAGCTTTGGCTCGGGCTGGGTGTCCGATGTCGTCAAACAGCTGAAGATCGACGCCGAGGTGCGCGAGGCTGGTTATGGCGAAATCGTCGACATGGCCACCATCGATTACAACACCGACGTCGTCTTTACCTGGAACGGCACCACCTCGGGCGTGCGCATGGCCAATGGCGATGCGATCCCGGCGGACCGCGAAGGCCTGACCATCTGCGACGCCACCAGCGCCGCCTTTGCCATGGACCTGCCCTGGGACAAACTGGATGTGACCACCTTCTCCTGGCAGAAGGTCATGGGCGGCGAAGCGGCCCACGGCATGATCGTCCTGTCGCCCCGCGCGGTTGAACGGCTGGAAACCTATACCCCCGCCTGGCCGCTGCCGAAAATCTTCCGCATGACCAAGGGCGGCAAGCTGATCGACGGAATCTTCAAGGGCGAGACGATCAACACCCCCTCGATGCTGGCGGTCGAGGATTACCTTGTCGCGCTGGACTGGGCCAAATCCATCGGCGGGCTGCCGATGCTGATCGAACGCGCCACGACCAACGCGAAAATCCTGTGGGATTTCTGCGACCGTCACGACTGGCTGGACAACCTCGCGGTTGATCCCGCCACGCGCTCGAACACCTCGGTCTGCCTCAAGTTCACCGATGACCGGATCAAGGACGGCGCCGCCTTTGCCAAGGCCGTGGCGAAAAAGCTCGAAGATTACAACGCCGCCTATGACATCGGCGCCTATCGCGATGCCCCCGCGGGCCTGCGGATCTGGTGCGGTGCCACGGTCGAAGCGTCGGATATCGAAAAGCTGACGCTCTGGCTCAAATGGGCCTTCGAAGCCGTGATGGCCGAGCAGACCGAAGCGGCCTGAGCCGATCCAAAAGCGACCGATCCCGGGCTTGACCCGGGATCTCATCCCTTCCTTTCCAGACAGGAGGCCCCGGATCAGGTCCGGGGCGCGACAGACATGACCGCACCCAAAGTTCTCATCTCCGACAGCCTTTCCGACGCCGCCGTCCAGATTTTCCGCGATCGCGGGATCGACGTCGATTTCATGCCCGAACTGGGCAAGGACAAGGAAAAGCTGGCTGAAATCATCGGCAACTATGACGGCCTTGCCATCCGTTCTGCCACCAAGGTGACCCCGTCGATCCTCGAGCATGCCAAAAAGCTCAAGGTTGTCGGCCGCGCCGGCATCGGCACCGACAACGTCGACAAGGAAGCCGCCTCCAAGGCCGGTGTGATCGTCATGAACACGCCCTTTGGCAACATGATCACCACCGCCGAACATGCCATCGCCATGATGTTCGCCGTCGCCCGCCAGATCCCCGAGGCATCGGCCTCGACCCACGCGGGCAAGTGGGAAAAGTCCAAGTTCATGGGCGTCGAGCTGACCGGCAAGACCCTGGGCGTCATCGGCGCGGGCAACATCGGCGGCATCGTCTGTGATCGTGCGCGCGGCCTGAAGATGAAGGTCGTGGCCTATGACCCCTTCCTGTCGGAAGAGAAGGCCGAAAAGATGCAGGTCGAAAAGGTCGATCTGGAAACCCTTCTCAAGCGCGCCGATTTCATCACTCTGCATGTGCCGCTGACTGACCAGACCCGCAACATCCTGAGCCGTGAAAACCTGGAAAAGACCAAGAAAGGCGTGCGCATCATCAACTGTGCGCGCGGCGGCCTGGTCGACGAACAGGCGCTGGCCGATCTGCTGACCTCGGGCCACGTGGCCGGCGCGGCGTTCGACGTCTTTGCCGAAGAGCCCGCCAAGGACAACCCGCTGTTCGGTCTGCCCAACGTGGTCTGCACCCCGCACCTGGGCGCCTCGACCTCGGAAGCGCAGGAAAACGTCGCCCTTCAGGTGGCCGAACAGATGTCCAACTACCTGCTGACCGGCGCGGTTGAAAACGCGCTGAACATGCCGTCGGTCACCGCCGAAGAGGCCAAGATCATGGGTCCCTGGATCAAGCTGGCCGACCACCTTGGCAGCTTCATCGGCCAGATGACCGATGATGAGCCGATCAAGGCGATCAATATCCTGTATGATGGCTATGCCTCGGAAATGAACCTGGAGGCGTTGAACTGTTCGCTGATCGCGGGGATCATGAAGTCGATCAACCCCGATGTGAACATGGTTTCGGCCCCCACCATCGCCAAGGAACGCGGCATCAAGGTGTCGACCACCAACCAGGAACAGTCGGGCGCCTTCGAAGGTTATATCAAGGTGACGGTCGTCACGCCCAAGCGCGAACGCTCGATCGCCGGGACGGTCTTCTCGGATGGCAAGCCGCGCTTTATCCAGATCAAGGGCATCAACATCGACGCCGAGGTCGGCCGTCACATGCTGTATACCACCAACGAAGACGTGCCGGGCATCATCGGCGCATTGGGCAAGACCATGGGTGACATGGGCGTGAACATCGCCAACTTTACCCTGGGCCGTGCCGCCGCCCGCGGCGAGGCGATTGCCCTGCTTTACGTCGACGAACCCGTGCCCGCCGAGGCACGCGCCAAGCTGGCGGAAACAGGTCTGTTCAAGCAGATCAAGCCGCTGCAGTTCGACGTCGTCTGATCGACCCGCACAGGTCCAGGATCGCGCCGCCCTTCGGGGCGGCGCTTTTCGTTTGGCCCCTGCCCGCACCGCCGCAGGGGCAAAAGCCGCGATTGCGATCAGAAAAGCGGGGAATTGCCCTTCATCACGCCGCCGCGCCGTCTATAAAGGGCGCAGGACCACCCCCGCCCCGGCCCAACGGCCCGCGTGCGGGCGCAAAAGGAACCGCATTCATGTCCTCGCTTTACGCCATCGGCGACATTCACGGCCAACTTGGCATGCTCGAAGACCAGCTTGCGCAGATCGACAAGGACAGCGGCGGCGATGCGCGCATCGTCTTTCTGGGGGATTACGTTGACCGGGGGGCGGACTCCAAGGCGGTGATCGACCTGTTCCTGCAGGCCCGCGCCGAAGGCCGCGACTGGACCTTCATCAAGGGCAACCACGACCGCATGTTCCAGCGTTTCATCGAAACCGGGCAAAGCGACGATGAACGCATCCTGTCGGGCAAGCTGTGGCTGCACGAACGCCTGGGCGGGGTCGACACGCTGAATTCCTATCTTGATACGGCGGAAACGCTGCGCGCCCTTGGCGCACAGACCACCGACCTGACCGCCTTTGGCATCGAACAGATGCCCAAGGACCTGCTGCACGCCTTCCTTGCGGCGCTGACCAAGGCCATCCCGCAGGCCCATCGCGATTTTCTGCGCGACCTGTCGCTAAGCCATACCGAAAGGGACAAATTCTTTGTCCATGCCGGCGTGCGCCCCGGCCTGCCCCTGCACCAGCAGGAAGAGGACGACATGCTGTGGATCCGCGAGGAATTCCTGCACGACGACCGTCATCACGGCGCGCTGGTCGTGCATGGCCATACGCCGGTCGACGCGCCCGAGTTGCGCGCCAACCGGCTGAACCTTGATACCGGCGCGGGCTATGGCCGCCCGCTCAGCGTCGCGGTCTTTGAAGACGACGACATCTTTCACCTGACCCCGATGGGCCGCGCGCGTCTATGACGCCGCGCGCAGGGGCTGTTTGCGCAGCGTCTGCCAGGCATCATACTGCGACAGGAACACCTGCCCGGTCAGCTGGTCCAGAAAGTGCGAGCGTTGCAGCCGGTCCATGACCGGGCCCTTGACCTCGGACAGGTGCATCTTGATGCCCATCTCGTCCAGACGGCGGTTCAACTCTTCCAGCGTTTCCAGCGCGCTGAAATCGACCTCGTTCACGGCGGGGAACATCAAGATTACATGTTCCAGCGGCTCGTCGCAGGTGACCCGTTTCAGCACGTAATCCTCAAGGAACCGCGCATTGGCGAAATACAGGCTTTCGTCGACGCGCAGGGTGACGATTTCGTCCTGCGTTTCCACGTGATGGCGGTTGATGTTGCGGAAATGCTGGGTGCCGGGCACCAGCCCGACCTCGGCCACATGCGGGCGCGATGTCTTGTACAGGTGCAACCCGATCGACAGGACCACACCGGCGGAAACACCCGCCTCGACCCCGAAGGTCAGCGTCAGGAAAATCGTCGCGGCGACGGCGGCGAAATCAACCTTGGAATATTTCCACGCCTTGGGCAGGATCGAAAAATCGACCAAGCTCAGCACCGCCACGATGATCGTCGCGGCCAGCGTGGCATTGGGCAGGAAATACAGCAGCGGCGTCAAAAGCAGCGTCGCGATGGCGATGCCCACGGCGGTAAAGGCGCCCGCCGCCGGGGTTTCGGCGCCCGCGTCAAAGTTCACGACCGAGCGGGAAAAGCCCCCCGTCACCGGGAAACCGCCCGACATGGCCGTCGAAATGTTCGACGCGCCAAGCCCGATCAATTCCTGATCCGGGTCGATGCGCTGGCGGCGCTTGGCGGCCAGGGTCTGGGCCACCGACACGGATTCGACAAAGCCGATGATCGAAATCAACAGCGCCGAGATGAAGAGCTGGTTCCACAGCTCGGGCGAAAAGCTGGGCGCGGTCAGCGGTGGCAGGCCCATGGGCACCTCGCCGACGATCTTGACGCCCTTGTCATTCAGACCGAACAGGAAGGTGGCCAGCGTGGTGACGATCACCGCGCCCACCGGCCCGGCCTTGGCCAGGATTTCCGCCATGCGCGGTTTCAGCCCCAGGCCCAGCAACAAGGGTTTCAGCCCCTTGCGCACCCAGAACAGGAAGGCGACAGCCAGAATGCCGATGAACAGGGTGATGACGTTGGTATCGGACTGATGCTCGATCATGGTGCGGGTCAGTTCGATCAGCGTGTGACCGTGCATGTCGATGCCAAAGATATGCTTGAGCTGGCTGGCCGCGATCAATACGCCCGAGGCGGTGATGAAACCCGCGATCACCGGATGGCTGAGAAAGTTCGCCAGAAAGCCAAGGCGCAAAACCCCCAGCACCAGCAAAATTGCCCCCGAGATGAAGGCCAGCGTGCCCGCCGCGATGGCGATCTGCACCGGGTCCGACAGGCCCAGGTTGGCAATCGCCGCCGCTGTCATCAAGGACACCACAGCCACCGGACCCACCGCCAGCGCGCGGCTGGTACCAAAGATCGCATAGGCGATCAGCGGCAGGATCGAGGCATAGAGCCCCATTTCCGCCGGCAGCCCCGCCAAAAGCGCATAGGCCAGCGATTGCGGGATCAGCATGATCGTCACGATCACCGCCGCCACGGCGTCATTGGTGGCGGTGTGGCGGTTGTAGTCCTTGGCCCATGTCAGGATGGGCAGGTAACGGGTAAAGCTCGAGGCCGTAGGCCGGGGCATTTTCATGGGCTTTGTCCTGTCTCTCCAAGCCTGTGAAAGAGACTCGGGGTTGCGCGATTGCGCCCTATATATTCAACTTACGGAATTTGTGAAGGGCGATTAACCCCTGACCCCGAAATTGTCGCGGCCCCAGAGCATGCCCCGGGGCCGAGTGTCTTTCACCGCAGCGGGTCTACTTGGCCGTGACCTTCTCCGGCTTGGCCAGCCATTCCTTGCCGCGCAGCATCGCCTTCCAATAGACCGGCGGCAGGATCTGTTCCTTCAGCAGCCATGCGGCGCGGGTCGGTTTGGTGCCGTCGATGATCCACTTGGGGAAACTGGGCAGAAGCGTGCCGCCATAGCCGAACTCGGCCAGGACGATCTTGCCTTTTTCGACGGTCAGCGGGCACGAGCCATAGCCGTTGTACATCGACACCGGCGATTTGCCGTCGATGTCGGCAGCGACGTTGTCGGCCACCACGGGGGCCTGCATCCGGGCGGCGGCGGCGGTCTTGGCGTTGGGCGCGTTCATCACGTCGCCCAGGCTCCAGATGTTGTCATAGGTCTTGTGGCGCAGGGTGCTTTGATCGACATCGACCCAGCCCGCCGCATCCGCCAGGGGCGAGACGCGGATGAAATCGGGCGCGCACTGCGGCGGGCAGACGTGCATCATGTCGAATTCCACCGTGACTTCGGTCGGCTCGGTCTCGGGTTTTGCCACCTTGAAGGTCGCGGTCTTGGCCTTGCCATCCACCGCAACAAGGTTGTGGAAGAAGTTCAGGCTGGCGTCGTATTTCTTGACGTATTCCTCAAGCGCCGGGACATAGTCCTTGACCCCGAACAGCACGCCGCCCGCGTTCATGAACTGGATGTCGATGTTCTTCAGCATGCCATTGCGGAACCAGTGGTCGCCGGACAGGTACAACGCCTTTTGCGGTGCGCCGGCGCATTTGATCGGCATCGGCGGCTGGGTGAACAGGGCGCGGCCCTTCTTCATACCCTTGACCAACTCCCAGGTGTAAGGTGCCAGATCGTAACGATAATTCGACGTCACGCCGTTCTTGCCCAGCGTGTCGACCAGCCCCTTGACCGCGTTCCAGTTCAGCTTGAGCCCCGGACAGACGATCAGGCGGTCGTATTTCACCACGCGGCAACCATCGAGGATGACGGCATTGTTCTGCGGTTCAAAGGCCGCCACAGCGGATTTGAGCCAATGCACCCCCTTGGGGATCAGGCTGCCCATGGTGCGCGCGGTGCTTTCGGCCTCGAAGATGCCGCCGCCAACCATGGTCCAGCCGGGCTGGTAGTAATGCACATCCGCCGGGTCGATCACCGCGATGTTCAGCCCCGGCTTGCGCGCCTTGAGGCTGGAAGACACGGCAATCCCTGCCGCGCCGCCGCCGACGACAACCACGTCGTATTTGGCATCGCCTTCATCGGTGGGGGTCTTGCCGCCATTGACGATGCGGCGCACGACGCCCGCCATGTCATAACCTGCCGATTTGGTCGCCTGCAGGATGTCCGCCGGGGCCATGCCCGCCGCCTGGCTCAGCGACCACAGCGTCGCCGAACGTGTGCCGGTGCGGCAATAGGCAAAGACCGGGCCGGGCAGTTCGCGCAGCAGCTTGCCAAAGGTTTCTGCGTCTTCGTCCAGCACCTTGCCGCCGACGATCGGCTGATAGCGGGTTTGCAGACCGGCATCAGACGCGGCCTTGGCGATTTCCTCAAAGGTGGGCTGGTCGGCGCCTTCGCCATCGGGGCGGTTGCAGATGACGGATCGGTAACCGGCTGCGGCGATTTCGGCCAGATGCTCGGGCAGGATCTGCGGCGAGACGGTGATGTCGTCGTTGATCTTCTTGAATTCCACGGGCGGGTCTCCTCCGGGTGCTGGAATCACTGCGTTGACCCTATATAAATTCACAAAGCCGAATGCGTCAGATGCTTAGACGTCGCAGGCCACCACGGTATACCGTACGGCCCCGGCGCAGGCCGTGCCGCCGCTGCCGCTTGAAACGCCAGGCTTCTGACACAGGGCGTGACGTGGTATCCTTGCCGGGTATTTCAGCCCAAAAGGCATTTTCCATGGCCCGTTTCCTGATTACTGCGCTGGCATTTGCCCTGCTTTCCGGCCCGCTTGCCTCGGACCCTGCGGCGCTGACGGTGCCGGGCGAACAGCGCCCGCCCCTGACCAGGATCGACCCAGACGCCCTGCGCGGGTTCCGCCAGGACAGGATCACCCACATCACCTTTCACCACGAAGGATTTGCAGGCACCGATGCGGCGCTGTTTGCCCGGGCCTCGAAGGCGCGGATGCGGCAAAGCGCCAGCCAAAGGGTGCTGAACATCAACGCCTATCATGCCGGGGATGCCGGGCTGGGCATGATCGCCTATCACTATGTGGTCGGCCCTGATGGCAGCATCGTCAAGGGACGGCCGGTGCACCTGAAACCCGCGACCAGCTCAACCGCGCCCGGATCGTCGCAACTGGCCGATTTTGACGGGCATTTCGCCGTCATGGCGCTGGGGGATTTCGGCCATGAACACCTGACCGATGCGGCGCGGCTGTCGATGGTGCGCGTCATGTCGCAGGCCCAGAGGCTATACCGCGTGCCCACCGTCCATATCCAACCGCACAAGGCGCACGCCACCACCGCCTGCCCCGGCAAACACATCCTGGCCGAGGCCGAAGCGCTGGCCCGCATGGTGCAGTCCTATTCCCTGCAATCGGAACTGGCGGCGCGCGGCTGCGGTCAGATCACGCCTGACGGGATATTCGGCAAGGCCAGCCAAGCCGCGCTTGACCGCCTGCGCGGCAGTGCGGGCGGCGGCCTGACACGCACCACCACCGTTGAGGCGGCGCTGATGCACATGCTGAACGATCCTGGTGTGACCTGTCGCTAGGCGCGCCCTGCCCGCGACGAAGCCCGCGCCGAAACGCAAAACGCCGCCCCCGGGGGGACGGCGTTCGCAATCAGATCGAAAGCAGGTCTTAGAAGCCCAGGCCTTCGTATTTCTTCTTGAACTTCGACACGCGGCCGCCCTGGTCCATCAGACGCGAGTTGCCACCGGTCCAGGCCGGGTGCACGGTCGGGTCGATGTCCAGCTGCAGGGTGTCGCCTTCCTTGCCCCAGGTGGTGCGGGTCTGGAATTCGGTCCCATCGGTCATCTTGACGGTGATGAGGTGATAATCGGGATGCAGGTCCTTTTTCATCTCGTCGCTCCTTACGCGTCTGCGCCCTTGAGGGCTTTGTAGTTTGCGTCCTCGGCGATACGGGCGGATTTGCCGCGACGATCGCGCAGGTAGTACAGCTTGGCACGACGGACGCGGCCACGACGGACAACCTCGATGGTTTCGATGTTGGTCGAATACAGCGGGAACACGCGTTCGACGCCTTCACCAAAGGAAATCTTGCGGACCGTGAAGGACCCGGCGATGCCGGAACCGTTCTTGCGGCTGATGCACACGCCTTCATAGTTCTGAATACGGGTGCGGGTGCCTTCGGTCACCTTGAAGCCGACGCGAATGGTGTCGCCGGCCTTGAAATCGGGAATGGTCTTCCCGAGCGAGGCGATCTGTTCCGCCTCGAGCTGTGCGATCAGGTTCATCTGATCTCTCCTTATGTCATCGCGGTTTGCCCGCGGGTGATGTCTGGCCAGAGCTTTGATCCAAAAGGACAAAAGATGCGTCAGCTGTTCTTTGTTATGCCGGGCGCCCGGTCAGGGGCACCCAATATCCAAAGGCACCGAGTCGCCCCGATGCCCAAGAATGCGCGTGTGTACGGCGCAAAACCCAACAAAGCAAGGGCGAATGCAGTGGACCAAGGACCCGGGGCCGCGCTTTGCCTTTGCAACGGCGCGGTCGGCCGTGGGCACACTCAAACCCGTGGATCAAAGCGCAGCATGCGAGGGCGGCGATACCATTCTCTTGGGTCAATTGACGCTGCCCACATAATGAAAGGCACTCGCCCTTGCGGCCTCAGTCCTTTGGGATCACGAGAACCTGACCAACATTGATCCACGATTCCACAGTGAATTTCACCGGGTTGAGTTTCTTTGTGACGTCAAGAACATCTCTCCCGGTCACGATACGCATGAAGTTGTCCATGTTGACCTGGTCCGTCTGGGTGCCCGAGAATACGGTGATATGACCCAGCTTCCACATCGGGCTGGTGTGTCCTTTTTCGGCGCCCAACACGTTCTTTGCGATCCGAACGCCCTGCTCCAGGATGTGTTCGTCTTTCTTTGTAAGACTGGTTTCACTGTCCAGATCAGGCGATCCTTCGTATTTTCCTTCGGCCAACAAACCAACATAGATTACATCCACGTCCCCAACATCGTTGCAGACCACCGAATAGGTGTCGCAGTCACCCTTTTCGAAATCGTTGTACCCGCCCCTATCCAGATGCATGGACGGGGTAGTACCGCCCGGCCCTTTCAGAGCAATCCACACATCTTCGTCGGTACCGGCCTTGTCCTCGTGCGCTGTCTAGATTTCCAGGTAGTAGGTTCTTTTCGACATTTTCAGCCCCTGTTCACTGTGGAATTCAGATTTCACGTCTGGATCATACTGTAGGGCTATGCTGCCGACGCATTCCAGCTTTTTACGGCTGCAGGGGCGCTGCTCAATCGGGTCGGTGCCCAATTCATGCCCGGCCCTACAGCACCAGCTTGAACCCGGCGTGGCTTTGTTCGAACCCCAGGCCTTCATAGAACCGGTGCGCGTCCTTGCGGCTGGCGCTCGAGGTCAGTTGCACCATGCGGCAGCCCCTTTGGCGGGCTTCGTGCTGCGCCCAAGCGATCATCTGGCGGCCAAGGCCGGTGCCGCGCGCGGGGGTGTCGACGCGGACCGCTTCGATCTGGGCGCGCCATGCGCCGCGGTGCGACAGGCCGGGCAGAAAGGTCAGCTGCAAGGTGCCGACCACGCGGCCCGCGACCTCGGCCACGGCAAGATATTGGTTGGGGTCCCGGGCGATCGCCTGAAACGCCGCCAAATATCCGGCGTCCACCGGGTCCGAGACAACTTCGCGCGTGCTGCCCAGCGGATCATCCGCCAGCATACGGACGATCTGGGGGATGTCTTTGGTCGTGGCCCGGCGCATGGTCAGGGCGGGTGCGGTCACTTGCTGTCCTTCCCGGCCTGATGCGCCGCCCACAGATCGGGGCGGCGCTGCCGGGTCAGGGCCTCGGACTGGGCCTGCCGCCACTTGGCGATCTCGCCGTGGTGGCCAGACATCAGCACGTCGGGAATGGTCAGACCGTTCCATTCGGCGGGGCGGGTGAATTGCGGATGCTCCAGCAACCCCGAGGAATGGCTTTCCTCGACCGCGCTTTCGGCATTGCCCAGAACCCCCGGCAACAGCCGCACGGCGGCGTCCAGCATGGCCTGCGCGGCGATCTCTCCTCCGGTCAGGACGAAATCGCCCAGCGATACCTCTTCGATCCCGTAGTGATCCACCACCCGTTGATCCAGCCCTTCGAACCGGCCGCAGATCAGGGTGATCCCCGGCAGGCTGGCCCAGTGCTGCGCCATCTTCTGATCAAAGCGGCGACCGCGCGGCGACAGGTAGACCAAGGGCCCCGGCACGCGGCGCTGCGCGAAATCAATGGCATGGCCCATGACATCGGGGCGCAGCACCATCCCGGCGCCGCCCCCCGCGGGGGTGTCATCGACATTGCGGTGCTTGCCCATGCCGAAATCGCGCAGGTTGACGGTTTGCAGCTGCCACAGCTCGTCCTTCAGCGCCTTGCCGGTCAGCGACAGGCCCAGGATGCCGGGAAAGGCCTCGGGGAACAGGGTGATGACCTGAGCGCGCCAGGCGCGGGCCAGATCGTCGTCGTCCTCCATCAGGCTGCGCGGTTTCAGCGTTGCCTTGATGGTCTTGCGGCCATGCGATCTGGTCGGGGGTGTGCCGGGGGTTTGGGACATGGGCGCCGCTCCTTGTTTGGGCCCTGACTAATCCGCGGCGCGGCGCAGGTACAACCCCCTATGCCGCGCCCTGCCCGGCCGGAAAGTAATCGCGCACGTCCGGCGCGGCGATCAGGCGGCCGCTGCGCAGGCACCAATGGTCGCGTGCATAGGGCGCGCGCCCGGCATATTCGGTGAACAACCCGCAAGGCGCAGGCCAGCGCATGGCCCCGGTCTGCTCTGCCAGCGCCGCCAGCATGGTGTTGAAGCGTTGGGTGTCGCCCGCCACCGCATCCACCGGGTCAAGTGCCAGTTCGGATTGCCCATAGGCGCCGTCGTTCAACCCCTGGATCACCGTCAGAATGCGGTCCAGAAACCGGTCGTCGCCGCGCCGCGCCGCGTGCAGCAATGCGTCGCCCGCCGCCAGTTCGGCCATGTAAAGGGCAATGCTGGCCCGGTCGCAGCCGGGCTGTTCCACGCACCAAAGCGCCGCCTCCCGTTGATCGGGATCGGTGCGGTCATGGCCCAGGATGACCCGATGCCACAGATCCGGGTCCGGCGCGTTCAGCGCGCGCAACACGGGCAGCAGACCATGGGGCGCCTGCCCCCGGTTCTGCGCTTCCCACATCACCTGGCTGGCCTCGAACGCGGCGCGGTTGCGGTCGTGAACAGCCCGGTGGGCCGCGATTTCATTGACCCCGTCGCGCAGGTCCAGCATCAGGTCGGGCCGGGCAAAATACTGCGCCAGCGCGCCGGCCTCTTGCGGGGATGCGCGCAGCAGACGGTCCAGCACGGTCAGTTCCTGCACCAGGGCGCGCGGCAGGGTTTCGGCGCCGGCATGGCCCCAGCCCTGCATGACCCCGGTCAGAACCTCGGCAATGGCGCTGTCGCGGCCCGGCGGCGCGCCGGGGCTGTCATCGACGACCAATGTGGCCTGAATCAGCAGGCGGCGCGCCTGTTCGATATCCGGCAGATCATCGGGCAAACCGCGCGGGTCGCGCAGCAACCGCTGCGCCGCCCCCCGGCGCGCCGCCCCGCCCGATTGCCCGAACGAGGCAAGAATACCGACAAGCCCGCCCGCCCCGCCCAGCGTCAGCGTTACGGGCGCACTCAGCGCAGGCAGGGGAAACAGCAGAACGGCCAATGCGGGCGCAAGGGCAAGCGCTGCAAGATAGACACGCTGAATCGTCACAAGAAACCCTACTCTGCATCACTCGAATAAGGCTAAAATTGGACGAAAATTGTGGCAAGAAACGGGTTGGAAACCGCCTATTTCGCCGCCCCGGTTGCGCGGCTGGACACAGTGGCCCAAGGCATGCGGGATTGTTCCGATATCGGCCGCAAAGACAGATGAGCCTTTTCTTGCCGATGCAACCCAAGCGGGCAAAAGGGTAAAGGGTCGCGGGGGCCGCGAATCGAAGGACCGAAACGCACAGCGGGACGCAAACCATCCGGTCTGCGTCCCGCGAAAGGCTGGCCCGGGTGGCGGCAGCGCCGCCGCGACCGGTTACAGCGAAGCCTGGTAGATCTTGTCGATGTTGCTGCCAAGGGCGGCGTTGAAATCGGCATCCGACATCTGCTTGGTCAACCCTTCGGCCAGCGCACGGCTGAACGAGGCGATCATCTTGGGCTGGCGCGCCAGACGTTCGCAGGCCTCGTCGGTGGAATAGCCGCCCGACAGTGCCACGACCCGCACCACGTTGGGATGATCGGCCAGCGCGTCATACAGCCCGTCCTGCGACGGGATGGTCAGTTTCAGCATGATCCGCTCACCGGGTTTGAGCGTGTCCAGATGCGCGGCGATCCGGTCGCGCAGGATCACCTCGGCCTCGGCTTTGGTCGAGGAATGAATGTCAATCTCGGGTTCCAGGATCGGCACCAGTCCGGCGGCCACGACCTGGCGGCCGACCTCGAACTGCTGGGCGACGACGGCTTCGATGCCGGTCTCGTCCGCCTCGTGGATGACCGACCGTTCCTTGGTTCCAAAGACGCCAAAGCCCTTGGCATCCTTGAGAAGTGCATCAAGGCCCGGCATCGGCTTCATCAGCTGAACGCCGTTTGCCTTGGGCTCAAGCCCCTTGTCGATCTTGAGGAAGGGGATGATACCGCGGTCTTCCCACAGCACCTGCGCCACGGGTTTGCCGTCGATTTCGCCGCGCATGGTGCGTTCGAACAGGATCGCGCCCAGAACCTTGGCGCTGGTGAAATCGGGGGCCATGATGATACGCGAGCGCATGGCGTGGATTTCGGCGAACATCGCCTCTTCGCCGTCATAGTCGTCTTCCTGCACGCCGTATTGCAGCAGCGCCTTGGGGGTCGATCCGCCCGACTGGTCGAGCGCGGCGATAAAGCCCTTGCCCGTGGCCATCTGTTCGACCTGCTTTTCAAAGACTTCTGGGTGCTGCGCCATCATGAACCTCGTATGAAATATGCGGTTGGCCCTTGAATAGACGAGCCGCCCGCCCCTGGGTAGAGGCGCGCCAGACCTTTATCGCTAACAGTCTGAAACTATTTGCTGCGCCTGTCAGAGAATGGTTTTTTCGGCGAAAAATCTGGTTACCGCCGGTCGACCTGCAACCAGATGCCATCGCGCGACCGCACGGTCAGATGCGCCTCGGGGATCGGGGTTTTTCCCGGCACCGCCGTCACCCTCAGATCGCGCAGCAATAGCGACAGCAGCAGCGGCCCCTCGACCATGGCAAAGCCCGCGCCGGTGCAGACGCGCGGACCGGCGGAAAAGGGAATGTAAGCGTCGCGCGCGCAGGTCTTGCCGTTTTCGGTCTGCCAGCGCGCCGGGTCAAAGCCATCGGGGTTGTCCCACAGCCGTTCATGGCGGTGCAGGTGCCATGGGCTCAGCACCACTTGCGAGCCCTTGGGCAGGGTGCGGTCGCGAAACCGTTCCGGGCAGGTGTTTTCGCGCACCATCATCGGGACCGGCGGATACAGGCGCAGCGCCTCGCGGAACACGTCGCGGCTGATCTTCAGTTTCGAGACATCGCTGAAATCGCCGCTCAGCGCCTGTGCCTCGGTCGCGATCCTGTCCTGCCAGCCGGGGTTGGTGGCCACAAGGTACAGCGCCCAGGCCAGGGCGCTGGCGCTGGTTTCATGCCCCGCCAGGAAAAAGATCGCCACCTGGTCGACCATTTCGCGCGCATCAAAGGTATCGCCGGTTTGCGGGTCCACCGTCGTCATGATCTTGGTCGCCAGATCGTCAGGCGCGGTGCCTGCGGCGATCTCGCGCTGGCGGTCCTCGGTCAGCCCGGTGATCAGCGCGCGGATGCGGCGGGCGGTGTCCTTGGTATCGCGGCGAAAGAACCGCGGCATCCAACGCGGCAGCGGTACAAAGGCCGCCAGGTTCAGGATCGGCTGGGTACGCTGATAGGTGCGGAATTCGTGGAACACCTTTTGCGCCACCGCGTCCTCGATCGGGATGGAAAACAGCGTGCGAAAGATCACGTCGGCAGCGGCGTGGCTGGTGATCTCTTCGATCTCGACGGCCTCGCCCGCCCTGTCGGCCAGCCGTGCGCGCGCCGCCTCGGACGCCGCCCACATGGCGCCAAAGGTTTCGCGCAGTCGCCCGCCCTCGAACGCGGGGTCGATGATCCGGCGCTGGCGCTGCCACTGCGCGCCATTGGTCAAAAAGACCGAGTCCCCCAGCAAAGGCCGCAAACCTTCGCTGATCCGCCCGGATTTGGGAAAATCCATCGGCCGATCCTTGAGCACGGTTTTCACCAATTCGGGCTGGTTGACCATGTAGGACCGGAAGAACGGCGTCTTGAATTCCGCCATCCAGGCCCGGTACAGCCGCGCGGGCTGCGCGCTGAGGATATCCTGACGGAACAGTTTGACATAGCGCCACAGCGACACCCGATCAGGCCGCGCCTTGGGTTTGGGCGGGATCACGGCGCGACGCTCGTGAATTTCGACACGGCATGGTCGATGCGGCTGGCCGAGGGCGGGCGGTCCTTGTAACGCGTGCCTAGCGTCAGCGGCCCGGCAGTGATCTGGAAATAGTCGTAATCCAGCGGCGCATCGAAGGCGCAAAGATACTGGAAATGCAGCCGGAAGAACCGCCAGCGCAGTTCCTTCCAGCGCGCGGGGCTGAGCGATTTGGTGAACTGCGCCGAAAACACCAGCGGCCAGCGTTTGTCCTTGGGCGCGACGCCCGAAACGCTGACCGGATCACACAGCGCAAAGGCGCAGCCATCGCCCGGCGCGGTCACATCGACCCAGGTCAGTTCATCGCGGGCGGACAGATAGCGCAGATCGGCGCGCAGCCGGTGCGCGTTGCGCAGGAACGACACCATCGGCACCACCTGCCCTAGGCTGAGAAACCCCAGCTTTGGCCCGTTTTCAGGCACTCCACCGGCGCGGATCAGGTCCGACAGGATCGACACCGCCAGATGCGCGCCCGAGCTGTGGCCGACCACCAGCACCTCGTCCACATCCGATTTCAGCGCGTCCGCGATGGTCTGGGTGAAAACCGCCATCCGCGCCTCAAGCTCGGGCGGGTTGGCGCCCTTGTGCTGCGCCGAATAGGCGTAGTCGTGCATCAGGTAATAGGCAAAGAACTTGCCGTCTTTCTTCTTGAACCAGCGCAGCAGGGCCACGACCGTTGCGGCCATGGCGCCAAGGCCCAACAGCAGAGCGGCAAAGCCGATTACCGGGGTGGCCATGGCGATCACCGCAAAAGCGACCCAGCCCAGCAGCAGCGCCAACAGCAATTGTCCGATCAGCATCCCGATGGGGTAAAGCGCGGCAATCACCGGGCCTTTTCGCAATCGCATCAGCCGCCACAGCGCGCCCGACCCGATGTATTCCGCCGCCGTGCGGACCAGTTGGGCATAGGTGGCGGGGATCGAGGTCTCCATGCTGTCGCGGACAATGTCCGACCAGACGAGGACTTCGACATCGGATTGCACATCGGCGCCGTCGATGCGCGCCTGAACATGCCAGCCATAGTTGTCGCCGCCTTTGCCCGGGCTGAGCGTCAGCTCATAGCCGGAAATCCGCGCCTGATCGGCGCCTTCCTTGCGGTAGAGTTCACGGTAACGCCGGGGATGAATCGGATCGTAGCCGGGAATGTAGAACACCCGGCGGCGCGTGACCTGTGGTTGTGACGGCTTTGCTGTCATGCCTGCTGCCCTTGTTATTCGGGCAGTCTAGCGCGCATTTCCGGCAAGAGTAAGGCCTGCGGGCAGGTTGGCATGGGGGCTCTGCCCCCGTCCCTTGCGGGACTCCCCCGGGATATTTGGGGCAATTGGAAGAGCGGCGTCAGCCCAGGGCGCCAAGCGCCGGGAAGGTTTCCAGAAGCCAGAAGGATAGCGCCGAAAAGCCGCCCGTCAGCATCAAAAGGCCGATGGTCCAGAGCAGCAGGCCCATGGCGCGTTCGATCTGCTCCATGTGGCGTTTCATCCAGGACATGGCACCGGTGAGTTTTGGCAGGAAGGCCGCGACCAGCAGGAAGGGAATGCCCAGCCCGGCCGCATAGACGCCCAGCAACAGCGTGCCGCGGGTGAGCGACGCCTCGGAGGCGGCAAGCGACAGGATCGCGCCCAGTTGCGGGCCGATGCAGGGCGTCCAGCCAAAGGCGAAGGCAAGGCCGAGGATATAGGCGCCAAAGGCGCTGCCGCCGCGGTCACCGGCATCGAGCCGCGCCTCTCGGTCGAGAAAGCCGATGCGGTAGACGCCGATGAAATGCGCGCCAAAGATCATCACGATGATGCCGGCGGCGGTGTTGAACCAATCCTGGTATTGCAGCAGCGCGGTGCCCGCCGCCGAGGCCGCAAAGCCGAGCAGCAGGAAGACGGTGGACAGACCAAGGACGAAGAACAGCGCCGCCAACAGGACCTTGCCCCGGCCCGTGTCGCGGTTCATGTCGCCAAGGGACACGCCGCTCATGTAGGCGAGGTAAGGCGGCACCACCGGCAACACGCAGGGCGACAGGAAGGACACCAGCCCGGCCAGAAGCGCCACGATCATGGCGGGCAAAAGCGATGCGTCGATGATCTCGATTCCAAACATGATTGACCAGATAGGCCATTGCGCGGGCGGCGTCACCACGGCTTTCGGTCACATCCTCGTGGTGCGGGGCGGGGCGCTGCGGGAATCGGATTCCCTTTTGTTTCGAAAGGCCCTAAATCCTTGCGCATGACCCATGATCTTGATGCCACCGGGCTGCTGTGCCCCCTGCCCGTTCTCAAAGCCCGCAAGCGGCTGCAGGCGCTTGCGCCCGGCGATCGGTTGATCGTGCGCACCGATGATCCCGCCGCCGTGATCGACATGCCGCATTTTTGCAACGAGGCAGGCCATGAGCTGGCCGCGTCGCGCGAAGACGGTGCGGCGATGGTCTGGGAAATCATCAAGGCGGGCTGAGAAGGCGGCTGGGCTGACCGCGCGCGCGCGCAACGAAAAAGGACGGACCCGGGGGCCCGTCCTTTTGTTTTTCTGCCTCAGTGGCTTAGCGCCCCAGGGACCACCAGCCGCGCTTTTTCGGCTTGTCGTCTTCGGCGCTGGCCTCGGCCACCGTTTCAACGGCGGGCTCGGCTGTGGCCGTTTCGACCACGGGTTCGGCTTCGCTGACCTCGGCGACCGGTTCAGGGGCCGGTTCGGGCTGGGCCGTCTCGGCCACCGGCTCTGCGGCGGGCGCGGCTTCGGTCGTTTCATCGGCGGTTCCGACGACCTCGGCGATCACCTCGGCGGCCTTGCGGCGGGTGCGGCGCGGTTTGGCCGGAGCCTTGGGCGCCTGCGCCTCTTCGGAGGCCTCGGCCTGCGGTTCAGCCGCTGCGGGTTCGGGCTGCGCCGTGGTTTCGGCCTCGGGTGCGGCCTGGCCTTCGGGCTGGGCTTCTGCCTCCTGGGCTTCGGCCTCGGGCTCGGGGGCCTTTTTCTTGCGCGTGCGGGTGCGCTTGGCCTTGGGTTTGGGCGCGTCCTCTGCCTCGGCGGTGTCGTCTTTGGGCGCGGCCTCGGCGGTTGCCTCTTGCACGTCGCCCTCGGCGGTTGCCTCGTCGTCGGATTTCACCGTCTTGGCGCGCGAGCGCGAACGGGTGCTGCGTTTGCGCTTGGGCTTTTCCTCGGCCTCGGCCTCGGCTTGGACCGCAGGTTCGCCGGCTTCGGCCTCGGCTGCTGCTTCGGCAGGCTCGGCGGGGGCATCAGCCGTATCGGCGCTCTCGCCGTCCTGATCGCCGGCCATGTCCTGACCGTTGTCATCGCCGTTGCCGTTCTTGCGACGACGCCGACGACGACGGCGCTTTTTCGGCTTGTCGTCTTCGCTGGCGGACGGGCTTGCCGCGGCTGCCTCTGCGGCTTCTGCCGCTTCGGCTTCGTCCTCGTCATCCCAGGCCGATGTGGTACTGCCGTCGATTTCATCCATCAAGGTGGTGTCCACCGACACGACAGGCGCCACCACTTCGGGCACGGCGCGGGTCGCGGTCTTGAACTTTTCCATGGTGTAATCGGGCGCCACCAGATGCGCGTCGCCTTCGATGCGCACGGACATGCCGTAGCGCGATTCGATCTGGGCGATGTGTTCGCGTTTCTGGTTCATCAGGTAGTTGGCGATCGAAACCGGGCATTTCACCAGCACTTCGCGCGACCGGCGGCGGGTGCCTTCTTCCTCGATCTGGCGCAGCACCTGCAGGGCCATGTTGTCGTCCGAGCGGATCAGACCCGTGCCGTGGCACGAGGGGCACGGCGCTGTCGTTGCCTCGATCATGCCCGGGCGCAGACGCTGGCGGGACATTTCAAGCAGGCCAAAGCCGCTGATCCGGCCCACCTGGATGCGGGCGCGGTCGGTCTTCAGCTTGTCTTTCAGCTTTTTCTCGACGGCGGCGTTGTTCTTGCGCTCGTCCATGTCGATGAAGTCGATGACGATCAGGCCGGCAAGGTCACGCAGACGCAGCTGGCGGGCTACCTCTTCGGCGGCCTCCAGGTTGGTCTTGGTCGCGGTTTCCTCGATGCTGCCCTCTTTGGTGGCACGGCCCGAGTTGACGTCGATGGCCACCAGCGCCTCGGTCACGCCGATCACGATGTAACCGCCGGATTTCAGCTGGACCGTCGGGTTGAACATGCCCGACAGGTAGCTTTCGACCTGGTGGCGCGCGAACAGCGGCATCTGGTCGACATAGTGTTTCACGTTCTTGGCGTGGGACGGCATGATCATCTTCATGAAGTCCTTGGCGATGCGGTAGCCGCGCTCGCCCTCGACCAGAACTTCGTCGATCTCGCGGTTGTACAAATCGCGGATCGAGCGTTTGATCAGGTCGCCCTCTTCATAGATCTTCGCCGGGGCGCTGGATTTCAGCGTCAGTTCGCGGATCTGTTCCCACAGCCGCTGAAGGTATTCGTAGTCGCGCTTGATCTCGGTCTTGGTGCGCTTGGCACCGGCGGTCCGGATGATCAGGCCCGCGCCCTTGGGCACGTCGATCTCGCCCGCGATTTCCTTGAGCTTGGAGCGGTCGGCGGCATTGGTGATCTTGCGGCTGATGCCACCGCCACGCGCGGTGTTCGGCATCAGGACACAGTAACGACCGGCCAGCGACAGATAGGTGGTCAGGGCCGCGCCCTTGTTGCCGCGCTCTTCCTTGACGACCTGCACCAGAAGGATCTGACGAACCTTGATGACTTCCTGGATCTTGTATTTGCGCGGACGCGGCTTGCGGCGCGGACGGATGTCTTCTTCCGAGTCGTCGTCCGACACGGATTCGATGGATTCGTCCTTGCTGGCGGCGTCTGCTTCGTCGTCGTCGCCATCGTCTGCTTCGTCGTCGCCGTCATCATCCGCCTCTTCGGCGGCCTCGGGACGGGCTGCCTCGGCTTCTGCTGCGGGGGCCTCGGCCTCGGCGGTGGTTTCGGCGGTGGTTTCGGCGGCAAGCTCATCGGGGTCGGCGACGGGGGTTTCGTGCACCGTCTCCATCGGGGACAGGCCTTCGCCCGGTGCGCCCTCTTCGGTGTCGTCGCCCAGGTCGATGGTTTCCATGCCGCTGACTTCGCGGGACGGTTCCGCCGTGATCACCTCGTCATCGGACTTGGCGTTCTCGGCCTGGCTGGGCTTGCGGCGCGACCGGCCGCGCGTGCGCTTTTTCGGGCGCTCGCGTTCTTCTTCTTCCTCGGCAGCAAGGGCCGCCTCTTCCTCCATCAGCGCCTTACGGTCGGCGATGGGGATCTGGTAATAATCGGGGTGAATTTCCGAAAAGGCGAGGAAACCATGGCGGTTGCCGCCATAGTCCACGAAAGCCGCCTGCAACGAGGGTTCGACCCGCGTGACTTTGGCTAGATAGATATTTCCTGCAA
Source organism: Tropicibacter oceani (assembly GCF_029958925.1). NCBI lineage: Bacteria > Pseudomonadati > Pseudomonadota > Alphaproteobacteria > Rhodobacterales > Roseobacteraceae > Pacificoceanicola > Pacificoceanicola oceani. The sequence goes on from NZ_CP124616.1 coordinate 2,999,865, forward strand.
GCTGGCGCTTGTTTTCGGATTCAAAGTCGAACTCCTCAACCTTGTTTCCGTCCACCACCACGACGCGGGTCTCTTCCGCGTGGGTGGCATCGATGAGCATTTTCTTTGCCATGTGATCCAATTGCGCAGCAAAGCGCCCCCGTGCCCGGGTGGGGCCGAGGTGCCAGTGCTGTGTCTTGTCAATGCGAGGGATGGCGCGCGGGCATGGAGGGCGCCTTGCGTCCCTGCATCATGCCTGTGTGTGGTCGCGCGCTTCATCGCGTTTCTTCTCCGACGCTCTGCCCGTCCTGGAACCGGGGGCGCCCATTCAAGGCCCGTCGCCTTTGGCGGTTCGGGCACGGTACTTCGGCCTGTTGGGGCCAGATCGGCCTGACAGGGATGTTTTGTCCTGCATCCGTGTCAGCGAAACTTTCGGGACCTGCCGTCACGGGCAGTATCCTGTCAGACAACATAAAGGCAGGCGGGGGCAAATGACAATGGGCAATCGTGCTGACCTGCCCGCCGATGCCAGCCGGGCGCGCTGCCGTCAGGCCAGCGGGTCGGACATGGCGACAACGCGCCCCGCCTCCGAGCTGCGCTCGATCGCGGCGATCAGGCGCTGCGCGGCCAGCCCGTCCTGCCCGGTCGCCATGGGCGCGCGCCCGCTGCCGATGGCCTCGACGAAATCCTCGATCACGCGCTGGTGCCAGGTATGCTTGGCCACCTGCTCGGGGGTCTGCGGGGCCTGTTCGCGGCCTCCGTCGCGCCAATGCACCATCAACTGGTCACGCCCCACGCAAAGCGAGCCCTTTTCGAAATGCAGCCAGATTTCTTCGCCGCGATTGGGGAAACTCGCGGTGCTGACGCTCAGCGACCCCACCGCCCCGTTGGCAAAGCGCAGCCCGGCCACGGCCATATCTTCGGATTCCATCTGGTGCAGCGGGGTGGTGGCGGTCATCGCCTGCACCTGGGTTACCGAGCCGGTCAGGCTCAGCGCCAGGTCAAAGGTGTGAATCGCCTGCGTCAGCATCACGCCGCCGCCGTCGCGCGCATAGGTGCCGCGGCCCAATTCGTCGTAATAGGATTGATCGCGCCACAGCGGGGCCGCGATTTCCACATGCCCCAGCGCCCCCAGCGCGCCGCTGTCGATGTACCGGCGCGCCGCGACCGAGGCCGCTCGCGCGCGGTGCTGGAACAGAACGCCCAGGGTGACGCCGGCCTCGGCACAGATCGCGACCACCTGCTCGGCCTCGGCCAGGGTGCGGGCCAGGGGCTTTTCCAGCAGGATATGCTTGCCCGCCGCGGCCAGCGCCCCGATCAGCTCGATCCGCACGCTGGGCGGCGTTGCGACGATCACCACCTGCACGTCGGGCGCCTGAAGCACCTCGGACAGATCGGCGGTAAAGCGCGGCGCGGGGCCGTCATAGTGTTCGGCCAACGGCAGCGCCCGTTCCGGCCGCCGCGAGACGACCGCCGCCAGCCGCACCCGGTCCTGCATCGCCGACAGCGCCGCCACATGGGAAGGCCCGATCATGCCCGCGCCGATCAGGGCGATCCCGATCCGGCTGTCGTCTGGTTGTCGCGTCATGGCACCCTGCCCTCTTTGATACACTGCGCCCGCCGGGCAAGTCCGCCTGGCTGGCGTTTCACATACCGGTCCGGTCAGGCCGCAAGGCCCCTTGCCGCGCCGGTCAGCCGAATTCGCGCAGACGCTTGATCAGCGACGAGGTGTCCCAGCGCCCGCCGCCCAGCTTTTGCACATCCTTGTAGAACTGGTCGACCAGCGCTGTCACCGGCAGGGATGCGCCGTTTTCATTGGCGGTTTGCAGGCAGATGCCCAGATCCTTGCGCATCCAGTCAACGGCAAAGCCATGTTCGAAATGATCGTCCAGCATGGTTTCATAGCGGTTGACCATCTGCCAGCTGCCCGCCGCTCCGCCGCCGATCACCTCGACCACAGCGCGCCCGTCAAGGCCCGCCTTTTCGGCAAAGTGCAGCCCTTCGGACAGACCCTGCACCAGACCGGCGATGCAGATCTGGTTGACCATCTTGCACAGCTGGCCCGACCCGCTTTCGCCCAGCCGCTTGCACAGCTTGGAATAGGCGTCGATCATCGGTTCGGCTTTGTCATAGGCGTCCTGCGCGCCGCCGCACATCACCACCAGCGCGCCATTTTCGGCCCCCGCCTGCCCGCCCGAGATCGGCGCATCGACAAAGGCGATGCCGCTGTCGGCGGCAGCGGCGTGCAATTCGCGCGTGACCTGCGCCGAAACCGTGGTGTGATCGACAAACACCGCGCCCGCCTCCATCCCGGCAAAGGCCCCGTCATCGCCCAGGCAGACCGAGCGCAGATCGTCATCGTTGCCGACGCAGGACATCACGAAATCGGCCCCCTGCGCCGCCGCGCGCGGCGTGGTGGCAAAGGCGCCGCCATGTTCGGAAACCCATTTTTCGGCCTTCGCGGCGGTGCGGTTGTAGACGGTCACGTCATGCCCCGCCTTGGCCAGGTAGCCCGCCATCGGATAGCCCATGACTCCCAGCCCCAGAAATGCAACCTTTGCCATTCACTCTCTCCCTCTTGCACGCCTTCGCCGCCCGCGCCCCTTGGCATCCGGCCAAGGGCAGGCTAAGCCCCGTTGCATCCCAGTTAGCGCAAGAAAAGGGCGAGGGAAATGGCGCTTGTGTTCCGATGGCTGTTGCGGCTGGTGACGCTGAGCATCGTTCTGACGGTGCTGGGGGCGGGCATGGTCTATTATCTCGCCTCGCGGTCGTTGCCCGAATACGACAAGACGCTGCCCGTCGCCGGGATCACCGCCGACATCGAGATCATCCGCGACAATGCCGGCGTGCCGCACATCATGGCGCTGTCCGACCGCGACGCCTTTTTCGGGCTGGGCTATGCGCATGCGCAGGACCGGCTGTGGCAGATGGTGCTGCTGCGCCGCACCGTGCAGGGCCGCCTGTCGGAAATCTTTGGCACCCGCACGGTGGAAACCGACACGCTGATGCGGCGGCTGGATCTGTACCCGCTGGCGGTGGCCTCGGTGGCGCATCAGGATGCCGCCACGCTGGACGCTCTCGAAGCCTACAGCGCCGGGGTCAATGCCCGCCTTGACGAAATCAACCAGGGCAGCAACGGACGCGGCGCGCCCGAATTCTTCATGTTCAACGCGCCGCTGGCGCCCTGGAAGCCCGCTGATTCCATCGCCCTGACCAAGCTGATGGCCTTTCAGCTGACCGGCCACCTGCGCGAAGAGGTGCTGCGCGCCCGCACCTCGCTGCTGATCCCCGATGCCGACCGGCTGTCGGACATCCTGCCGGACATGCCCGGCCCCGGCGTCGCGGCCCTGCCCGAATACGCCAGCCTGGTGCCCGGCCCCCTGCCCGCCCATACCCCCAGCCAGACGCGGCAGGCCTTTCTGCCCGCCACGCCGCCGCGCGGCCTGTCGGGGGCTTCGAACGCCTGGGCGGCGGATGCCTCGCGCAGTGCGGGCGGCGGCACCTTGCTGGCCAATGACCCGCACCTTGGGCTGACCGCCCCGTCGATCTGGTACCTGGCGCGGCTGGAACTGCGCTCGGGCGGCGTGATCGGTGGCACCATTCCGGGCATTCCGGTGGTGATGGTCGGCCGGTCCGAGCGCCTGGCCTGGGGGCTGACCTCGTCCTACCTGGATGATCAGGATCTGTTCATCGAAGAGCTGAACCCCGAAGACTCAGAACAATACCGCACGCCGGACGGCTGGGCGCGCTTTGAGACCCGCAAAAGCATCATCACCATCAAGGATCATGCGCCGGCCACGATCACCCTGCGCTGGACGACGAACGGCCCGGTGCTGCCGCGCGCCAGTTTCGACCTGGAGGCCGTGACCCCGCCGGGCCATGTGGCCACCCTGTCCTGGACCGCGCTGTCGGGCAAGGATACCTCGATGACTGCGGGCATCGGGTTGATGATGTCAGGGTCCGTCGACGAGGCGATCGAGATCAGCCGCGCCCATGTGGCGCCGTCGCAGAACCTGACGCTGATCGACAAGGACACCGTCGCGCTGAAACTGATCGGTGTGATGCCGTCGCGCGATCCGCGCCACCAAAGCCAGGGCCGCATGCCCAGCCTTGGCCATGTCGCCGAAAACCGCTGGCAGGGCACGTTGCCCTATTCCGCCAACCCCGGCTTTCTGGCCCCTCAGGGCGGGATCGTCGGCAATACCAACAACAAGCTGACCGATGATGCCTTTCCGCGCCACGTCAGCTTTGACTGGGGCGACAGCCAGAGGGTGCAGCGCTGGCGCACCATCATGCAGGGCCGCCAGGTGCACACCCGCGACAGTTTCATCGAGGCGCAGCTGGACACCGTGTCCGTCACAGCCCGCACCCTGCTGCCGCTGATCGGCCGCGATCTGTGGTACACCGGAGAGGCCGCCCCCGAAGGCACCCCCGAGCGCCAGCGCCAGCGCGCGCTGGACCTGCTGGCCAACTGGAACGGCGAGATGAACGAACATCTGCCCGAACCGCTGATCTATGCTGCCTGGCTGCGCGCGCTGCAGGAACGCCTGATCCGCGACGACCTGGGCCCGCTGGCCAGCGAATTCGACCATGTCGAACCGCTGTTCATCGAACGGGTCTTTCGCGACGTGAACGGCGCGGCGAAATGGTGTGACATCCTGCGTTCGGTGAACGAGGAAAGCTGCGCGGACATCGCAAGGCTGGCACTGGACGACGCGCTGGTCTGGATCAATGAAACCTATGGCGACGCGCTGGAATCGCTGCGCTGGGGCGATGCCCACCAGGCGGTGCATGAACACACGGTCCTGGGCAAGGTTCCGGTGCTGCGCTATTTCGTGAACATCCAGCAAAGCACCTCGGGCGGGGACAACACGCTGATGCGCGGCCGCACCCGCGGCAGCGGCGACGCCCCCTTCGAAAACGTCCATGCGGCGGGCTATCGCGGCGTCTATGACTTTGCCGATCCCGACAGTTCGGTGTTTGTCAGCGCGACCGGGCAATCGGGGCATTTCCTGTCGCGCCACTATGACGACCTGGGCCAGCTGTGGCGGCGCGGCGAATACATCCCGATGTCGCTGGACGAAGGCCTGGCCCGGGCGGCTTCGGTCGGGATCACGCGGCTGGTCAAGCCGTGACACCGCAGGCAGCCCGCGACAAGGCCGGGCAGGCCCTGCGCGCGCTGTGGCCGGACTGGTCGGGTGATCTGACGGCACTTGCCCCCGGCGTGCTGCGCGCATCGGGCACGGCCGCGCCGGTCGTGGTCAAACTGTGGCCGCCCGAGGCCGCAGACAAGGCCCGCGCCCAGTCAGATCGCCAGAACGCGGTGGCACAGGTGCTGGCCCGCGGAGAGCTCCGCGCGCCGGGCGTGCTGCATTTCGCGGCCGAGATCCCGGCGCTGGTCATGCACGATTGTGGCGGCCAGCCGCTTGAGGCCGCGCTTCAAAGCGCCGCGCCCGCGCAGGCTTTGGCGCTGGTGGAACGCGCCGGGGCCTGGATCGCGGCGCTGCACGCATCCAGCCTGCGCCCCGCCCCCTTTCGCCCCATCGGGCACCTGAACTGGCTGGACAAACTTCAGACGCAGGGTGCAGAAGGCACGCGGGCGATCGCCGACCTGCCGGGCTTTGCCCGCCACGTCGCCGCCCAGCACGCGCTGTTCGACCAGGTGCGCCGCAAGCCGGCGACCCGCGCCGTCACCCACAAGGACCTGAACGCCGGCAACCTGCTGGTCGGGGCGGACGGGGCGCTGTGGGGGATCGATTTCGAGAATGCCGCCGAGGACGAGCCGCTGCGCGATCTTTTCGCCCTGGGCGTCGATATCCTGGCCTTCACCCCTGTCGGGCAGGACCCGGAGGAGGCACTGGCAGCATTGGCGCACGGTTATGGCAAAGGCCTGGGCGATCCGCTGGTGCGGGTGTTCCTGCAACGCGCCTTTGCGCTGGGACTATGGGCGCGCACCCCGGCCGCGCCCTCGCGCAGACAGGCCGCAAGGCTGCGGGCGGCGGAGTGGATCCTGGCACAGGACAGCGCGGTTTTCTGACGGCGCTGGGGGCGCTGCCCCCGTCGCTGCGCGCCCCCCCGGGATATTTTTGGCACAAAGAAGCGCAGGGCGGGTTCACAGGGCGTCGAAGCGGGCCTTGTCCGTTGCGGTCCAGTGGACCGTGAGCGCATAGCCGTCTTCGGTCTGCGCTTCGGTTTCGACCAGTCCCTTTTCGAACAGCCAGGCGCGTTTGCGGCCCTGGTTGTAGGGCAGGATCAGGTCTTCGCGGCGCTTTTCCTCGCCCAGCGACCTTGTCACTGCGTCGAGGAAGGCATCCAGCCCTTCGCCGGTGATCGCCGAGACCGCGAAGATGCCGTCGTCGCGGTTGGCGCGGTTGCGGGTGGCGTCGGCCTGTTCGTCGTCGAGGCGGTCGATCTTGTTCCACAGTTCGACCTGCGGCACCTGGTCATCGACCCCGAGAGAATTGAGGATGGTGCGCACGTCACGGGCCTGGGCCTCGGATTCGGGGTGCGAGATGTCGCGCACATGCACGATGACATCGGCGGCCAGCACTTCTTCGAGCGTGGCGCGGAAGGCGGCGACCAGTTCGGTCGGCAGGTCCGAAATGAACCCCACCGTATCGGAGAGGATCACCGTGGTGCCGGTGGGCAGTTCGACCTGGCGCATGGTCGGGTCGAGCGTGGCGAAGAGCATGTCCTTGGCCAGCACTTCGGCCCCGGTCAGGCGGTTGAACAGGGTGGATTTGCCGGCGTTGGTGTAACCGACCAGTGCGACGATGGGGTACGGCACCTTGGCGCGGGCGGCGCGGTGCAATTCGCGTGTCTTGACGACCTTGTCGAGCTGCCGGCGCAGGCGCACCAGCTGTTCGTCGATGGCGCGGCGGTCGGCCTCGATCTGGGTTTCGCCGGGGCCGCCGACAAAGCCAAGCCCGCCCCGCTGGCGTTCCAGGTGGGTCCAGGCGCGGACAAGCCGGGTGCGCTGGTAGGACAGATGCGCCATTTCGACCTGCAGCACGCCTTCGCGCGTGGCCGCGCGGTCGCTGAAGATTTCCAGGATCAGCCCGGTGCGGTCCAGCAGCTTGACGCCCCATTCCTTTTCCAGGTTGCGCTGTTGCACCGGCGAGACCGGACCGTCGACCAGCACCAGGTCGACTTCCTCGGCCTTGAAGCGGTCTTTGAGCTCGGCGATCTTGCCTTTGCCGAACAGCATGCCGGGGTGCGCGCGTTTGAGCGGCACGACCGTCTGGCCGACCACCTCGAGATGCGGCAAGGCGTGCGCAAGCGACACGGCCTCTTCCAGGGCCATGTCCGCCTTGCGGCGATCCTGAACGGATTTCATGTCGGGATGCAGCACCCAGGCGCGGGTTGCTACGGTGTCGTGTTCATGTCCGCTCAAGAAGCGTCTTCACCATCATAAAGGTTGATCGGTTGCGACGGCATGATCGTGCTGATCGCATGTTTGTAAACCAGTTGAGACTGGCCGTCGCGGCGCAAAAGCACGCAGAAATTGTCAAACCAGGTGATGACACCTTGCAGCTTCACACCGTTGATCAGGAATACCGTAACCGGAACCTTGGTTTTGCGAACGTGGTTAAGAAATGCGTCCTGCAGGTTCTGTCTGTCCGAAGCCATTGAAATTGCCTTTGTTCTTGTATCGCACCGCGCAGGGCACGCCCCTCACTTTGGGCGAGTATGTCTTGGACGCATCCGAGTTTCCAGCGCAAAAAGCGCATTTCCCGAAACAGGCCCGCGGCGCCGCCCGGTTTTCCGGCCAAAGACCGCCCCCAGGGCGCCTTTGCCGCCCTCGCCTAGCTGCGCCAAAGGTCCGGCGACAGCATCACCACAATGGCCAGAAGTTCGAGCCGCCCCAGGATCATCGCGGCGCTCAGCAGGGCCTTGGCCTCGGCGCCAAGGGCGTTCAGCACGATCGGTTCGGCCCCTGAATACAGCACCAGCGGCCCGGTGTTCGACAGCCCCGCGACGGTCAGGATCATCGCCTGTTCAAAGCCGATGCCGACGGCGCTGAAGGCCATGCAGAAACCGGCCAGCGTCACCGCGAACAGCATGAAGAAGACCCAGGCGATAAAGGCGCCCTCGCGCCTTATGCGGCGGTTGACCAGGCCCGAGCCGCCAACCGAATGCGGATGGATCAGCCGCTCAAGCTCGCGCTTGCCGTTCAGGTAGAGCGCATAGACGCGCAGCAGCTTGACCCCGCCCGCGGTGGTGGCCACGCCGCCGCCGACCATGGCCAGGCCCATCAACAGGATGCCCGGCGTCGACAACCCCGACCAGGCCTGCGCCGTGTCCCAGTCGCCGCTGAGAAACCCCGTGGTGCTGAGAAAGGACATGGCCGTGAACAGCCCGCCCCAAAAGGCCCGCACCCCGGCCAGCAGGTTCTGTTCGTCGCCCACCTCGAACGAGGCCAGCCAGTGGCGCACGAAGAACAGCACCGGGACAGTCCCGACAATCAACAGACCCAGCCGGAATTCGGGGTCATATTGCAGGCCGCGGCGCTGCGCCTGCCCGGTGTCGGTGGAAAAGGTCATCCGCGACAGGGCGAAGAACATGAAACAGAACAGGATCATCTCTCCGATCAGGCCGCTGGGCGCCGCCGTGACCCCGGCAAGCGGCGTGATCCCCGAGGTCGACATGACCGCCATGGCATGCATCAGGGCGACCAGCGGCGGATCGCCCGCCACCAGCAACAGCACGCACAGCGCAAGGGTCAGCCCGACATAGATCGGCACCAGCGCCTCGGCGCTGCGGTGCAGGCGGCGGGCGGGGGTGTTGCGCACGTCGCGCGCCGCGCCATTGGCGATCAGCTGCCCCGGCTCGCCGCCGGCCGTGACTTCGAAACCGCCCAGCGTCAGCGGCGCCAGGATGGCCGAGGCCGCGACCCAGACCATCAGCCCGCCCATCCAGCCGACCAGCCCGCGCCACAGGTGTTCGGGCCCCGACAGGCGCGCCGGATCAAACAGGCTGGCCCCGGTGGTGGTCAGCGCCGAGACCATTTCGACATAGGCGGACAGAAAGGTGGTGGTGCGCACGGCCTCGTAGAACGGCACGGCAAGAAAGATCGGAAGAAATATGAAGGCCGCCAGAAAGCCCAGCAACTGGCGCACGCCGCTAAGGTTGTGGGCGCGGTTCGACAGGGCGATGCCGACCAGCGCGGTCAGGATCATCCCCACCAGCCCCGAATAGAAAAAGGCACGCGCGTCGTGGAATTCCTCGATGGCAAGGGCATAGCCCGCCGGCACGATCAGCGTGACCGACATCAGCCCCAGCAGCATCAAGAACAATGGCAATCGTGCGATGGCGGTCATGGCTCAGAAAAAGTCGATCGAGACCTGCAGGAGGCGTTCGACCTCCGGCACGTCCTTGGCCAGGGCAAAGATCACGATCTGGTCGCCCGCGTCGACCTGCAGGCTGCCGGTCAGCTTGACGACCTTGCCGCCCTTGCGCACCGCCCCGACCAGCACGCCTTCGGGGAAATCGATGTCGCGGATGCGCGCCCCGGCGATGGAGGATGTCGACAGCACCTCGGCCTCGATCACCTCGGCCTCGGCGTCGCCGATCGAATAGACCGAGCGCACGCGCCCGTGTCGGATGTGGCGCAGAATGGAACTTACGGTTGTGGCGCGCGGGTTGATATAGGCGTCGATGCCCAGCGGCTCCATCAGCTCGACCAGGGTCGGATCGTTGACCAGGGCAATCGCCATCGGGCAGCCGGCGGCCTTGGCGCGCACGGCGGCCAGCATGTTGGTCTTGTCGTCGTCGGTCACGCACAGCACCGCGTCGGCGCGTTCGACGCCCGCCTCGCTCAGCAGGGCGGCGTCCAGGCCGTCGCCATGCAGCACGATGGTGCGTTCCAGCGCATCGGCGGCGCGTTCGGCGTTCTTGCGGTCGCGCTCGATCACCTTGGCGCGGATCCGGTCGCGCCGCTGTTCCAGCTGGCGCGCCACCGCAAGGCCGACGTTGCCGCCGCCCACGATCACCACGCGTTCCTGTTTGCGCACGGATTTGCCAAAGATTTCAAGCGTGCGGCGCACATCGTCCTGATGCACCATGACATAGCAGCTGTCGCCGACAAACAGTTGGTCACCGGCTTCGGGCGCAAACAGCGTGCCGTCGCGCCGCACCCCCACCACGACCGAACGCAGCGTGGAAAACAGGTCGGTCAGCTGCCGCAGTGGCGTGTTGACCACCGGGCAGTCTTCGTCGATCGACAGGCCCAGCAGATGCGCGCTGCCATCCAGAAAGGTTTCGGTGTCAAAGGCCGCCGGGGCTGACAGCCGCTGAAGCGCGGCCTCGGCGACCTCGCGTTCGGGGCTGATGACGACGTCGATGGGCAGGTGTTCGCGCCGGTAAAGATCGGAATAGATCGCTGTCAGATAGCTTTGCGCCCGCAGGCGGGCGATCTTGCGCGGCACGGCAAAGACCGAATGGGCCACCTGGCAGGTGACCATGTTCACCTCGTCCGAATAGGTCGCGGCGATCACCATGTCGGCATCGCGCGCACCGGCCTTTTCCAGAACGTCCGGATAGCTGGCGAAACCCGCGATCCCCTGCACATCCAGCGTATCGGTGGCGCGCCGGACCAGGTCGGGGTTGCTGTCGACAACCGTGACGTCGTTGCGTTCGCCCGACAGGTGGCGCGCGATCTGCCAGCCAACCTGGCCCGCCCCGCATATGATGACCTTCATGGTCGAACCTCATTCAAACCAGCCCCCGGCATGGCATGACGCGGGCGCATGGTCAACGCCTCGTCGCAGTCGCGAGCATCGGCGCGCCCGCCCTGCCCGTCTTTGCGTCACTCGGGGCGCGGGGCGTTTCGGGCGGCGCGCCACTTGCGTTTCAGGGCAAAAACCTCGGCCCGGGGGGTCCAGCGGTATTTCGGATCGTCGGGGACCCGGGCATGGAACAGCCGCCCGCCGCCCTGCCGCCAGGGGTCCAGCACGATCCCGTCCTGCATCGCCGCGCCCTTTGCCGACACGATCAGCGTCGAATGTTCGATCAGCACCGTGTCGTGATTGGCAATCGCGCGGTGCCAGTCCAGCGTCTGGAAATCCTCGCGCGCCATGCGGGCCTGAAGATCATCGGCCCAATCCTTGCACAGGCCGCGCGGGCGCAGGCCGCTGTTCACCTTCATGTTGTGGATCAAAGGTGGATCGACCACCTGCCAGTCGATGGCCCATTGCAGCGGCTCCTGGATGGCGATGCGCGCGGCGCGCGTGGCCTCGTCCGGATCGACGTTTGGGCCAAGCGCGGCAATCGCCGCGCCCAATTCGGCGATGCGGTCCTGCCGGGTTTGCGCCCCCGCCTCTGCCCCGCCGCCAGAGCGGGACGTCAGCGCACCCGAAGGCGCGCCCGCGCAGCCGCCCAGCACCAGCGCCGCCAGTGCCAGCGCCGCCAGTCCGCGCAGTCCGATCACCCGACGCGCCCCGGCAATCAGGAGGCCCGTTCCACCGCCTCGTCATCCACATGCGCCACGCGCGCACCGGATTTCTGGCTGGTCACCACCCCAAGGCTCTTGAGCTTGCGGTGCAGGGCCGAGCGTTCCATCCCGACAAACGAGGCCGTCCGCGAGATGTTGCCGCCAAAGCGGTTGATCTGCGTCAGCAGGTATTCGCGTTCAAAGGCCTCGCGCGCCTCGCGCAGCGGCAGCGTGGCCAGGGTGCCGGACAACACCACGCGGTCCTCTTCGGCATCGCCCGGCGTGCTTTCCTGCGGCAGCTCGCGCGCCTCGATCGGGCCGGTGCCATCGCCCAGGATCAGCACCCGCTCTACCAGGTTCTTGAGCTGGCGCACGTTGCCCGGCCAGGTCATGGTCTGCATCAGCGCCGCCGCATCCTCGGAAATGCTGCGGACCGGCAGGCCCTGCGACTGGTTGCATTCGTTGATGAAATGCGCCGCCAGCAGCGGGATGTCCTCGCGGCGTTCGGCCAGCGACGGCACCGCGATCGGCACAACGTTCAGCCGGTGGTACAGTTCTTCGCGGAACCGCCCGGCGGTGATTTCCTCTTTCAGGTCGCGGCCCGTCGATGAAATCACCCGCAGGTCCACCCGCACCTTGTCGTTGCCGCCCACCCGCGTGAACTGCTGATCGACCAGGACGCGCAGGATCTTGGACTGGGTGCCGACGGGCATGTCGGCGACCTCGTCGAAATAGATCACCCCGCCATGCGCCTGTTCCAGCAGCCCCGGTTCGACCCCGCGCTGCGCGCTTTCGCGGCCAAACAGCATCCCCTCCATGCGCTCGGGTTCGACGCCGGCGCAGTTGACGGTGACAAAGGGCGCATTGGTCCGGTTCGACCGCGCATGGATATAGCGCGCGGCCACTTCCTTGCCGCTGCCCGCAGGCCCGGTCAGCATGACGCGGCCGTTGGATTTGGTCACCTTGTCCAGCTGGCTGACCAGCGTGCGGAACGAGGCGCTGTCGCCGATCATCTCGGCGTTCTTCGTCTCGCCGCGCTTCAACTGCTGGTTCTCGCGGCGCAGCAGCGAGGTTTCCATCGCCCGCCGGATCACCACCAGAAGCTGGTCGATGTTGAAGGGCTTTTCGATGAAATCATAGGCCCCCTGCTTGATCGCCGCCACGGCGATCTCGATGTTGCCATGACCGGAAATGATCACCACCGGCACATCGGGGTTGTCGCGCTTGACGGTCTTGAGAATGTCGATCCCGTCCATCTTGCTGTCCTTCAGCCAGATGTCGAGGATCAGCAGCGCCGGAGGTTCGGCGTTGATTTCATTCATCGCATCCTGCGAATTGCCCGCAAGCCGCGTGGAGAAGCCTTCGTCTTCCAGGATATCCCCGATCAGCTCGCGGATATCGCGTTCATCGTCGACAATCAGAATATCGCTCATGTCTTCACCTCAACCATTCTGGACCTCAAACCTCCTGCACCAGTTTCATCTGCGCCTCGGACGCGGGGGCGCCCAACGGCAGACGTACAACGGCCATGGCGCCCGGATGCGCGCCCTCGCCAAATGCGGGCGCGTCTTCCAAAGACAGCGTCCCGCCATGTTCCTCGATGATCTTCTTGACGATCGGCAGACCCAGGCCGGTGCCCTTGTCGCGTGTCGTCACATAGGGTTCGAACAGCCGCGCCCGGTCTTCGGGCAGCCCGATGCCGTTGTCCATGATCCGGATCTCGGCGCGGCCGTCGTCCGACAGCGCGGCGCTGACGCGGATTTCGGGGTCAAAGCCGTCCGGGGCGCCCTGTTCGCGCAGGCTTTCGATGGCTTCGCCGGCGTTCTTGATCAGGTTGGTCAGCGCCTGCCCGATCATCGTGGCATCCAGTTCACAGGGCATCGGATCGCCCGGGATATCGGTCTTGAACCGCACCTCGGGCTGGCCGGTTTCCTGCAACAGCACGGCACCGCGCAGCAGCGCGCCCAGGTCCTCGGGCTTGCGTTCGGGTTCGGGCATGCGCGCGAACTTGGAAAACTCATCGACGATGCGCCGCAGATCGCCGGTCTGGCGAATGATCACCTCGGTCAGATCGTTCAGCGAGGTCACGTCGTCGCCTTCCAGCTTGCGGCCGAACTTGCGCTTGATGCGCTCGGCGGACAGCTGGATCGGGGTCAGCGGGTTCTTGATCTCGTGGGCGATGCGGCGGGCGACATCGCCCCAGGCGGCCATGCGCTGCGCGCCCACAAGGTCGGTCACATCGTCAAAGGCCACCACGTAGCCTTCGAGGCTGGCATCGCTGCGGCGCCGGGTGGACAGGCGTACCAGCAGGTGTTCCAGACGGCCCTCGCGGCTGACCTTGATTTCTTCCTGCAGGGTTTCGCGGCCTTCCTCGCGGATCCGGTCGAACAGGGTGCCGAATTCCGGCACCGCGACAAAGATCGGGTCGGCGCGGTGGTTTTCGTGCCAGCCCAGCAGGCGTTCGGCGGCGCGGTTCACAAAGGTCACCTTGCCCTCTTCGTCCAGCCCGACCACCCCCGACGTGACCGAAGACAGCACGGAATCGAACAGCCGCTGGCGGCGTTCGATCTGGCGGGTGTTTTCCAGCAGGGTTTCGCGCTGCGCTTTCAGTTGCCGGGTCATCTGGTTGAAATAGCGCCCCAGCATCGAGATTTCGTCGTCGCCTTCGTCCTCGATCACCTGCACGTCCAGATCGCCGCCACCAACGCGCTGCGCCGCGCCCGCCAGCCGGCCCACCGGGCGCGACAGACGTTCGGCAAACCAAAGCCCGGCCCAGGTCGCGGCCAGGATCAACAGCAGCGCAAAGCCCAGGTACAGCAGGGCGAAATCGAACAGCCGCCGGCCGCGTTCGCTTTCTTGTTGCTGGTAGAACCGCGCGGTTTCCTGGGTTTCATCCAGCAGCGTCAGGATGCGCCCGTCGACATCGCGGCTGACGTAAAGGTAGTGATCGACAAAGGCGTTCAGCGGCACCAGGGCGCGGAATTCGTTGTTCTGCCAATCCTCGATCAGGGCGACCCCGTTGTCGTCGGCGCGGGCGAAATCCTGCGGGCCGGGGCGTTCGAAGTCGAACAGGTAGGACCGTTCGCCCCGCGCAATGATTTCCCCTGCACTGTCAATTACATAAGCCTCGCGTAGACCGCGCTGGATCTGCGACTGGCCTTCGGACAGCAATTCGCGCAGCGTCATGGTCGGGTTCAGCGTCAGCACCTGGCGGTTCTGGTTGACGAACCCGCCAAGCGCCCAGGCATCCTGTGTCAGCGCGGCGCTTTGTTCGCTTTCATAGGCCTCGGCCGCCGCAAGCGAGGCCCCCACCACGTTCTGAACCCGGCTGGAGAACCAGGTTTCAAGACCGATGTTGATGGTGATGACCGCAAAGACCGCCACCGTGATCGCCGGCAAAAGCGCCATCAGCGCAAAGGCCCCGGTCAGCCGCAGGTGCAGCCGCGATCCGGCCGATTGCGCCCGCCGGTCGGCGATCATCCGCGCCACCCGGCTAAGGACCAGCGCCGCAACCAGCAGCACATAGACAAGATCGGCCAGAAGGATCAGCCGCAGGCTCATTTGCGTGCCCGAACCGCTGTCCAGCGGACCCAGCACCAGGAATGTCGCCAGCGCAAGCAAGGGACCCAGCGCCACCAGCGCCAGTGTCATCGCATTTTGCACATGCCTTTGCCGTCGCAGACGGTTAAGGCGCGCCCAGGTGCCCCCGGACGCTTCAGACCGTGCTCGTGTGGCCACAGCCAACCCTCGCAAAGATGTGCTACCCTTGGGTAGCGACCGCCATATCTTGTGGTCTTTTCACCGCATCATGGCGGCGCTGCCACAGTTATGTGGCCCTTTTACATCAATTTGCGGCGCCGTGTCACGCGAATATCAAGGTCGGTGATTTTTTTTCGCAGGGTATTGCGGTTGATTCCCAGAAGGTCGGCGCATTTCGCCTGATTCCCGCCCGTCGCCTCAAGCGCGATCTCGATCAGCGGCTCTTCGACCTCCTTGATGATGCGGCCGTGCAGGCCTTCGGGGGGCAGCATCGCGCCGTGCAGGTCGAAATAGCGCCGCAGGTGCCGCGCCACCGACGCGCCCAGGTTTTCGCTGTCGCCGCCATGCAGGGCCGGTCCGGTTTCGGGCTGGTTGCCCAGCACCGCGCTGACCTCGGCGCGGGTGATTTCCTTTTCCATGCTGGTCAGGCACAGACGGCGCACGGCGTTTTCCAACTGGCGCACGTTGCCGGGCCAGCTGTAGACGCGGAACAGCTCGGCCGCCTCCTTGGACAGCCAGCGCTTGGGCGCCCCCTCGCGTTCCGCCCGGGCCAGGAAATGGTCGGTCAACAGGGCGATGTCCTCGACCCGTTCGCGCAACGACGGCACGGTGATCGTCGCGCCATCAAGGCGATAGAACAGGTCCTGACGCACCTTGCCGCTGTCCATCAGCGACCCGGCATCATACTGCGTGGTCGCCATGAAGCGCGGCACGTGTTCGCCCGGCACATCCATCATCCGCACGATGCGCGCCTGCACCTCGTCTGGGATGTCGGCGATCTCGTCGATCAGCAGCGTGCCGCCGCGCACCCGCGCCAGCACCTTGGCCGGGCCTTCCAGATCGGCCAGGTCAGCGCCCGTCACCGTCACGAAGGGCAGCGTGCGGCGGTCGGAAAAGTCGTGAATGGCGCGCGCGATCAGGCTTTTGCCCGTACCGCTTTCGCCGCAGACCAGCACCGGCAGATCGGTGTTCATCACCTTGGCCACCAGCCGGTACAGCGCCTGCATCGCCGGGGTCTTGCCCACCAGCGGCAGCTCGTCCGGCTCGTCGGCGCCGACCACCGGGTCCTCGCGCCGCGGCGCGCGGTTGCGGTGTTCCAGCGCCTTCGAGGTACGCTTCATCAGGTCAGGCAGATCGAAAGGCTTGGGCAGATAGTCATAGGCCTCGGCCTCGGCGGCCTGGATGGCGGTCATGATGGTGTTCTGCGCCGAAATCACGATCACCGGCAGCCCGGGCCGGTCCTTGTTGATCTTGGGCAGCATTTCCAGCCCGTTGCCATCGGGCATCATCACATCGGTGATCACCACGTCGCCCTTGCCCTCGGCCACCCAGCGCATCAGCGTCGTCAGGCTGGAGGTCGCGTGCACCTTGCACCCGGCGCGCGTCAGGGCCTGGGTCAAAACGGTTCGGATCGTGCGGTCGTCGTCGGCGACAAGTACGGTGCCATCCATCAGATGCTCTCCTGCGGCTTCCCGGCGTGCCGGGGCAATGAAATTCGAAAGACCGTGCGGCCGGGAACGGAGTCCACGGAAATCCAGCCGTCATGGTCCGAGATGATCTTGCTGACCAACGCCAGCCCCAGGCCGGTGCCGTTTTCGCGTCCCGATACAAAGGGGTCAAAGATGTCGCCGCGGATCTCTTCGGGCAGGCCGGGGCCATCGTCGATGATCTCGATCTGCAGCGGCAGCGACTGGCCCGACCCGTCGGCACGGCGCATCCGGAACGAGTGGTCATAATAGGTGTGCAGCCGGATCGTGCCCCCCGCCTGGGGATCGGCCGCCTCGGAGGCGTTCTTGATCAGGTTCAGCACCACCTGCAGCAGCTGGTCGGGATCCCCCAGCGCCATCGGCAGGGAGGGGTCGTAATCCTCGACGATCTTCATGTGGGCGCCAAACCCCAGCGCCGCCGAACGCCGCGCCCGGTCCAGCACGTCATGGACGTTGACCGGCAGCCGTTCGGGGGCCGACAGGTTGCCGAATTGCTCGACCTGTTCCAGCAGCTTCACGATGCGGCGGGTTTCCATGACGATCAGGTCGGTCAACTCCAGGTCTTCCTTGGGCAGGCTCATGGACAGCAGCTGCGCCGCCCCGGCGATGCCCGCCAGCGGGTTCTTGATTTCATGCGCCAGCATCTCGGCCATGCCGATGGCGGATTTGGCGGCCGATTTCACCGAATGGCTTTGCGTCATGCGCCCGGCCAGTTCGCGCGGGCTGATCAGCATCAGCATCCAGCCCGCCCGCCCCATCAGCGGCGAAATCTGCAGGTTGCAGACCAGCGGCGGGCGGCTGCCAGTGCCGACATCCACATCGTTGACGAACAGCGGCGTGCCGTTTTCGCGCGCCCGCGCCAGGCTTTTCTCCAGAGGCGCATCCACCGCCAGCCGATCCCAGACCGGCTGGCCGCGCAGCCATTTGGCGGAATTGTTCAGGAACCCCTCGGCGGCGGGGTTGAGATCGCCAATCCGTTCGTCCGGGTCGATCAGGATTGCCGGAACCGGCAGTGAGGACCAGATCATCGCTTCGGTATCTTCTTCCATCATGCGGCAGCTCCCGAAGGGCAGAACGGCCGGTTCAGGGCATCGGGCAGACGCGCCAGCACCGCCGCGGGGGATTTTTCGCGCAAAAGCGCGCCGCGCGCCGCCCCGTCGGTGCCGACGCGGTCCATGTACCAGCCCAGGTGTTTGCGGGCGACGCGGTTGCCCAGATCGGGGCCGTAGAAATCCAGCATCGCCTCGTAGTGGCCGGCGACCATGTCGACAAAGTCAGCGCCCTGCGGGATCACCGGCGCCGGCGCGCCGAACAGATCATGCGCCACCTGCGCCAGCGTCCAGGGCGCGCCCTGCGCCCCGCGCCCGATCATCACACCATCGGCGCCGGACTGCGCCAGCGCCCGGCGCGCGCTGGCGGCATCGACGATATCGCCGTTCGCGACAACCGGCACCGTCAGCGCATTCTTTACCTCGGCGATCGCGGCCCAGTTGGCGCGGCCCTTGTAGAATTGGCAGCGGGTGCGCCCGTGGATCACCACCATCTGCACCCCTGCCGCCTCGGCGCGGCGGGCCAGATCGGCGGCGTTCAGGCAGCTGTCATCCCAGCCCAGCCGGGTCTTGAGCGTCACCGGCACGTCGACCGCATCAACCACCGCCTCGATCAGCGACAGCGCGTGGTCGGGCACCTGCATCAGCGCCGAGCCGGACCAGCCGCCCGTCACCTTCTTGGCCGGGCAGCCCATGTTGATGTCGATCACCCGCGCGCCCATGTCGGCGACCATCCTGGCCGCCTCGGCCATCGGTCCAGGCGCGCGGCCGGCGATCTGCACGCTGGTGTTTTCGATCTGCGCGCCCAGCTCCGCCTTTTCGCGGGTGCCGGGGCGCTCGGTCAGGAATTCGCCGCTGGCGATCATCTCGGACACCACAAGGCCCGCGCCGAACCGCGACACCAGGGTGCGAAACGGCAGGTCGGTGATCCCGGCAAGCGGGGCCAGCATGACCGGTGGGGTGATTTCCTTGTCTTTCAGACGAAAGCTCAAACGCCTATTCCTTGTGCATCTTTTGCGTGTCGCGGACCAGGGATCCTGCCTGCGGCAAAGCCCGTTCCCCCGGCAGTCGGACAAATCGCCGGGCACGGGAATGCAAGCAAAGGCAACACGCTATAGGGTTCAGGTAACCCCGCCCCCCCAAGGGTTCAATGAGTCGCGCGGCTTTCGCGCACTGGAAAAAAGCGAATGCACAAAAATTGTGCACTGCGCCCTGGGCAATTGCGCCCGCCCCGCGCAGGCCTTAGACAAGCCGCGACCGACACGAGAGAGCCATGCGCACAGCCGTCATCCTTGTCGCCGCAGGTCGCGGCAGCCGCGCCAAAGGCCCCTTGCCCAAGCAGTGGCAGGCGCTTTTGGGGCAGCCCGTTGCGCGCTGGACGCTGCAGGCCTTTGCGCATCTGGGCCGCCTTGTCATGGTGATCCATCCCGATGATCGCGCCCTGGCCCAAGCGGCCGCGCGGGGGCTGGATGTGACGCTGGTCGACGGGGCCAATACGCGGGCTGGATCGGTGCGCGCGGGGCTTGAGGCGCTGGCAGGCGAGGCCCCCGACCTTGTCCTGATCCAGGACGTTGCCCGCCCCTGCACGCCGCGCGCGGTGATCGACGCGGTGATCGACGCGCTGGACTCCGCACCAGGCGCCGCCCCTGCCGTGGCCGTCACCGATGCGCTGTGGACCGGTGCGGGTGGCAAGGTCACCGGAACGCGCGACCGCGAAGGGCTGTTTCGGGCGCAGACGCCGCAAGGCTTTCGTTTTGACGCGATCCTGAGCGCGCACCGCGCCCATCCGCCCGACGCCGCCGACGATGTCCAGATCGCCCGCGCCGCCGGATTGGAAGTGGCCATCGTCGCCGGTGACGAGGCCAACCTGAAAATCACCACGCCGGGGGATTTCGCCCGGGCCGAAAGAATTCTGAAGGGAAATCATATGGATATCCGTCTTGGCAACGGCTTTGACGTGCATGCCTTTGAACCGGGCGACCATGTCGTTCTGTGCGGGATCAAGGTGCCGCATGACCGCAAGCTGAAGGGCCACTCGGATGCCGATGTCGGCATGCACGCGGTCACCGACGCAATCTACGGCGCGCTGGCGATGGGCGATATCGGGCGGCATTTCCCGCCCTCGGACCCGCAGTGGAAAGGCGCGGAAAGCCATATTTTCCTGCGTCACGCCGCGCAGATGGCGCGTGACATGGGCTTTGCCCTGTCGAACGTCGACTGCACCCTGATCTGCGAGCGGCCCAAGATCACCCCGCATGCGCCCGCCATGATGCAGGCCATGGCCGACATTCTGGGGATCACGCCGGACCGCGTGTCGATCAAGGCCACCACCTCGGAACGGCTGGGATTCACCGGCCGCGAAGAGGGCATCGCCGCCATCGCAACAGCCACATTGGTGAAACCATGAACAACAAGACCGCCCGCCTGATCGGATCCTTCCTGACCGTGGGCCGCATGCGCCCCGCGCCCGGAACATGGGGATCGCTGGCCGCCCTGCCCGCCGCCTATGCCCTTCATATCATTGGGGGGTTCTGGCTGCTGCTGGTTTGCACCGTCGCCGCCTTTTTCATCGGCTGGAAGGCCACGCAGATCATCACCGCCGACGAGGACGAGGATCACGACCCGTCCTGGATCGTCATCGACGAGGTTGTCGGCATGTGGATCGCGCTGTTCCCGGTCAGCTATGGCGCAATCATGATGGATATCGGGGTGCACCGGCTTTGGCCCGGCTGGATCGCGGGCTTTGTCCTGTTTCGGCTGTTCGACATTTCCAAGCCCTGGATCGTGGGCAAGGCGGACCGGCTGGGCACGCCGCTGGGGGTCATGCTGGACGATGTGTTCGCCGGTCTTTTCGCGGCGCTGGGGGCGATCATCCTGGCCTCGATCTATCATGGGGTGATGATGTGACCCTGAAACTTGCCACTGAAATCAAGGATTTGGCAAAGGATCAGGGCAAGACCATCACCTGCGCCGAAAGCTGCACGGGGGGCAAGGTTTCGGCCGCGCTGACCGATGTGGCCGGCAGTTCGGCGATCTTTGAACGCGGCTTTGTCACCTATTCCAACCGCGCCAAGCAGGACATGCTGGGCGTCGCAGCCGGCACGCTGGAAGCATATGGCGCGGTGTCCGAGGAGGTCGCGCGCGAGATGGCGCAGGGGGCGCTAAGCCGCGCGCAGGCCGATGTGGCGGTGGCGATCAGCGGTATTGCAGGGCCCGGCGGGTCGGATTTCAAACCCGAAGGGCGGGTCTGTTATGCGCTGGCGACGGCGGATGGCGTGACCAGCGAGACGGTGGAACACGGGGCGCTGGGGCGCGCGAATGTGCGAAACGCGGCGACGCAGCACGCGCTGAACCTGATCTTGTCGGCGCTGCGGTAAACGGACCCTTACCACGTTTGGTACGAAACGGGCCGGGTTTGGTGCGTAGTCCAAAGGCCCAGACGCGTCAGCCCCACGGGGCCGGTCGGGCGCCTTGAAACGCCCCGAAAACCAGCCAGGACCCCGGCCGCAGGCCAGCCGACTGCACAAAAAAGCGGCACGCCCCATCCGCCCCCCTCTGTGGCGGAAAACCGTCCGCGCGCCCGGTTTCCCTGAAATCCAAGGGTTCATCGGCTGCCCGCTGATGCGGCGTTTCCCGATATTTCAGCCTGTTTTTTGTGCAGTTCGCAAACTGCCCCGGAAATGACCTGTCTCAATCCAGAAAGTGCGTTTTATCCGCAATCGAATCCGGCATGCAGGCGCGCAACGTTAAAGGGACAAGGGAAGGAAACCCAATGAACGGAGCGGATACCGCCTGGATCATCGTTGCAACGGCCTTGGTGCTGTTCATGACGCTGCCGGGGCTGGCACTATTCTATGGCGGCCTGGTACGGGCGCGCAACGTGCTGAGCGTCTTCATGCATTGCTATGCCATCGCCTGCCTGATGAGCGTGCTTTGGCTGGCCTTCGGATACTCGATCGCCTTTGGCGAGGGCAACGCGGTCTGGGGCGGCCTGGGCAAGGCGTTCCTGATCGGGATCGACGCCGATACTCTGTCGGGCACCCTGCCCGAGGTGCTGTTCTTTGCCTTCCAGATGACCTTTGCCATCATCACCCCGGCGCTGATCGTCGGCGCCTATGTGGAACGCATCGGCTTTGGCTTTGTGCTGCTGTTCTCGGGGCTGTGGATGCTGCTGTGCTATGCGCCGGTGACGCACTGGATCTGGGGCGGCGGGTTTTTGTCCGATGGCGGCATCTTTGGCGAAACCGGTGTGCGCGATTTCGCGGGCGGCATCGTGGTGCACGAAACCGCAGGCCTTGCGGCGCTGCTGATCGCGGTGTTCCTGGGCCCGCGCAAGAACCGCACCACCCCGCCGCACAACCCCGGCTACGTGTTCATCGGCGCGGCGATGCTGTGGGTCGGCTGGTTCGGCTTCAACGGCGGCTCGCAACTGGCGGCTGACGGCGGCGCGGCGATGGCGCTGACCGTCACGCATATCTCGGCGGCGACCGCGTCGCTGACCTGGGCGCTGTGGGAAAAGATCAAGTTCGGGCGCGCATCCCTGGTGGGTATCGTGACCGGGACGATTGCGGGGCTTGCCTCGATCACTCCGGCGTCGGGCTTTGTCGGGCCGATCGAAGCGCTGGTTATCGGTGCGGTCGCGGGCATCCTGTGCCAGGAGGCGGTCAACCTGATCCGCAACACGCTGAAGATCGACGACACGCTGGACGTCTTTGCAGTGCACGGTGTCGGCGGCATCTTTGGCACGATCATGATCGCGGCCTTTGGCGCGGGCAGCTGGGCCGCGCAGCTGGGATCGCTGGTGATCGTGGGGGTGTTCACCACCGTGGTGACCGTGGTTCTGATCTTTGTGGTCAAGGCGATCACGCCGCTGCGCGTCGATGCCGAAACCGAGGTCAACGGGCTGGACCTGTCGGCCCATGGCGAACGCGCCTACGATCACGCCAGCTGATTCAGGGATCGGATGGTGACAAAGCAGGCCCCCATTGCGGGGCCTGTTTTCGTTTCGGGGTCAGCCGTAAAGCTCGGCCGCGCGGCGTTCAAAGGCGCGCACGACGCGCTGCATCGCCTCGTAGAAAAACATGCCGGCCGCGCCTTGCAGGATGCGGTTCTTGAATTCGAAATCCACGAAGAACGACACCTCGACCCCGCCGTCCGGGGCATCCTTGAAATCCCAGCGCGAGACAAGGTGCTTGAACGGGCCGTCCAGGTATTCGGTGTCGATGCGCCGGGCCTGCGGCCAGAGCGTGACCTTGGAGCCAAAGCGTTCGCGGAAGACCTTGAAGCTGATCACCAGGTCGGCCAGCATCACCTCGTGATCGCCGCAATCCTCGCGCGACCGGATGCGCGCGGCGGCGGTCCAAGGCAGGAACTGCGGGTAGTTGGCGACATCGGCCACAAGGGCGTACATCTGGTCGGCCGTGTACGGCAGGTGGCGGGTTTCAGAGTGGGTCGGCATGTCGCCCCTTTGCTTGGTGACAATGGGGCCTCATGTCGTATGCTGCGCGCGAAATTACAAGGGATGGATCATGCCTCAGCGTCCATATGTCGTAGACAAGATGATTTCGGCCAAGGCCATCGCCGCCCGGATCGAAGACCTTAGCGACCTGATCGAAAAGGAGTTTTCCGACACCGACAAGCTGGTGGTCGTGGGGCTTTTGCGCGGGTCCTTCGTGTTTATCGCCGACCTGGTGCGCGAACTGAAGCTGGACGTCGAGGTCGATTTCCTGGAGGCGTCCTCTTACGGCAACGAGCTGGAATCCTCGCGCGAGGTGCGCATCCTCAAGGACCTGCGCGGCGGGATCGAGGGGCGCGACGTGCTGGTGGTCGAGGATATCATCGACACCGGGTTCACCATGAAACACGTGCTGGGGCTGCTCAAGTCGCGCGGGCCGCGCAAGCTGCGCTCGATCGCGCTGCTGGACAAGCCGTCGCGCCGCGAGGTGCAGATCAAGGCGGATTGGACGGGCTTTGAGATCCCGGACGAATTCGTGGTGGGCTATGGCATCGACTTTGCCCAGCACAACCGCAACCTGCCCTTTATCGGCAAGGTGCGCTTTACCGACTGAGGCGCGCAGGCCCTAATGCTGACCGGCCAGCGCCCCGGCATTGGCCCGCAGCACCGAGACCAGCGCGGCGCGCAGGCTTTCGATGCGTCCGGCCCCGGCCAGATCGCGATGACAGGCAACCCAGACCGGCACGTCGATCCGGGGCATCAGGCCGGGTAACGGGGTCAGCCCGGCGCAGGCGTCGCCCAGGATACAGGGCAGGATGGCCCGCCCCTGCCCGGCCAGCGCCAGTTCGCGCAGCACCACGAAACTGTCGGCGCTGGCCGCCAGATCATCCTGCGGCAGGCACTGCGCCGCCCATTGCCCCGCCGGCGAGCCCGCAATCGGCCCGGTCAGACCCAGCCAGGTTTCCGGCGCCCCCGGCGCGGCATAGACGCCAAACCCCAGGGTGCAGGGCGCATCGCCAACCATGCCTTCGGGCAAGGCATTGGCCGGGCGCACGGCGACATCCGCCTGCAACCGCGCCATGTCCAGGTGCGTGTTGGCCGAGATCAGCGCCAGCCGGTAGGGCGCGACCCGCCGCGCGATGCGGGCATGTTCACGCGCCAGCAGGCCCGCGCAGAGCGTATCGACCGAGGTCACGCGCAACACCTGCGCCGCGCCCGTGCTTTTGCCGCGCATCAGTTGCCCGGCCTGTTCCATCGCCTCGGCGGCGCGGCGGGCGGCCTCGATCACCGGAACGCGGTCGGGGCGCAGCCGATAGCCCTGGGCGTGGCGTTCGAACACCGGGCCGCCTGCCGCCTCTTCAAAGGCGGCGATGCGGCGCAGAACGGTGGCATGGTTGACCCCCAGCGCCCGCGCCGCCGCCGCGACCGAGCCCTTTTCGGCCACCATCAGAACGTGCCGCAGATCGTCCCAGTTCACCCTGTGCAAGTTTTTGCCCCCTGATTGCAGGAATCGCTAATACTCTTGTGAAGGTACAGGTTCCTATTATGGTGGTACCATTGAACTCTCAGGGAGATATCCATGAAAAAGACTTTCGCACTGATTGCAGCCTTTTCGATTTTCGGCGGCACCGCCGCCCTGGCCCAGGACTATGCCGCCGAAGTAAAGGCGCGCCAGGGCCAGTTCCGCATCCTTGCGCTGAACCTGGGTGTTCTGGGGGGCATGGCCAAGGGCGACATCGCCTATGACATGGCCGCCGCACAGGCCGCCGCGGATTCGCTGGTGGGCGTGTCGATGGTGCACCAGCCGACGCTGTGGCCCGAAGGGTCCGACAACATGAGCATCGACGGCACCCGCGCCCAGCCCAACATGTGGGAAAACCTCGATGACGTGATGGCCAAATGGGGCGCGCTTGGCGATGCCGCCAAGGAAATGCAGACCGCGGCCGCCACCGGCCAGGAGGCGATCGGCCCCGCGCTTGGCAAGCTGGGCGGCACCTGCAAGGCCTGCCACGACGCCTATCGCGCGCCCGAGTGATCGGCGATGAAACGCGCCTTGAAACTGCTTGTCCCGGTGGCGGTCATCGCCGCCGGGGTGGGATTGTGGCTGACCGCTCCGGCCAAGGTTGACGCGGCCCTGATCGACGGGATCGAGGGCGATGCCGCGCGCGGCGAGGCGGTGTTTACCGCCGCTGGCTGTGCCTCGTGTCACCATGCGCCGAAAAGCGAGGACAAATTGGTTCTTGCTGGCGGGCAGCCCTTTGCCACGGCCTTTGGCACCTTTTATGCCCCGAATATTTCACCCGACCCCGAACACGGGATCGGCGCCTGGGATTTTCCCGAATTTGCCAATGCGGTGCTCAAGGGCACCTCGCCCGAGGGTCAGCATTATTACCCGGCCTTCCCCTACAGTTCCTACACCAAGATGGATCCGCAGGATCTGGCGGACCTGTTTGCGCATATGCAGACCCTGCCGCCCGATGCGACCCCGTCGAAACCGCATGATGTCGGGTTTCCCTTCAACATCCGGCGGTCTTTGGGCGGCTGGAAGCTGTTGTTCTTTTCCGACGACTACGTGATGGAGGTCGGCCCCGAGCTGGAGCGCGGGCGCTATCTGGTGGAAACGCTGGCCCATTGCGGCGAATGTCACACACCGCGCAACCCCTTGGGCGGACTGGATAAGTCGCGCTGGCTGGCAGGTGCGCCGAACCCGTCGGGGCAAGGCACCATTCCCGCGCTGACGCCGGACAAGCTGACCTGGGGCGCGTCGGATATCGCCTATTACCTCGAAACCGGGTTCACCCCGGATTTCGACAGCGTCGGCGGCCACATGGCCGCGGTGGTGTCGAATTTCGCGAAACTGCCGGCAGAGGACCGGCAGGCCGTGGCGGCCTATGTCAAGGCATTGCCCGCACCGGCACAGTGATCCCGGCGCCATCGAAACGAAGAAACGGCATTTTGCAGGTCGCGCTGTCGATCTCGCGCCAAGCCCCGTGGCCGGATGGCCCTGTCCTGGCAGGGCTGCCGAAGGTCTTTGACCTGCGCTGCGGCAGACGTTGCGTCCGGTCACTTGTCGTGCAAATCGCCGCATTTGTCGGCTCGCCTATGCACCGGCCTTTGCGGCAGACCCGGTGACGGCAGTGCCGTTCCTATTCAACACTTGTTCCATGCGATGGCAAAAGTCAGTGAATTCGGCAGCGCTTTCGAAATACACGCTTTTATAGGCAACGCGCCCCGAACGCGTGGAAACGACAAGCTCGGGGCCGCCTTCAGGGTAGTGCTTCACTTTGACACTCAGAACGTCGTCGTAGGATAGATAGTCTTCGCGCCGATCCCCTTTGGACATTGGGCGCTGCACTTTTTCTTCATCCAGAACAACTGTTCGGGATGAGTGCCTGTTCCTTTGGAGCCAGCGCAAGGTCATGAGACAGCAACCCAGATATATGACAAAGACCGTGATACTTGCCCCCATGACGAAAGCATCAGAATGTTGCCCTGTCGTGCCGTTGAATTCATAGGTGCGATGTGTGTGCAGGGAGGTGATGACGACAAAGACAATCAACCCTGCAAAGATCAAAAGACCGGACATGAAGATCGGCTGGAACGTGCCAGCCTTGTAGCTGTAAACCCGTTTCGCGAACGGTGAAGTGTTCATGTCCATGCCACCCTCATGCAACTTGCAGGACGCGATGAAATCCAAGTTTCGAAACCAGCATCAGGTTCGATACGCTGCAAGTCAACACGGGAGAGGCGCTGTCATGGCAGCGGCGCAGGTTGCCTGTCCGGCACCGCAAACACCCGGCCTTTGGCAGGCTTGCCCCGTCGTGGCATTCCCGGTCCAACGAATGCGGAAAGTCTATCCCTTGCTGATCTTCGCTTGGCGCGCATCGCGCAGGCGGGCGAAATCATCCCCGGCGTGATAGCTGGAGCGCGTGAGCGGCGTGGCCGACACCATCAGGAAGCCCTTGCCATAGGCGGCCTTTTCATAGGCTGCGAATTCCTCGGGGGTGACGAAACGGTCAACCACGTGGTGTTTCGGCGTCGGCTGCAGGTACTGGCCGATGGTCAGGAAATCGACATCGGCGGCGCGCATGTCGTCCATCACCTGACCGACAGACTGGCGGTCTTCGCCAAGGCCGACCATGATGCCGGATTTGGTGAAGATTGACGGGTCCAGTTCCTTGACCCGCTGCAGCAGGCGCAGAGAATGGAAATAGCGCGCACCGGGGCGCACCGTGGGGTAAAGGCCCGGCACGGTTTCAAGGTTGTGGTTGAAGACATCCGGTTTGGCGGCGACCACACGCTCCAGCACGCTGTCGTCGCATTTCAGGAAATCGGGCGTCAGGATTTCGATGGTGGTGCCGGGGCTGCGGTGGCGCACCGCGCGGATGGTCTGGGCAAAGTGTTCGGCGCCACCGTCCTCCAGATCGTCGCGGTCGACGCTGGTGATGACCACGTGGTTCAGCCCCAGTTTCTGCACAGCATCGGCCACGCGGCCCGGTTCAAAGGCGTCCAGCGCGTTGGGTTTGCCGGTGGCGACGTTGCAAAAGGTGCAGCCGCGGGTGCAAATTTCGCCCATGATCATCATGGTGGCGTGGCCCTGGTTCCAGCATTCGCCGGCGTTGGGGCAGCCTGCCTCTTCGCAGACGGTCACGAGGTTATGTTCGCGCATGATTTTTCGCGTGGCGTTATAGCCTTCGCCGCCGGGCGCCTTGACCCGGATCCAGTCCGGTTTCTTGGGCTGGGCGTTGTCGGGGCGATGCGCCTTTTCAGGGTGACGCTGAGACGGGATTTTGAGATCGCGCACGGTTTTTTCCCCGCGAAGAAGTGACGTTGCGTTTCTAATAAAGAAATGCAGGGGGTTTTACCAGTACCGCTTGGAGTGTCTTCCGAGTGGCGCATCCCAAACGTTAACCAGTGCCCCCTGCACCTTTTTCTTTTTGCGGCAAAGGGTTGCGGCCAGCCGTTGCGCCGGCCAGCGCATCGCACAAAAGCCTTGCGTCATTCACAAGTCCGCTGCCCACCTGTGCCAGGGTATCGGCCAGGGCGTCAAACCAGGGCGCCGGTTGCCGGGTGGCGCGGCGCACCAATCCGACACGGCGCGACGGCTGCACCCCGTCAAAGCGGCGCAAACCCATGCCCGGCGCCACGGCGCGTTCGGTCGCGGCGGCCAGTTCCGGCATCAAGGTCAGGCCAAAGCCCGCCTCGACCAGCCGCGTCAGCGTCGGCAGCGACGATGCCCCCATGTGAATGCGCGCGTGACCACGGCCGCGCCCGCAGGCGGCCAGCGCCTGATCGGTCAGGCAATGGCCATCCTCGAGCAGCAGCAGCTGACTGTCGCCAAGGCCTTCGGGATTGATGTCCGGCCCCAGGCTTTCCAGCCGCCCGGCGCTGCCCGCCAGCAAGAAGCGGTCCTCGAACAGCGCGCGTTCCTCCAGCCCGTCGCGTTCGCTGGGCAGGGCAAGGATGCAGGCGTCCAGCGCGCCTTCGGCCAGCAGGTCGAGAATGCGGTCGGTCTTGCCTTCGGTGATCTGCACATCCAGCGAAATATCGGCCGAGCGCAGGGCGGCCAGTGCCTCGGGCAGAAGATAGGGCGCGATGGTCGGGATCACGCCAAGGCGCAGCGCCCCGCCCAGCCCCAGCCGGTTGTGGGCGCTGCGTTCCAGCTGGGCGATGTCCGACAGCACCCGCTGCGCTGTTTCCAGCACTTCGCGGCCCAGCGGGGTCAGCAGCAGGCCGCGGGTCTGGCGTTCGACCAGCGCGCCGCCCAGGCTGCGTTCCAGTTCCTGGATCTGCACCGAAAGCGCCGGCTGGCTGACGTGGCATTGCTCTGCCGCGCGGCGGAAATTGCCCTGTTCGGCCAGCGCCTTGAAATAGGTCAGTTGCTTGAGCGTGATGTTCATACAAAGAACCTATCGCCGGGGGCGATAGGTTCAAGGTCTTCTTATCAATGGAAAGACGGGGGTCAGCCGACCAGGTCGCCGCCCTGCGCCGCGCGTTCTTCGTAGTGGCGGCGCAGGCGTTGCAGGGCGATGCGCAGCACCACCTTGCCCGAGCGCGCCGACCAGCCCAGCTGTTTTTCGGCGGTTTCCAACCCTTCAAGGTAGCAGCAGCAGCGCAGCGCCACATCGCCCAGACCGGGCCCCAGGTCGCGCAGCGCGGATTCAAGCCGGGTGCGCGCCGCCGAGCTGCCCATCTCGCCCTTGGCGCTGCCTGCCTGCACCCCCGCCGTCAGGAACTGATCCCAGTTCTGCGTGGTGCGCGGGCCCATCTGCGCCAGCTCGAAATCTTCGCGCATGCGTTCCCCGGCCGCCACAAGCACATCGCTGAGGAAGGGTTTGCCATCCTTGTCCCGACGCCGCGCCAGCGCGGTCAGCGGGCTTTCGACCAGTGTGAAGCGGCCTTTTCGGGCGCGCGGGTCGCGGTCGATCTCGTCCAGCGCCTCTTCGGCGGCGCGGCCCGAATCGAACCCGGCCTGCGCCTCGGCAAAACCGCGCACCCGGCTTTCCTGTTCGGCCATCATCTTGCCCAGTGCCGAGCGCCCGGACGAGGTGATGCGATAGCGCGAAATCCGGCCCGGCGCCTCGCAGGAAATCCAGTCCTTGAGGGCCATCGCCTGGGCGATCGCGGAATCCACCACCGCCGTGCGGGTCGAGCCGCCTTCGCCGGTGTCGCGCACCACGACGGATTTGTCCATTTCGGCGGCCACGGCCAGAACCGCCCCGCTTTCACAAAGCCGCCGCAGCACCCGGCGCGCTTCGCGCGTCAGGGTTTTTTCGTCCGGTGTGGACGGAATATCGGAAAATGCCGTCATAGCGTCGCTGTCCTTATCAGAGTGGATCGCACCTTTGGCAGGTCTGGAGCGGCCAAGCTGTCGCAAGGCGGCGTCAATCAAAGGATCGTCACGACGAGTTTCGATTTTCCGCACCTGTCGCAGGACGGTCGAGGCATGGCACCCCGCCTCCCGCGCCAAGGCGCGAATCGAATGTCCGTCCTCGGTGTGCGCAATGTATACGCGCGCCGCATCGGGCACCCAGTTTGGCAGCTGTGCCACCATGTCTGTTCCGCTGACCTCGATCATAATTCCCCTTCCCCGGGCGATCGGTTATCCACAATTTTATCCCCATGGATCAATCGCAACCTAGGCGTGTGTGTATTACTCCAAAGTTAAGATTGCCGTGCACCGCCTAGAATTCGCCACATTTTCTAAACAGCTCGGTAACCCTGCGTTCGCGCCGACACGCCCCGGCGCAACACCGCCCCGGGCTGTGTCACCTTTCCATCGTCAGAATCACCGATGGATTGGAGACCACGCCATGAAAGACATCCTGGGACTGCTGAACGATCTTCGCCGCCCCCGCCTGCTGATCCGCGCCGCCCGAATCGGCGCGCAGGATTACCGCCGGGCGCATCTGCACCGGCTGCTGGGCTATGGCACCCTGCCGCGTCCCGGCGCGGCGCTGATGAAGCTGATCGAGTTGGAAACCGATCTGGACGACCGGCGGCGCAGCGACGACGCGGGCTATTCCGTGTCGCGCCATGTCGAATTGCTTGTCGCCATGATGGGCGAAGCGCGCCTGTTGCGCGAAGCCCGCAGCTAGGCGGGGATCGTGTCGGTGATTGCGGCCCGGCCTGATCGGCCGGGCGCGCCCTGCCCGTCAGGTCCTCAGGTAAAGCTGTCCGGCATCGACGCCTTCTTGCGCGCCACGTAGTCCGACAGCGCCTCGGAAATCGCCGGATCAAGATAGGGCTGCTGATAGGTATCGAGCAGCTTCCTGACCCGCGCCGCGGCCAACACCTGGGTGTCGCGGCCGCCCTCTTCGGACCAGGCCTCGAAGGGTTTGTAATCCAGCAGGTCCGAGCGCCAGAAGGCGTTCTTGAAATTGGCCTGCGTATGGGCGCAGCCCAGGTAATGCCCGCCCGGGCCGACTTCGCGGATCGCATCCATCGCCTGGGCGTTTTCGTCGATCGCCACGCCGCGCGCCATGTGGTGCAGCGCACCCAGCTGATCGGCGTCCATCACGTATTTCTCAAAGCTGGACACCAGCCCACCCTCAAGCCAGCCGCAGGCATGCAGCATGAAGTTCACGCCCGATTGCAGGCCGACGTTCAGGGTGTTCGCGGTTTCATAGGCGGCCTGCGCATCAGGCAGCTTCGATCCGCAGAACGATCCGGCCGACCGGTACGGCAGGTTCAGCCGGCGCGCCAACTGGCCCGCGCCATAGGTGATCTGCGCCGCCTCGGGGGTGCCAAAGGTCGGCGCGCCCGAGTTCATGTCGATCGAGGTGACAAAGGCGCCAAAGATCACCGGCGCGCCCTTGCGCACCAGCTGGCTATAGGCGATCCCGGCCATGACCTCGGCCAGAACCTGGGTCAGCGTGCCCATCACCGACACCGGCGCCATGGCGCCGCCAACGATGAAGGGCGACACGATGCAGGCCTGGTTGTTGGCGGCATAGACCTCGAGCGCGCCCATCATCACATCGTCGAAGGTCATCGGAGAGTTGATGTTGACCAGCGAGGTCATCACCGTGTTTTCCTGGACGAACTCCTTGCCGAACAGGATCTCGCACATCTCGACGCTGTCCTGGGCGCGGCTGGGTTCGGTCACCGACCCCATGAAGGGTTTGTCAGAAAGCGTCATGTGGGCGTGCAGCATGTCCAGGTGCCGCTTGTTCACCGCCACGTCGGTGGGTTCGCAAACGGTGCCGCCGGAATGGTGCAGCCACTTGGACATCTGCCCCAGCTTCACGAACTTGCGGAAATCCTCGATCGTGGCATAGCGGCGCCCGCCATCCAGGTCGCGCACGAAGGGCGGGCCGTAAACCGGCGCCAGCACCAGGCTCTTGCCGCCGATGACGACATTGCGGTCGGGGTTGCGGGCGTGCTGGGTGTACTGGCTGGGCGCGGTCTTGATCAACTCGCGGGCCAGCCCGCGCGGCAGACGCACGCGTTCGCCCTGCACATCCGCCCCGGCATCGCGCCAGCGGTCAAGCGCGGCGGGATTGTTGACGAAATTGACGCCGATCTCTTCCAGGATCGTCTCGGCGTTGTGCTCGATGATCTCAAGCGCCTCTTCGCTCAGGATCTCGTAGTTGGGAATGTTGCGCTCGATGTATTTGGCGGTTTCCACCACGACCGAGCTGCGTTCCGCCCGCCGCGCGGCCCCGCCGCCGCCCCGAGCCCGTCTGCCGCGTGCCTCTGCTTCTGCCATCATCGTGATCCTCATAGCCTGTGAATGCGGCACAGGGTCTGCGCCGCCGCTTTGCAGGGGTTCTACAGCGCCGCGCGCCCGCGCCATTAGCGGATTCCGGCCATTGCGGGGGGAAAACGACATGCCGATTGCCGAAACCGCCCCGAACCGACAAAATTCCAAGGGCGGCAAGGCAAGCCAGCGCGCCGGCCCGGTCCACAGGCCGTCCCGGATGCCGCCGCCGCGCACCCCATTCTGCCGTCCGCAACCATACCCAAAGCGGCAAAGCCATCTTGCACAGGCGCGCGCGCGCCCCTAAAGCATCGCCATGACACAGCATGATCGCCTTCTCATCATCGACTTCGGATCGCAAGTGACGCAGCTGATCGCGCGCCGCCTGCGGGAACTGAACGTCTACTGCGAAATCCACCCCTACCAGGGCGTGACCATGGACATGGTCCGCGCGATGGCGCCAAAGGCGATCATCTTTTCCGGGGGCCCCGACAGCGTCACCCGCGAGGGAAGTCCACGCGCCCCGCAAGAGATTTTCGACTACGGCGTGCCGATCCTTGGCATCTGCTATGGCCAGCAGGTCATGATGCAGCAGCTGGGCGGCCGCGTCGAATCGGGCCACGGCACCGCCGAGTTCGGCCGCGCCTATGTCGAACAAAAGGCCCAGCTTGACCTGCTGGACGGCTGGTTCACCGAAGGCCGCGAACAGGTCTGGATGAGCCACGGCGACCACGTCGCCGAAATCGCCCCGGGTTTCGAGGTCTACGGCACCTCGCCCGGCGCGCCCTTTGCCATCACCGCAGACGCCTCGCGCCACTTCTACGCGGTGCAGTTCCACCCCGAGGTGCACCACACCCCGCGCGGCGCGAAACTCTACGAGAATTTCGTGAAACTGGCGGGTTTCACGGGCGACTGGACCATGGGCGCCTACCGCCAGGAAGCCATCGACAAGATCCGCCAGCAGGTGGGCGACGCCAAGGTAATCTGCGGCCTGTCCGGCGGCGTCGACAGCTCGGTCGCGGCCGCGCTGATCCACGAGGCCATCGGCGATCAGCTGACTTGCGTCTTTGTCGATCATGGCCTCCTGCGCCTGAACGAGGCCGAAGAAGTCGTGACCATGTTCCGCGATCACATGAACCTCCAGGTGATCCACGCACAGGAACAAGAGCTGTTCCTTGGCGAGCTTGACGGCGTCAGCGACCCCGAAACCAAGCGCAAGATCATCGGCAAACTCTTCATCGACGTCTTCCAGAAATACGCGAACGACATCGAAGGCGCGCAGTTCCTCGCCCAGGGCACGCTTTATCCCGACGTGATCGAAAGCGTGTCGTTCAGCGGCGGCCCCTCGGTCACCATCAAATCGCACCACAACGTCGGCGGCCTGCCCGAAAAGATGGGCCTGAAACTGGTGGAACCGCTGCGCGAGCTGTTCAAGGACGAGGTCCGCGACCTTGGCCGCGAACTGGGCCTGCCCGCGCATTTCATCGGGCGCCACCCCTTCCCCGGCCCCGGCCTTGCGATCCGCTGCCCCGGCGAAATCACCCGCGAAAAGCTGGAAATCCTGCGCAAGGCGGACGCGGTCTATATCGACCAGATCCGAAAGCACGGCCTTTAC
The DNA here is from genome assembly GCF_029958925.1 of Tropicibacter oceani. NCBI lineage: Bacteria > Pseudomonadati > Pseudomonadota > Alphaproteobacteria > Rhodobacterales > Roseobacteraceae > Pacificoceanicola > Pacificoceanicola oceani. Next base: position 3,033,842 of record NZ_CP124616.1, read on the forward strand.
GACGACATCTGGCAGGCCTTCGTGGCGATCCTGCCGGTCCGCACCGTCGGCGTGATGGGCGACGGGCGCACCTATGATTATGCCTGCGCCCTGCGCGCGGTGACCTCGGTCGATGGCATGACGGCGGATTACTACCCCTTCACCCACGACTTCCTTGGCGAAACCGCCACGCGGATCATCAACGAGGTCAAGGGCATCAACCGCTGCACCTATGACATCACCTCCAAGCCTCCGGGCACGATCGAGTGGGAATGACCCCCCACTGATTTCCAATTGCCCCAAATATCCCGGGGAGCGCGAGGGGCAGCGCCCCTCGCCCATGGGACGGCGGGCGGGGCGAGGTTCCGGCGTAAAGCCGGAACAAGCGCCGTCCAGCCTCCCCGCGCATCATTCATAATAAACATGCAGATTATGAATTTGCCTTGATCTGCGATCCGTGAAAAACCCGGCCGAAACCGACCAAGGGGTCCCCATGTCCAATGCTCTGACCAAACTGCTCGAAACCCGCGACTGGCTGCTGGCCGATGGCGCGACGGGCACCAACCTGTTCAACATGGGCCTGATGTCCGGTGACGCACCGGAATTCTGGAACGAAAACGAACCCGACAAGATCCGCGCGCTCTATCGCGGTGCGGTCGATGCGGGCTCCGACCTGTTCCTGACCAACTCCTTTGGCGCCAATGCCTCGCGCCTCAAACTGCACGACGCCGCCCACCGCGCCTATGAGCTGTCGAAACTGTCCGCCGAACTGGGCCGCGAAGTGGCCGATGCCGCGGGCCGCCCGGTCATCGTCGCAGGCTCGGTCGGTCCGACCGGTGAAATCATGGGCACCGCCGGCACGCTGGCGCATGAAACCGCCGTGCAGATGTTCGAGGAAACCGGCAAGGGGCTGATCGACGGCGGGGCCGATGTGCTTTGGGTCGAAACCATCTCTGCCCCCGAGGAATTCCGCGCCGCCGCCGAGGCCTTTGGCAACATCAATGCCCCCTGGTGCGGCACCATGAGCTTTGACACCGCCGGGCGCACCATGATGGGCGTCACCTCGGCCTCGATGGTCGATCTGGTCGAAGGTCTGCCCAACCCGCCCATCGCCTTTGGCGCCAACTGCGGTGTCGGCGCGTCGGACCTGCTGCGCACCGTACTGGGCTTTGCCGCCCAGGGCACCGAACGTCCGATCATCGCCAAGGGCAACGCCGGTATCCCGAAATACCACGAAGGCCACATTCACTATGACGGCACGCCCGAGCTGATGGCCGACTACGCCGTACTGGCCCGCGACTGCGGGGCCAGGATCATCGGCGGCTGCTGCGGCACCATGCCGGTGCACCTCAAGGCGATGCGCGAGGCGCTGGAAACCCGCCCCCTTGGCCCGCGCCCGACGCTCGATCAAATCGCAGGCGCGCTTGGCGGTTTTTCCTCGGACAGCGACGGTCTGGGCGAAGAGGCCGGCGCAGGCCGCGTTCGCCGCAGCAAACGCCGCCGCGTCTAACGCCATCCCATTCACCGAACCCAAAGCAGGCCGGGGCAATCCCCGGCACCCTTGCCATGTGCCTAGAACAAACTCAGCTGATCCCCGGCCCGGGCGGGCGGTCTGAACAGATCGCAGCGCAGCGGTGGTTGCGCGTCGTTCAGCCCCAGCGCCCGCGCCGCGCGGTCAAAGCGCTGCGCGATGATCTGTGCATAAGGCCCCTCGCCGCGCATGCGTTTGTGCCAGGCGCTGGAATAGACCTCGCCGCCGTGCATGGCGCGCAGATGGCCCATGATGCGCGCGGCGCGGTCGGGATAGTGTTCCTGCAACCATTCCTGCCACAGATCGGCCACCTCGCGCGGCAGGCGCAGCATGATCCAGCTGGCCGAGGTGGCCCCGGCGCCCCGCCCCGCTGTCAGGATCGCCTCAAGCTCCGGGTCGGTCAAGGCGGGCACCATGGGCGAGGCCATGACCCGCACCGGCACGCCCGCTTCGGTCAATCTGCGGATCACCGCCAGGCGGCGCGCAGGCGCGGGGCAGCGCGGCTCCATCCTGCGGCTCAGCCCGGCGTCCAGCGTTGTCACCGAAATCCCCACCCGCACCAAACCCTGCGCGGCCATGTCGGACAAAATATCCAGATCGCGTTCGATCAAGGTGCCCTTGGTCACGATGGCCACCGGATGGCGAAAATCGCGCAGCACCTCAAGACAGGCGCGCATGATGCCACGGTCGCGTTCGATCGGTTGGTAGGGGTCGGTGTTGGTGCCGATGGCAATCGGCGCAACAGCATAGCGCCGCGCCCGCAATTCGCGCGCCAGCACCTGCGGCGCGTTGGGGCGGGCAATCAGCCGCGTTTCGAACTCCAGCCCCGGCGACAGCCCCAGATAGGCGTGGCTGGGCCGGGCAAAGCAATAGATGCACCCGTGCTCGCAGCCGCGATAGGGGTTCAACGACCGGTCAAACGGCAGATCGGGCGACCGCACATAGTTGATGACACTGCGCGCCACCTCGTCGCTGACAAAGGTGCGCAGCACCGGCAGGTCTTCGGGAATGTCCCAGCCGTCCTGCACATCCTCGCGCACATGGCGTTCGAACCGGCCGGTTTCACGGCTGGCGGCCCCCCTTCCGGGGCGGCGTTCCTTTGGGACGGGGCGCGTGGCATCAGGCATCTGCACAAATTAGAACACAACAAGAACATGCGCAAGTTTCTGACATTCTGTCGCATCCACGTCGGAACCGGCGCGCCCCATGTCGGAATTCGCCAATTGTCAAAACCTTTCTGGCCACAATAGAGAAATGAACCACAGCCCTGCGGGCGTCCGCAGGCCGGTACAAGGAAACGCACCAAATGTCCGATGAAGAAGAGATCATCCTCGCTGACCTGAACGACGAAGAACTTGTCGAACAGATGTGGGACGACCTGTACGACGGTCTGAAGGAAGAGATCGAAGACGGCGTCAACATCCTGCTGGAACGCAAGTGGACCCCCTACGACGTTCTGACCAAGGCGCTTGTCGGCGGCATGACCATAGTCGGCAACGATTTCCGCGATGGCATTCTCTTTGTTCCCGAGGTGCTTTTGGCCGCCAACGCCATGAAGGCGGGCATGGCGATCCTGAAACCGCTGCTGATCGAAACCGGCGCACCGCGCATGGGCAAGATGGTGATCGGCACGGTCAAGGGCGACATCCACGACATCGGCAAGAACCTTGTTTCGATGATGATGGAGGGCGCGGGTTTCGAGGTGGTCGATCTGGGCATCAACAACCCGGTTGAAAAATACCTCGAGGCGCTGGCCACGGAAGAGGCCGACATTCTTGGCATGTCCGCCCTGCTGACCACCACCATGCCCTACATGAAAGTGGTGATCGACACGATGATCGCCCAGGGCATCCGCGATGATTACGTCATCCTGGTCGGCGGCGCCCCGCTGAACGAGGAATTCGGCAAGGCCATCGGCGCCGACGCCTATTGCCGCGATGCGGCCGTGGCCGTCGAGACCGCCAAGAAATTCATCGCGCGCAAGCACAACCAGATGGCTGCCGGCTGATTGCACGAGAAGCGTCACGGCAAATTTCCACCCAAAGGCCTCTTTCGTGCAAAGAGGCCTTTTTCTTTGCCCGCGCATGTCCCATATTGGCTGCAAGAATAAGGAGAGCTGCGTGCCTGTTACATCCTTTGCGCTTCTGATCTTGTCCGTCATTGCCGCTGCCGCGCTGACGATCTGGGCGGTTTCGGCCTGGGGCATGCTGACGGTGATGCCGCTGCTCTTGTGTCTTGCGCTGGTGGCCCGATGGGCGCTGGCGCATGTGCCGCACGATGACAACCACGCCTGATCTTCCCCTTCCCGACCTGTCGACCCTGACCGAGGACGGGTTTGCCGCCACCGGCAAGGGCCGTGTCCTGCTGATTGCCTGCGGCGCGCTGGCGCGCGAGATCCTTGACATCAAGGCGCGCAATGGCTGGGACCACCTGGACCTGACCTGCCTGCCCGCCATCCTGCACAACCACCCCGAACGCATCACCGATGCCGTGCGCGACGCCGTGGCCAGGCACCGGAGCCAGTACGAACAGATCTTTGTGGTCTATGCCGATTGCGGCACCGGCGGCCTGCTGCAGGCGGCCTGCGAAGACATGGGGGTCGAGATGGTGGCCGGGCCGCATTGTTATGCCTTTTTCGACGGCGTGCAGGCCTTTGAGGATCGCGGCGAGATCACCAGCTTTTACCTGACCGATTTCCTGGTGCGGCAGTTCGATGCCTTTGTCTGGAAACCGCTGGGGCTGGATCGCCACCCGGACCTGCGGCACATGTATTTCGGCAATTACGAAACGCTGGTCTACCTGGCGCAGACCGATGACCCGGCGTTGACGGACAAGGCGCGGGCGCAGGCCGAACGGCTGGGACTGGCATTCGAGCGGCGCATGACCGGCTATGGCGATCTGGCGGTGACCCTGTCGGACTGGGCCGGGCGCGGCTGACGGGGCTTGGGGGCGCTGCCCCCGCCCTGGCCTTTGGCCAGGACTCCCCCGGGATATTTTGGGCAAATGGAAACCGGGCGCGCGGTTATTCCCCTAGGGTTTCGCGCAGCACGAAGGACACCGGGACAAGCGCAACCGAGCTGGCCCGGTCCTGAAGCCCCCACAGCATCAGCGCCGAGACCGTATCGGCGCGCAGGCGGCCCAGCATGATCACTGCCCCTTCCTGGCGCGAGCGAAAGGCCGCCTGATCGAGGAAGCGGCGGATCACCCTTGCATCCTGGCCTTCGCCGTCGAAGTCGCGGAACAAGGTGGCCGAGGGCACGCCGGCCTTGGCGGCCAGTTGCTGGGCGGTGTTCAGCCCCTTTGGCAGGGTCACCAACCCGTGACCCGAGGCGGCCAGTGCCTCGGTGACCTGGGTCGAGATCGCGCGGCTGCCCTGGATGCCGCCCTGGGGGTCTTCGAGAACGCCGATGGCCTGCGGCACCGCATCCAGCGCCCCGGCCAGCGAAACTTCGACATCCGAGGCCTGCGCGCCTTCGGGAATGTCGGCCAGAACCATGACTTCGAAGCCCAGGTCGCGGTAGGCGGCGGCGGTTTCCTGCGGCGCGGGATGGGCCGGGTCGATGGCGAAGGTCACCGGGAAGGGAAAGCTGCCAAGCGCGTCGGGGCCAAGCGGGCCGGTGCCGTCGTCGATCAGCACGATGGCCATGCGCGGCTGGTCCGGCGCGGCCTCGGCGGGGGCGGAAAAGCGGATCAGCGGGCTGTCATCGCCAAGACCGGTCGCGGTGCCGGCGGTGGCGGCATCCTGGGGCGCGTCGCTGTCGCCGCCAATGCTGGGCAGGCGGCCCTGCGGGACGGCCGGTTCGCGATCGGTCAGGGTTCCGGCCGAGGTACCAAGGCCGATGGCGCCGTCTTGTTCGCCGGGCTCGGCGCGCAGCTGGGGCAGGTCCTCGGCGCTTTGTGCGGGGTCATCCGGGGTATCCGGGATGGCGGCGGGATCATCCGCCGGGGGCTGATCGACCTGCGCTGCCTCGGGCGCCGGGGCCTCGGCCTGCGCGGGCGCGGGCGCGGCGGGCTTCGGCGGTTGCGCCGGGTCGGTCGAGATCGACAGGGCCTGTTCGGGGGCGGGCATGTCCGGGGCTTCGGCCTGGGCGGTCGGCACGACCGGGGCATCCGAGCTGACGCTGAGCGGCGCAGCGGGCGCATCGCTGACCGCCTGCGGCGCCTGCGGTGCTTCGCCGATCTGCGGCGGTGCGGGCGGTTCGGTATCGGTGCCGATCTGGCCGGGGGCCTCAGGGGGGGCAAGATCAGCGGCGGGCTGCTCTGGCAGGGTCACGCCGGTTTCAGGTTCGGGGCTGCGGCCCGGCTGGGTGCTTTCGACCGCAGCGGGGGCTTTGGGGGCATCGGCGGCCGTGGGTTCCTGCACGACGGGGCGTTCGGGCGCGGCATCGGAGGCCTGCGGCGCCGGGGATTGATCGACCTGCGGCACGGGCGGCAAGGGGCTGGTCTGGTTTCCCGGGGTTCCGACCGCAATCGACAATGCCGCCGCGCCAAAGCCCGCAACAACGGTTCCCCAGATCGCGCCCATCACAAATCCGCGTGCCATATGTCCTGCCCTTTGCCCAATTGTCATGCCTGCTGCGGGCCTGTTGTCCCTTGGTGCTCTTGACGCCACCGGGCCCGCCTGCGCATGTATACCGCGACCAAGCCCCAAGCCGCCAGCCCCGAGAGAGACCCATGCTGCTGTTGATCGATAACTATGACAGTTTTACCTACAACCTTGTGCACTATCTCGGAGAGCTGGGCGCAGATGTGAAGGTTCACCGGAACGATGCGATCGACGTGCAGCAGGCCATGGCGATGAAGCCCGAGGGCATCGTTCTGTCGCCCGGCCCCTGCGATCCCGATCAGGCGGGCATCTGCCTGGCCATGGTTGCCGCGGCGGCCGAAACGAAAACCCCGCTGTTCGGCGTCTGCCTTGGCCATCAGACCATCGGCCAGGCCTTTGGCGGCACCGTGGTGCGCCATGATGAAATCGTGCACGGCAAGATGGGCGAAATGCTGCACAAGGGCGAAGGCGTGTTCAAGGGCCTGCCCTCGCCTTTGAAGGCGACGCGCTATCATTCGCTGGTGGTGCGCCGGTCCGACCTGCCGTCCTGCCTGAAGGTCACGGCAGAGCTGGCGGACGGCACCATCATGGGGCTGCGCCACGAAAGCCTGCCGATCGAGGGCGTGCAGTTTCATCCCGAATCCATCGCCTCGGAGCATGGGCATGAACTGCTCAAGAATTTTCTGGACATGACGAAGGTGCCCGCATGAGCCATGACATCAAACCCCTGATCGGGGCTGCCGCCGACCGCCCCCTGACCCGGGCCGAGGCCGAGGCCGCCTTTACCGTGCTGTTTCAGGGCGAGGCAACGCCCGCCCAGATCGGCGGTTTGCTGATGGCCCTGCGCACGCGCGGCGAAACGGTTGATGAATTCTCTGCCGCCGCCGCCGTGATGCGCGCCAAGTGCCACAAGGTTGCGGCCCCTGCGGGCGCGATGGACATCGTTGGCACCGGCGGCGATGGCAAGGGTACGCTGAACATTTCCACCGCCACGGCCTTTGTGGTGGCGGGCGCCGGGGTGCCGGTGGCCAAGCATGGCAACCGCAACCTGTCGTCGCAATCGGGCGCGGCGGATGCGCTGGGGCAGATGGGGATCAACGTGATGGTTGGCCCGGAAGTCGTTGAAAAGGCGCTGAAAGACGTTGGCATCTGTTTCATGATGGCGCCCATGCATCACCCGGCCATGGCCCATGTCGGCCCGGTCCGCGCCGAGCTGGGCACCCGCACGATCTTCAACATCCTTGGCCCGTTGACCAACCCGGCAGGCGTCAAACGCCAGCTGACCGGGGCCTTTACCCGCGATCTGATCCGCCCCATGGCGGAAACCCTTGGCCAGCTTGGCAGCGAACGCGCCTGGCTGGTGCATGGCAGCGACGGCACGGACGAGCTGTCGATTGCCGGGGTGTCCTGGGTCGCCGCATTGGAAGAGGATGGGTCAATCCGCGAGGCCGAATTGCACCCCGAGGACGCGGGCCTGCCCCAGCATCCCTTTGAGGCGATCCTTGGCGGCACGCCCGAAGATAACGGCAAGGCCTTTCGCGCGCTGCTGGAGGGCGAAAAATCCGCCTACCGCGATGCGGTTCTGCTGAACGCCGCCGCCGCGCTGACCATCGCCGGCAAGGCGGATGATCTGCGCCAGGGCGTTGAAATGGCGCGGGAAAGCATCGATTCCGGCAGCGCCCTGGGCAAGGTTCAGGCGCTGGCAGCCGCCTCTCAAAAGGCGTGACGCAGCCGCCCGGCGCCTGGGGCCATCTGGCCTTTTTCAACCGCGACTGGCCCGCGATCCGCGCGGCCATCGCGGCCGACAGTCGCCAGATCCTGCCGCCCGACGCGCAGCGCTTTGCCGCGCTGGACGCCTGTTCGCCCGCGCAAACCCGCGTCGTGATCCTGGGTCAGGATCCCTATCCGACCCCCGGCCATGCCCATGGGCTGGCCTTTTCGGTCGACCCGGATGTGCGCCCCCTGCCCCGATCATTGACCAATATTTTCAAAGAGATGCAGGACGATCTTGGCGCGGCCCCAGCAAACGGCGATCTGCGGTTCTGGGCGCAACAGGGCGTTCTTTTGCTGAACACCGCGCTGACCGTGCCGGCGGGCGCGGCGGGTGGTCATGCCAAACTGGGCTGGTCCCGCCTGACGCAAGAGGTGCTGGAACAACTGTCCGACCGTCCGCGCGCCTTTGTCCTGTGGGGCAACCACGCGCAGGGCTATGCCAGCCACATCACCGGCCCCGGCCACCTGATCCTGCGCAGCGCGCACCCTTCACCGCTGTCGGCCCGGCGCGGCTTTTTCGGCTCGCGCCCCTTTTCCCAAGTCAACGAGTGGCTTAAAGCGGGTGGGGACAGCCCGATCAACTGGACAACACCATGACGCAGACCATCCTCGACAAGATCAAGGCCTACAAGCTGGAGGAAGTCGCCGCCGACAAATCCGCCCGCCCGCTGGCCGAGGTCGAAGCCGCCGCCAAGGCCGCGCCGCCGCTTCGCCCCTTTGGCAAATCCCTGATGCAGGCCGCGAAAACCGGCTATGGGCTGATCGCCGAGGTCAAGAAGGCCTCGCCCTCCAAGGGGTTGATCCGCGCCGATTTCGAACCGGCCAAGCTGGCCCGCGCCTACGAAGCAGGCGGCGCCACCTGCCTGTCGGTGCTGACAGACACGCCGTCCTTTCAGGGCGCCAAGGACTACCTTGTGCAGGCCCGCGCCGCCACCAACCTGCCCGCCCTGCGCAAGGATTTCATGTACGACACCTACCAGGTGGCCGAGGCCCGCAGCCTAGGGGCCGACTGCATCCTGATCATCATGGCCAGCGTGTCCGACGCGCAGGCCGCCGAACTCGAAGACGCGGCCTTTGGCTGGGGCATGGACGCGCTGATCGAGGTCCACAATGCCGAGGAACTGGAGCGCGCCCTGCTGCTCAAATCCCCTTTGATCGGCGTAAACAACCGCAATCTCAATACCTTCGAGACCTCTCTTGAGACGACGCGCGAATTGTCCAAGGGCCTGCCACAGGGGCGGTTCCTGGTCTCTGAATCCGGTCTTAACACCCCCGAGGATCTGGCCGACATGGCCGGTTTCGGGGCCCGCGCCTTCCTGATCGGCGAAAGCCTGATGCGCAAGGACGACGTCGAACAGGCCACCCGCGCCCTGCTGCAAAACCCGGTGCCCGCATGACCGGCCTGACCCATTTCGACGCGCAGGGCAACGCGCATATGGTCGACGTCTCGGACAAACCCGTGACCAGCCGCATCGCCACCGCCGCAGGCTGGGTCCGGATGGCGCCTGAAACCTTTGCGCTGATCACCGAAGGCCGCGCCAAAAAGGGCGACGTGATCGGCGTCGCGCGCCTTGCCGGGATCATGGGGGCCAAGAAAACGCCCGAGCTGATCCCGCTGTGCCACCCGCTGCCGATCACCAAGGTCACGGTCGACCTGACCGCCGATCCGGCCCTGCCGGGCCTGCAGATCGAGGCCACGGTCAAGACCACCGGCCAGACCGGCGTGGAAATGGAGGCGCTGACAGCGGTCAGCACCGCCGCGCTGACGGTCTACGACATGGTCAAGGCCGCCGACAAAGGCATGGAAATCGGCGGCATCCGCGTGCTGCTGAAAGACGGCGGCAAATCCGGGCGTTTCGAGGCGAAATGATCACCGTCGCCGAAGCCCTTGACCAGCTGTTCGCCCTTGCCCGCCCAACGGGCATCGAGGAGGTGCCCCTGCTTGATGCTGCGGGCCGGGTTTTGGCGCGTGATGTGGCCAGCACCCGCGATCAGCCGCCCTTTGCAGCCTCGGCCATGGATGGCTATGCAGTGGTGCAGGCCGCGCCCGGCGATGTGCTGAGCGTGATCGGCGAAAGTGCGGCTGGGCATCGGTTTGACGGGGTCGTCAAGCCGGGTCAAGCGGTGCGGATCTTTACCGGGGCGCCGGTGCCACCGGGCGCAAATCGCGTTGTCATTCAAGAGGATGTGCAGCGCACCGCCGATCAGATCACCATTGGCGAGCGTCTGGACGAAGGCGACAACATTCGCCCCGCTGGCAATGATTTCAAGGCTGGCAGCATGGTCGCCGCCCCGCGCGTTCTGACCCCGAACGACATTGCTCTGCTGGCCTCGATGAACATTGCGCGGGTGCCCGTGGCGCGCCGCCCGGTCGTGGCGCTGATTTCCACCGGGGACGAGCTGGTCATGCCCGGGGAAACCCCCGGCCCCGACCAGATCATCGCCTCGAACACCTTTGGCCTGCATGCCCTGCTGCGCGATCTGGGGGCGGAACCGCGCCTGTTGCCGATTGCGCGCGACAATGCCGCGTCGCTGAAAACCGTGCTGGGGCTGATCGACGATGCCGATCTGGTGATCACCATTGGCGGCGCCTCGGTCGGGGATCACGATCTGGTGGCGCCGGTGGCAGAAGAACTGGGGATGCAGCGCGCCTTTCACAAGGTGGCCATGCGCCCCGGAAAACCGCTGATGTCGGGCCGGTTGGACAAGGCGATGATGATCGGCCTGCCGGGCAATCCGGTGTCTGCCATGGTCTGCGGCCATGTCTTTGTCGCGCCAGTAATCCGCGCCATGCTGGGGCTGGGTGCCGCCCCCGCCGCGCGCAAGACCGCCGTTCTGGCCGCCCCCCTGCCCGCCAACGGCCCGCGCGAACATTACATGCGCGCCACGCTTGGCCCCGACGGCCTGCGCGCCTTTGATCGGCAGGATTCGTCCCTGCTCAGCGTGCTGGGCGCGGCCAATGCGCTGGTGGTGCGCCCGGTGGGTGATGGCGCGCGCGAGGTGGGCGAGCCTGTCGACTACCTGCCGCTCTGAAAAATTATCGAAATTTTAAGACAAATGGCCCGACACTTGTGTGGTGGCACGGGGGTTATCCACAGATGTGTTGACACAAAACGGGAACAGGACTAGAACAAACGTTAACAAAACGCAATTTGGGGGAGGCCGGGCATGCTGACCAAGAAACAACTCGATCTGTTGGATTTCATCAACAAACGCATGGCGCGCGACGGTGTCCCGCCCAGCTTTGATGAAATGAAGGATGCGCTGGACCTGCGGTCCAAATCCGGCATTCACCGGCTGATCACGGCGCTGGAGGAACGCGGGTTCATCCGCCGCCTGGCGCACCGCGCCCGCGCCATCGAAATCGTCAAACTGCCCGAAAGCCTGGGCGGACGGCCCGCCGGATTTTCGCCCCGGGTGATCGACGGCGACCGCCCCGATGCCACCCCCGGCAAGGCCCGGCAGGTGGATCGCGTCGACATCGCGGAACTGCCGCTGATGGGCCGCATCGCCGCCGGTGTCCCGATCGAGGCGATCAACGATGCCCCCCCTGCAATCGCGGTGCCGGGGCAGATGCTGAAAGGCGCAGGCAAGCACTATGCGCTTGAGGTCAAAGGCGATTCCATGATCGAGGCCGGGATCAACGACGGTGACGTCGTGGTGATCCGCGAAACCAGCACCGCCGACGACGGCGATATCGTCGTGGCGCAGGTCGAAGGCTATGAGGCGACGCTGAAGCGGTTCAAGCGCAACGGCAACATGATCATCCTCGAGGCGGCCAACCCGGCCTATGAACCGCGCGTTCTGCCCAAAGGCGACGTCAGCGTTCAGGGCAAGCTGGTCGGGCTGATCCGCACCTACTGACCCTTTTGCGCCAGCCGTTTTGGCGCTGGCCCCTCTCCATGCCACAGACGGCGGCCCGACACCTGGGTCGCCGTTTTCATGTCCAGCCCCGTGTCGCGCAGCCACAGCGCCACCGACCCGGTCTGTTTCAGCCGGTCGGGATCAAAGACGCGGCAGGGACCGCGCGGCGCGACCTCGGCGCTGGCGATCACGATCTGGTCGGCGCTGCAGCGGTCAAAGCTGCGCGCCGCCACCTTGCCCTGCAGATGCACCACCTCGATCGGGCCGATCTGCGCGCGCGCCACGCGGTCATGGATCTGCGGCCAAAGCCCGGCGGCGCTGGCCTGCGTGCCACCAAAGCCATCGTTCTCAAGCCAGGTATCGGCAATGAACCCCGACCCCTTGGCGCGCGACAGCGCCCGCCCCTGATCGGTCATCACGCCGACCAGGGTGCCACTGTCGGCGATCAGCAGCGCCGGGCGCTCGGATTGTGTCCACAGCGCGATGGCCAGCGCCATGGGCGCCAGCCCCGCCAGCCGCCCGCGTCCCTGCCACAGGCACAGGATCAGACCGCCAAGCGCCAGGATCGGCAGGACATGCGGCGCGGGCGCGACCACCGGGCGGACGGCGCCGCTCCACCCGGCGATCCGGTCGGCGACGAACAGGATCCAGTCCAGCCCCAGCCCCATGATGGCCAGCGCGAGATGTTCAAGCCCGAAGGGCATCAGCAGCACCGCAAGCACCCCCATCGGCACCACCAAAAGCCCCATCACGGGAACCGATACGAGGTTGGCGATCAACCCATAGCTTGAGGCCTGGTTGAAATGCGCCATGCCCACCGGCGCCGTGGCCAGCCCCGCCACCGCCGAGGACAGCACCAGCGACAGCACCGGCGCAGTCCAGCGCGGCCAGCTGCGGCCGGATTTGGACCGCGTGACCTGCTCGAACACCGCCACCAGCGCCGTGGTCGCCGCAAAGGACATCTGGAAACCGGGGCTGACCAGTGCCTGGGGGTGAAGCACCAACACGATCAGCGCCGCCATGGCCACCGCCCGCAGGCTGATGGCGCGGCGGTCCAGGATCAGCGCGCACAGCGCCGTGGCCGCCATGATAAAGGCGCGCTCGGTCGCGACATTGCCGCCCGACAGCAGCAGATAGCCAAAGGCCGCGACCAGCGCGCCCAGGGCGGCCAGTTTCTTGACCGGCCAGGCGTGGCGCGGCACCGGGTGCAGCAACAGGCCAAAACGCAAAACGGCAAAGACAAAGCCCGCCAGCAGCCCCATGTGCAGCCCCGAAATGGCCAGCAGATGCGCCAGGTTGGTGTCGCGCAGTGCCTGCAGGGTGTCGCGGCCCATGCTGGACCGGTCGCCTGTCATGACCGCCGCGGCAAAGGCTCCGGCCTCGCCCTTCAGCCCCGCCTGCACGCGGTTCGACAGCCAGATCCGCGCCTTGAAGATCGCTTGCCCCGGGCCGGGCGGCTCTAGCAGCAGCACCGGGTTGCGGGTATAGCCGATGCCGCCCAGCCGCAGGAACCAGGCGTGGCGTTTGAAATCAAAGCCCCCCGGTTCGACCGCGCCGCCGGGGGCGGACAGATGGCCGGTCAGGATGATGGTCGCGCCCGGGCTGGGCTGGAAAAAGCCCTGGTCGCCATGCAGCGATACCCGCACCCGCGCCGGGGTGCGTTCGGGCGCCATGCGTTCCAGCACCACCCGGTCCAGCGTCAGCCGCACCGCGTCCGAGCCTGACCGGTCGATGGCGACGATGCGCCCCTCGATCGGGCCGTAATAGCGGAAATCCAGCACCGGCCCGGCCGTCCAATGGGCGCGCAGCCCGGCGCTGCCATAACCGCAGGCGATCAGCGCCAGCGCGATCAGCACAGGCCCAAGCACCGCGCCCGCCCGCAGCGCCGCAATCAGGCCCAGCCCCCCCAGCCCAAGCATCAGCCACAACAGCGCCACCGGCGGTTCGACCCGCAGGGCGAAATAGCCGCCGATGCCGATGGCCAGAAAGACCGCCGTCCAGGGAAACAGAAAGCCGCGCTGCGCAAGGATCACGCTTTGCGGCCACAGAAAGAACCGAGCCATAGCTTGCCCCGCGCACAGGGGGTGGGTAAGGAACGAGCCAACCTATCCTTGCCACCGTTATCAAAAGGTTAACCAAGATGACCGACGTCGTAACCCGCTTTGCCCCTTCGCCCACCGGGTATCTGCACATCGGTGGCGCCCGCACCGCGCTGTTCAACTATCTTTTTGCCCGTGGCCGGGGCGGCAAGTTCCTGCTGCGGATCGAAGACACCGACAAGGAACGCTCGACCGCCGCCGCGACCGCCGCGATCCTCAAGGGGCTCGACTGGCTGGGGCTGGAACACGACGGCGACGTGGTCAGCCAGGCGGCAGGCGCCGCGCGCCACCACGAGGTCGCGCTGGAGCTGCTGGCCAAGGGTAAGGCATACAAGTGCTTTTCCACGCAAGAGGAAATCGAGGCCTTCCGCGAGGCCGCCCGCGAAGAAAAACGCTCGACCCTGTTTCAAAGCCCCTGGCGCGATGCCGATCCGGCCACGCACCCCGACGCGCCCTATGCGATCCGCCTCAAGACGCCGCAGGACGGCGAGACGGTGATCGACGACGTGGTGCAGGGCAAGGTGACGATCCGCAACGACCAGCTGGACGACATGATCCTGCTGCGCAGCGACGGCAGCCCGGTCTACATGCTGGCGGTGGTGGTCGATGACCACGACATGGGTGTGACCCATGTGATCCGCGGCGATGACCACCTGAACAACGCCGCCCGCCAGATGGGCATCTATACGGCCATGGGCTGGGACGTGCCGATCTGGGCGCATATCCCGCTGATCCACGGCCCCGACGGCAAAAAGCTGTCCAAGCGCCATGGCGCGCTGGGGGTCGAGGAATACCAGGCCATGGGCTATCCCGCCGCCGGCATGCGCAACTATCTTGCCCGCCTCGGCTGGAGCCACGGCGATGACGAATTCTTTACCGATGATCAGGCAAAGGAGTGGTTCAATCTTGAGGGAATCGGCAAGTCCCCCGCCCGGCTCGACTTCAAGAAACTGGAAAACCTGTGCGGTCAGCACATCGCCCAGGCTGAGGATGCTGCACTGCTGCAAGAACTTGAGGCATTTCTGGGTGCAACCGGCGCCGCCCCCCTGACAGACGCCCAGCGCGACGGCCTGTCGCGGGGCATGTTCTGCCTGAAGGAGCGCGCCAAGACCTTTCCGGAACTTCTTGAAAAGGCTCAGTTTATCCTGGCATCCCGGCCCATCGACATGGACGAGAAGGCCGCCAAGGCCCTTGACCCGGTATCCCGTGGTATACTGAGTGCGTTGACGCCGCAGTTGCAAAATGCTAGCTGGACCCGAGATGATCTGGAGGAGGTTCTGAACCGTTTTGCCACAGATCAGGGGACCAAGTTCGGAAAACTGGCCGGGCCGCTTCGCGCCGCCCTCGCAGGACGAGCGGTCACCCCGAGCGTCTTTGACATGATGCTCGTACTGGGGCGGGAGGAAAGCCTCGCCCGTCTGGAAGCGGCCGGAAACGGGGCCTAGCGCGGCGCGCGCCCCGGCGGCCATGTGAAATTGACAGGCACGGGCCAAAGGGGCCCCTGCCCCACCGTATATGAAGGGATGATATGCATGGCCGATAACTCCAAAACCGCAACGCTGACCATTGACGGCAACAGCTATGAGCTGCCGGTTCACTCGCCCACCGCCGGGCCCGACGTGATCGACATCCGCAAGCTGTACGGCCAGGCCGGCGTGTTCACCTACGACCCCGGCTTTACCTCGACCGCCAGCTGCGACAGCACCATCACCTTCATCGACGGTGACAAGGGCGAATTGCTGCACCGCGGCTATCCGATCGACCAGCTGGCCGAGAAATCGCATTACCTCGAAGTCTGCTTCCTGCTGCTTTACGGTTATCTGCCCAAGGCAGAAGAGCTGGAAGAGTTCGAGAACACGATCACCCGCCACACCATGATCCACGAGCAGATGCACAACTTCTTCCGCGGGTTCCGCCGCGATGCGCATCCGATGGCGACCATGGTGGGTGTGGTCGGCGCGATGTCGGCCTTTTACCACGACAGCACCGACATCAGCGACGAACAGCAGCGCGAAATCGCATCGCACCGCCTGATCGCCAAGATGCCGACGATCGCCGCGATGGCCTACAAGTATTCGATCGGTCAGCCCTTCGTGTACCCGCGCAACGATCTCGATTACGCCGCGAACTTCCTGCACATGTGCTTTGCCGTCCCGGCCGAGGAATATCACGTCGATCCGATCCTGGCCCGCGCCATGGACCGCATCTTTACCCTGCATGCGGACCACGAACAGAACGCCTCGACCTCGACGGTACGTCTGGCCTCGTCCTCGGGTGCGAACCCGTTTGCCTGCATCGCGGCCGGCATCGCCTGCCTTTGGGGCCCGGCGCACGGCGGCGCAAACCAGGCCTGCCTGGAAATGCTCAAGGAAATCGGCTCGCCCGAGAATATCCCCGAGTTTATCGCCCGCGCCAAGGACAAGGACGATCCCTTCCGCCTGATGGGCTTTGGCCACCGCGTCTATAAAAACTTCGACCCGCGCGCGACCGTGATGAAACAGTCCGCCGACGAAGTGCTGGACCTGCTGGGCGTGCACAACAACCCGATCCTGGCCACCGCCAAGGAACTGGAAAAGCAGGCCCTTGCCGATCCCTACTTCGCCGAGAAAAAGCTGTTCCCGAACGTCGATTTCTATTCCGGTGTCATCCTCGAAGCGATGGGCTTTCCGACCTCGATGTTCACCCCGATCTTTGCGCTGTCGCGCACCGTCGGCTGGGTGTCGCAGTGGAAAGAACAGCTGGCCGATCCGGCGCACAAGATCGGCCGCCCGCGTCAGCTCTACAAGGGCGAGACCGAGCGCAACTACGTCGATATCGAAAGCCGCTGAACCGGCCCCATCCAAAACGAAAAAGGCCCGGTCGATTGACCGGGCCTTTTGCATTGGACATCAACAACGGGGCTCAGCGCCCCTCGTAACTGGCCGGGCGCTTGTCCAGAAAGGCCAGGACGCCTTCCTTGAAATCGCGGGTCTTGCCGCATTCGCCCTGCAGCCGCGCCTCGATGGCCAGCTGCGCCTCCAGGTCGTTCTCAAAGGCGCCGCGCAGCGCGGTCTTGAGATGGCCATAGGCCACCGTCGGCCCCTTGGCCAGATGCGCCGCACGGGCGCGCCAATGGGCGTCAAAAGCCTCGTCCGGCACCGCCTCCCAGATCATACCCCAGTCGTCGGCCTGCTGGGCGGTGATCTTGTCGGCAAACAGCGCCGCCCCCATGGCCTTGGCCAGCCCCATCTGCCGCGGCAAGGCCCAGGTGCCGCCCGCATCCGGGATCAATCCGATCCGGGTAAAGGCCTGCATGAAAAACGCGCTTTGCGTGGCAATCACCACATCGGCCACCAGCGCCAGGTTGGCCCCCGCCCCCGCCGCGGCGCCGTTCACCGCCGAAATCACCGGCACCGGGCAATCCACGATGGCGCGCAGCATCGGCACGTATTCCTCGCGCAGCACCCGCTCCAGATCCAGGTTGACCGCATTGCCGCCATCCCCCAGATCCTGCCCCGAACAAAAGGCGCTGCCATTGCCGGTCAAAACCACGACCCGCGCCGCCTTGCCGGCCTGCACCACCGCGTCGGTCAACTCGGCCCGCATCTGGGTGTTCAGCGCATTCATCACCTCCGGACGGTTCAGGGTGATGATGGCGACATCATCGTTCAGCGCGCTGGTGATCGTCTGGTATTGCATGGCAGGGCCTCGTTCTATGTTCCGCGCCATGAAATACCGCAAGCCCCCGAAAGGCAAAGCGAAACGCCGCGTCAAAGCTCGTGGCGCGTGAAAACCCGCGCCGCCCGCCTGCTTCTTTGTGCTGAAAATATCCCCGCCGGAGGCATCCGCCTTCGGCCCCGGGCGCGATCCTCAGTTCCTGAGGATCTCCTCCAGCCGCTTGCGCTCTTCCTCACTCAGCCCCGCCTCGCTGGCCGCCGGGGCCTGGGCGCGGCCACGGATATACAGCGCCGCCGTCAGCAGGGCAAAGATAAACAACAACGGCCCCGAGGCCCAAAGCAGCCAGTTCCAGCCACCGGTCGTCGGCTTGAGCAGCACGAACTCGCCGTAGCGGTCGACGATATACTCCACCGCCTCGTCGTTGCTGTCCCCGGCCAGGATGCGTTCGCGCACCAGGATGCGCAGATCGCGCGCCAGCGTCGCGTTGCTTTCGTCGATGCTTTCGTTCAGGCACACCAGGCAGCGCAGCCCGGCCGAGATTTCGCGCGCCCGGGCCTCTTGCGCCGGATCTTCCAGCATCTCGTCCGGTTGCACGGCCTGCGCCAATCCGCCAAGGCAGATCAGCACAAGCGCCAGGATGTAGGGCGGGGTTCCGCCCCGCCAGGCTTTCAGCAGTCTCATTCCGCCGGTACTCCCTGTGCGGGAACGCTCTTGCGCGCCCCGGCCGCGACGCGATAGCGCCGGTCCGACAGGCTGAGAAGCCCGCCAAAGGCCATCAGCAGACAGCCCGCCCAGATCCAGTTGGCCAGCGGCTTGATATAGGTCCGCACGACCCAGCCTCCGCCGTCCTGGCTGTCACCGATCACCACATAGACGTCCCGCATGAAACGGTAGTCGATGGCCGCCTCGGTCGTGGGCATGCGCGACACCGGATAGTTGCGCTTTTCGGGGTAAAGCCGCGCAACCTCGGCACCGTCCTGGCGCACGATCACTTCGCCTTGCGTGGCGAACCAGTTCGGCCCCGGCACGTTCTGCACATCGGCCAGTTCGATCTCGAAGGCGCCGACAGCGTAGGGCTGGCCGATCTGTGCGACGCGGATGTCCTCCTGGTCCCAGGCGGTCAGCCCGGCGATCCCCAGCATGGTGATCCCCAGCCCGGCATGGGCCACCGACTTGCCCCATTCCGAGCGCGGCAGCCGCAGCAGGCGTCCGAAATCCCGGGTCTGCCCGGTGCGCGACAAAAGGTCAGTCGCCGCCCCGGCCACCAGCCAGGTGCCCAGGAACACGCCCACCGGCCCCAGCAGCGTCTTTTCCGTCTGCATCGCCCAGACCAACCCCATCAGCGCCACCGCCAGGACGAAGGCCGGGATCAGCGCCTTGAGCACGCGGCCCAGCTTGCCGCGTTTCCAGCCGATCATCGCCCCCACGGGCATCAACAGCCCCAGCAGCACCATGAAGGGCGGAAAGGCCATGTCGAAGAACGGCGCGCCGACCGACAGCTTGCGGTCAAAGGCCATTTCCGCGACCAGCGGCCACAGCGTTCCGACAAAGACCACAAAGGACGACACCGCCAAAAGGATGTTGTTGGCCACAAGCGCCGATTCCCGGCTGACCAGACCAAAGACGCCCTTGGCCTCCATCACGTTGGCGCGGGCGGCAAACAGCGTCAGCGCGCCGCCGGTGAAGAACACCAGGATGCCCAGGATGAACACCCCGCGTTCGGGATCATTGGCAAAGGCATGCACCGAGGTCAGCACGCCGGAGCGCACGATAAAGGTGCCGATCAGCGAAAATCCAAAGGCCAGGATCGCCAGAAGCACGGTCCAGCTTTTCAGCGCCTCGCGCTTTTCCACCACGATGGCGGAATGCAGCAGCGCGGCGGCAAAAAGCCAGGGCATGAAGGATGCGTTTTCCACCGGGTCCCAGAACCAGAAACCGCCCCAGCCCAGTTCGTAATAGGCCCACCAGGACCCCAGCGCGATGCCGATGGTCAAGAACACCCAGGCCGCCAGCGTCCAGGGCCGCACCCAGCGCGCCCAGGCCGCATCGACGCGCCCTTCGATCAGCGCTGCGACCGCAAAGCTGAAACAGATGCTCAGCCCGACATAGCCAAGGTACAGGAACGGCGGATGAAAGGCCAAACCGGGGTCCTGCAACAGCGGGTTCAGGTCGGTGCCGTCCATCGGCGCCACGCCCATCCGCGTGAAGGGATTCGAGGTGAACAGCGTAAAGGCCAGGAACGCCACCCCGATCGAGGCCTGCACCCCGATCACCCGCGCCCGCAGGCTGGGGGGAAGGTTGCCGCCGAACCAGGCCGCCATGGCGCCAAACAGGCTCAGAATCAGGACCCAGAGCAGCATCGAGCCTTCGTGGTTGCCCCAGACGCCGCTGATCTTGTACAGCATCGGCTTGGCCGAATGGCTGTTGGAATAGACCAGCACCAGCGAAAAGTCCGAGGTGACAAAGGCATAGGTCAGGGCGGCAAAGGATGCCGCCACCAACAGGAACTGCGCCGTCGCGGCCGGTTCCGCCACGGCCATCCAGCCTGCCCAGCGTTGCTGCGCCCCCACCAGGGGCACGATCATCTGAACGATCGCCACAAAGAAGGCGAGGATCAGGGCGAAATGTCCGAGTTCTGTAATCATGCCTTCCGTTATAGGGCCACAACGAAGCCGGGCCAATCGGAATTGGCCCGGCTTGCTGTTCACATTGTCGCAACTGAATGCCTTGGCTCAGCGCCCTGCGCGCCAGTCCGCCAGCGCGGGGTTGTCGGCGATGTCCTCGCCCGGCGCGCCCGGGGATGCGGCGCCCCGGGGGCTGATGTCGCGCATGGCTTCGACCTCGCGCACGGCGCGCACCACCTGCGGCACGGCGGCGATGGTCGCGGCCACCTCGCGCTGGAATTCCTGGCCCTTGGCCTGGTGGCGCGCGCCGAAATAAAAGCTGACGATCGCGCCCAGAAGCCACCACAGCGGTTCCGGCACCAGCGCAATGCCCGCCATGCGCGCCGCGAACCAGACCGGATCGACCATGGCGGCGACGAACATCCCCATGGTTCCCAGCGCCATCGCCGGGCGGGGAATGCGGTTCAGCGCATCCATCAGCCGGTCGAACCAGCCGCGCTGGACGATGCGGAATTCCTGCCCGAACTGGTCCAGCGCCGCCGAGCGCAGATTCAGCCCGCGCTCGGCCTCGTTTTCGGCGTTCACCCGGAACACCTCGGCGGTTTCGGCGACCACGTTGCGGCCCGATCCGAACAGCAGTCCGAACAGCTTGTCGATCATCCCCATGCCGCCACCCGCGCATTGAACTCGGCCTCGGTCAGGTGATAACGGCCGGAAATGAACTCTTCGGCGCGCTTGATCCAGCCGCCCTTGCCGCCTGCCCGCGTGCGCGCATACTTGCGCGAGGCCGGGCGCCGGTCGGCGATGCCGAAGTAATAGTTGCGCCGCGCGATCCCGTAGGCATCGACCATGTGCCCCGGCGCCTTGGACAGGGCGCGGGCGCAGGCGGCGATGGTCTGCGGGCCGATGGCCCCGTCCACGTCAACGGTTTCGCCCATCTGCACCAGCAGGCGTTGCAGGATCTTCACCGCATTGGCCCCGGCGTTGACATACATGTCAAAGACCGTGGCGTGCAGCGGTTCGGGCAGCTCGGCGATGCGCGGCCGCAAAAAGTAGTGCTGCAGGAAAATCTCGACCGCCTGCGCGCGGGTCAGGCGCTTGACGTCCTCGGCGTCGACCGCGCCGTCGCCGTCCAGATCCAGACCCAGCCTGCGCATGGTGTGGATCGTGACGCCGTATTTCGTTGCCCCGCCGGGATCGTCGGGGTCGTTGACATATCCGCCCTCTCGGGCAACGATTTCTTCGGCCATGTGCCGTACGCTCTGTGCCATCTCATGCCTCCTGCTCGAAGCGGTTTTGCGTCGGCACAGGGTCGGGCCAGTGCGTTAAACAATCTTGAGCGGAGCGTTCGGTGACCCCCAAAGCAGATGAAATCATTCAGTTGTTGCGCCTGTCGCCGCATCCCGAAGGGGGCCACTATCGGCAGACATGGGTGGATGACACGGCGACCGGGCGCGCCGCCGGCACCTGCATCTATTTCCTGCTCAAGGGTGATGAGCGCAGCCATTGGCACCGCGTCGATGCCACCGAGATCTGGCATTACTACGCCGGGGCGCCGCTGATCCTGTCGCTGTCTGCGACAGAAGCCGGTCCGCGACGCGATCACACACTGGGCCCTGACCTTCTGGCCGGCCAACGCCCTCAGATCATCGTACCCGCAGACCACTGGCAGGCGGCGCGCAGCACCGGGGACTGGACTTTGGTGGGCTGCACCGTGTCACCGGGCTTTACCTTTGACGGCTTTACCCTCGCCGCCCCGGATTTCGACATTCCAACGTGAAAACGCCCGGGCAAATTGCCCGGGCGCAAGACGTGCCTGAGGAACCCGAGGGTCAGTTCCAAAAGCCTTCGTCGATGTTTTCCATGCCTTTCAGCTGTTCCAGCGTGTAAGGCACGACAATGGCATAGGAGGCGTCATCGACCGGGACCAGCTTGACCTTGTCGATGGTCAGCAGGACATGCTTGTCGCCAATGTCGAGAAATCCGCCAACCTCGGCCACGACGCCCTTGAAGGTGCCGTCGCTGGACAGGACGATATCCTCGATCTCGCCGACCTTGTCCCAGCCATCCTGGATGCTGTCGTAAACAAGGTCGCCATCCCAAACCAGATCGGCGCTGTCGGTGATGGTGTAGACCGCGCCGCCGGTGATGTCGCGGGTGCGGATCAGGTTGTCGGCGGCCATGTCCATCCCGGCGTCGGAATGCGCCATGTCGGATTGTTCGGTGATCACGGTCGTCTCGGCCGCCATGTCGCCCGTGGCGGCGTGACTTTCGGCAAAGGCCAGGCCGGGAACAAGGATCAGGGTTGCAAGTGCGGTGGTGCGTTTCATGTCAAATCTCCCTTCGGATTGTGTGAAGGAAGAACCGGCCAAACCCGCCCCGGTTCCGGACTATATTTTTCGAAAATCACGGAACTTGCGGGCGGGATTTGCGTTCATGGCGCCCCTCAGCGACCGGAAAAACGTCAATCGTACCCATAGCTTGGCCAGAAAACCGGCAATCCGGAAAAGGCGTGTCAGGGCAGGACCATCTGAAAGAAGGCCCTGCCCCGAAAATATCTCAGCCTTGATGGCCAAGCACGAAGTCCACCAGCTGCGCAGTCGATCCGTCCTTGCCCGTGGTCGGGGCCTCTCCGGCGACGACGGGCCCCAGCGCGGTGGCCAGTTCCTTGCCCAGCTCGACCCCCCATTGGTCGTAGGAGTTGATGTTCAGGATCACACCCTCGACGAACACCCGGTGTTCGTACAGCGCGATGATCTTGCCCAGCGTTTCGGCATCGAGTTTGGGATAGACCAGCGTGGTCGACGGCCGGTTGCCGGGGAAAACCCGGTGCCGCGCCTGGCGTTCCAGCTCGGCGCCTTCGAACAGGCCTGCAACCTTGCCGCGTGCTTCGTCCAGATCGCGCCCGCGCATCAAGGCTTCGGATTGCGCAAGACAGTTGGCGACCAGCAATTGGTGGTGGTGTTTCAGCGCCGGTTCATGCCCCTGCGCCGCCACCATGAATTCACAGGGCACAACCCGGGTGCCCTGATGGATCAACTGGTAAAAGGCGTGCTGGCCGTTGGTCCCCGGCTCGCCCCAGACCACAGGTCCGGAGTTGTAGGGCAGATCGGCGCCATCCATGCTGACGCCCTTGCCGTTGCTCTCCATTTCCAGCTGTTGCAGGTAGGCGGGCAGACGCGACAGGCGGTTGTCATAGGGCAGCACGGCGCGGGTGCCGTGACCCATCCCCTGATTGTGCCAGATCCCGACCAGCGCCAGAAGCACCGGCAGGTTTTCCGCCAAGGGCGCGTTTTGGAAATGGCGGTCCATCGCCTGTCCACCGCTCAGGAAAGCGCGGAAATTGGCCGGACCGACGGCGATCATCAGAGAAAGGCCGATCGGCCCCCACATCGAATAGCGCCCACCGACCCAGTCCTCGAAACCGAACACACGCTCGGCCGGGATGCCGAAATCACCGGCCTTCTGCACGTTCGACGACAGAGCAATGAACTTGCCCGCATCGCTGACGCCCTTGTCCGCCAGCCAGGCCTTGGCGCTGGCGGCGTTGGTCATGGTTTCGATGGTGGTGAATGTCTTGGAGGCGACGATGAACACCGTGCGCGCCGGGTCACATTTGGCCAGCGTATCGGCGATATCCGCGCCGTCCACGTTGGACACGAAATGGCACTTGGGTCCGTCGTGATAGGGTGCCAGCGCCAGAACCGCCATCTTGGGGCCCAGATCGGACCCGCCGATGCCGATATTGACCACGTCGGTCACATCCGATGCGCGCAGTTCCTCGGACAGCTTTTCCATGCGCGACAGCGTATGCAGCACCTCGGGCATGACGTCCTGACCGTCGACCACCACCGGAGCGGCGTCCAGATTGCGCAGCGCGGTGTGCAGAACGGCCCGGCCCTCGGTCTCGTTGATCCTGGCGCCTGCGAACATGGCATCGCGGCGCGCCTCGACGCCTGCGGTTTCGGCAAGTTTCAGCAGCTCGGCGCGGATATCAGCATCAATCTGCGTCTTGGAATAGTCGAACAGCATGCCCAGCGCCGACAGGCTGAAATCGCCCGCGCGCCCGGCATCGTCAAAAAGCCCGTCGATCCGGCGATCCGCCACCGCCGCGGCCTTTTGTTTCAAAGCGTCAAACATGTGCGTCACTCCGCCCAATGAACCTTGGCGCCCGAAAGCACCGCGTTGATCGGCGCCTCGAGCGCCGATTTGCCTTTTGCCGCCTCAAGCGCCGCGCGCTTTTCCGCGCCGAAGATCAGCACATGCTTGCGCAGCGCGCCGTCCAGCACCGGGGCTGTTAGGGTGATGCGCGGCTCGGGCGCGCCGGGGGCGCGCATCGCCATCAGCACGGGCGCATTCGGGGCCAGCGCCTCGGCCAGCTTGTCGGCGCCGGGGAACAGCGATGCGGTGTGCATGTCCGCCCCCATGCCCAGCAGCACCACCGCCAAGGGCATTTCGCCCTTGATCGGCCGCGCCAGATCTTCCAGCGCCTCTTCGGGCTGGTCAAACGGCGCGTATAGCGGCAGATAACCCGCCCGCTTGGCGCGATCCACCAGCAGCCGCTGGCGCAGCAGCCGGGTGTTCGACCGTTCGTGATCTTCGGGAACCCAGCGTTCGTCGGTCAGCATCACGTCGACCCGGCTCCAGTCCAGATCGGCGGCGCAAAGATCGTCGAACACCGGCCCCGGAGAGGTCCCGCCCGGAACGGCAAGCGCCGCGCGCTCTTCGTGCCCCAGGATCGAACGCAGGTCGCCGGCAATCTGGTTCGCCAGATCAATCGCCAGCATGTCGCGGTCGGCATATTCAATGAATTCATAGCTCATGTGCGAATGTCCCGCCATTTGCGCCCGTCCCGGTGCATTAGCATCAGGCTGTCATCGGGACCCGAGCTGCCGACGTCATAGGGTTTGGGCGCTTCGCCCCGGTTCTGCCAGCCTTCGATGATCGGATCGGTCCAGGCCCAGGCGGCCTCGACTTCGTCGCCGCGCATGAACAGGGTCTGGTTGCCGCGGATCACGTCCATGATCAGCCGTTCGTAGGCATCCGGCACCTCTTCGGAATCCGGGCCCAGCGCATCGGCAAAGCTCATGTCCAGCGGCACATCGACCAGACGCATGCCGCCCGGCCCCGGTTCCTTGATGGTCACGCCCAGTTCCATGCCCTCGTTGGGCTGCAGGCGAATGGTCAGGATGTTGCGGTGCCGTCCGGCATCGGCGCCAAAGATCGAATGCGGCGCGTCCTTGAAGACCACGGCAATTTCCGAGGCGCGTGCGCGCAACTTCTTGCCGGTGCGCAGGTAGAACGGCGTGCCGGCCCAGCGCCAGTTCGACACATGGCACTTGAGCGCGATAAAGCTTTCGGTGGTCGAGCGCGGATCGCCCGCGTCCTCGCGGTAGCTGGGTTCGACTCCGTGGCCGTCATACTGGCCGCGCACGATGTGATGCGGCAGAACCGGGTCCAGCGCGCGAATGACCTTCAGCTTTTCATCGCGCACCGCGTCGGGTTCGAACCGCGCGGGTGGCTCCATCGCGATCAGGCACAAAAGCTGCATCAGGTGGTTTTGCACCATGTCCCGCATGGCACCCGATTTGTCATAGTAGCCGCCGCGCCCGCCGACCCCGACGGTTTCGGCCACGGTGATCTGGATGTGGTCGACATATTGCGCATTCCAAAGCGGTTCGAACAGCACGTTGCCAAAGCGCACCGCCATCAGGTTCTGCACGGTTTCCTTGCCCAGGTAATGGTCGATCCGGTAAATCTGGGTTTCGTCGAAATGCTGCGCCAGGGTCGCGTTCAGCGCCCGCGCGGTTTTCAGATCGTGACCAAAGGGCTTTTCCACGACAACCCGGCTGTCGTCATCGGCCAGCCCGAAATGCCGCAGCCGTTCCGCCAGATCGCCAAACAGGCTGGGCCCTACCGAAAAGTAAAAGGCGCGGATCAGGCCATCATTCAAACGCGCCTTCAGCTCTTTCCAGCCGTCTTCGCCCTTGGCATCGACCACCTGGTAGCCGATCAGCTTGAGGAATTCGTCCAGCGTGCCGTCTTCGCAGGACCGGCCGCCGCCGAATTCGCGGATCGCCTCGGCGACCATGTCGCGAAAGCCGGCGTCGTCCATTTCCGTGCGCGCGGCGCCGATGATCTGCGCGCCCTCGGGCATCTGTCCGGCGCAGAATCGCCGGAACAAACCGGGCAGAATCTTGCGGCGGGCCAGATCGCCGGTTCCGCCGAATATGACCAGATCAAAAGGATCCACTGGGATGACACGTGAAACCATGGGGCACCTGTTCCTGTTCCTAATGCGCCGTTAGCGCTAACTCGGCGCCCTTCTAGCGCAGCTTTGCGCCCGAGTCTAACAGGGATATGCCCCTTCACAATGCTGTCAGGAAAAAACTCGGGGCTGGCAGCGCCCCGCCCTGCGGTCTACCAAACGGTCAAACGACAAGAAAGTGACCCGATGAAAGACAGCGTTGAGGCCCCCCGCGGCAAATTCGTCGACCCGCAAGTGACCGCCGACGGCGCGCCGCGCGCCCGCGTTGCGCTGAGCGATCCGCAGACCTTGTGGTTCAACACCGGGACGCTGTGCAACATCGAATGCGCCAACTGCTATATCGAAAGCTCGCCGGACAATGACCGGCTGGTCTATATCACCACCCCCGAGGTCGAGGACTATCTGGACCAGCTGGAGCAGCGCAAATGGGGCGTGCACGAGATCGGCTTTACCGGCGGCGAACCCTTCATGAACCCGCAGATGATGGACATGGCCCGCGCCGCGCTGGCCCGCGGGTACCATGTGCTGATCCTGACCAATGCCATGCTGCCGATGATGCGCCCGCGCGTGCGCGAAGGCCTGCAGGCGCTGCACCGCGACTATGCAGACAAGCTGACCCTGCGCATTTCCGTCGACCACTGGACGGCCAAACATCACGACACCGAACGCGGCAAGGGCAGCTTTGAACGCACCTTGCAGGGGATGCGCTGGTTGCAGGCGCAAGGCATCCGCATGGCTGTGGCCGGCCGCACCGTCTGGGGCGAATCCGAACCCGATGCCCGCGCCGGCTATGATGCGCTGTTCCGCGCCGAAGGCTTTGACATCGACGCCCATGATCCGGCCACGACGGTGCTGTTCCCCGAAATGGATGAAAACGTACCGGTGCCGGAAATCACCACCGCCTGCTGGGGTATCCTGAACAAATCCCCGGACAGCGTGATGTGTGCCAGTTCGCGCATGGTGGTCAAACGCAAGGGTGCCAGCACGCCCAGCGTTCTGGCCTGCACGCTTCTGGCCTATGATGCGCGGTTCGAACTGGGCACCACCCTGCAAGAGGCCGAACAGGACGTTGCCCTGAACCATCCCCACTGCGCCAAGTTCTGTGTCCTTGGCGGTGCCAGCTGTTCAGCCTGAGCGCGGGAAAACCCGTCAGTCTCAGGCGTCGCCAGGAAGCAGATCAAGCGCCGAAGCGCCCCAATATGCTGCGATCGCGGCGATCAGCAAAAGAAACCATACCCGATTCCACACAGCGGTCGGCCTGAAGCAGTACGAACAGGTCGCTGCCCCCAAGCGGTTGTTGTGGTTACAGGCTTTACATTTAAAAACACGGATTTTCATGTCTTCTATTTACCCCTCTGGCCAGACGCTTCAATGCCTTTGGGTAAAAGTTGACCTTTCGTAATTTCCCCCTGCCAAAGCGATCCTCGCAAGGGGCAAAAAAAATGAACCCTCCCCTTATATCACAGACCTGACGGCGTCACGCCCCCAAGCCCACCTTCGGCGGAAGGCCGCGCGCGGCCCTTGCAGCGCGGCAGCGCGCATGCCACCAATTCCCCACCCGACAGGAGACCCCCGATGCCCCCCAGAAAGATCATCATCGACACCGACCCCGGCCAGGACGACGCGGTTGCGATCCTGCTGGCGCTGTCCTCGCCCGACGAACTCGAGGTGTTGGGGATCACCTGCGTTGCCGGCAACGTGCCGCTGCCCCTGACCACGCGCAATGCCCGCATCGTGTGCGAACTGGCGGGCATGCCCGAAACCCGGGTTTTCGCAGGCTGCGACAGGCCGCTGGGGCGCGATCTGGTCACCGCCGAACATGTCCACGGCAAGACCGGCCTTGATGGCCCCACGCTGCCCGAACCCACCATGCCGCTGCAGGACCAGCACGCGGTGGATTTCATCATCGACACGCTGCGCGCCCACCCCGAAGGCTCGGTCACGCTGTGTCCGCTGGGTCCGCTGACCAATATCGCCACCGCCCTGCAACGCGCCCCCGACATCGCGCCGCGCATCGCGGAAATCGTGCTGATGGGCGGCGCCTATTTCGAGGTAGGCAACATCACCCCCACGGCCGAGTTCAACATCTATGTCGATCCCGAGGCCGCCGAAATCGTGTTCCGGTCGGGCGTGCCGCTGGTGGTGATGCCGCTGGACGTCACGCACAAGACGCTGGTCACCAAGACAAGGAACGAGGCGTTCCGCGCGCTTGGCACCCGCGTCGGCATTGCCGTCGCCCAGATGACCGATTTCTTTGAACGCTTCGACCTGCAGAAATACGGATCAGAAGGCGCGCCGCTGCACGATCCCTGCGTCACCGCCTACCTTCTGGCGCCGCACCTGTTTTCCGGCCGTCACATCAACGTCGAGATCGAAACCCAAAGCGCCCTGTGCCGCGGCATGACCGTCGCCGACTGGTGGCGGGTGACCGACCGCAAGGCCAATGCGCTGTTCATCGGCGATCTGGACGCAGACCACTTTTTCAAACTGCTCACGGAACGGCTGGCGCGGCTGTAACGGGTGGCGGGCCTTCGCCTAATCCTGCCCGCTGCCTGCCCCCTCCGGCGCGCGGGCTTGCATCTGGACAGGCTGCCCGCCTAGGGTGCCCGCGACCGCGCCAATGCCGCCCCCGGGCATGGCCCAAGCACTGGAACACCGATGAAAAGCCTCCATCTCGCGGGTCTTGATGATACCGACAAGCTGCTGCCCCTCGTGGCGGCCTTTCACGCCGAGCAAGGCTTTGACACCGATGCCGACCACCAGTCCGCCGCCGTGCAACCGCTGCTCGAA
This sequence comes from Tropicibacter oceani, assembly GCF_029958925.1. Classification (NCBI taxonomy): domain Bacteria; kingdom Pseudomonadati; phylum Pseudomonadota; class Alphaproteobacteria; order Rhodobacterales; family Roseobacteraceae; genus Pacificoceanicola; species Pacificoceanicola oceani. Next base: position 3,062,973 of record NZ_CP124616.1, read on the forward strand.
GGCTCGCCTCATGGGGCGATCTGGCTGATCGGACCGCGCCGCGCGCCGGTGGGCTACCTGTGCATCACCTTCGGCTGGAGCCTTGAATTCGGCGGTCTCGACGGGATCGTCGACGAATTGTACATCCGCCCCGCCGTGCGCAAACGCGGAATGGGGTTCGAGGCGCTGAACGGCATCTGCAAGGCCATGAAAGACGCCGGGATCAAGGCCCTGCACCTGGAAGCGGAACGCACCGATGACCGGTTGCAGCGCTTTTACCGCCGCGCCCGCTTTGTCGGCCGCGAAGATTACATGTACATGAGCCGCATGTTATGACCCCGCGCCCTGCCGCCGCCGATTTTTGCGACTGGCCGGGGCTGCACCGCCTGATCATGGACAGTTTCGCCTATATGGACGGGGTCATCGACCCGCCCTCATCGGCCCACCAGCTGACGCCCGAAATCCTGGCCCGCAAGGCGCAGGACGAACACCTGTACCTGTCGGGAGATCCGCTGACCGGCTGCGGTTTTTTCGCGCCGCGCCCCGATGCGCTGTATATCGGCAAACTGGCCATCGCGCCCGGTGCGCAGGGCCGCGGGCTGGGCCGCGCCTTTGTCGCGCAGGCCGAGGCATTGGCGCGCGACCTGTCCTTGCCGAAACTGCAACTGGAAACCCGGATCGAGCTGACGGCAAATCACGCCGCCTTTGCCGCGCTGGGGTTTGTGACCACCGCGCACAAGGCACACCCCGGGTTTGACCGTCCCACCTCGATCACCATGGAAAAGCCGCTGGCGCCTCTGGTCGCCGCGCCAACAGGCCTTATCTAAACGACATGACCCTGCACATCCCCTTTGACAACACCTATGCCCGCCTGCCCGATGGCTTCTTTGCCCTGCAACGGCCCACCCCGGTCAAGGCCCCTTCGATCGTGGCCTTCAACGACGCGCTGGCCGCCGATCTGGGCATCACCGGACAGGACGACCCGCAGCTTGCCGCGCTGTTGGCGGGCAATGCCCTGCCCGAAGGCGCACAGCCGCTGGCGCAGAATTATGCCGGCCACCAGTTCGGCAGCTACAACCCGCAACTGGGTGATGGCCGCGCCGTGCTGCTGGGCGAGGTTGTCGGGCGCGACGGGATGCGCCTCGATATCCAGCTCAAGGGCTCGGGGCCCACACCTTTTGCCCGGCGCGGCGACGGGCGGGCCTGGCTGGGTCCGGTGCTGCGCGAATACGTGGTTTCCGAGGCGATGCATGCCCTTGGCGTGCCCACCACCCGCGCCCTTGCCGCCACCCGCACCGGAGAGGAGGTCATCCGCGACCGCCCCCTGCCCGGCGCGGTGCTGACCCGTGTCGCCGCCAGCCATATCCGCGTCGGCACCTTTCAGGTGTTTTCCGCCCGCCGCGACCAGACCGCCCTGCAAACGCTGTATGACTACACCGTGCAGCGCCACTATCCGCAGGTCCAATCCCCGGCAGACCTGCTGAGCGCCGTCATCGAACGGCAGGCGGCGCTGGTGGCGCAGTGGATGGCGCTGGGTTTCATCCACGGCGTGATGAACACCGACAACTGCACCCTGTCGGGCGAAACCATCGACTATGGTCCCTGCGCCTTTGTCGACAGCTATCACCCCGACACGGTGTTTTCCTCGATCGACCGGTTTGGGCGTTACGGCTATGCCGCGCAGGCCGATATCATCGTGTGGAACATGGCGCAGCTGGCCACCGCCCTTGTGCCGCTGATGCCCGATGTCGATGCCGCGATCACCGATTTCACCGACCGCATCCACGCCATGCCGGACCTGATCCGCGCCGAATGGACCCGCCGCTTTGCCGCCAAGCTGGGGATTGCCACGCCGCAATCCTATGACGCCGGGTTGATCGGTGATCTGCTGACCCTGATGCAGAACGGCGGCTCGGACTTCACCAACACCTTCCGCGCCCTTGCGACGGATGACGCGCGCGACCAGATCGCCGACCGCGACGGTTTTGACGCATGGGCCGCGCGCTGGCGCGAGCGCATCGCGGACGAGGCTGACCCGCAGGCGCTGATGCTGACCAGCAACCCCGCCTACATCCCGCGCAACCACCGGATCGAGGAAATGATCGAGGCCGCCACCAATGGCGACGACGGCCTGTTCCACCGGCTCAACCGCGTTCTGGCCCGCCCCTTCGACGATCAACCGGACGAGGCCGATCTGCGCCGCGCCCCGACCAAATCCGAGGTGGTCAAGGCCACATTCTGCGGAACCTAGATCGCCTGAACCCGCTTGCGGCGGATGTTGATCAGCACGATCCCCACCGCGACCAGCCCCAGCGCGCCCAGGAACCCCGGCCCGACCGGTTCGCCCAGCAGCGCCCAGCCAAACCCGACCGCCAGCACCGGCGACAAAAAGGAAAACGCGGCAATGTCCGACGCCGGATAGATCGACATCAGCCGCAACCAGAACAAGAACCCAAGGCTGGCCACCAGCACCGCCTGATAGCCCATCCCGGCCCAGTGCACCCATGTCGGCGCCCGCATCAGCGGACCGAACAGCGGCGCAAGAACCACCAGCACCACGGCGGAAACCGCCAGTTGCCAGAACAATTGCGATTCGGGCGGCAGGTCTGACACCTTGGTCAGCCGCACGGTCAGAGCGATGGCCGCCCAGCACAGCGCCCCCAGCAAGGCCAGGGTATCGCCAAACAGGCTGCCCGCCCGCAGGCTGGCCGGGTCCAGCAGCGCCCAGACCACCCCCGCCATGGCCAGCACCAACCCCAGCGCGCGGCGCGACGACAGGGTTTCCCCGGGCAAGGTGAAATGCGCGATCAAGGCCAGCCAGACCGGCATCGAATAGAACAGGATCGCCGAGCGCGAGACCGTAGTATGATCCAAAGCGATGAACAGGAACAGGAACTCGGCGCTGAAAAATAGGCCCAGCATCAGCCCCGGCCACAGGCTTTGACGCAACCCGGTCAGGGGGCGTTTCATCAAGACCACCCAAAGCCCCAGCACCAGCAGTGCCAGAACCGAGCGGACCCCCGCCCCGAACACCGGGCCAAAGCCGCCGTTCGAAACCTTGATCACCACCTGGTTCAGCGCCAGCATCGAGGCGAACGCCACCATCCCCGCCGCGCCGGGTAAATCCATACTGTCCTTGCGTGCCATGCCCCTGTTGGACACCGCTTTTCAGGCGCCGTCAATCAAGCCTGTGACTTTGCGGACAGAATCTGCCAGTCTGCGTGCGTAACGTATTTTTCGGGGAAGGAAGTCGTCATGGGTCTCATGGGAACACTGGCCAAGGTCGCCATCGGATATGCCGCCGCGCGCGGCGTCGACAAGATGTCCGGCGGACAGGGGCTTGGCAGCCTTCTGGGCGGCGGCGCGCAGATCAAGGGCGAACACCCGGCTTCGGCCGCGCAGGCGCAGATGGGCCAGGCCCTGTCCGGCAAGATGCCCGAGGGCGCGGCCAACCCGATGGGCAACATGATCGACCAGTTCAAGCAGAACGGGCTGGGCGCGATGATGGGCAACATGACCGGCGGCGGTGCAAACCCCATGGCCGAGATGATGGAAAAGATGCAGGCCGGCGGCATGGACCTTTCGGCGCTGATGGGCGCGCTTGGTGGCGGGCAAGGCGACGCCAAGGCCGGCGGCGGGCTGCTGTCGCAACTGGGCGGCGGCGGTGCCGGGCTTGCCGGATTGCTGGCGGCGGCGGGCGGCAGCGCGGCCATGGCGCAGGGCAAGGGTGCAGGCGCGATGATGGATGCGCTGAACACCCGCGAAACCGCCCCCGACGCCGAGGAAATGGCCGCACTGATGCTGCGCGCCATGATCCAGGCGGCGAAATCCGATGGCGGCATCGACGCGGCCGAAAAGGCCAAGATCCTTGAAACCCTGGGCGATGACGCGGACGCGCAGGACATCGCCTTTGTGCAGGCGCAGCTGGCGGCCCCGATCGACGTCAAGGGGCTGGCTGCCGACACGCCGGCGCATCTGCGCACGCAGGTCTATTCTGCCTCTCTTATGACAATCCGCGTCGACACCCAGGACGAGGCGCAATACCTGAACGCCCTCGCCAAGGCGATGGGGCTGGACGAACCCACGGTCAACACCCTGCACATGCAAATGGGCCTGCAGCCGCTTTACGCCTGACATGGGAACACATCGCCACTATGGCCTTGGGCTGGCGCTTTTAGGAGCGCTGGTCCTGACACCGGATGCGCTGTTCATGCGCTGGTCCGGGATGAACGGATTCCAGATGCTGGGCTGGCGCGGGCTGTGCATGGGCGCGCTGTTCCTGCTGGCCTGGGGCCTGACCAGCAAGGCGCGAAGCCGCGATCTGCCAAAGGTCCTGACCCGGGCCGGGATCACGGTGGTGCTGTGCCAGTTTTTCAACGCCCTGCTGTTCCCGATGGGGATCGGCGGTGCCCCGGTGGCGCCGGTCCTTCTGGGCGTGGCCACGGTGCCGGTCTGGGCCGCCTTGTTGGCCCGTCTTTTGCATAACGAGGCCACGCCGCCGGCCACATGGGCCACCATTGCCGCAGTTCTGGCCGGGATCACCCTGGCCATCACCGGCAAGGGCGATCTTGCGCTGAACCCCGGCGCGCTGTTCGGCGCGGCCTGCGGTCTGGGCGTGGCCTTTGCCTTGGCGCTGAACTTTGTCACGCTGCGCCATGCGCCCGATCTGCCGCTGCTGCTGGCCATCGGTGGCGGCGCGCTTCTGGCGGGCTGTACCGGCCTTGCGATCACCACGCCCGCGCGCATGACCGATGGCAATGTCGCGGCGATCCTGCTGACCGGACTGGTGATCCTGCCGCTGGCGTTTTTCTCGCTGTCGCAGGCCTCGCGCCATACGGCGGCGGCCAATGTCTCGCTCTTGTTGCTGCTGGAAACGGTTCTTGCGCCGATCTGGGTCTGGCTTGGCACCGGCGAGGCGCCGACACCGCGCATGTTGGCCGGGGGCGCCATCGTCGTGATCAGCCTTGCCGGGTTCCTGTGGCACCGCAGGCAACTGCCGATTCCCGCCAGCCCCGCCGCCTAGCCCCTTGGCCTTGGCCCCGGCATTTGGCACAACGGGACCAGACGCGCGACAAGGGCCCCGACCATGAAACACTCCATTCTCAAACGTTGCCGCGCCAAGGGCCTGCGCATGACCGGCCAACGCAGCACCATCGCCGAGGTGCTGGAAGAATCGCACGACCACCCCGACGTCGAAGAGCTTTATGCCCGCGCGGCGGCCCGCGATCCCAAGATCTCGATCGCCACGGTCTATCGCACGGTCAAGCTGTTCGACGAGGCGGGGATCCTCGACAAGGTCGATTTCGGCGATGGCCGCGCCCGCTATGAAGACGCCGAGCGCGCCCACCACGACCACCTGATCGACGTGAAAACCGGCAAGGTCATCGAATTCGTCGACCCCGAAATCGAAGCCTTGCAGGAAAGGATCGCGAAAAAGCTGGGGTACAAGCTGACCGGCCACCGAATGGAGCTGTACGGCGTGCCCCTGAAAAAGGACTAGCCGCCGCCGGGGGCTGCGCGCCCCGGTCTGCGCCGCGCCCGGCCTAGCTGTCCAGGGTGATGCTGACGCGGCGGTTTTGCTTGCCCTTGTTCTCGATCTTGCGAAAGGACACCGCGCCGATTTCGCCGGTGCGCGCCACATGGGTGCCGCCGCAGGGTTGCAGATCGACCTGGTCGCGCCCCTGCCCGATCCAGACCAGCCGCACCATGCCAGACCCGCGCGGCGGTTTCACCGACAGGGTCTTGATCAACTCGGGGTTGGCTTCGAGGTCGGCCTCGGTAATCCAGTCCTCACCCACGGGCAGATCGCGGTCTACCAGATCGTTCAGCGCGCGTTCCAGCGCGCCGGGGTCCGAGGGCGGCTCGGGCATCATGAAATCAAGCCGCCCGGTTCCCGCGCCGATCTGTCCGCCGGTCACCGGCAGCGGGATCACCACGCTAAGCAGGTGCAACGCCGTGTGAACGCGCATGTGCCTGTGCCGCCGTTCCCAATCCAGCACCTGCACCACATGCGCGCCCTTGGGCGGCAACGCGGCCGGTTCCGCCGGCACCAGCACCGAGCTTTGGCCATCCTCGCCCTTGACCGCCGTGGCGATGGGCAGGCGTTTGCCGTCCCATTCCAGCCAGCCGCTGTCGCCGGGCTGGCCGCCGCCCTTGGGGTAGAACAGCGCCGGCTCGACGATCACGCCGCCCTCGTCGGTATGGGCGACCACGCGGCCCGGGGCTTCGCGCTGGTAGGGATCGCTGCGGTACAGATGGCTGCTCATGCCTTAGTCCCTTTCTCCTGCGCGTCCTTGTCCTCGGCCTCGGGATCTTCCCCGGTTTCGGATGCCGACGGTTCGGCCGCCGCTGCGGCGGGCGGCTTGGCGCCGGTCAGGGCCTCGGGGTTGCGGATCCAGATATCGCGCTGCGCAAAGGGAATCTCGATCCCTTCCTTGGCAAAGCGTTCATTGATCTGGTGGTTCATCTCGGTCTTGATCTGCAGGCCCGAAAAGATATCGCGCACCACGGCCCGGATTTCGAAATCCAGACTGTCTGCGCCAAACCCGGAAAAGACCACGCTGGGCGCCGGGTTCATCAGCACCATGTCGTGATCGCGCGCAATGCCCAGCAGGATGCGTTCAACCTTGCGCGTGTCATTGCCATAAGCAACGCCCACCGGCACGGTGACCCGGCCAATCAGGTTGCCGCGCGTATAGTTCGTCACCTGCCCCGACACCAGGTCGGCGTTGGGCACGATCACGTCAAAGCGGTCAAAGGTTTCGATCCGGGTCGAGCGCACCGAGATGTCCTTGACGATGCCATGACGCCCGCCGACCTCGATCCAGTCGCCTTCGGAAATCGGCCTCTCGATCAGCAGGATGATCCCCGAGACAAAGTTCGACACGATGTTCTGCAGGCCAAAACCGATGCCCACCGACAGCGCACCGGCGACGATGGCCAGCGACGACAGGTCCAGCCCGCCGGCGGTGACGGCGATGATCGTCGCAAGGAAGATGCCGAAATAGCCGACACCGGACACGATGGCGTTTTGCGCCCCGGTATCCAGCTTTGTCTTGGGCAGGACCGAACTGCGCAAGCCCCCCTGCAAAAGCCGCGTCAGCATGTAAAGCGCGACAAAGACCACCGCGACCACAAGGAAATCAGTGGGCGAAATCCGGGTTTCCCCCATCTGGAATCCTTCGCGGAACCGCGCCCAGATTTCGGTCAGATCAGCAACCCGCGCACCCCAGACCAGCGCCAGCGGCGGCAAGGCCAGCAGCACCAGCACAAAGCCCACCAGCACCGGGATCAGGCTGTCGGCCTTGGCGCCGCTTTCGCCCGTCACCAGTTCGTACAGGTCGTTGACCACCCGCTGCAGCACCAGCACCAGACCGATGATCGCCAGCGAGGCGATGAAAGGATAAACCAGCGCCTCTCCGACGCGGAAATAGCCGATGGCCGCCATGATCGGACCGACCACCCCGACAATCATCGCCGAGCGCCCCAAAAGCCGGGCAAAGCGCAGCCGGAACGGGCCGTCATCAACAAGCGCTGCGGAAGTGCCTGCGAAAGGCGCGCGGTTGCGCACGCGTCCCAGCCGGAACAGGAAATAACCCGACAGCGCCAGCAGCGGGAAATCCAGGACCGCCGCCGTTTCCGTGCTGAAGTTGTCGAATTCGATCAGCGATTGCAGCGCATCGCGCGCCACGTAGGTCAGCGCCAGCAGGTTGCTGAAGGCCCGCGCGCGAAACCGTTCCGGCCCATCCAGCGTGATGGTGGCAATGTCGTCATTGGCGTTGAAGCTTTGATCCGCCAGCCAGCGGATGCCCAGCAGCAAAAGCGCCCAGAACGGCACCTGCTCCAGCACGATGGTCCAGCGCGGGCCGATCATGCCGGTGGCGAACAGCGCCTGGCTTAGCGCCCAGATCCCGGCAAAGGGCAACAGGATCTGCCCCAGCGACAGCACAAAGCGCCACACGCCGGTGCCGCGCACCGTGGCGCCGCGCAGCTGATTGACGCCCGCCCGCGCCCAACGTTGACCGCGCGCCAACAGCGTGATCGCCACGGCCACCAGCAACAGGATCAACGGCAGGTTGGCCTGCGCCTGTGAACGCAGCGCCTCCGAGCCAAGATTGCGGGACAGTTCCGTCCAGGACCGCCGCATCGAGCTGGAGAAATCCTCGATCGCGCGGGTCCAGTGTTTTGGGTTGACGGGCGACGGCCCCAGGTTCAGCAGCTCGTCCGTCTGGCGGTCGCGGATGATGGTGTCGATCTCGGAGATGATGCCATCGGCGCGGGTATAGGCCTCTTCGGCGCGGCGTACCGGCGCGCGCAGCCGGGCCAGCTGATCGTTCAGCTCGGCCCGCCGTTCGGCGATTTCGGCGCTTTCACTTGCGCCTTCTTCGGGCGGCGCGCCCAGCACGTCCAGCTGCGCCTGAAGGTTGGCGATCCGCGAAGACGAGGCATCCTGCGCCACCAGGAATTCCTGGCGCCAGCCGACAATCTCGGCGCGCAACGACTCCAGCGCGCTGTCAGAGGCGCTGCCTTCCTCGACGGACTGTTCAGCGCGCGAAGCAAGCGCTTGCCAGGCGTCATAGTCCAGTTCGGTCGTGTCTTGTGCAAAGGCAATTGCGGCGCTGAGAACCAGCGCCGCGCAAAAGCCGATCAGCCTGCTGAGTAGATGTGTCATACGTCCTCGAAAACGCCCGGAATGCTGGCCGGGGCGCGCGACAGCCATCCAGGCGTCGGCAGACCCTTTTCGGCCAGGAATTCGGGGTTGAACAGTTTGGATTGATAGCGCGTGCCATAGTCGCACAGGATGGTCACGATGGTGTGGCCCGGCCCCATTTCGCGCGCCATGCGCATCGCGCCCGCCACGTTGATGCCCGACGATCCGCCCAGGCAAAGGCCCTCTTCGGCCAACAGGTCAAAGACCACCGGCAGCGCTTCGCTGTCGGGGATGTTGTAGGACAAGTCGGGGGTGAACCCTTCGAGGTTGGCGGTGATCCGCCCCTGCCCGATGCCCTCGGTGATCGACCCGCCCGTCGCCTTGTGTTCGCCGGTGGTGTAAAAGCTGTGCAGCGTGGCGCCGTCCGGATCGGCCAGGCCGATCTTGACGCCCTTGGGTTGCAGCGCCATGCCGACGCCCGCCAGCGTGCCGCCCGACCCGACCGCGCAGATGAACCCATCGACCTTGCCGCCGGTCTGGTCCCAGATCTCGGGGCCGGTGGTTTCGATATGCGACTGGCGGTTGGCAACGTTGTCGAACTGGTTGGCCCAGATCACGCCTTCGTTGGTGGTGCGGGCCAGCTCCTCGGCCAGACGGCCGGAATAGCGCACATAGTTGTTGGGGTTGCGATAGGGCGCGGCCGGCACCTGCACCAGCTCGGCGCCCGCCAGCCGCAGCATGTCCTTCTTTTCCTGGCTTTGGGTTTCGGGAATGACGATCACCGTCTTGAACCCCATTGAGGCCCCGACCAGCGCCAGCCCGATGCCGGTGTTGCCAGCGGTGCCTTCGACAATGGTGCCGCCCGGTTTCAGCAGACCCTTTTGCACCGCGTCGCGAATGATGAACAGCGCCGCGCGGTCCTTGACCGACTGGCCCGGGTTCATGAACTCGGCCTTACCCAGAATGGTGCAGCCGGTGATTTCCGACGCCTTGCGGAGCTTGATCAACGGGGTGTTGCCGACGGCTTGAGCCAAATCCTGAGCGATCCGCATGGGGGGTCCTTTCGTACGCGTGCTTTCCCAAGGTGTAGGGCTGGGACTGCCGGAACTCAAGGGCACTCAGGCCTGGGCGCGCAGCCGATCACGCTTTGTTGCCAGCCACAAAAGCATCATCGCCAGCGGCACGGCGTTCACCTCTCCGCTGTCGATCAGGGCCATGGCGTGATCAAAGGGGATGGTGTGGTTGCGGATGTCCTCGTGTTCGCTGTCCAGCCCGCCCTGCCCGGTTTCCTGCCAGCCGGACAGATCGCACAGCCCAAGGAAGCAGTGAAAGAACTCGGTCGAATACCCCGGCGAGGCATAGCCGCGGCTGATCGGCAAAAGCTGGCCGATGGTCAGCCCGGTTTCCTCCAGCGCCTCGCGGCGCACGGTGTCTTCGGGCTGCTCGCCGGCATCGACCAGCCCGGCGATGGGTTCCAGTACCCAAGGCGCCGGATCGCCGCGCTGGATCGGGCCATAGCGCAGTTGTTCGATCAGCATCACCTTGTCCAGAACCGGGTCATAGGGCAGCACCAGCGCCGCATCAAAGGCGACAAAGGTTTCGCGCGACATCACCGGGCTTTGACTGCCGTCAAAGCGGCGGTGGCGCAGGTCAAAGGACTTGATGCGGAAGAATCCGTCAAAGCCCGGATGCTCGGCCACGATCGACACATCGTCCATGGTCATCGGGTTGCGCAGGGTCTGCGGCGCCCCGCTGGCGGCCATCTGCCGGGCCCAGGCGCGCGCGCGAAAGAACGGCAGCAGCGGGATGATCCGGTCGGCCTCCATCGTGCCAAAACGGTCCATCACTTCGCGGGCGGCCGTCACCGTCATCGTGCCCCACCGGGCGGCCCAGTCGTCCAGCGACCACAGCGGGCCGATCTGCCATTGCCCGGCGCGCGGCAGATAGACCTGCGCGTCGGCGGGCCCGTCGGCGGTGTGAACGGTGACCGGGATCAGGTCAAAGGCAAAGCCACCTTCGTAGAAATCCAGCCGCGCGACGTCCACGGCGGACAGCCCCGGCATGAACACGCCCTGCGCCTGCGCGCCGTTCTGCGCGACGATCATCGGAAAGGGCTGGTCCTTGGCGCTGTGCACCGCATAGCCGTCAAGGCGGGCCTGGCGCATTTCGGGCACGGGGCGGCCCAGCACCAGTTCAAGCAGGGGCAGATGGCGCAGCGTGCCGTAAAAGAACAGATCGGGCAGGGTTTATCTCCAACGTCCGGCAGCGATTTCGCTGAGATAGCCGGTGACCAGCGCGCCGCAGATCAGCCCGCCAATCACCATCGGGTTCAGCAGGACCTGGCCAAAGTCGATCATGATCTCGAAAATCGCGGCCAGCGCCTCGACCGGGCCGTCAAAGCGGTTGCGCATGGCAAGGCGCAGCATTTCGTTGCCGCCCTGGATGAACAGCCCCCAGAACACCAGCGCCACGGTGCCGGTGATGCCGTTGGACACCGCCGCCGCCTGCCCGCGCCCGGCGCGCCCGCCGATGATCACCCAGCCGCAGATCAGCCCCAGAAGGGCATTGACGATGCTGAAGATGCCGAAATCCGTGCTTGCCGGCTCCAGCGTCTTGATCAACTCCGAGATGGCGTATCCCAAAGCGGCAAGACAAAGCGCTGCGACAAGTTTGGCGGCGGTGGGCATCTGGGTCAGCTCGGCCTTGCAATCGTTATCTGGGTCACATCACAGTTACCGAAGTGAAAGGTCGCGGCGCAAGACGCAAGGTAGAAATTCCACATTCTTTGGAACCGAGTGTCGAATCCAAGTCGCGCTATCTGGTCCCAGCGGTCGTTGAAATCCGCATGCCACAGGCGCAGTGTACGGCTGTAGCTTTCGCCAAATTCACGGCTGCCCACCACGTCCAGCCCGGCCTTTTCGATCTGCTGGCGCAGCACCACCGGGCTGGGCAACATGCCACCCGGAAAGATGTATTTCTGAATGAAATCAACGCCCTTCCTGTATACATCCCAGCGGCGGTGCTGCACCGTGATGATCTGCAACGTGGCCTGCCGCCCCGGTTTGAGACACCGGCGCACCGTTTCGAAATAGACCGGCCAGTATTTTTCGCCCACCGCCTCGAACATCTCGATGCTGGCGATGCCGTCATATTGGCCACGTTCGTCGCGGTAATCTTGCAACTTGAAGGTCACACGGTCCGACAGCCCTGCCCGTTCAATACGGTCCTGGGCGTATTTGAACTGTTCCTCGCTGATGGTCAGGCAGGTCACCCGCAGCCCGCGTTCCTTTGCGGCATATTCCGCGAAACCGCCCCAGCCACAGCCGATTTCCAGCACGTGATCGCCGGGTTGCACGCCCATCCGATCCACCATCGAGGCATATTTGGCGATCTGCGCCTGTTCCAGCGTCTCGCTGCCGGTCTCGAACAGGGCCGAACTGTAGGTCATCGTCCGATCCAGCCAGAGCGCGTAGAAATCATTGCCCAGGTCATAGTGGTGCGAGATGTTCTTTTTCGCCTGCCGTTTGGAGTTGGATTGCAGCCAGAACCGCAGCATTTCATAGCCGCGCACCAGCTTCATCCCCGGGAAACCGTCGTAGAGGTCGTCGTTGTCCGCATGGACCAGGTCCAGAAAGGCCATCAGGTCCGGCGAGGACCACCATTCGTCCAGGTAGGCCTCGCAAAAGCCCAGGTCGCCCTCGCGGATCAGGCGGGCAAAGATGTCGCCGTTGTGGATGTGCAATTGCGCCACCGGGCCGGGATGCCGCCCCTGCGCGCGAAACTGCCGCCCGTCCGGCAGGATGAAATCCAGCTGCCCCTTGTTCATGGCACTGGCCGCCGCAAAGACCTGCGCGAAATAGCGCGGCAGGTTCTTTTGCCCCTCGGTGCTGGTCAGCAGCGGTTCTACGAACTGGGTGTCATTGGCGTGTTTCATCATACTGTCCTCCCACTGGACATCCCGGACAGCTTTGACAAACCGTCGCGATCTGGCAAGTATCTACCTGTTGTGCGGCTCAAAAGCCCTTGTTTTCATAAGCGCTCAGCGCGCGTTTGCGGCCTTCGTCGACGGCGACGACCGGGTCTGGATAGGGGTTCGCGGCGGACATGCCCCAACGTTGCGGAATGGCGTCGAAATAGCTCAGCGCCTCGGCCGAGGGCGATTTGCGCCCCTCGGCGATCCAGCGATCGACATAGGCGCGGTCCGGGTCGAATTTTTCGCGCTGGGTGACCGGATTGAACACCCGGAAATACGGCGAGGCATCAGGCCCCGAGCCCGCAACCCATTGCCAGCCCATGGCATTGGCCGCCGGGTCCCAGTCGATCAGGCACTCTTCGAACCAGGCCTGCCCGATCTTCCAGTGACACAGCAGGTGCTTGGTCAGGTACGATCCGACGATCATCCGCACACGGTTGTGCATCCGCCCGGTCACGTACATCTCGCGCAGGCCGGCGTCGACGAAACGGATGCCGGTGCGCGCCTGTTTCCAGGCCTTCACCTCGGCCAGGCGTTCGTCTTCGTTCCAGGGAAAGGCCTGCCATTCCTCGCGCCAGTTGGAGGTCAGGATATGCGGGCTGTGCCACATCAGGTGATAGGCAAACTCGCGCCAGGCCAGTTCCTTCAGAAAGGTTTCGGCGCCCTGCTTGCCCTCTTCCATGGCGCGGCGTCCCGCGTGCCAGCACTGCGCCGGGCTGATTTCCCCCAGGCTCAGGTTCTCGCTCAGGCACGATGTACCATCGACCCCCGGCAGGTTTCGCTGATCGGCGTAGTCGGCCACCTTGCTGGCGACAAAGGCCCCCAGACGCCCCTGCGCCGCCTGCTCGCCCAGCTGCACATAGGGCAGCACCACGGCGGCGCCGCGGCGCATCTGGCGGCCCAGGTGCCAGTCTTCCAGCGCCTCGCCTTGTGGCCAGGATTGCGGCGCGGGCAAGGTTTTGGGCGCAGGCAGGGGCGCGGGCACGTCATGGGTGCGCGCCGCGCGCCAGAAGGGCGTATAGACCTTGTAGAAACCGCCCTGCTTGGTCTGCACCGACCAGGGTTCGAACAACAGGTTCCCGGCGAAACTTTGTGCTTCGACGCCAAGGTCCTTCAGCGCGGCCTTGACCTTGGTGTCGCGGTCGACGCTGCCTGGATCGTAGGCGCGCATCCAGTAGACGCCCGCCGCCCCGGTGTCCCTGACCAGCGCCGTCAGAACATCGACGGCCGGGCCTGACCGCAGGATCAGGCGCGATCCCTTGGCCGCCAGCGACTTGGCGAAATGGTCGACCCCCAGCCCCAGCCGCCATTTCGGCGCAGCGCCCAACCCATCGACCAGCGCGTCGCGAATGAAGACCGGGATCACCGGCCGCCCGGTCGCGGAGGCTGCATGAAGCGCCGCATGGTCGCTCAGCCGCAGGTCCCGCCTGATCCAGACGATGATGGGTGATGTGTCGTGCAAGCCTGCCTCCGCGCCTTGGGGTAAAACGCCGCGAAACGGCCTTTTGTCGAAACAGATACGGGCCAGCGCGGCGACTGGATCAAAGAACGTGGTCCAAGGCGTTGATCAGCCGCGAAATCTCGTCCTCTGTGGTGTAGTGGGTGAAGGACAGCCGCAGGACTCCGTGCGCCGGGTCGATGCCCTGCGCCTGCAGCGCGCGCACCGCATAGAAATCGCCGCCCCCCGCCATGATGCCATGTGCCGCCAGATCGGCGGCCACTGCCTCGCCCGGACGGGTGCAATGGACGGCGACGGTCGGCGCGCGCCCCGCCGCCCTGTCCGGCCCCAAAACCCGCACCGAGTTGCGCGCCGACAGCGCATCCAGCAGCGGTTGCAGCAGCTTTTCCTCGTGCGCGCGCATCAGATCGTGAACCGCGCCCGGACTGACCCCGTGATGGTCCGCCAATGCCTCGATGTAATCGACCATCCCGGCGCAGGCCGCGACCTGCGCGTGATCCGGCCCGGCGGGGGTGAATTTCTTGTACAGCACGTCGTTGTTGAAATAATGCCCCTGCCCCGGCAGCGCCTGGGCCAAGGCGCGGCGGATCACCATGATGCCCTGATGCGGGCCATAGGTCTTGTAGGACGAAAACAGGTAGATATCCGGCCCCATCTCGCCGATATCGGCAAAGCCATGCGGCGCATAGCTGACCCCATCCACACAGACAAAGGCCCCCGCCGCATGGGCCAGCGCGGTGATTTCCACCACCGGATTGATTTCGCCCACCACGTTCGAGCAATGCGGAAAACACACCAGCCGGACCTTTTCGTCCAGCAGGGATTCCAGATCCTCGGGGTTCAGATGCCCGGTTTCCGGGTCGATCTGCCATTCGCGGATTTCGATCCCCTCGTCGGCCAGCCGCCGCCACGGGCCGGTGTTGGCCTCGTGATCCTGATTGGTGACGATGATCGCCTCGCCGGGTGCCATGAACTTGCGAAAGGCCTGCGCCAGAACAAAGGTGTTCTGCGTGGTCGAGGGGCCAAAGCTCAGCTCGTCCGGATCAACCCCCAAAAGCGCCGACAACCGGCTGCGCGCCTCGTCCATTTCCTCGCCGCCCAGGCGGCTGGCCTTGTAGGGGGCATAGGGCTGCACCTTGCGTTGGCGGTAAAAGCGGTCCAGCCGGTCGATCACCTGGCGGCAGGCATAGGACCCGCCCGCATTCTCGAAAAACGCCTGACCTTGCAGGCTGGCTTCGGAAAAGGCGGGGAACTGCGCCCTGACGAAATCGATATCCAACACCTGTTGTTTCCTTCTTGATGACACCCGTTTCAGGGGTGGGTTGCAGGGCCTAAGGCGCGGTCAAAGATCGCCGCGCAGCCACATGCTCAGCAGCCAGATGTGCTGCGCCGTGATCACCAGGCTGACCAGCACCGCGATCCAGCGCCAGCCCCCCTTGCCTGCGCGCGGTGCGACCAGGATCACCGCGCGCGTCACCCCCACCGACAGGGCAAGGGTCAGACCAAAGAACAGCATCAGGCTGGCCGGGCGCAGGCCCGGCACCACCAATGGCACGACCATGATCAGCGTCAACCAAAGCGGCATCAGCACCAGTTGCAGCCCCAGGTGCCCACCCCAAAAGGTTTCGCCCAGGGGCAGATCGCCGCGAAACAACCGCAGCAGCCATTGCGGCCGCAGCATCTCTTGTCGTTCGCGGGCGATCCGGTCCAGATCCTGTGGACTGGGGTCAGGCATTGACGTCGATGACCACGCGCCCGCGGACCTGGCCTTGCAGGATGTCCTTGCCCAGTTGCGGCAGGTCCTCCAGCGTGGCGGGCTGAACCATCGCCTCCAGCTTGTCCATCGGCAGGTCCTTGGCGATCCGTTCCCAGGCGCGCAACCGGTTGTCATAGGGCTGCATGACACTGTCGATGCCCAGCAGGTTGACGCCGCGCAGGATAAAGGGCGTGATCAACGCGCCCTCGATCGCAGCGCCGCCCGCAAGGCCGATGGCGGCAACCGAGGTGCCGTATTTCATCTGTTTCAGCACGCGGCCCAGCATGGCCCCGGCCACCGCATCGACGCAGCCCGCCCAACGCTCGGCCTCGAGCGGTTTGCGGGTGACTTCGGTCAACTCGTCGCGCGCCACGATCTCGGAGGCACCCAGATCGCGCAGATAGGATTCCTGCTCGGGGCGTCCGGTGACGGCGGCCACCTCGAACCCGAGGTTGGCAAGGATCGCCACCGCGACCGATCCGACACCGCCCGCAGCGCCCGTGACCAGAACCGGGCCGTTGCCCGGCACCATCCCGTGATCCTGCAGGGCCATCACCGCCAGCATCGCGGTCAACCCGGCGGTGCCCACGGCCATGGCGGCGCGACTGTCCAGACCGGCGGGCAGCGGCACCAGCCAATCGGCCTTGACCCGCGCCTTTTGCGCGTAGCCGCCCCAATGCGCCTCACCGACGCGCCAGCCGGTCAGCACGACCTTGTCGCCGGGCTTGTAGCGGTCATCCGACGATGCCTCGACCGTCCCGGCGAAATCAATGCCCGGCACATGCGGGTAATTGCGCACAAGCCCGCCGCCCGGACCGATGCACAGCCCGTCCTTGTAGTTCACCGTGGAATATTCCACCGCGACCGTGACCTCGCCCTCGGGCAGACGGTCTTCACCGATCTGCTGCACCGAGGCGCTGGTCTTGCCGGTTTCCTCGTCCTTCTCGACGATCAATGCCTTGAACATGCTCTTTCTCCTGTCTCGTTTGACTCTGTTGCAATGCCGCGTGATGGGACGGCGGGCGGGGCGACGGGCATCAGCCCGAGCGCCGTACCGTCGTCACAGCCACGGCCCCTCTTCGGGCATGAAGGCCAGATCGCTGACCGGCGCCTCGGCCCCGGCGGCGGTCAACATGGCGTGGATCTGCCCGCGGTGATGGGTCTGGTGGTTGAACAGATGCAAGACGCACAGCGCCTTTGGCTTGCTGATCTCACGCCCCAGGATCACCGAATGCCAGCTCAGCGGCCCGGACAATTCGACCGCGCGCAGCCGCTCGGCCCACTGGATCAAGGCGCCGTCGGTGCGAAACCGCTCGACCGCCCATTGCGCCCCGCTGTCCGTCAGGCCCGTGCTCTCCGCGATGGCGCCCGCCGGTGCCGGCACCCCGGTAAAGCGCGACAACCACAGGCGATCCCCCCACAGCACATGGTTCGCCGTCGCCAGGATCGAGCCGAAGAACGCCTTGCGATCCTTGCCCAGCTCCTTGTCGCCCAGTGCCTGGAACGCCGCCTTCAACTGCTTGTTCTGCCACGCGTTATAGCGCGCCATGGTCAGGCAATACTCCGGCGTGATCATCATTTGCCCGCGCCCTTCCAGTCAATCGCGCAAATCTCGCCCGACTTGCCGGACAGGTCCCAGATGCGGCCATAATCGCGCACCTTGCTCTTGCCCGCCTTGGCGACGATGACATCCGGGCCCATCCAGTACTGGGTGTTGGACACCATGACCGGGTGATCGGGGCTCGACCCTTCGATCATCTCGATCTCGCCCTGGATCTTGCGGCCGATGTAAAGCCCGCGCTTCTTGCCCTCGCGCACGATCTCGACCTTCTCGCGCTCGTGGCCGATGATGGTGCTGACCAGCATGGTGAACAGGCCCGTGGTGCCCCCCGCCTCGCCCGACAGGATCTTGAGCAAGCCGTTGTAGGCAGCGGGCGTCGCCTTGTCGTCGATATAGACCGCCACCCGCCAATCACCCTCGGCCATCTTGCCGGGGATCTCGACCATCAACCCGACATTGACGCCGGTCAGGGACTCGCCCTCGTAATGCCCCTCGTCGATGGCAATCGCCATCCAGGCCTTGCAGGTGCCCTCGGTCGGGTCATGCTTGCCAAGGCTCACCACGCAAGGACAGAACACCGTGCACGAACAGTTCAGGAACAATTCGCCCTTGATCGCCCAGTCCGTAGGCCGCATCTGCCGCCGCTTGGGGTTCGGCATCCTCTGGTCGATCCTCTGAGAAATGGGCAGCTTGTCCGCCCCCGGTCGCCTGATCAAAGCCATATCGCACCTGCCTTTCCAATTTCAAAAGCCATAAGGGCCAGACCGGCCAACACCAATATCACGCCCGCAGGGCGGCGCAGCCGCGCCCCGATCTGCGGCAGTTTTTCCAGCACCATGAACAGCGTCGCAAGCCCCATCCAGGCCAGGTTCATCACCCCGCCGGCGAAACCCAGCGCCATGATCGCCCAGCAACAACCGACGCACCACAGCCCCTGTTCGATCCCCATCCGGACCCCGCCGGCCAACCCGGGGCGAAACCGTCCCATGAAATAGGACATGGGCGACAGGCAGGCGCTTTGACAATGCGTCTTGGCCTTGCTCAGCTGATAGCCCCCCGCCACGATCAATAGCCCCGCCTGAAACCAGACAGCGGTCGCCGCGCCGAACCGGTCCACCAGGCCGACCCGCGCCAGCCCCGCCTGAACCAGCGCCGCCAGAACCGCAAACGACGCCCAGACCAGCGCATAGCCCGCCACGATCCCCCACCAGCCGGCCTGCCCGCCCTGCAGCCGCCCGGCGAACCCGCTGTAGGTCGACAGCATGGGCAGCAACGTCGGCAGCATCATCGCCGCGCCCATCACCGCCCACATCGTCCACAGCCCCAACAGGCCCGCGCCGCCCGCACCGGTCCCGGTGCAAAGCGTCGCCAGCGCCTCGGCCAGCGCGCCAGGACCGCCCCAGGCAATCGCACCGCTGCCCAGCGCCATCAGGTACAGCGCCGCCCAGGCCCCCAGGACCAGCGCATAAAACAAAAGCCAGCTGATATCGCGCAGTGCCAAATCCGTCACTCTCCCCTGTGGCAACGGTGGCAAATCCGGCGGCCCTGCGCAATGGGCAGCGCCCACAATACCCAGACTTTTTCGCCCCGCCGCAGGGCCGCGGTTGCGGGCGCGCGCCATCACCGGCATTGTCCCGAAACAGACGATAGGGGAACCCCGATGAGCAAACAGCCAAAACCCGATCTGCCGCAGTTCGATCTGGCGCGGTTCACCCCTTACCGCCTGGCCGTCGCCGCCCAGCAAACCAGCGAAGAGCTGGCGCGCCAATACCGCGACCGCTTTGGCATCTCGATCCCCGAATGGCGGGTCCTGGTCCATCTGACACAGGCCCAGGATGTCTCGATCCGCGATATCGAAATCCGCGTCGCCATGGAGAAAAGCAAGGTCAGCCGCGCCGCCACCCGGCTCGAAGCACAAGGGCTGATCGCCAAGCGCGCCCATGAAACCGACCGCCGCCTGATCCGGCTGACCCTGACCGACAAGGGCCGCGCCCTGATGGCAGACCTGCTGCCGCTGGCCATGGAATACCAGGCCCGGATCGAAGACCAACTCGGACCAGCCTTCAAAGCCCTCGAAGACGGCCTCTCCGCTCTTCTGGCAGAAAAGGACTGACCGCCGCCAGGGCACCTTCCCTGGCTTCTTCTTGGTCAAAATACTCCGGGGGAATCGCGTCAGCGATGGGGGCAGCGCCCCCTTTTCCAACCTTTATGCCTGCTTGTTGAATGCAGCATCCTCAAGGACCCAAGGCAAATCCACCTCGAACGGCCTGATGTATCAGCCGTTTGCCATCTGGCTCTGCCCCCCACGGTCGAAAAGGACCATGACGCAGGTTTCACTATTCACTGACGCACCGCATGGGGCGGCGGCCATTCGGTCCCGCGCTTCACCTGATCCACGAAAAACTGCCGTGCCATGAAATCACGTGCCAAAGCGCCGTAGGAAGAGCGCACGGCGCAACGATCCGAAGACCGATCCAGTTCGGGATGCAGGTCTTTCACCTCGCGCAACTGACCGTGCGCCAGCCATTGCAGGGACATCGGGCCGGGATAGAAGCTTTCGCTCGGCACGCCTTCGGCAAAAATGACCTGATGGGCCTCGAACAGGATGTGGAAGTAGGTCACCGAACGTTTGCCCAGCGCATGGCGCACGCCCGGCATGGTCCCGGCCATTTGGGTCGCCCGGACAAAGTGATCTTGCGTTATCAGCACGCCGTGCTGCCGCGACACCATCAGATCCCGCTTGGCGCCAAGCACCCCCTGGCGGATCAACACAGGCTTCAGGGATGGGTTCTCGATCAGCTGCGCCGGTCCCAGATGGCGTCGCCCGATCCAGGTGATCGGCTGCGGTCCATTGTCCATCGTGCAGACCAAGTCGCCCGCCCGCAGCCTTTCCACCCGCATTTCGCCACGAGGCGTCAGGATAATCGTCCCCGAGACGAAACACACCACGCCGGTGTTGTCGTAGGTAAAGCTGGATGGCGATGCACCCTGAACCGTCAGTGAGCCCCCCGCGAACTGGCTGTTGTCGGAATAATCGACTGCCCGGCCTTCGTCGTCAAAGGCGTTCGACTGGTTCAGGATGCCGTCATCGGCCTGGTCCGCGCGCAGTTCATCAAGACTGTCGTAATAGGCGCCCAGGTCCAAAGCGTCATTGTTTGCAGGGTTGCCATCGCCCGCCACGCCGGTTTGTCCGGCGCCAAAATCGGTGATCGTGTCGTTGCCGGCTGACACGCGAAACAGATCGTCGCCCGCGCCGCCCGTGATCTGATCGTCGCCGGCGCCGCCATCCAGCGTGTCCTGTCCGGCACCACCGTCCACCGTGTCAGACCCGGCGCCCCCATCAATCAGATCGCCGCCACTGCCGCCAAGGATCGTGTCCGCGCCATCGCCTCCAAGCACGGTGACCCCCGTGGTGTCGCCGCTGCCGTCAAAGGTATCCGCCCCCGCGGACAAATCGAAGACCTCGATCCCGGTCAAGGTGCCGCTGGCGCCGCCCGTGTCAATGTAACTGCCCGCGCCGTCGCCGGTCAGCACCACATCGATCGCGTCGCCATCCGCGGCAATGCTCAGCGTGTCCGCGTCTGTCCCGGTCTCGCCGCCGGTGATCACGTCATTCCCCTGGCCGATGGCGAACCAGTCAGCCCCCGCGCCGCCATCCAGGGTGTCATCCCCCAGACCGCCCTCAAGCGAATCGTCGCCATCGCCGCCAGTGATGGAATCGTTGCCAGCGCCCCCCAGCACTGTGTCATCGCCGGTCGCACCCGCGATGGTATCGGCGCCGCTGCCGCCGGTGACCAGGTCCGCACCGCCCCCGGCGTCGATTTCCATTCCGCCAGCATCCGCCGTGGCATCGACGGTATCCGCACCAGCGCCCAGCGCCAGCCGTTCGAACCCGTCAAAGCTCAGCGCATTCACGCCTTCGGTCAACGCCCCTGTACCGGTGCCGGTAAACGTCGCCGTGACACCCCCGGTCACGCCTGACGTATCCAAAGTATCGCTGTCGGTGCCGGTCGTCACCGTCTCGCCGCCCAGCAGCGTGTCGTTGCCAAAGCCATCCTGGACGATGAACAGGTCGGCATCGGCGCCGCCATCGGCATAGTCGTTGCCGGTCCCCGCCTCCAGGCGGTCATTGCCGGCCTCGCCCAAGAGGCTGTCATTGTCTTCGCCGCCGATCAGCGTGTCATCGCCATCGCCGCCTTCCAGCGTGTCATTGCCCAGCGAGGCAATGATGCTGTCGTTGCCGGTGCCACCCACCAGGCTGTCGTCACCCGCCGAGTTGGTCAGCGTGTCGTCGCCCGCGTCGCCATACAAGGTATCGTTGCCCAGGCCCGTCACCAGCAGGTCGTTGCCGTCCCCGCCGCGGATAAGGTCAGAGCCGTCCTCGCCATAGATGGTGTCGGCACCGGTCCCGCCCTCGATGGTGTCGTTGCCGGTGCCGCCATAGATCAGGTCGTTCCCCGCGTCGCCGAACAGCAGGTTGGACCCCCCGGCCATCCAGATCGAATCGTCGCCGTCGCCGCCGCGCACCGTGTCCGCCGATGTCGCCAGCGTTTCAAGGCTGTGGATCGTGTCGTTGCCCGCGCCGCCCTCTGCGCTGTCGGCATAGCCAACGGCGTTGTCGTCGCCCAGGACAATCCAGTCGGCACCGCCCCCTCCGAAAAGCCTGTCGGCTCCGTCTCCGCCATCCAGCGTGTCATTGCCACTGCCGCCGGTCATGGTGTCGGATCCGCCAAGCCCGGCGGCCGAAAATCCCGCCGTACCGGCGCTGCCGTCCAGCAGGTCATCCTGCTGGGTCAGGTTCAGCTGTTCGGTGCTCAGGTAGGACAAGGTCGAAACGCCGTCCGTGACACTCCCTGCAAGGTCGCCTGAAAAAGTCACCGTTACCGCCAGGGACACTGCGCCAAAGTCGATGGTGTCGTAATCCAGGTCACCGCTCACCGTGTCCGTGCCAAAGCCGTCGGCCATGACGAACCGGTCATTCCCGCTGCCGCCGGTCAGCAGGTCCGCCCCGGTCCCGCCAATCAAGGTGTCGTTGCCCGCCGCGCCATCCAGTGCGATCCCCGACGTGGTGGCCGAGGCGTCCAGACTGTCGCCGGTCCCTGTCCCGCGCACGAGTTCTATTTCGCTGAAGGTGGCCGTGCCGGTCGCGGACATGAACGACACCGTCCCCGCCTCGTCGCCGGTAAAGGTCACTTGCGCCCCGGTGACCAAGGACGCATTGCCGATTTGCAGCGTGTCGTTTCCGGTCCCGCCTTCACCGCCCTGGATGACGTCTGTCCCGTTTTCGCTGTTGAACCGCAGGATATCGCCGTTGTCCCCGCCCAGCAGCGTGTCGTCACCCCAGCCGCCGTTCATGTCGTCGGCGCCGGCGCGCCCTTCCAGCAGGTCGTTTCCGCTGCCGCCGGCAAGCGCATCGCCGCTGCTGCTGCCCAGAACCGTGTCGTTTCCGCCCCGCGCATCAAGCCAAAGCCCGATAGAGCTGCTTGTCGCGTCCAGCGCATCGCTGCTCTCGGTCAGGATTATCGCCTCGATCGAGGAGAAATTCAGCGTATAGCCGGCGCTGGCCAGAGTCCCGCTCCCCGGCCCGCTGAAGTTCACCGTGGCGGCCGTGGTCAGGCCACCGGCGTCCAGCACGTCCCAACCGGCATCCGCAAGCACGGTGTCATTGTCAAAGCCGTCGCGCAGCACGAACCAGTCGGTCCCATCGCCGCCTTCCATCCAGTCGGCGCCTGCGCCGCCGTAGAATGTATCGTTGCCCAGCCCCCCCGACAGCACGTCGGCCCCCGTGCCGCCATCAAGCCGGTCGGCACCTGCGCCGCCGCTCAGCGTGTCGTCACCTGCATCGCCCAGGATCACGTCTGCGGCATTGCCCCCGACGGCGGAATCGTTGCCGGCCCCCGCCACGATCAGCCCGGCCTGCCCGTTATCCGCCAATTGCAGCAACGGATCGTCCGCGACGCTGCCTGTCACCAACGAATAGGTTGCTGTGCCAAAACTCAGCTTTTCGATCCCGTCAAGCGTATCGGTCCCGTCACGCCCGCCGACCCCATCCGCCACCGTGACCCGCCCGTCCGGCAACACCGAGATGGTATAGTCCCAGAAGCTTCCGGAAAATTGCGCAAGATCGATGTCGGCGCCGCCATACAGCTGATCGTTGCCCAATCCGCCCTTGAGCGTGTCGGCCCCGGCATCGCCGTGCAGGACGTCGGCGCCATCCGCGCCGATCAGGCTGTCGCCGCCACCGCCGCCGTGCACCGTATCGGCCCCGGCATTGCCGGTTATCGTGTCCGCCGCGCCCGAGCCGGTCACCAGGTCGTCGCCCTGACCTGCATCGATCAGGTCGATGCCTGTCAGCGCAATGCCCGAGAAATCCAGCGTTTCGCTTGTCGCAGTCCCCTCGACCACGTCATAGCCACCGATGCCGCCATCAATTTCCTCGATCGAGACAAGGTTCGACAGCCCATCCAAAACGCGGAAATAATCGGCGTTGTCGCCGCCCTGAATGATGTCATGGCCGTCGCCGCCATCGTAATGGTCAACTCCGTCGTCCCAACTGTAGACGCTGAAGGTGTCATTCCCGCCGGCCCCGAACATCGTGTCGTTGCCGGCGTTGCCCAGAAGCCGGTCGCCCTGATCGGTTCCGGTAATCACGTCGTCGCCGTCGCGGCCATCGATCTGATCGATATTGGTCAGCGTGATGCCCGAAAAATCTAGGGTATCGCCACCCTGCGTGCCCAGAACCTGGTCAAAGCCGCCTGACCCGCCGTCGATCTCTTCGATCTCGGACAGGTTTGTCAGGCCGCTGGTGACAAGAAAGCTGTCTGACCCGGCGCCCCCCAAAAGCACGTCGTAACCGTCACCCCCGGAAATCTGGTCCAGCCCCGCAGAGGTGCCGTCGATGGCAAAGGTATCGTCGCCCAGTCCGCCTGACAGAATGTCGTCGCCGGCGCCGCCCCGGATGCTGTCATTGCCATCACCGCCCAGCAGCGAATCCGCGCCGTCGCCGCCGTCCAGCGTATCCGCATCCGTCCCGCCATCCAGCGTGTCGTTGCCCAGACCGCCCGACAGCACATCGGTTCCAGCGCCGCCCAGCAGGCTGTCATTGCCACCGCCGCCCACCAGCGAGTCCGCGCCGTCGCCGCCATCCAGCGTATCGGCATCCAGCCCGCCATCCAGCGTGTCGTTGCCCAGACCGCCCGACAGCACATCGGTTCCAGCGCCGCCCAGCAGGCTGTCATTGCCACCGCCGCCCACCAGCGAGTCCGCGCCGTCGCCGCCATCCAGCGTATCGGCATCCAGCCCGCCATCCAGCGTGTCGTTGCCCAGACCGCCCGACAGCACATCGGTTCCAGCGCCGCCCAGCAGGCTGTCATTGCCACCGCCGCCCACCAGCGAGTCCGCGCCGTCGCCGCCATCCAGCGTATCGGCATCCAGCCCGCCATCCAGCGTGTCGTTGCCCAGACCGCCCGACAGCACATCCGTTCCAGCGCCGCCCAGAATTGTCAGCCCTGTACCATCCGCCGAGGCATCGACCACGTCAGCGCCGCTGCCCAGAACCAGAGTCTCGATCTCGGAAAAGACAATTGTCTGCACACCATCCGACACCGTTCCCGATCCGTTCCCGGTCAGTGTCACGGTGATCGGTCCGGTCAGTTCCGACAGGTCTATTACGTCGATATCGGCGCCCAGGGTGACGCCCTCTCCGCCGACGATGGTGTCATTGCCAAAGCCGTCGAACAATACGAAGACATCGCCATCTGCGCCGCCATCCAGAAAATCGTTGCCGGCACCGCCGAGCAACCTGTCGCTGCCTGCGCCGCCCGAAAGCGAGTCGGCGCCATTGCCGCCGGTCAGCGTGTCAGCCGCGTCATTCCCGACGATGCCGTCATCTTCGGCTGATCCGGCCAGATCGTTCGTGCCCTGGCCGCCCAGAATGCTGGTGAAGAACGCAAGTTTGGTTCCATGTTCCAGCGTCGTGTCCGGTGTTCCCGTCCCGCCGGTTTCCCCCACCGAAAAGACCGTCACGCCATCGGTGATCGTCAGCAAACCGGTCTCGCTGTTCAGCGTGACACCAAAGTTGTCGGGCAGGCCCGAGAAATCGAGAACACTGCCCGGTGCATCCGCCTGAACCTGCCCCCAGAATGCGGCTTGGTTCCAATTTGATATGGTCACAACTTGGGTGGGCATGGGCCATTTCGATTTGGTTGAGTGACGTCCAGATTATTCCTGCCGGGTTAATCATCTCTTCCCCGAAGCGGTTGGCGGGCATCCATATGGTCTTTTCCGGGGCTTCGCTGGAACCCGAGACGCCTGCTTGGCAGGCAGGTTTTCGGATCGCAGGCCCAAGTATTCAGGGCCTTTTCATGTGGCGCCGTTCAAAATCACCTGGGCGCCCCTTGGCCGGGGAAAAGCACGGATCATTTGCTTAAAAAGGAAACGGCGACCGTCCAAACCCGGTGCTTGTGCTTCGTGCCCTATCTGACGAAGGATCGGCCGCCATCCTTGCAGCCCATGCCCGGCGGCCCGGTCTGATCATTTGAGCAGCAGTGAAGCCGACTACTGCCATCGCGCCCTGGAAATCAGACCGCGCCAAGCTCTGACAGGCGCTCCCACGCCGCCGGAAAATCCTGTTTGTCTTTCGCGGGGCTCGGCGGCGCTACTGGTCTTTTTCAGTACGATTTTTCGCAAAGCCCCTTTTGTTGACAAAAATAGTCATCTATTAAGGCGCGACTCGCTGCGCCATCCAGGTCCTCTCGATCCAGACAGCCTCATCAGCGTCGACAATCAGGATTTCGAGAGGACCGAAAACATGCGCACTATGAGAGCGCGGCCCCTGGCGGCCGCCAACAGCCGTGGCGTTGCCACAACCCTGGTCGGGGCATCCCTGACCGCCGCCTGCTTTGCCAGCGCCGCCTATGCCCAGGACACCGCGCCCGACGGTGGGGTGATCACGCTTCCGACCGTGGATGTGGAAACCACGCAGGCGCCCGCCCCGGCCCCCAAACCCGCGGCCAAGCCCACCCGCACCGCCGCGCACCGCCCCGCCGCGCCGACGGTTTGCACCCCGGACTACGCCGGCACCCCGATCTGCGCCGAACAAGAAGCCGCCGAACGCGCCGCAGCGCAGGCCGCAGCCGCCCAGGCCGCAGCCGAGGCACAGGCCCGCGCCGGATCAAACCCCAACGCCGACCCCGACGCGCCTTTCCGCGCAACGGGCCTGACGAACTCTGTCTTGCAGGGTGACATCGCGGACATGCCGCGCACCGTGACCGCCATCACCAAAGAGGTGCTGACCACCACCAACACCACCTCGATCCGGCAATTGGCCCGGTCGACGCCCGGTGTTTCGCTGGGCTTCGGCGAAGGCGGCAACGCCTATGGCGACAACATCTATATCCGCGGTTTCAAGGCCAACAACGACATCTACGTCGATGGCGTGCGCGATCCCGGCGTATCGGTGCGCGAAACCTTTGACACCGAGCAGGTCGAAGTGCTCAAGGGCCCCTCGGGGTCGGTCGCCGGACGCGGCACCACGGGCGGCGCGCTGAACGTCGCCACCAAGAAACCGCAGGATGTGGATTTCTCGAAGTTTTCGACCGAGCTGACCAGCGCCGGCACCGTGCGTCAGACCTTTGACCTGAACCGGGTCCTTGATGACCGTCTGCAGCTGCGGTTCAACGGCCTGCTGCAAGACGGAGCTGTCGCCGGGCGTGACGCGGCCCATGACAACCGCAAGGGGCTGGCCGCCGCCCTGCGCTACAGGCTGAGCGACAGCGTCACCCTTGAGGGCGAATATTCCTACACGAAGATCGAGCAGATGCCCGATTGGGGCGTGCCGTTCATCACCGACGGTGACGAAACCGATGGCGTTTCGATCCCCAGCGGGCCGGTCACCGACCATGGCATCGACCGCAACACGTTCTACGGGGTCGAAGGCCGCGATTTTCAGGATGTCACGCGCCATGCCGCCACCGCCCGCGCCATCTGGGATATCGACGGCAACCTCAAGCTAACCAACACCTTGCGCGGCTCGACCAGCGTCAATGACTATGTCCTGACCGCCCCCAGCAGTGTCGAAGACAACGGTTCGGCCAACCCGCAGGACTGGACCGTCGGGCTCAGCTTCAAATCGACCTACCAGGAAACCGACGTGATCTCGAACACGACCGAGCTGACCGGCAGCGCGTCATGGCTTGGCGTTGAACATGATTTCGTCGCCGGGCTTTTGCTGCAACACGAAAAGGTGCGCGCCACCGGCTACGACAATCTGCAATCCGAGGATTATGAGCCCCCCGCAGGTCAACGCGGCTGCACCGTCAGCGCAATCAACCCCGATCCCTCGGCCTGCTGGATGGGTGTGCAACCGGTGCGTTCGGACGACTTTACGCAAACCGACGTTCGGACCATTTCGGCCTATTTCGTGGACCGCATCGAAATCACGCCGCAATGGCTGCTGGATGCGGGCCTGCGCGTCGATCACTATGACATCACGCGCACCGGCAAGGATCGCGCAGGCGATGCCTACAGCCTGTCGCGCAGCGATACGATGTGGAACGGCAACCTTGGCCTGACGTGGAAGCCCCGTGAAAACGTTTCGGTCTATGGCGCCTACGGCACGTCGACGAACCCGATGGGGCAGGAAATCGCAGCGGGCGGCGGGTTTTACGGCGGTCTTGACGAGGGCGGCGAAGATCTTTCGCCGGAACGCAACACCGCGTTCGAACTGGGGGTGAAGTATGAATTGCGTGACCACCTGCTGCTGACTGCGGCGCTGTTCCAGACCACCAAGGACAACGCGCGCGAAGACGTCGGGCCGCGCGGGGCCACTGTCACGCAGGACACGCTGAAATACCGGTTCCGCGGGATCGAACTGGGTGTCGCGGGCAAGCTGAACGACCGGATCGGCCTGTATGGCGGGGCGGTCTACATGGAAAGCGAAATCCTTGAATCCGACGATCCCACGGCAATCGGTGAATCGCTGGCCACGGTTGCCCACCAACAGTTCAACCTGCTGACCACCTATGACGTCAGCAACGACCTGATGCTGGGTATTCAGGCCAACTGGATGGGCGAACGGGAACTGGGCACCCTGGCCCCGAACGACAACACCCTGCCGGCCTACTGGTCCTTTGACCTTGTCGGGTCCTACGACCTCAGCGACAGGGCCGAAGTCCGCTTTGGCGTCAAGAACGCGCTGGACGCGGTCAATTACGATACCGCCTACCGGTCCGGTGAGCCTTTCACCTATGTCGCGCCGGGCCGCGAGATCTGGGCCGCGATGGACCTGAAATTCTAGCTTTCGCACCGATCAGGGGCCGGCCAGTGCGCCGGCCCCAACCCCCAATTCCTGAAAGGAGCAGACATGCTCATCACCATTCCCCAGCTGTTCAGCAAGGACGAGGTGCAGGCCATTCGCACCAGTCTGGACGCTGCTGACTGGCAGGACGGACGCCTGACGGCGGGCGTGCAGTCGCAGCAGGTCAAGCGCAACCAGCAGCTTGGCACAGCCACAAAACTGTCCGAGGATCTGGGGCAGACCATCCTGCAACGCCTGCAACAGACCCCGCTGTTCCTGTCCGCCGCCCTGCCGCTGCGCATCCTGCCGCCCATGTTCAACCGCTATGAAAGCGGCGAAACCTTTGGCGTGCATGTCGACAATGCCATCCGCATCAATCCGCGCACCGGCGAACGGCTGCGCACCGACCTGTCCATGACCGTGTTCTTTTCCGAACCCGACAGCTATGACGGCGGCGTCCTGATGGTCGAGGACCACTATGGCCTGCAAGAGGTCAAGCTGCCCGCCGGCGACATGGTGCTTTACCCATCGACATCGCTGCATCAGGTGACCCCGGTCACGCGCGGGGCGCGGGTGTCATCGTTTTTCTGGCTGCAAAGCATGGTGCGCTCGAACCAGCAGCGCACCATGCTTTTCGACCTGGACCAGACGATCCAGTCGCTGGCCGAACGGTTTGGCACCGACGATCCCGAGGTCCTGCGCCTGACCGGCATCTATCACAACATGATCCGCCAATGGACCGAGGTCTGAGCATGGAACTCTGGTTTGCCCCCCTGCGCACCGCGCTTGCCGCCTGGCTGGCCGAGGCCGGGCAGGATCACATGTCCCCGCTGGGGATGTACTTGGCCGCCGATATGGTGGTGAAGGGTGTGATGGTCTCGCTTGCGGTGGCCTCTGTCCTGGTCTGGGCGGTCTTTGTCGTCCGGCTGGTGCTGCTGGCCTTTGCCCGCCGCCGCCTGCGCCGGACCTATCGTGCGCTGGACCGGGCCGGTTCGCTGGATGCCGCGCGGGGCCGCTTTGCCCGCGGAAACGGCGTGGTCGGCGCGATGGTGCGCGCCGCGCTGGATGAACGCCAGCGTTCGGGCGGCGCGCCCGCCGATGGCATCAAGGAACGCGCCGACAGCGCCCTGTCGCGGATCGAGGCAGGCGCCGCCCGCAGCATGCAGAGCGGCACCGGCCTGCTGGCGATCACCGGATCGACCGCACCCTTTGTCGGACTGTTCGGCACCGTCTGGGGCATCATGAACAGCTTTGTCTCGATCGCCGAGACCAACACCACCAACCTTGCCGTCGTCGCGCCCGGCATCGCCGAGGCGCTGCTGGCCACCGCCATCGGCCTTGTGGCCGCGATCCCGGCCGTGATCTTCTACAACCTGCTTGCGCGGGGGACGGGCGGCTACCGGGTGGACCTGGCCGACGCGGCGGCGCTGGTCCTGCGCACCCTGTCGCGCGATCTGGATCTTGCAACCCGCGCCGGCGATGTCGTCAGCCTGGCACAGGCGGCAGAGTAGGCTCATGGGCGCGCGCATCGGACCCGAGGCAGGCGATGATCTTGCCGAAAACGCGGACATCAACATCACCCCCTTCATCGACGTCATGCTGGTGCTGCTGATCATCTTCATGGTGGCTGCGCCGCTTTCGACCGTCGACATTCCCGTGGAACTGCCCGTGGCCGTGGCCGACGCTCCGCAGCGCCCCTCTGATCCGGTCTTTGTCACCCTCAAGGAAGACCTGTCGCTGGCCGTGGGCAATGCGGCTGCCACCCGCGACACGCTGCTCATGGAAATCGGCATCGCCACGCGGCTGAACCGCGATGAACGCCTGTATATCCGGGCCGACAAATCCGTGCCCTACGGCGAACTGATCGCCGTCATGAACCTGCTGCGCGCCGAAGGATACCTGAAGGTCGGCCTTGTCGGGCTGGACGAGGCCGCGGCGCCCCCCGAACCAGAGGCCCCGAAATGAGCCTGAGCTATCGCGGTTCCTCTGGACATTGGCCGCTGGCAGCGCTGGGCCTTGCGCTCAGCCTGTCGGCGCATGTCGCCCTGCCCGCCGGGGTGCTGACCCGCGCGCAGGCCCCGATACCGGACGTCGCGCAGCAGGAAACCGGCGTTCAGGGCGCGATCCTGTTCGATCTGTCCGACATCATCGCAGCCCCCTCGGCCGCCGGCGAAGACAGCGCCGAGGTGGCCGAGGCCATCGACGCGCCAACCGTCACCGAATCCCCCGAAGCGGTCGAGGCAGCCCGCGCCGTCGACGCGCCGCAGCTGAACCAGACCCCGTATGACGTGGCCGAGGATGACCTGAAATTCCGCATCGCCAGCCCGGATCCGGCAGAGGACACCGCCGAGAGGGCAACACAAATCGCGCAGGAATTTGTCGAAGAGCAGATCGACCAGGCGTCGCAGATGG
This sequence comes from Tropicibacter oceani, assembly GCF_029958925.1. NCBI lineage: Bacteria > Pseudomonadati > Pseudomonadota > Alphaproteobacteria > Rhodobacterales > Roseobacteraceae > Pacificoceanicola > Pacificoceanicola oceani. Next base: position 3,094,059 of record NZ_CP124616.1, read on the forward strand.
GCGCCGTTGCGGCCGACGCCGCGACGGCTTCGGTCTCCGGGGTCGAAGCCGAGGCAAAGGCCGACAAGGCCGAAGCCAGCAGCGAGGGTCTGACAGCCGAGCAACTGCAAGAGGTCACCGACTGGCAAAAGGCCGTCGTGTTGCGCATCGCCAAGGCCAAGGCCTATCCGCAGCTTGCGCGCAAGAAGGGCATCGAAGGCGAAGTGATGGTGAAATTCACCCTCGACCGCTATGGTGCGATCCTGGACCGGGCGGTGCATGTCTCGTCGGGGTATCCGGTTCTGGACAAGGCGGCGTTGCAGGTCTTTGACGGGCTGGACAAGCTGCCGACCCCGCCCAACCACCTGGCAGGCGACCGCTTTACCCTGGTGATCCCGCTGAATTACCGGATCAGAAAGGGCTGAAACCGGGCGGCAGCACGACATCCGTGCCGCCGATGTCACCCAGCCTTCGCCGCCCCATCAGCGCCATCGTCACCTCCAACTCGTCGCGCAAAAGGCGCAGCACGTGGCTTGCCCCCAGCGCCCCGCCAAGGGCAAGCCCGTGGCACAGCGGGCGCCCGACCAGGACGGCCGTCGCACCCAGCGCCAGCGCCTTGTAGATGTCCTCGCCCCGGCGGATGCCGCTGTCCATCAGAAGCGGCACGGCGCCCTGGACCCGCGCGGCCACGGCAGGCAGCACGGAAATGGCCGAAGGCACCCCGTCCAGAACCCGGCCGCCGTGGTTCGACACGATGATGCCCGCCACCCCAGCCTTCACGGCCAGCGCCGCGTCCTCGGGGTGCAGGATGCCCTTGACCAGGACCGGCAAGGGCGCGTTGGCGCAGAACCAGGCCAGGTCCGCCCAATCGGGCAGCACATGGGCGATACGGTCAAAGATCGCAGATTCGTCTTCGGTCAGCGGCGCGAAGGATGGCGGCGCAAACCCGACAAGGTTCACCGGCACCATGTCGCCGGGCAGCGCAAAGCCTGCTTCGATCTCGGCGTCGCGCAGCCCGCTGACCGGGGCGTCGACCGTTACCACCAGCGCCTTGAACCCCGCCTGTGCGGCCCGCGCCGCCAGCGCCAGGGTGTCTGTGCGCGTGTTTTGCCAGTAAATCTGGAACCAGCCACACCCCGCCCCCGCTGCCCGGACCTGCGCCATGGGGGTCGATGCCTGCGCGCTCAGCACCATTCCCAGCCCCTGCGCCGTTGCCGCCGCTGCAAGTCCCGCTTCGCCGTCCGGGTGCAGCAGCCTCTGCCAGGCCATCGGCGCCACCAGGATGGGCGCGGCCAGCCGTTGGCCGAACAGCGCAAGCGCCGTGCTGCCCCCGCGCAGATCGCGCAGTGCGCGCGGCAACAGGCGAACTTGGCCCAGATCGGACAGGTTGCGGTTCAACGTCCGCTCTTGCCCGGCGCCGCGCAGGAAATAGGCGGCAAGGTCTGTCGGCAGACTGCGTTCTGCCCGGTCCTGATAGCCGGAAAGCGAGGCAGCCGGCAGCCCGGCTAGGGCGGGCTGGGTCATTTCGTCAGGATAAGCTTGCCCGTTCGGGTGATCCGCAAGGTATAGGACTGGCCATTCAGGACAATTTCGGCCTTCACCTTGTTCGGGATCAGCCTTTCGGCGTCATACCGCACCGTGCCGTCGGCCGGGTCGGTCGAGATGCTGGCAGGGATCGGGTCATTGGTCATCGTGGCTGTCTTTCTTTGCCTGCGGCGCGGACTGAATTTGCGGTTCGTCGCGGTGCGCAGAATAGGTGAGTGATTGTGTCATGTTTTCGCACCGCTATAATCCAAGTATTTTAGTCAGGTAAAGGGTTCATTTCGCGCGACACCAAGGCAAGACTTGCCCCAGCGGAGTTCTTTTCTGGGTGTCCGGGATTTGACCGCTTTACGCGGAAGCGCGCGGGCTATCCGCGCCCAACCTGGCCGCCCGAAACTTGCCCCTTCTCAATGGGATTGGCCGGCCGCCATGCAATTGGATACGATCGGCGGCGCAGACGCCTGGGCAGTGTCATGTCCGCGCAAAGCATCATGGGCAGGCTCACGCCCCCCGGCGGACGCCAGCCCGCGAAAGTACCTGCAAAATGCGGACTTACGGATCGGACGGCTGCACCATCAATCCGGTCCACCGGCCGCCACACGGAACGCGTTGCAGGCCTGTTTCAGCTTGGCGGACAGCCTGGCGACGCAGATAGGGGGCAGCGCCCCCTTCCCGGCCGATCACAGCCGCGCCTCGGCGGCGGCGGCAACCGCCTCGGGGGTGATCCCGAAGTGGCGGTACAGGTCCGGATAATCGCCCGAGGCGCCGAACCCCTCCATCCCGATGAAAGCGCCCTCTGGCCCGATGTAGCGGTCCCAACCCAGCCGCACCGCGGCCTCGACCGCCACGCGCACCGTATTCGCCGGCAGCACCGCATCGCGGTAGGCCCTGTCCTGCGCCTCGAACAGCTCCCAGCAGGGCATGGACACGACCGCCGTCGGGATGCCTTTGGCCTGCAACACCTCGCGCGCCTTCAGCGCCACCGCGACCTCTGAGCCGGTGCCGATCAGGGTCACGCGCCGCGCGCCGTCTGCCGCCTCGGCCAGGACATAGGCGCCGCGCGCCGTCCGGTTTTCCGACCCCGCCCCGCCGCGCAGCACGTCCAGCGGTTGGCGCGAGGCGATGATCGCGGTCGGCCCTTCGCGGTGATGCAGGCCCAGTTCCCAGGCCTCGGCCATTTCCACCGCATCGGCGGGGCGGATCGTCCACATGTTGGGAAAGGCGCGCAGGCTGGCCAGATATTCCACCGGCTGGTGGGTCGGGCCGTTCTTGCCGATGCCGATGCTGTCGTGGCTGAACACGAACAACCCCGGGATCCGCATCAAGGCGGCCATGCGCAGCGTGTGCCGCATATAGTCGGAAAAGACCAGAAAGGTGGTGCCCATCGACACCAGCCCGCCATGCACCGTCATGCCGTTCATCATCGCGCCCATGGCGTGTTCGCGCACCCCATAGTGGATATACCGCCCGCCGCGATCGCTGGCGGTAAAGGGCGCCAGCTGGCGTTTATGCTTGGTCGCGGCCTCAAGATCGGGCGCGCCCGAGATCAGTTCGGGGATGCATTCTGCCAGCGCCGACAGCATCTCGCCCGAGGCCTGGATGCCGGGGCGCGGGGTGTTTTCAGCGACAAAGCGTTGCTTGGCCTCGCGGATGGTCTGCTGCCAGCCTTCTGGCAGTTTGCCGGCCATGACGCGGTCCCACTCGGCGCGGTCCTGCGGGTCCATGGCGTCGACGCGGGCCTGCCAGGCGGCGCGGGCCTTTGCCCCGCTTTGCCCCGCCACGCCCCAGGCGTCATAGATGTGCTGCGGGATCTCGAAGGGCGCATAGGGCCATTCCAGGTTGGCGCGGGCGGCGTCGGTATCTTGCTTGGTGATCTTGCCGCCATGGGCGGCGCGGTCGTTCTGGATGCGCGGAATGCCGAACCCGATCAGCGTCCGGCAGGCAATCATCGAGGGGCGCGGATCGCCCTTGGCCACCGCAATCGCCGCCGCCACGGCCTGCGCGTCATGGCCATCGACCGATTGCACATGCCAGCCGTTGTTTTCAAAGCGTATCTGCTGGTTTTCCGACACCGCCTGATCGGTCGGCCCGTCGTCGGTCATCTGGTTGTCGTCCCACAGCCAGATCAGCTTGCCCAGTTTCAGGTGCCCGGCCAGCGCGATGACCTCGGCGGCGATCCCCTCCATCAGGCAGCCATCGCCGGTATAGGCATAGGTGTAGTGATCGACGATGCCGTCGCCAAAGCGGTGGTTCAGGATGCGTTCGGCCACCGCCATGCCCACCGCATTGGCGATCCCCTGCCCCAGCGGCCCGGTGGTGGTTTCGATGCCGGCCTGAATGTCAAACTCCGGGTGCCCGGCGGTGTGCGAACCGAGCACGCGAAACGCCTTGATCTGCGCCATGTCGATCTTGTCATAGCCCGCAAGGTGCAGCGCCGAATACAGCAGCATCGACCCATGCCCCGCAGAATGCACGAACCGGTCGCGGTCGGGCCAGTCGGGTACCTTGGGATCGTATTTCAGTGCCTGACTGAACAGCGCCGTGGCAATATCCGCCCCGCCCAGGGGCGTGCCGGGATGCCCGTCCTCGGCCCGTACGATCGCGTCCATCGACAAAAAGCGCATGGCATGGGCCATCGCGCGCAGATCTGGCGCCTGGGCCGTTTCGGATTGAACCTTCATCGCTGTGCTCCTGTTGCCGGGCGCCTGCCCTTGACCCTGATTAGCCAAATCCCGAAAGAGCGACAAAGAAGAATGACTTAATGATTGCTGTAGCCAGGCTAAACAAACACAGCCCCCGCAAGACAGGGAACCGCCGCGCCCAAGCCGCGTGACCATTCAGAATTCAAAGGGGAAGTGGCGCACCCGAGAGGATTCGAACCTCTGGCCTCTGCCTTCGGAGGGCAGCGCTCTATCCAGCTGAGCTACGGGTGCGTGCTTTGGCGTCTATAACCGCCCTGCAAATGCCCTGCAAGACGTAACCGCACGGGGCTGGCCCCAATGCGGTGTGCTTTGTGCGATGCGCCCTAGCCGAACAGATCGTGCGCCAGTTCCAGCGCGTCGATCAGCGCGTCGACCTCCTGGGTGGTGTTGTACAGCGCGAAAGACGCCCGGCAGGTCGCCGAGACGCCAAGATGGTCCATCAAGGGCCCGGCGCAGTGATGCCCGGCGCGCACCGCGACACCTTTTTTGTCAAGGATGGTCGAGATGTCATGCGCATGGGCCGCGCCCTGCATGGTAAAGGAGAAGATCGCCGCCTTGTCCGGGGTGGTCCCCTGCACGGTCAGCCAGTTCAGCCCGTCCAGCCGGGCGCGGGCATAGTCGCGCAGCGCCTTTTCATGGGCGGCGATATTCTCCATCCCCAGATCCATCATGTAGTCCAGCGCGACGCCCAGCCCGATCTGCTGGACGATGCCGGGGGTGCCGGCCTCGAACTTCATCGGCGGGTCGTTATAGGTGACCTCGTCCTTGTGGACCTCGCGGATCATGTCGCCGCCACCCAGAAAGGGACGCATTTCGTCCATGCGTTCGCGCCGGATCCAGATCGCGCCCGAAGCGCTGGGGCCATAAAGCTTGTGCCCGGTGATGGCGTAGAAATCACAGCCGATATCGGCCACGTTGACCGGCATGTGCACGGCGGCCTGGCTTCCGTCGACCAGCACCGGCACGCCCTTTTCGCGCGCCGCGGCGCAGATCGCCTTGACGTCGACCACGGTGCCAAGGACGTTCGACAGATGGGTGATCGCCACCAGTTTCGTTCTGGGTCCGATGGCGTCAATGACCTTTTGCGTGTCCAGCGCGCCGGTGGCGTCGACATCGACCCATTTCAGGGCAACCCCCTGCCGTTCGCGCAGGAAATGCCAGGGCACGATATTGGCGTGATGCTCCATCACCGACAGCACGATTTCATCGCCCGCCTGCATGTTCGGCATGGCCCAGCCATAGGCCACCAGGTTGATGCCCTGCGTGGTGCCGGTGGTGTTGATCACCTCTTCGGCGTCGGGCACGCCCAGAAAGCGGGCGATGGTTTCGCGCACCGCCTCGTATTTCTCGGTCGCCAGGTTCGACAGGTAGTGCAGCCCGCGGTGCACATTGGCGTATTCCTCGGCATAGCCGCGGGTGACGGCGTCGATCACCACCTGCGGTTTTTGCGCCGATGCGCCATTGTCCAGGTAAACCAGCGGCTTGCCGTTCACTTCACGCGAAAGGATGGGAAAATCGCGGCGGATTTCGGTGACGTCATACATGGCCGGTAAGTCCTGCAGGAGTGAAGCCGACAAGGCTCAGGAAAATGGAAAGGCTGACCGCCATGGCGATCATGCCCAGGATCAGCACCACGACGGATTTGCCGATGCTGTTCAGACCGTGCGCCTCGTCCAGGAAGTGCACCGTGATATAGGCCCCGATGGCGGTCGCGGCAAAGACCAATGCGCTGCCCAGCTGTGGCGCGATCGGCAGGATGAAGGTGAACAGCACCTGCACCGCCACGCTGAGCGCCTGCAACCAGATCAGCAACAGCGCGATGCTTTCGAACCGCGCCCGCCCGCCAAACATCTGGCCGATCCAGGTCAAGCTGGCGATGGTGGCCAGCAGCACGACACCGCGGATCGCCATCAGCGCCAGCGGATTGCCCAGCAGCCCCATGGCCTGGGTCGGCGGCATGAGCACCAGCGAGATCGAAAACACCAGCGCATTGCCGACCACCACAAGGGCAAAGCCCAGCACCAGCGCCTCGGTCGGCAGGCGCAGCGACAGCAGCAGGCGCGCCACGTCGCGCGGGGCGGTGACGGTCTGCAGGGCCAGTCGCAGAAAACCTTCGAATGTCATTGCGTGCCTTCCCGGCCAAGATGGTGCGCGGCGCGCAGGCCGCCGACCCAGAACCAGACAAAGATCGCGAACCACAGCGCCCCGACCAGGGTCAACCCCGGCCCCGGCCCGACAAAGCCCGCAACCAGCCCGTGCAACAACACCAGCGGGGTCGAGGCAAGAAGCGCCCAGACCAGGGCCAGCCGCGCGCCATAGCCGCCGCCCTTCCAGCCCAGCGGACGGCCGATGACCCCGACAAGGAACCCCAGAAGATACAGCAGCAGCGGAAAGATGAACACCGTCGCCAGCAAGGCCCCGCCCAGCAGCATGTTCAGCTCTTCGCCGGTCAGATGCGCCTGGCGCGACAGGGCCGGCCAGCGCGCAACGAACAGGACCACGCAGGCCGCCATGACGATGGCCAGCAGCCGGTCCTCGCGCGGGCCGGCCGTCAGCAGGCGGCGCACCACCTTGCCCGGCCCCCGGTAGGTGGCCACGATATCGCGGGTCACCGGCATCAGGCGCGCCGACGCTCCAGCCAGGCGGCGACGCGGGCGTTGATTTCCTCTTGCAGGGCGTCGTCCTCGACCTCCTGCACCGCTTCGGCGATGAAGGCGATGACCATCAGGTCCTCGGCGATGCCGCGCGGAATGCCCCGGGCACGCAGATAGAACAGGCTGTCCTCGTCGATCGCGCCGCTGGTAGAGCCGTGCGAACAGGCCACGTCATCGGCATAGATTTCCAGCTCGGGCTTGGCCAGGAACTGGCTGTCGTCATCCAGAAGCAGGGACTGGCTGATCTGGTAGCCGTCGGTTTTCTGGGCGTCCTTCTTGACCAGGATCTTGCCCTGGAACACACCCGTCGCACCGTTGCGCAGCACCTTCTTGAAGACTTGGCGGCTTTCGCAGTTCACCGCGTCATGGGTGACGAACACCGTGTCGTCGTGGTGGAAATCGCCGTCGCCCATGCAGGCGCCCGCGACATGGGCCACCGCGTCGTCGCCGGTCAGCTCGATCACGCATTCGTTGCGCGTCATCACGCCATTGGCGGTCAGCGTGAAACTCTTGAAGGTGCTCTCGGCCCCCAGCCGCGCAAAGACATGCGTGGCGGCGCGGCGTTCGTGATCGCGCCCCTGGGTGCGCACGTGATGCAGCGTTCCGGTGTCGGCGATGTCGATCTCGGTCACCATGTTCAGGCGCGCGGCGGCGGGACCGTTTTCCAGGAGCGTCACCTCGGCACCGGCGTCCACCTTGATCACGTGATGCAGGATCACGTCCGAGGTTTCCGAGCCATGCCGGTAGATCAGGTTGATCGGCCTGGACACCTTGCCGGTCACGTGGATCAGCAGGCCATCGGTGGCAAAACCGGTGTTCAGCGCCGCCAGCGGTCGCTGGACCGGGGTCTGGCCACGGGTTTCCAGGGTGCCATACAGATCCTTGGCCCAATGGATGTCCTGCGCCTGCGACAGGCGGTCGATGCTGACCCCTTCCAGCGCCAGATCGTCCGACGCCGCCGCATCGAACACACCGTCGACAAAGACGATCTTCAGCCGGTCGACCGCGTCGAAGATCGGCGTTTCCTCGCCATCGAACAGGGCGGCGCGCGGCGCCTCGGGGCTGATCAGCGTGTCGGGGCGGGTGTATTTCCAATACTCGTCCCGCGCGCCCGGCAGACCCATGGCACGCAGCCGCGACAGCGCGTCCTTGCGCGCCGCCAGCGACCAGCCGCCTTCGGGCAGTTCAAGCGCGGCCAGCCGCGCCTCGGTGGCGTCGATTTTCGGTTGTGTCAGGCCCATCATGCGTTCTCCGCCAGCAGGTCCGCATAGCCTTCGTTCTCGACCTCAAGCGCCAGCTCGGGGCCGCCGGTCTTGATGATGCGGCCATCGGCCATGATGTGCACCACGTCCGGTTTGATGTGGTCCAGAAGGCGCTGGTAGTGGGTGATCACAAGGAACGACCGGCCCGCATCGCGCAGCGCGTTCACGCCATCGGCGACCAGTTTCATCGCATCGACATCAAGCCCCGAGTCGGTTTCGTCCAGGATGCACATCTTGGGTTCCAGCATGGCCATCTGCAGGATTTCGTTGCGCTTTTTCTCGCCGCCCGAAAAGCCCACGTTGACCGGGCGCTTCAGCATGTCGGCGTCGATCTTGAGATCCTTGGCCTTGGCGCGGATCACCTTGAGGAAATCGGCCGCCGACATTTCGTCCTGCCCGCGCGCCTTGCGCTGTGCGTTCACGGCGGTGCGCAGAAAGGTCATGTTGCCGACACCGGGAATTTCCACCGGGTACTGGAACGCCAGGAACAGGCCTGCGGCGGCGCGCTCTTCGGCTTCCATGTCAAGCAGTTCCTCGCCTTCCAGCGTGGCCGAGCCTTCGGTGACCTCATAGCCGTCCTTTCCGGACAACACATAGGACAGGGTCGACTTGCCCGACCCGTTCGGGCCCATGATCGCGTGCACGGTTCCCGGTTCGATGCTCAGGTTCACACCCTTGAGGATCTGCTTGTCTTCTTCTTCAAGTTTGACGTGCAGGTTCTTGATTTCCAGCATGTTTCTTTCCTTTTCCTGTTCGCGCGGGGGCCTTAGGGCCGCAGCATGAAATTCACCAGCCAAAGCAGACGCTGCGGCGGAATGGGTTTTGGGGTCACATGAAACTGCGCCATGCGCCCGGTGATCTGCGGGGGGCCAAGGATTTCCTCGACCTTGTGGTAATGTTTGCGCTGTACGTAGTCGTCGAAATAGACATCGACAGGTTTGGTCGCCATGAAAGCCGCCGACAGGGCACAGGCCTGACGAAAGCGGCCATCGACCAGCACCACGTCGGGCTGGCGGAATTCGGGCAGGCCCCAGACCTCCAGCGCATAGCGCGGATAGCGTTGGAATTCGCTGTGATCGACGGGGTGGCCCCATTCCTTGGTGGCGCCGATATCGGACCAGATGACATCGACCCGGGTGCCCTGCGCGGGGGGATGGGCGGCCAGGTAGCCGCGCATCATCTGCGCCCATTCCTTGCCGGATTCGACGGAAAACACCGTCTTGCCCGGCATTTCCGAGGCCATGACGGTCGAGCCGCCCGAGCCATATTCAAGGATCACCTCGGCCCGGTCGTAGGCAGCGCGCAGCAACGCGGCCTCGGCCTCGGGCAGGGTCAGTTCGGGGCGGGTAATGACCTGGGTCATGCCGCCCCCAGTGGCGCTATTTGCGCTCGAAGACCGGCGGTTTGCCGAAATAGAACTCGGCCCCGCGGAACAGGATGGAATTGCCGTTCGTCGCGGCCTGCGCCTGATGCACATACTCGGGCGAAAACACCATGCTCATGGGCATGGGCGCCCAGTGCGGCAGGTTGTGAAAGGTCAGGATGACCAGCCAGACGCCGGCCATCTGCGCCACCATGTGTTCGTGCGTGGCATAGCTGACCAGCAGGCGCACCACGACCGCAATCAACCCGACAAAGACGTTGTCCATGACCATCTGGATATCGGGATTTTCGGCCTGCACCGGCAGCCCCAACATGTGAAACTGGCAATAGCGCCCGAACATCGTCGCCAGCACGCCCAGAACAAAGGCCCCGACAAAGCTGAGCGGGTACTTGGCGTTTTCCCAATAGCTGGTGCGCTGCACCACCTTTGGTGCGGCCATCCGTGCGGCGCGCTGCTGCCGGTGCATCTGCGCGATCGGATCGATACAGTCGGTGTCGGACATGGGCGCCCCCCTGATCTTGATATGTCAAGATCAGGCCTGACGCCAAATAGCGGCAAGAATTCGACGCCAGCGGCACGTTTTCAAGAAGGCGGCGCATCACGACACCCCCCGCCACTGCACGAAATAATTGGTGTTGGCCTGCTGGTGCTTGGCCTCGAAGACCAGGCCATAGCCGTGATCCGCGCACCAGGTTTGAAAGGCCGCGTCATTGTCGCCGTCGACCTCAACGAACAGCGCCGGGCGCTGCGCGGTTATCACAGCCTCGAATCCCGAAAGCACAAGCATTTCCATGCCTTCCACGTCGATCTTGATCAGGTCGACAGGCTCTTCGGCAAACAGGTCATCGCCCCGGTGCACCTCGATGTCACCGCCCTTTTTCAGCCGCGCGGCGCCCAGGTTGGCCCCCGGCGCACGCAACTTGAAACCGCCTTCGGACCGATCCGACAGGCCGATCCCCAGCGCGCCCAGCTCGATCACGTCGCCCAGCCCGTTGGCCTGCACATTGGCGCGCAGCGCCTCGATCGCCTTGGGGTTCGGTTCGATGCAGGTGACCCGGGCCGCGCCCATCAGCGTGGCGAAATACAGCGCGTGGTTGCCGACGTTGGCGCCCACGTCGATCACATGCGCGCCCTGCCCGATTACCGCCGCCACCCGATCCAGATCGGCGCGTTCATAGAACTTTCCCACCCGGTGGCGGCCCTGAATCGGGCAGCCCTCGGCGTTGAGGTGAAAGACGAAGTCGCGCCCGTCGATATGTGCCTCGACGCGCTCCATCAGCCCGCCATGAAAACCGAAACGACCGCCGCCAGCAGCCAGGCCACCATGCCGCCCAGCACTGCCGTCTTCCAGACGGACCCCTGAACCAGCCCCTGCACGTTGCCCGACCGCGCCCGCAGGCCAAAGCCGATCAGCGTGCCGACAAAGACCCCGACGCCGACGCCGGCGGTCTGGTTGATGGCTTCTGCAAACATCACGTCACCCCCGGAATACGAACGCCGCGCCCACGGCGATAAAGACAAAGCCGATCACCGTGTTCAGCGACACGGTTTCCTTCAGGTAGAAGGTCGAGAACCCGACAAAGATCGTCAGGGTGATGACCTCCTGGATGGTCTTGAGCTGCGCCGCCGAATAGACCTGATGCCCGATCCGGTTGGCCGGAACGGCCAGGCAATACTCGAAGAACGCGATGCCCCAGCTGATCAGGATCACGGTGAACAGCGCCGCGCCCTTGTGCTTGAGATGCCCGTACCAGGCGAAGGTCATGAAGACATTCGACAGGGACAGCAGCACGATGGGCGCCACGGCCGGATATGAAACTGTCATGCATCACCATCGCAACGCGCCGTGGGGCGGGGCTGTGCCCCGCTCCGCGGCCTCCTCAGCCCACCGAACCTTCGAGCGAAATCGCCACAAGTTGCTGTGCTTCCATGGCGAACTCCATTGGCAGGGCCTGCAACACTTCGCGGCAGAACCCGTTGACGACCAGCGCCACGGCCTCTTCCTCGTCCATGCCGCGCTGGCGGCAATAGAACAGCTGATCGTCATCGACCTTGGATGTGGTCGCCTCGTGCTCGACCCGCGACGAGTTGTTGCGGACCTCGATATAAGGCACCGTATGCGCCCCGCATTTGTCACCGATCAGCAGGCTATCGCACTGGGTATAGTTGCGCGAATTCTTGGCCTTGGGGTGCATCGAAACAAGCCCGCGATAGGTGTTCTGCGCGACGCCCGCCGAAATCCCTTTCGACACGATGCGCGACCGGGTGTTCTTGCCCAGGTGCACCATCTTGGTGCCGGTGTCGGCCTGCTGGTGGTTGTTGGCGATGGCGATCGAATAGAACTCGCCCTGGCTTTCTTCGCCGCGCAGGATGCAGGACGGGTATTTCCAGGTCACGGCACTGCCGGTTTCGACCTGAGTCCACATCACCTTGGCCCGGTCACCGCGGCAATCGGCCCGTTTGGTGACAAAGTTGTAGATGCCGCCCTTGCCGTTCTCGTCCCCGGGGTACCAGTTCTGAACGGTGGAATACTTCACCTCGGCGTCTTCTTCGATGATGATCTCGACCACGGCGGCGTGCAACTGGGCCACGTCGCGCTGCGGCGCGGTGCAGCCTTCGAGGTAGGACACATAGCTGCCCTTGTCGGCGATGATCAAAGTCCGCTCGAACTGGCCGGTATTCTCGGCGTTGATGCGGAAATAGGTCGACAGCTCCATCGGGCAGCGCACGCCCGGCGGCACGTAGACAAACGAACCGTCCGAAAACACGGCCGAATTCAGCGTCGCATAGAAGTTGTCCGACACCGGCACGACACTGCCAAGGTACTTCTTGACCAGTTCGGGATGCTCGCGGATCGCCTCGGAGATCGAGCAGAAGATGACGCCCGCCGCCTTCAGTTCCTTTTGAAAGGTCGTGCCAACGGACACGGAGTCGAACACCGCATCCACCGCCACGCGGCGTTCTTCGGTGCCGCCGCCCACGCGGGCATCGGCGGGGGTGGCATCGGCGCCCTCGACCCCGGCCAGGATCATCTGTTCCTTCAGCGGGATGCCCAGCTTGGCATAGGTTTCCAGCAGCTTGGGATCGACGTCATCCAGCGACTTGGGCTTTTCGGCCATCGATTTGGGACGCGCGTAGTAATACTGCTCCTGAAAATCGATCTGCGGGTACTCGACCATGGCCCAGTCGGGCTCTTTCATCTGCTTCCAGCGGGCAAAGGCCGCCAGACGCCATTCGGTCATCCACTCGGGTTCTTCGTTCTTGTCCGAAATCAGCCGAACGATGTCCTCGGTCAGCCCCTTGGGGGCATATTCCATCTCGATCTCGGTTTCCCAGCCGTACTTGTACTGGCCAGCGGATTTCACCGCATCCACGGTTTCCTGATCGACGCCTTCCTTGACGTTGACATCATCCATAGCTGACATTCGCGTTCCCTCTCAACTCAGGCGGCCCGTGCGCGGTGCCGCTGGTATTTCTGTGTCCACGCTTCCGCGAAGCGCAGGATTTCCTGTTCTGTCGTGGATGGCCCCAGGCTCACCCGGATGGCGCTGCTGGCCACCCCGTCGTCGTATCCCATGGCGCGCAGCACCCGGCTGGCCTTGACCTTGCCGCTGCTGCAGGCAGACCCGGCGCTGACGGCAAAGCCCGCAAGGTCCATCTGCATCACCTGCGTTTCACCCTTCCAGCCCGGAAGCGCAAAGCAGGACGTATTGGGGAGTCGCGCCGCAGATTTCCCGACAAAAATAGTCTCTTTAGCGCCAGCCTCAATAGCTTTTTCTAGAATATTTCTAATCTCGGCCACGCGCTGCCAGATGCCCGCATCCAGATCCCGCGCCGCCGCCTCCGCCGCGGCCCCGAAACCGGCGATCCCGATCACGTTTTCCGTGCCCGACCGGCGGCCCATTTCCTGCCCGCCGCCCTTGATCTGCGCCGCCAGATCGGTGCCGCGCTTCATCACCAGCGCGCCAATCCCCTTGGGCCCGCCCAACTTGTGCGCCGAGATCAGCGCCATCTGCGCCCCCGACCAGTTAAAGGCAAAGGGCAGCTTGCCAAAAACCTGCGTGGCATCGACCACCGCCAGACCCTGCGGCAAATCCTGCACCACCCCGGTCTCGGAATTGGCCGCCTGCAAGACCGTGCGCCCCGGCTCCGCGACCGCGACACGCCCCGCTTGATCCACCGTCAGACAGGGATCGATCCAGGCCGCCACGGCGTCATGCTCGATATCCGCGCCGACCAGAGCGCGTCCGGCGCAGGCCAGCGCTGCCGCCTCGGTCGCACCCGACACAAACACCACGTCCGCGCCATCCGCGCCAAAGGCCGATGCCACCTGCGCCCGCGCCCGCTCGACCAGCGATTTGGCCGCGCGGCCCTCGGCATGCACCGACGACGGATTGCCCACCAGGTCCATGGCCGCGATCATCGCCGCCCGCGCCTCGTCACGCAAAGGCGCTGTGGCATTCCAATCCAGGTAAACCCGGCTCATCGGCCCCCCGCCCCATGTTTCCTCTTGCCCCAAATATCCCGGGGTTTGGGGCAGAGCCCCAAGCGCTCACTTGTCATCATCCACCACCGAAAAGATCGACGGCACCGCCGGACAAGGGGCAAGCGTGTTTTCAACCACATCCGACAGGCGCGTCTGATGCAGGAACACGTAGACCTGCGCCGACAGGCTTTGCCACAGCCGGTTGGTCAGCGACTGCGCCCGCGACCCCGAGGCCGCGCCAGACGCCCCGGCCCCCTTGTGCATTGCGTCCACCGATTCATCGACCGCCGCCAGCACGTCGACCACGCGAATCTCGCTGGTCGGCCGCGCCAGGCGATAGCCGCCCCCCGGACCGCGCACCGAATCCACCAGCCCTGCCCGGCGCAGCTTGACGAAAAGCTGTTCCAGGTAAGGCAGGGAAATATCCTGCCGCTTCGAGATGTCGCCAAGCGTCACCAGGGCATCGGCCGGCTGCAAGGCGATATCGGTCAGCGCCACCATGGCGTAACGCCCTTTCGTACTCAGTTTCACAGGCTACTCCCCCTCAAGAAGGCCAAGGCCAAAACGCCAAGCCAATTGACCTTGGCCCGATGATTGCCTATCTGCAATTCAACCCGAACCAGCCAACAGCCGGTTTAGAACTTTTCTAAGGTGTCCGAGCAAATTCGTCAAGAATTCCGCCGCACCGCGCAAGGAACACGCCCCCTATGCCCGAGGTTATCTTTCCCGGACCCGAAGGCCGCCTTGAAGGCCGCTATCACCCGCAAAAGGATCGCGATGCCCCCATCGCGATCGTCCTGCACCCGCATCCGCAGTTTGGCGGGACGATGAACAACAAGGTTGTCTACAACCTGCATTACGCCTTTTACAACATGGGCTTTACCGTGCTGCGGTTCAATTTCCGCGGCGTCGGCCGGTCGCAGGGCGAATACGACCAGGGCGTGGGCGAATTGTCCGATGCTGCCTCGGCGCTGGATTACCTGCAGTCGATGAACCAGAACTCCAAGCATTGCTGGGTCGCCGGTTTCAGCTTTGGCGCCTGGATCGGCATGCAGTTGCTGATGCGCCGCCCCGAGATCACCGGCTTTGTCTCGGTCTCGCCGCCGGCGAACATGTACGACTTTTCCTTCCTGGCGCCCTGCCCGGCCTCGGGGCTTGTGATCAACGGCACCAATGATCGCGTGGCCCCGCCCGCCGACACCCGTGCGCTGGTGAACAAGCTGCACGAACAAAAGGGCATCACCATCACCCATGACGAGATCGAAGGATCGGGCCACTTCTTTGAAGAGCCGCACATGGACACGATGATCGGCAATGTCACCGGCTATGTGAAACGCCGCCTGACCGAAACCTCCCGCTAAGCAAGAGGCCCGACCATGGCGGATGTCCTGACAGACCTGGCTGACAAACTGGCCGCTGACACGATCAAGGCCATGGACGCGCTGGACGACGACCAGCTGTACGAACAGGTGGCCAAGGTTCTGGGCGCCTCGTCGCAGACGGCCGAGGAGGCCTATCTGACGTCGATCCGCATCCGCCTTGCCGAGCGGCGCGGGCGCACCTTTCTGACCGAGCACGTCAAGGCGGCGCTGGAGGCCAGGAAGCGTGGCGAGGAGATCCCCGAGGCGCTGGCCCCGGGGTCGGACAACGAACACCTGTAACGGGGCGCGGGGCACAGACCCCCGCGCTGCGCCGGCAATTGCCCTTGCCCGCCCGGCCCATAGCAGGCATGCATGCCGGCATGACCCAATCGCTTCCCGACCGCCTGACCGCCCAGATGACCTTTCTGATGGAGGCCGACCGGCTGAAATCCGTCAACCGCGCCTCGCGGTTGGCGTCAGGAGCGCGTTTCGAAAATTCGGCCGAGCACAGCTGGCACGTGGCGTTGTTTGCCCTGACCCTGGCCGAGCAGGCCCCCGAGGGCTGTGACATCGGCCGGGTGATCGCCATGCTGTTGCTGCATGACCTTGTGGAAATCGACGCCGGGGATGCACCGGTGTTCGGCGCGCATGACGGCGCGGCGATGGAGGCCGCCGAGCGCGCGGCCGCGGACCGCATCTTTGGCCTGTTGCCAGCAGATCAGGGCGCGGCTTTTCGCGCGCTCTGGGATGAATTCGAGGCCAACCAGACCCCCGAGGCGCAATTCGCCAAGTCGCTGGACCGCTTTGTGCCGCCGAACCTGAACATCGCCAATGATGGCGGGTCCTGGAAAGATTACGGGGTGGGCTGGGACACCTTTGAAAGCCGCGTCGGCGCAAAGATCCGCAACGGTGCGCCGGGGCTTTGGGACTGGATCGCGCCGCGGGCGCGGGCAGTGATCGAGCGTTTGGCGCGTTGATCCCAGGGCCGAGGGGGCGCTGCCCCCGCCTGCGGCCCCCCGGAGTATTTTCCCCAAGAAGAAGCCCGGGGACAGGGTCAGAAGTGGATGGCGCGGCCCCAGGCGTCAAGCACGCTTTCGTGCATCATTTCCGAAAGGGTGGGATGCGGGAAGACGGTGTGCATCAGGTCTGTCTCGGTGGTTTCCAGCTGGCGGCCGATGACATAGCCCTGGATCAGTTCGGTGACTTCGGCGCCGACCATATGCGCGCCCAAAAGCTCGCCTGTCTTTGCGTCGAAGATGGTTTTGACCAGCCCTTCGGGTTCGCCCAGGGCGATGGCCTTGCCGTTGCCGATGAAGGGGAAGCGTCCAACCTTGATGTCGAGGCCCTGTTCTTTGGCCTTGGCTTCGGTCAGGCCGACGCTGGCGATCTGCGGGTGGCAATAGGTGCAGCCCGCGATGCTGGCGGGATCGACCGGGTGCGGGTGCTGGCCGGCGATGAGTTCGGCGACCATCACGCCTTCGTGGCTGGCCTTGTGGGCAAGCCAGGGCGCACCGGCAAGATCGCCGATGGCATAAAGCCCGTCGACGCCGGTGCGGCAGTGCGGGTCGGTCACCACATGGGTCCGTTCGACCCGGACGCCCAAGGCCTCGAGGCCCAGTCCTTCTACATTTCCGACAATTCCGACGGCTGAAATCACCGTATCAAAGGTTTCTTTTGTGGTTTTGCCATCTTTTTCGATATGGGCTGTCACCTGCCCCTTACCCCGGTCAAGCTGTTTGACCATGGTCTTTTCGCGGATCGTCATGCCCTGTTTTTCGAACTGCTTTTTCGCAAAGGCGCTGATTTCGGCATCTTCGACAGGCAGTACGCGGTCCATCACCTCGACCACCGTCACATCGGCGCCAAGGGTGTTGTAGAAGCTGGCGAATTCGATGCCGATGGCGCCCGAGCCGATGACCAGCAAGCGTTTGGGCATGCGCGGCGGCACCAGGGCGTGTTTGTAGGTCCAGACCAGATCGCCGTCGGCCTCGAGCCCCGGCAATTCGCGGGCGCGCGCGCCGGTGGCCAGCACGATATTCGGGGCGCTCAGATCCTGGGTGCCCTTGTCGGTTTTCACCGAGACGCGGCCCTTGGCGGGCAAAGTCGCCTCGCCCATCACCACCGTCACCTTGTTCTTTTTCAGCAGGTGGCCGACGCCGCCGTTCAGCTGTTTGGCCACCCCGCGCGAGCGTTTGACCACGGCGTCCAGGTCAAAGCCGATCTTTTCGGCGCTCAGCCCATAGTCGCCAGCGCGCTGCATGTAGTGGAAAATCTCGGACGAGCGCAGCAGCGCCTTGGTCGGGATGCAGCCCCAGTTCAGGCAGATGCCGCCCATGTGTTCGCGTTCGACCACGCAGACCGACAGGCCCAATTGCGCGCCCCGGATGGCCGCGACATAGCCCCCCGGACCGGCCCCGATCACGATCATGTCAAAGCTTTTCGCACTCATCCCGCCCCCCTGCCGATGCTGTTCGCAAGAAGGCTAGCGCATCGCCCCAGGCGGGGCAACGCGGTTGCGCGTCTGGGCGCCTCGGCTCAGGCGGCCTGCTGCATCTCGCGCAGGGTGGTGCCATAGCCGCCGTCCTGCATATAGGCCTGTTCGGCCTCGGTCGAGCTGCGCGACAGCGCCGCGTTGCGGTAAGGAAAGCGGCCGAACTGGCGGATCACCTCGCGGTGCACCCGGGCGTGCAGCAGGTTGCCCTGCCCCTGGGGCAGGCGTTCCTTCATCAGGCGCACGCAGCGGTCCTGGTCACACAGGTTTTCCGAATGCATCAAGGGCAGGTAAAAGAACTGCCGCGCCGGTTCGTCGATCTTCATGTCCCAGCCGCGATGGATCGCCTGCTTTGCCGCCGCCAGCGACACCCTGTCCGAGACAAAGGCCCGCGCATCACCGCGGAACATGTTGCGCGAAAACTGGTCCAGCAGGATGATGTAGGCCAAAGTGCCGCTGGGATAGGTCAGCCACAACCCGTGACGGCCCGCCATGGCGCCTTCCCATGTGGTCAGGAACCGGCTTCGGATGTCGTCATCCAGCGTCTCGTCCTGTTTGTACCAGCCCTCGGGGCCAATTTCGTCCAGCCAGAAGGCCAGGATTTCTTCGGGCGTCGACATGTTTATCCCTCCACGCGCACGCTTGTCCCCCAATTGAAGTGCAAGCCTAGCGCGGCACCTGTCGCGGTCACAATCACGAATTCTGTCAGATTGTGACCGCGTTGCGCGGCGGTCACCGGTGCGGGTCGTGGTGGGTTTCGTCGTCTTCTGCGGCTTCGATGGCGTATTCCTGCGCCACCTCCATCACGATGGCGGTCGAGGTCGGGCTGACCGGCGCATAGCTGGCGGTGTCCTCGACCGGGATCGATCGGCGCTGTGTCATGCGGTAGACGGCGTAAAGCGCCAGCGCGATCAGCAAGAAGGCGATCAGGATGAAATAGCCGTGCGGACCGATCACCTGCATGCCCCAGCCGATGATCAGCGGCCCGGCGATGGCCCCAAGCCCGTTGATGAACAACAGTCCGGCGGAGGATGCAGCCATGTCCTCGGGTTGCAGAAAGTCGTTGGTATAGGCGATCAGCAGCGAATACAGCGGGTTCGAACTGCCCCCGATCACAAAGGCCGCCGCCACCAGCAGGTTGAAGTTGCCACCGGCGAAAATGGCGATCGCCGCCGCGGCGCCGCCAAAGGCCGCAACGATGAACACCAGTACGCGGCGGTCCATGCGGTCCGAAATCCAGCCCAGCGGGTATTGCAGCAGCAAGGCGCCGACATAGAAGGACGCCACGAAAATCGAGATCTGCCCAAGGCTCAGCCCTGCGACGCTGCCATAGACCGCCGCCATGCCGAATTGCGCCGAAAACACCCCGCCCAGCAGGAACATCCCCACCATGCCCAGCGGCGAGACGTGGTAAAGTTCCTTCAGGGTCATGGGCTTGGTCGATTCAAAGGCCGGTGTCGGCGAGATCGACAAAAGGATCGGCGCAAAGGCCACCGAAACCAGAACCGAAGGGATCACGAACAGCAAGAACCCCGACGGGTCGGGAATGTTCAGCAGCGCCTGCGCCGCGATGATCCCGACCATCTGCACGATCATGTAGGCCGACAGCGCCTGACCGCGGGTTTCGTTGGTCGCCGAGTTGTTCAGCCAGCTTTCCGCCGTCACGTAGACGCCGCAGAAACAAAAGCCGATGACCACGCGGCCAAGGATCCAGACCGCCGGATGCTGCATCGCCGGGTACAGGATCAGCACCGCCGAGATAAAGCTGCCAAAGGCCGCAAAGACCCGCACATGGCCGACGCGCCGGATCAGGTGCGGCGTCATGCGCGACGAAAACAGGAAGCCGGCGAAATAGGCCGACATGACCATGGACATTTCCATCGCCGAAAAGCCGGCAGCCGGCCCGCGCACACCCAAAAGCGACCCTTGCAGGCCGTTGCCCACCATCAGCAGCAACATGCCCAACAAAAGGGCCCAGGAATTTCTAAGAACAACGAACATGACGGCTCCTTCAGACCTTGCCTAGGCGGCCTGACAGCAAAAGGGTTGGACAGGAACGACCCTTTGCGGCGTCCGGTGTCGTCTTAGGACCATCACGGGTCCCGAAAGGCAAGGGTCATCGCGACGGGATCATCAACGATGCGTCCCCGTAGGAAAAGAACCGATACTCGGTCTCGATGGCATGGGCATAGATGTGCCGGATGGTCTGCGGCCCCATCAGCGCCGAGACCAGCATCATCAGGGTGGATTTCGGCAGGTGGAAATTGGTCATCAGCGCATCTGCCACGTGAAAGGTGAACCCGGGGTAAATGAAGATGTCGGTGACGTCGCGATAGGCGGCGATCTGCCCGCCCCGTGCCGCGGTTTCGATCAGCCGCAGCGCCGTGGTGCCCACCGGAATCACCCGCCCCCCGGCCGCCTTGGTGCGGGCGATGTCCTGCGCGGCCTGCTCGGACACTTCGCCCCATTCGCCGTGCATCTTGTGCCGGGTCACATCCTCGACCTTGACCGGCAGAAAGGTTCCCGCGCCCACATGCAGCGTGACATGGGTGAACTGCACGCCCTTGTCGCGCAGTGCCGCCAGCAGCGGCGCATCGAAATGAAGCGAGGCCGTCGGCGCGGCCACAGCGCCGGTGTTGCGCGCCCAGACGGTCTGGTAATCCTCGCGGTCCTGGTCGTCGGCGGGGCGTTTGGCGGCGATATAGGGCGGCAGGGGCATGGCGCCGGCGGCGTTCAGCGCCGCGTCGAAATCATCCCCCGACAGGTTGAAACGCAGCGCGCCCTGGCCTTCATCCTTTGCCTCAAGAATGGCCGACAACGCGCTGGAAAAGATGATCTCTTCGCCTTCCCGCACCTTTTTCAGGGGTTTGATCAGGGCGCCCCATGTGCCGTCTGCCTTCGGCTCCAGCAGGGTCACTTCGATGCGCGCCTCGGTCAGGCCCTGCGCGCCGTCGCGGCGGCGGATGCCGCTGAGCCGCGCGGGGATCACGCGGGTGTCGTTCAGCACCAGCAGATCGCCGGGGCGCAGCCAGTCCGGCAGGTCGCTGACCCGCGCATCGGTGATCTGGTCGCCCTGCGCCACCAGCAGCCGCGCCGAGGACCGCGGCCGCGCGGGCCGGGTGGCGATCAGGTGTTCGGGCAGGTCAAAGTCGAAATCGGAAAGCTGCATGGGGCCTCTGGTCTATTGCGCCACCTCTGGGGGCGGGCGGCGGAAGATGTCACGGAACATCCCCGGGGTGAAGACCGAAAGCGGGTTCACGCTGACCCGCGGGCCGGTGACCGGGCCGCGCAGGTTGAAGTTGAACCCGATCAGCCCTTCGCCCTTGCGCGAAATCAGCCGCCCGATGCCGTTCAGGATATAGATCGGCGACACCACGCCCTGCATGTCCATGGTGCCGCTTTTCATGTCGTAATAGCCATCCATCGATATCCCCATCGACGGGCCGACGGCGCTGGACTGGGTCAGCACCACGGTCGAGGGCGTCAGGCGGAACCGGGCCTCGACCTCGGAAAAGAAGATGCCGGGACCATTGGCCTGGTCCAGCAGACCGACGATGGAAATGGCGTCCAGCAGCGCGCCGATGGCCGGGGCATTGCGCAGGCGCGGCCCTTCGATCGTCAGGTGGCCATCATAGGAACCGCTGGTGCCGCGCACCGGCCCCAGGTCCAGCCTGAAGGTGCCGTTCTGCACCGTTTTCAGGATGCCGGCGGCCTTCAGGATATCGCCCGCGTCCTCGCCCCGGACACGAAAGGCACTGCGCCCGCTCTGCGGGATCACCTGCCCGCGCACCTGCGCCGATCCGCCCAGCTGCCCGTCAAAGCGCCCCTCGAGGCCGCGCGCCAGGTCGAAATCGCCGCGGAACCAGCTTAGCCAGATGCTGTCGGTCACCTGCAGGCGGTCCAGCGTCAGCGACAGCGGACCGCCGCCGCCCGACGGTGCCCCACCCGACCCCGTGCCGCCGCCCCCGGCGCCAAAGGGCGCGCTGCGCAGATCGACCCGGCCCGCGCTGACCTCGATCCCCGGGGCGACGCCGCGGCCGCGCCCGCGCAGGGTGGCCGTCACGTCCAGCCAGTCGCCCAGGCTGAGCCGCGACAGGCGCAGGGCCTCGAACTGGCCATTGTCGGCCAGCGCCAGCGTGCCGTTGGCTGACAGCCCGGCGCCCGACAGCGACATGCCGTCGATGCGGATCGGCTTGCCCAGGGTTCCGGCGATCTGGAAATTGCCCGTCGCACCCTGCGGCAACTGCCAGCCCAGCTGCGGGATCGCCAGGCCCAGCCCGGCCAGCGTGCTGGTCAGCGTGAACCCCGGCGCGCTGCCCTTTTCCAGCGTCAGGTCCAGATTGCCTATGCCCTTGCCGCTGATCATCCCGGCGGGCAGGGTCACGCCCACCGCCTTCAGGGTTTCGGGGGTCATCGTCACCTGCGCGGTCACGCGCCCCGCGCCGCCGCCCAGCGGTTGGCGCCACTGGCCGGTGGCGGGCACCCCGGACAGGGTGACCGGACCGGAAATCGCCACGGCGTCGTTGTCCAGCGTCATGTCCAGCCGATCCGCCGCAAGGCTGCGGCCCGGGATCAGGCTGTCGCTTTTGACGTCGCGCAGCACCCCCTTCAGGTTCAGGTCGATGTCGGGCAGCTTGATCCCCTTGGCCAGCGGCAGGGTGATCTCTCCGCTCACCTCGGCGCGGCCGGTGGCCATGTCGGCCGAGCGTCCGGCCTTGCGCAGCACCCGCCAGGTGTCGTTGTCGATATAGGACAGCGCCGCCGTCAGGCTGCTGCCCGCCTTGATCCGGATGATCGCCGGGGCCGGTTTGATCGACATGTCGGGAATCACGAATTGCGAGCCGGCAAGGTCGATCGCGCCGCCCTGCCCCGGATCGCTGAACCCCTTGTCGACGTGGATGCCCAGCCGCTTGTCATACAGTGTCAGCCGCCCCGAACCGCCGGTCAGTTCCGGCAGCTTTGGGTTGTAGGTCAGGCGGGCATCGTCAAAGCGCAGGTCAAGGAAATGCGACGGCTTTTCCTGGCCCGGATGCAGGCGCAGGGCATAGACCGCGTCATGCACGCGGCCCTCTTTGACGTTGGCCGTCAACCAGTCGCGGGTCTTGGTTCCGCGGGTCTGCGGCCAGAACGACAGGACCTGTTCGGGCGTGGTTTCGGCGATGCGTGCATCCAGCGCCACGTCCCAGCCATCGGAATAGGCCGCCAGTTCGCCCGTGGCGCGGAGCGGGAATTCGGGATCGGTAAGCCGCAGGTTGCCCAGCGACAGCTGGAACGGGTTGAACGTCAGCTTGAAGGCGGTCTGTGCGCCCTTCACTTCCAGCGCGCGGTCCAGCAGCGCGCCTTGCGCCAGCGTCACCTGCGGCAGGCTGAATTGCGCCGTCAGCGCCGAGGGCCAGCCGTCCTGCCAGTTCTCCAGCGTCGCCTTGCCTTCGGCACTGACCGCCAGCAGTTCGGATTGCACCGAGATTTCGTCAAAGCGCAGCTGCGCGCGGTCCGGCAGGTAGGTCAGATAGGTACGCGCGCCGTCAAAGGGGATCGGCTTGAGATTGCGGTTGGCGCGCAGCACCCCGGCGCCGATCTGCAAGGTGGCGTTCAACGGCCCCAGGCTGCCGTCCTCGGCCACGCTGGAGCGCAGGGCACCGGAAATCGGCGCCTCGAGCACTTCGAGCCAGGCCAGCGCCGGGGTCTGGGTGGCGATGTCGCGCGACCACAGATCGTTCAGCTTCAACCCGAAATCCAGCCGCGCCGAACCGACGACGCTTTCGGCGTTCATTTCGATCGTGGCCACGCTGTCGCCGCCCGCCAGCAGCGCAAGGTCGCCCGAAATCGCCAGCTTGCCGTCCTGCCGGGCCAGGCGGATCCGCCCGCCATCGGCCGTCCAGCCGCGATGCGCACGGATGTCTTCGTAGCGGATGGTCAGGGCATCGGCTTCGAACAGGTCAAGATCGGCCAGCCGCGGGTCGGCGATGATCTGGTCGATCTCGGTGATGATCTGCGGCAGGTCCGGAGTGCGCGTTCCAGCCGAAAAGACATCCCCCAGGGCCAGCCCGAAACGCCCCTGCGCGTCGCGCTGCAAGGTCACGAATGCGCCCGAGACCTGGGCGCTTTGCAGGACCATTTCGCCGCGCAGCATGGCCGCCGGGGAAAAGCCTGCCTCGATGTCGGACAGGGCGGCGATCTGTTCACCCAGCGCGTTGCGCAGGTCGACGTCCCAAAGAATCACCCGCGGCTGGCCCTTGCGGCTGACCTCAAGGCTCATCCGGCCGAAATTGATCCGCAGCCCCGGCAGGCTTTCGTCGATGCGTTGGACGATCTTGTCGCGCAGCCAGTCGGGCGCCGCCACCGGACGGCCCATCATCGCCAGCCCCCCCAGCGAAAGCGCGGCCAGCAGCACCAGGAAGACGGCCAGCGCAGTCCAGCGCCTGCGGGTCCGGCGCCGCTGTCTGAAGGGGTCTGTTTTAGGATCCGTCACTGGAACACCGGCCTCGGGGGGTTATCTGAGGGCTTTGACCTTGCGCTTTACCGTGGTCTTGCCCAAGACCATAGCGCAGCCCACGAAGGAGATACATATGTCAGACATGGCCCCCGATTTCACCCTGCCGTCGACCGCAGGCGACATTTCGCTTGCGGCGCTCAAGGGCAGCAAGGTGGTTCTGTTCTTCTATCCGCGCGACGATACCAGCGGCTGCACCCGGGAAAACGAGGATTTCACCGCCCTGAAGGCGGACTTTGAAGCCGCCGGTACGCAGGTCTTTGGGGTGTCGAAGGACAGCCTGGCCAGCCACGAGAAGTTCATGGCCAAGAAGGCGCTTGGCGTGCCGTTGATTTCCGACGAGGCGGGCGATCTGTGCGAACGGATGGGCGTCTGGAAGGAAAAGAAGATGTACGGCAAGACCTTCATGGGGATCGAGCGCAGCACCTTTCTGATCGACGCCGAGGGCCGCATCGCGCGCGCCTGGCACAAGGTCAAGGTGCCCGGCCATGCGCAGGAGGTGCTGGAGGCGGCGCAGGCGCTGTAAGGTGTCGACGGGGGCTGGGGGCTTTGCCCCCGTCGCTGCGCGACTCCCCCAGGATATTTTTGGCAAGAGGAAACAGGGGGCGGGATGCTGACGCTGAGCGAGATGGCGGTGGATGTGTTGACCACGGCGGACGGGCGCGAGAAGACCGCGAAATCGCGGGCCTATGCGGCGCAGTGGTTCGCGGCGCGGGCTGCGGGAGCGCCGTTGCCGGTGGGGCGCGCCGCGCCGCCGCTGCGCCCTTCCCGCCCTGACAGGCCCGAGCTTCTGGACCCGCGCGAGGTGCCAAAGCGCAAGCCGGGCAGCCCGCAGGGGCGCATCGCGCTGCTGCATGCGGTGGCCCATATCGAGCTGAACGCGGTCGATCTGCACTGGGACATCATTCCCCGCTTTTCCCATGTCGATATGCCGATCGGCTACTATGACGACTGGGTCAAGGCGGCGGACGAGGAATCAAAACACTTCAACCTGATGTGTGATTGCCTGGAGGAGCTGGGCAGCTTCTATGGTGCGCTGCCCGCCCATGCGGGTATGTGGCGCGCCGCCGAGGACACGGTGGACGACCTGCAAGGGCGGCTTGCGGTGGTTCCGATGGTTCTGGAGGCGCGCGGGCTGGATGTGACCCCCGGGATGATCGAGATTTTCCGCAAGGGCGGCGTGCCCAGTGCCGTCGCGGCGCTGGAGACGATCTATGCCGAAGAGGTCGGGCATGTGGCCTATGGGTCGAAATGGTTCCACTTTTTGTGCGGCCGGCACAACCAGGACCCAATTGTTGTGTTTCACGCACTGGTGCGGAAATATTTTCACGGCCCCTTGAAACCTCCGTTCAACGAGGAAAAGCGCGCCGAGGCGGGGCTGCCGCCGGACTTTTACTGGCCACTTGCGGATAAGTTGTAAGGATCAACTGGAACGGTGAACCCTTTAATATCGGCGGTTTTTTGCCATTTGGGCAACAGACCGCCGCCCGCCCCGAATCAACTGGCCAAATTACTTGCGAAAAAGTGAATGGCTGGCTAAGCCCGTCCGGGTGGGATCACGGCTGGGGAGCCGGGAGCCGACATTGGGACGGGTCACAAGAGGGACGGTCAGGTGAGAACACGTCTGGCAATCAAGACACACGCGTTGATCGAACGCTTCTTTCCGGAACGCCGGTTGTTTCTGCGATCCGAGACGGACACGCGTTTCATCCGCCTCAAGCCCGAGACTCAGGCCATTGCCTTTGCAGGATCGGCGCTGGTGGTTTCCTGGACGATCGTCGCGACGGCCATCCTTTTGATGGACTCGATCGGTGCAGGTAACTTCCGCGAACAGGCAAAGCGCGAACAGATCACCTATCAGCAGCGTCTGAATGCCCTGTCGAGCGAGCGCGATGGCCGCGCCAGCGAAGCGCTGGCCGCGCAGGAACGGTTCAATGCGGCGCTGAAACAGATTTCCATCATGCAGTCCGAACTGCTGGAAAGCGAAACCCGCCGCCGCGAACTGGCGACCGGGATCGACGTCATCCAGGCGACGCTGCGTGACACCATGAAGGACCGCGAAAGCATTTCTGACCGGCTGGCAGCGATCGAGTCGCAGCTGGAAGGCAATGGAACCGCCCTTGCCGCGGCCTCGGGTCAGGGTGATGGCACCATGGATTTCCTGGCCGATGCGCTGGCCCGCACCGCCGAAGAGCGTGACAAGGTCGTGGCCGATGCCCAGGCCGCGCTGGTGCGCGCCGCCGAAATGCAGGCCGAAATCGAAGCGATGGAAGACAAGAACGACCGCATCTTCCGCCAGCTCGAAGAGGCGATGACCGTGTCGGTCAAGCCGCTGGACAAGATGTTCCAGGCCGCCGGCATGAACCCCGACAGCATCATCAGCCAGGTCCGCAAGGGCTATTCCGGCCAGGGCGGCCCGCTGACCCCGCTGTCCTTTTCCACCCGCGGCGAAGAACCCAGCGCCGATACCAAGCGCGCCAACCGCATCCTGGGCGAAATGGACCGGCTGAACCTGTACCGGATCGCCGCGCAAAAGGCGCCCTTTGCCAGCCCGCTCAAGGATGCGTTCCGCTTTACCTCGGGCTTTGGCTATCGCTGGGGCCGCCTGCATGCCGGCACCGATTTCGCCGCGCCGCATGGCACACCGATCTATTCCACCGCCGATGGCGTTGTCACCCACGCGGGTTGGTCCTCGGGGTATGGCCGCCTGGTCAAGATCCAGCACGAGTTCGGAATCGAGACCCGCTATGCCCACATGTCGAAAATTCGCGTGAAGGTTGGCCAAAGGGTCTCGCGCGGACAGCGTGTTGGTGATATGGGGAACACTGGACGGTCGACCGGGACCCATCTTCACTATGAGGTCCGCGTCGGCGGCAAACCCGTTAATCCGATGATCTACATCAAGGCTGCGAACGATGTTTTCTAAAAGCAAAATCAATGAACCCGGCTCCAAGGCCGACGACAACACCGCTGCAAAGCCCGCAGCCCCGGCGGATGCCCCTCGCGCCCCTGCGGCTGGCGATTTCAGCAAGCCGGCGACGCCCAAGGCGAAACCGCCTGCATCGGTGCTGTCGAACGATCTGCACATCACGGGCAACATCCGCACCACCGGTGACATCCAGGTCGAAGGCACGGTCGAGGGCGACATTCGCGCCCACCTGCTGACCATCGGCGAAAGCGCCACCATCAAGGGCGAGGTGATCGCCGATGATGTGGTCGTGAACGGCCGTATCGTGGGCCGCGTTCGCGGGCTCAAGGTGCGCCTGACCGCCACCGCGCGCGTCGAGGGTGACATCATCCACAAGACCATCGCCATCGAATCCGGCGCCCATTTCGAAGGCTCGGTGCAGCGTCAGGACGATCCGCTGTCCGGTGGCAAGGCTGCCGCTGGCGCGGTGCCGCGTCCGGCAGCACCCGCGCAGCCTCAACCGCAGCAGGCCCCCAAGCCCGCGCAGTAAGGCCCGGCCTGTTTCGGAACTCTTTGAAAAGCCGCCTTTCGGGGCGGCTTTTCTTATGGCCGCGGCGCGTCAGATGGCTGATCGGTCGCCCGCAGCGCCCTGCCCCTGCCCCTGTCTCTGCGCGCCGCGCCGGTGGCGCCGCTTTCGTTCCCGGGCAAAGCTGGTACTCTGCCCGCGTTCGCACCCGACCAAGGCCAGCCCGACATGGACCCGCTTTCGCCTGACCAAGCCTTGCACGCCGCCTTTGCCCGGGGCGCGCTGGACAGGTATTTCGACATTCTTCGCGATGCCCCGCGCATCGGCAATGTCGTGCAGGCCACCCGCGCCTGCCTGCGCTCGGACGATCCGGCCGGGAATTTCCGGCTGATCGTTGATCGCCTTGAGCCCGCCCAGACCGACGATCCCGAATTCGAAACGCTTTTGATGCTGCACTGGGACAGGGCCCCCGATTGGTTGCGCGCCTCAGAGGACAAGATCTGCCGCATTCTGGACAATCCCCGGACCAAGCGCTGCCTCGCGATCAACGCCCGGCGCTTTCACCCTGGCGAGTCGCCCTTTGGCCGCGACGTTGCGCGCAGGCTGCCCGCACTGCGCGACAGGCTGTCCCCCGCTGGCCTGCTAAGCGCCGCGCTGTTTTGTCCCGAACCGATGGCGCAGTGGATCGCGCCCTTGGCCGATGCGCTTTTGACCACTGACTTCAATGACTTCACCGAGTTTCTTGGCCTGATCGCCCTGCCCGGCCAGGACGCGCTGCAGGCGCTGTTGTTTGACCATCTCGCTGAATTTCCGGGGCGGCTGGACGGCAGCGGTGACAAGGGATTGCACCTGTTGATCGGCTTCTGGTCCTTTGGCATCACACTTCCCGATGCCGCGCAGGCCGGGTTGCGGCGCGACGCCCAGGCCAGCCCGGCGCTGCAGGATTCGCCATTCTGGCAAAACCGTTTTGCCCCGGCCCTGCGTCTGCTGGACAGGCATGTCGCCTGCCCGCCATTGCCCGCCGGTACAGCGCCGCCAAGGATCTTTGTCGCGGTGATCGGGCAGTTGCGCGGCCATGCGCAGACCCTTGCGGGATTTCACGCCTTTCTGGGCCAGCTGCCCGATCCCATCGTCATCGTCGACAGCTGGACAAGCACGGGCACCAAACTGCCCACCACCATCGACACCGTCGAGCGCGCCTTTCGCGGCGCGCTGGCCGACCGCCTGCGCCGCCACCTTGCCAGCGCCGCACTGACCGCCGACACCTTTGCCACGCGCCTGCCCAATCTGTGCCGGTTCATCCAGTCGCAAGGCCGCGCCGATGCTGCTGCCGTGCAGGCCGCCTATGGCGCCGCCAGCATCGTTCTCGAGGACGATACCCCGGACGACATCGCATCACTGCCGAACCCCGCCAAACAGCTGCGGCGCTTTCAAAGCGCCTTGCGGCAGATCCGGGGCTTTGACCCGCGCCCCGATGATCTGGTGGTGCGGGTGCGGCCGGACATGACACTGGACGCCGAGTCCGTGCCCGAACTGCCACTGGGGGAAATGATCGACAGGGTGCAGCGCAGCGGCTGCCTGTTCACCGGCAAGGCCAGCGATACGGCGGCGCGCTGTGTCACCTGGGCCAAAGGCCCCGCCGTCGACGACAATTTCGCCCTTGGCCGCTATCACGAGATGCAAAGCTATCTGGGGGTACTGGACTGGGCCGAGGGCGATGACGACGCGCAGACCCTGGCCACCCCAGCCGAAGCGCATGCCACGCTGGGCTGGCGGCTGTTCACCCAAGGCATCCGCCTGGAAAACGCCGGCTACCGGGGGCACTTTGTCTCTGAAGTTTTCGGCGGCTCCGAAGGCCTGATCGCGGCCCTGCGGCTGGATCTGGCACAGGCCGCGGACAGCCCACAGGGCGCCGCATTGATCGCCGACCTGATCGCCGCCGCCGAGGGCGATCTGCACGCCGCGCCCCCCGCCTGAAACCTCCCTGCGCCGAACGAGCTGCCGGTCAAAACCGGCCAGGCCTTGCGAATTGCCGCCCAGGCCGCTGAAGGGTCTTGCCATGTCCGTTACGTTATAACATAACGACTCCATGTTATAGAGTAACACTCGCGTACGGAATCAGGAGACCGGATGAGCGAAAGGCGTACCCCCCAGACGGCTTTGCCGCGACATTGCCAAGGGGCTGGGTTGCGCAGCGCCAAGAGCGTTGCAGACCGCACAATCACCCACACCGCCCGGCGCATTCCGCGTCCGAGACCTGAAAACGCGCCACGGAGCAAAGGACATGAAACGCAACCTGGCATCCACCCTGCGCCGCCGCCGCCGGTCTGACCCGATGCGCACCTATGACACCCTGCCGCGCCCGCTGCGGGCGTGGATCGCGCAGGCCGCGCTGCCCTGGTCGCCCGCCTCGTGCCTGCGCATCTGGCGCAAGGCCCGGGCCCAGGGCGCGGCGCCCGAAACCATCCTGGACCGGCTGGACCGGGCCGAGCAAAAGGCGCTTTCCCGCGACCGGCTGGCGCCTGGCGCGCTGGACGCCGCCCGGGCGTTGCATTGACCCGCATTTGTCTTCATCTATCTGAAACGAAAGGACTCGACATGAAACCGATCCTGCTGACCCTTGCCGCCGCCACTGTGGCCACCGCCGCCGCCGCGCAGGACACGCGCGAAATGGACGCGCATGTCCATGGCGTGTCGACCGCCGAAATCGCGTTGGAGCATGGCACCCTGGTTATCAACATCGAGGCCCCCGGCATGGATGTCGTCGGGTTCGAATACGCCGCGACTTCGGCGCAGGACAAGGACGCGGTCGAAGCGGCGATCCGCACTCTGCTGACGCCCGAAAACATCCTGACCCTGCCGCAGGACGCCGACTGCCGCCTGACCGAGGTGCTGGCGCATCTGCACGGCGCCGACCACAAGGACGACGATCACCCCGAGACCATGGCCGACGACGACCACGGGCATGAGGATCACGACGATCATTCAGAGCACGATGACCACGATGAGCACGCCGAAGATGCCCAGCACAGCGCCTTTCACGCCCGCTACATCTTTGCCTGCGAAACCGAGGACGCCCTGACCAGCATCGGCTTTCCGTTTTTCGAACGCTTTGAAAACGCCCGCGAAATCAGGGCGCAATACGTGACCGAAACCGGCGCCGGACAGGCCGGGATCACGCGCGACGCCAGCGAACTGGCGCTGGACTGACCATGCAGGACGCGGCACTGACACTGCGCGACGTAGGCTTTCGCTGGCCGGGGCGGGACGCATTCGGGTTGTCGGTGCCGGATTTTGCCTTGGCGCGGGGCGAAAGCCTGTTGCTGCTGGGCGAAAGCGGGTCGGGAAAATCGACGCTGCTTTCGCTGATCTGCGGGATCGTGACCGCCGATCACGGCCAGGTCGCCGTCGGCGGAACCGATCTGGCAAGCCTACGCGCCGGGGCGCGCGACAGGCTGCGCGCCGAACAGATCGGCGTGATCTTTCAGCAGTTCAACCTGCTGCCCTATGCCAGCGTGTCCGACAACATCCACCTGCCGCTGCGCTTTGCCCCGGCCCGGCGCAAACGCACCACCCCGGGCGAGGCCGCGGCGCTTTGCGCGGCGCTTGGCCTGCCCGCAGGCATCCTGTCGGCCCGCGCCGGTCGGCTGTCGGTTGGCCAGCAGCAGCGCGTCGCGGTGGCCCGCGCCCTGATCGGGCAACCGCCGCTGATCGTCGCGGACGAGCCGACCTCGGCGCTGGATGCCGCGACGCAGGATGGCTTTCTGGGCCTGCTGTTCGAACGGATCGCGGCCAGTGGATCGTCCCTGTTGATGGTCAGTCACGACGAACGGCTGGGCCGGCGCTTTGACCGCGTTGTGCGGCTGAGCGACATCGTGCAGACACAAAGGACGGCGGCATGATCGTGCGACTTGCCCTTGGATCGTTGATGGCGCGGGCCCTGACGGTTGGCATGACGGTTCTTGCTATCGCCCTGTCGGTCGCGCTGTTTCTTGGGGTCGAAAAGATCCGCACCGGCGCGCGCGCCAGCTTTGCCGATACGATATCGGGCACCGACCTGATCGTCGGGGCGCGCTCGGGGTCGGTGCAGCTGTTGCTGTATTCGGTCTTTCGGATCGGCAATGCCACCAACAATGTCAGCTGGCAAAGCTATCAGGACATCGCCAGCCGCCCCGAGGTGGACTGGATCGTTCCCATTTCCCTGGGTGACAGCCACCGGCAGTTCCGGGTGATGGGCACGACCGGGGCGTTTTTCGAACACTACCGCTTTCGCGGCGGCAGATCGTTGCAGATCGGCCAAGGTCACGGGCTGCAGGACCTCTATGACACCGTGATCGGCGCCGAGGTCGCGGCCACCCTTGGCTATGCGGTCGGCGATCCGATCGTGGTGTCGCATGGGCTGGCCTCGTTTACCGACCATGACGATCAACCCTTTCGCGTGGCCGGGATCATCGAGCGGACCGGCACGCCGGTCGACCGCACCGTGATCGTCAGCCTCGAGGCGATCGAGGCGATCCATGTCGACTGGCAGACCGGCGCGCAGACCCCCGGGCAGGCCACCCCGGTCGAGCGCATCCGGCAGATGGACCTGACCCCGTCGGCGGTGACGGCCGCGCTGGTCGGGGTCAAATCCCGGCTGCAGGTCTTTGGTCTGCAACGCTGGATCAACGAATTCCCGGAGGAACCGCTGCTGGCGATCCTGCCGGGCGTCGCGCTTCAGGAACTGTGGCAGATCGTCGGGCTGGCGGAAACGGCGCTGATCGGCGTGTCGGCGATGGTCGTGGTCACGGCGCTGCTGGGCATGATGGCGATGATCTTTTCATCGCTGAGCGAACGGCGCCGGGAAATGGCGATCTGGCGGGCCATGGGCGCGCGTCCGGCGACGATCCTGGGTCTTCTGGTGCTCGAGGCGGCGCTGATGGCGGCACTGGGGGCGGCGCTGGGTCTGGGCCTGCTATACCTTGCGCTGTTGGTGGCGCAGCCGATGCTGGATTCGGCCTTTGGCCTGTGGCTTCCGCTCGACCCGCCAAGCGGGCGCGAACTGCTGGTTCTTGCAGCCGTGATCGCCGCTGCGGCGGTTTCCAGCCTGTTGCCGGCGCTGCGGGCCTATCGCCTGTCGCTGGCCGATGGCATGATGGTGAGGATATGACACAACGACTGCTTCTTTCCAGGCGGCGCTTTCTGGCCGCAATGCCCGCCGCGCTGCTGCCGGTGGCCGGTCTTGCCGCGCCGTTCAACGAAATCACCTGGGATGACCTGATCCCGCTGGGGGTTCCCTATGGCGAAATCATCGGCCCCGGCCAGATCGACGAGGCAAACGATACCTGGAACCCCGAATACGACGCCAACGGCAAGATGGTGGACACCAGTCTTGACGGCATGGCGGTGAAACTGCCCGGGTACATCATCCCCTTTGACACCACCGCCGAGGGCGTCACCAGCTTCATGCTGGTGCCCTATGTCGGGGCCTGCATCCACACGCCGCCGCCGCCCCCGAACCAGTTGGTCTTTGTGACGACTGCAACGCCCTGGCCGTCAGAGTCGATGTGGGAGGCGATCTGGGTGTCCGGACGCATCTCGGCCAAGGCCATGTCGACGCAGATCGGCGATGTCGGCTATCAGATCACCGCAGACAAGATCGAGGCCTACGAATGGTAGCAAAGTCCCCCCATCGCCGCGCGGTCCTGCTGGGCCTGTCCGCCGCCGCGCTTGTCGGGCCAGCCCTGGCCGAAGCGGTGACTGACCTGGAATGGAAGGACCTGCTACCCGAAGGCGACCCGTCGTTGCCCGGCAACCTGCTGGGCATCCTGCCCCATGACGAAAGCAGCATGGCCGCGCGCCAGCCGATGTCGACCGGCACCCGCACCGACTGGAACGGGCAGATCGTGCGCCTGTCGGGGTTCATCGTTCCGGTCGACCACAAGGGCACCGGGGTCACGGCCTTTATCCTGGTGCCGTTTGTCGGGGCCTGCGTGCACGTCCCGCCGCCGCCGGCCAACCAGCTGGTCTTTGTCACCACGGGCACGCCCTACGAAAGCTCGGGCATGTTCGAGGCCGTGACCGTTACTGGCATGTTCGGAACGGCGTCGACCGCCACGCAGCTGGCCGACATCGGATATGCGCTGTCGGCGGATGATATCCGCCCGTTCCGGCGATAGCGGCCAAAGGCGCCCGAGGGCCGCAGCCCTGCCGCATGCGCCCCTGCCCGCCGCCTGTCAGGCTTCCAGCTCGGCGTCCCAGTACAGGAAATCCATCCAGCTGTCGTGCAGGTGATTGGGCGGGAATTTGCGCCCAAGGTTCAACAGATCCTGCGCGCCCGGCTGGCGCGGCGGCTTGCGCAGCGAAAAGCCGACCTGGCGCAGGCTTTTCGACCCTTTCTTGAGGTTGCAGGGCGAACAGGCCGCCACCACGTTTTCCCAACTGGTGATCCCGCCCGCAGCGCGCGGGATGACGTGATCAAAGGTCAGCTCGGTCCTGCTGCCGCAGTACTGGCACAGGAATTCATCCCTCAGAAAAAGATTAAAGCGCGTGAAGGCCACGCGCTTTCTGGGTTTTACGTAATCTTTCAGGACAACGACACTGGGTATTCGCAGCGTCATGGTCGGGCTGTGCACGACCTCGTCGTATTCGGCCACGATGTCCACCCTGTCCAGGTAGGCCGCCTTGATCGCCTCCTGCCAGGGCCAAAGGCTGAGCGGATAATAGGACAAGGGCCTGTAATCCGCGTTCAGCACCAAGGCCGGGTGCTGTTTCAATGCGCCCGGTTCCCGGACAAATGAAGTTCTGAAATCGCCGTCCATGGTGGGACTCGTCCTTCGCCCTGTCTGCCTGTCCACAAGCACCAGAGCGGGGAGACCCGCCCCGGCTTTGGTTCACTATATCTCGCGTTTGCCAACTGGCAACCCCCACAAGACTTGTGCCCGCCCCCAAGGCTGACACAGGTGGGAAACGCCTATGTGACAGGCAGATCGCCCTGGGCGGGATGCCCTGCAGGGCGCGGCCATGGCGGCGATCAGAATCCGCATTTGTCGCGCAGGAAGGCCAGGCAGACGCCCAGGCCATCGGGCGAAATCCCGTGCGCCGTGCCCTTCATCACATGGGCATAGACCTCTTTCCAGCCTGCGCCCTGCAACGCCTCGGCGGCCAGCGGCATGGATTGCGGCGGCACCACGTCGTCCTGATCGCCATGCACCAGCAGCACCGGGGGGCGCGATACGACCTCGTCGCTCAGCAGTTCGGGCTCCAGCAGGCGACCGGAAAAGCCGACCACACCTGCCACCGCATCTTCGCGGCGCGGCGCGACGTGCAGGCTCATCATCGTGCCCTGGGAAAAGCCGACCAGCGCCACCTGTTCGGGCATCAGGTCTTCGTCGACCATCAGCGCGTCAAGAAAGGCGTTCAGATCTTCGACGGCGCGGTACATGCCCTCGCGCGATTCCTCTTCGGACGACCCGTCGATCCAGGGGATCGGGAACCACTGAAAACCGAACGGCGCCCCGGCGCAGCTTTCGGGCGCGTCGGGCGACACGAACAGCGTGTCGGGCAGATGCTCGGCCAGGGGATCGGCCAGCCCCAAAAGGTCCGCGCCATTGGCGCCATAGCCGTGCAGGAACACCACACAGGAGCGCGTTTCGCCCGATACGGGCTCTTTGCGCCCGGTTTGAAGTACACGAGTCACGCCAGACCCTCCCTTTGCTTTTCAACATGGTAGTAGGCCCACAGGATGCGCGCCGCAACCGATCTCCATGGGCTCCATGCTTCGGCCATCTGCCGCAGGGCGCGGTCCTTGGGCCGGTCTTCCAGATCGAACAACAGCCGCGCGCCTTCCTGCAAGGCCAGATCGCCCGGCGCAAAGACATCGGCGCGGCCAAGGCTGAACATTGCATAGATTTCCGCCGTCCAGACCCCGATTCCCTTGACCGCGGTCAGGGTCTGCACGACCTGATCCGAAGGCGCGGCGCGCAATGCGCCATAGTCGATTCCCGCCTGCGCAAGCGCATGGGCATAGCTGGCCTTTTGCCGGCTGAGGCCAAGCGCGCGCAGGTCCTCTTCGCTGACCGACAGGATCGCCTGCGGTGTGACCATGCCTGCGCCCTCCAGCTTGGCCCAGATCGCCCGGGCCGAGGCGACGCTGACCTGCTGGCTGACGATCGCCGACAGCAACTGGCCAAACCCATCGGGCCGCAGCCGCAGCGGCAAAGGTCCGGTCTGCTGCAAGGCCTGCGCCCAGCGGTCATCCTGCGCCGCCAGCCAGGCCGCGCCTTCGGTCACGCAGGCATCGCCCTGAATGACGCGCTCTAGTGCCGCTTCAGCCATTCCAGCGCCTCCTTCACGGTTTCGACGCGCGGCCCGCCGGGACGGCGCGGCCGGTCGATCATCGCCACCGGCAGACCCAGACGCCGCGCCGCCTCCAGCTTGGGCCAGCCGCCGGTTCCCCCTGCATTGCGCACCAGCAGCCAGTCGATCCGTTCCTTGCGCAAAAGCGCCGTCTCATGCGCCACGGTAAAGGGTCCGGCGCCGTACAGAAACCGCCCACGCTGCAGGGGAAAGGCCAAGCGCGCATGGCCGATCCGCCGCACAAGGCAATCCGCCCCCAGCGCGCGAAAGGCAGGCAGGATGTCCCGCCCCGTGGTGATCAGCACCCGCGCGCCTTTCGGAATGACGCGCGCGGCGTCTTGGGGGCGGCGCAGCGCGACCCAGCGGTCGCGCGGCCCTGCCCGCCATTCGGGCCGGACCAGTTGCAACCGCACGATCCCCGCTGCATCGCAGGCGCGGGCGACCGCAAAGGCCGTCGTGTCGTCACAAGGATGGGCCGCCTCGATCACGATGCGCGCGCCCTGCCCGGCCAGCCAATCGGCAGTGACCGGCCCGCGCTCTGGCGCGACCGGCCAATCCATCGCCACCCGTTCGCGCACCGGCAGGCGCACCTGCGCGCCCGGCAGGGCCCGCGCCAGCCCCAGCGCCTCGGCCGAGCCGCCTATGATCACAACCTCTGTCATGCCCCTTCCTTAAGGCGCGGCCGCGCGTGATGCCATAGCCCGCCGCAAGGCGCTGAATGTACCCACACAATTTGCCGCGCCACGCGATACATTCCCCACTTGCGATATCTGGCAGCCAGGCTTACCCATTTGCCCATGACACAGGTTTCCGACAGCTCAGCCCGGCGCAACGTTGCCGTCCTGGTCGCCGCGCAGGCGATCCTGGGCGCACAGATGCCGATGATCTTCACCATTGGCGGGCTGGCCGGCCAGTCACTGGCGCCCAACCCCTGCTTTGCGACCTTGCCGATCTCGCTGATCGTGCTGGGGTCGATGCTGGCGGCGACGCCGGTGTCCAACCTGATGCAAAAGCTGGGGCGGCAAAAGGGGTTCATGCTGGGCACGCTGGGCGGCGCGCTTGGCGGCGCGGTCGGCGCCTATGGGCTGTACCTTGCCTCGTTCCCGCTGTTCCTGCTGGGGTCATTCCTGACCGGGATCTACATGTCGGCGCAGGGGTTTTACCGCTTTGCCGCCGCTGACACCGCGTCCGATGCATTCCGGCCCAAGGCGATTTCCTATGTCATGGCGGGGGGGCTGGTTTCGGCCATCATCGGCCCGCAACTGGTCAAGCTGACCGCCGATGCCTATGTGATCCCCTTTCTTGGCACCTATATCGCCGTGATCGCGGTGAACGTCTTTGGCTCGGGGCTGTTCTTGTTCCTGCGCATCCCCAAACCGCCGATCCCGTCTATGGACGCGCCCAAGGGCCGGTCGCGGATGGAACTGCTCAAGACCCCGCGCATCGCCGTCGCGGTGATCTGCGCCATGGTGTCCTATGCGCTGATGAACCTTGTGATGACCTCGACGCCGCTGGCGGTGGTCGGCTGCGGCTTTGACAAGGGCGACGCGGCCGATGTGGTCACGGCCCATGTGCTGGCCATGTATGTGCCGTCCTTCTTTACCGGTCACCTGATTGCCCGCTTTGGCGTGGAAAAGATCGTGGCTGCCGGGTTGGTGATCCTTGCCGCCGCCGGGGCCGTGGCCCTGTCGGGGGTCGAGCTGGAGCAGTTCTTTGTCGCCCTGATCCTGCTGGGCGTCGGCTGGAACTTTGGCTTTATCGGCGCGACCACGATGCTGGCCGGCGCGCACGAAGCGCATGAGCGCGGCCGCATGCAGGGCCTGAACGATCTGCTGGTGTTCGGCGGCGTGACCTTTGCGTCCTTGTCTTCGGGCGGTTTGATGAACTGTTCGGGCGGCACCGCGCAACAGGGCTGGACCGCCGTCAACCTTGCCATGGCGCCCTTCCTTGTGCTGGCAGGCGGCGCGTTGATCTGGCTGGCCCTGCGGCCCAAGGACGATCCGGTCTAGCCCCGCCTAGCGCGCTGCCCAAAGCAGGCGCCAACGCCTGCCGAACTCGCTCAGGCTGACGCGGCCTTCGGCCACCGCCGCAGGATCGCTGGCGATCTGCCGCAGCAGGGGCGCGGCCTGCCAGAATTCCAAGGCCGCCGCAGCGGGGGCTTTGCCCAAGCGCCGCCGCAACGCGCCCAGCCCGCCCGCCGTGCGCAGGGCCTGCAATTCACCACTGGCCAGTCGCGCCACGGCCTCGGCCCGCCCATCGGGCAAAGGCAACTTGGCCCGCGCTTCGAGTTCCGGCACCGCCCGCAGATAGCGCACCAGCCCCGAGGCCCGGCCCCAGGCCAGCAGCCCGGCATCCGGTTGACCAGCGCCCAAGGCCCCCGCCGCCGCATGGGCCAAGGCCCCGGCCGTGCGCTCAAGATAGCTCAGCAAGGCGGCCTCGTCCTCGAACGGGGCCTTTTCGATATCCAGGCGCCGCGCCTCAACCAGATCGCCCAGCCGCGCCGCGCCTTCGGGGCCGATTGCCAAGGCCAGGGGCGTGACCACCTCGTGCCGGCGCACCATGCCGCCCGCGCGGATTTCCTCCAAAGCGTCAGCCCACCATTGCAGGCGCATCTGGGCAATCATCGGTTCCTTGGTGACCCAAGGGGCGCGGCTGACCTCGACGTTGAAGGCGTAGATCGGGAACAGGACCGCGCGGGCCGCGACCGGGGCGGCCATGGCGGCCATGAACCGTTCCGGGTCACCTTGTTCGACCAGCCGCGCACAGGCGACAAGGTCGGGATTGTTCTGGAACGGATCGCTCATTCAGGCCGCCTTGTCACGCAGAGCGCATAGCCGAAGTCTTCCCAGTGGCGGCGCCACAGGGCGATCTCGGCCGCGCCTTCGTCCAGCACCCGGTTCAGCGCCGCATCAGCCCCGGGGCGCAACTGTGCAATGCGCTTTTCCATCGGTTGATAGTAAGCCTCCAACGAGGCGCGCGGCAGGATCTTTTGCCCGACCGGTTCCAGCCCCGCCGCCCGGATCATCCCGTCAAGATGCGTGACCGGCCTGATGGCGGGATATTCGGCCTCAAGGGCTGTGCGCAAGGCCGCGTCCGGTTCGCCCCCCCGGAACACCAGTTCCGAAAAACACAGGATGCCGCCGGGGCGCAGTTTGCCGCGCATCACGTCAAGGCCCTCGCGAAGACCGAGGAAATAAAGCGCGCCGGCGCACCAGATCACGTCGAACGGGCCTTCGGCATCCTGCATGTCGCCGGTCATCAGGGTGACGCGGGAATCCCGGCCCCAGCGTTTCGCGGCCTGCGCCACGAAAGGCGCATGCGCATCGACAGCCGTCACATGCCCCCCGGGCGCCGCCGCCAGCAACAGCGCCGCGATATCGGCGCCGGGGCCGCAGCCTGCATCCAGAATGCGCGCCCCTGGCTGAACGCCGCCCAGACCAAGCGCCCAGGCCACATCCTCGGGGCGGCCCGGCCCTTCGCGCGGCAAATCGCTGTGCAGCGTGAAGAACTCCGCGCTCATCACAGCCCCCGGTCGCGCACCAGCTTCCAGCGCACCGCGTCCAGCAGCGCCTCGAAACTGGCGTCGACGATGTTCGCGCTGACCCCGACCGTCGACCAGCGCCGGCCCTTGCCGTCCTCGCTGTCGATGGTCACGCGGGTCACCGCCTCGGTCCCGCCTTGGGTGATGCGCACTTTGAAATCGACCAGACGCATGTCGTCGATAACGTCCTGATAGGGGCCCAGATCCTTGGCCAGCGCCTTGGACAGGGCGTTCACCGGGCCGCGATCGCAGCCCTCTTCGTCCATCGACTCGGACACTGACAGCTTTTTCTCGCCGTCGACCTTTACCACGACGACCGCCTCGGACAGGCTGACCATGCGGTTGTACTTGTTCTTGCGCCGCTCGACGGTGACGCGGTAGCGCTTGACCTCGAAGAAGTCGGGCAGTTGCCCCAGTTCGTCCCGCGCCAACAGCTCGAAACTGGCCTGGGCGGTGTCATAGGAATAGCCTTCGCTTTCGCGTTCCTTGACCCGGTCCAGAATGCGGGCCAGCGCCGGGTTGCCCGGTTCGACCTGCAACCCCGCCTCGGTCAGGCGTTTGCGCAGGTTCGACTGCCCCGCCTGGTTGGACATCGGAATGATGCGTTCATTGCCCACCAGTTCCGGCGCGATGTGTTCATAGGTCGACGGATCCTTGAGGATCGCGCTGGCATGCAGCCCCGCCTTGTGCGCAAAGGCCGAGGCCCCGACATAGGGCGCCTGTTTGGTCGGCACCCGGTTCAGGATGTCATCCAGCATCTGGCTGATGCGGCGCAGGCCCGACAGCGCCTGCAGGCTGACGCCGGTTTCGAACTGGCTGGCAAACGGTTCCTTGAGCATCAAGGACGGGATGAGAGAGACAAGGTTGGCATTGCCGCAACGCTCGCCCAGCCCGTTCAGCGTGCCCTGCACCTGCCGCGCCCCCGCCAGCACCGCCGCCAGCGACCCGGCCACCGCGTTGTCGGTGTCGTTGTGGGTGTGGATGCCCAGCGACGCGCCCGGAATGCCCGCCGCGATCACGTCGCTGACGATCTGCCCGATCTCGTGCGGCAAGGCGCCGCCATTGGTGTCGCACAGCACGACCCAGCGCGCCCCGGCGTCCAGCGCCACCCTGAGGCAGTCCAGCGCATAGCCCGGATTGGCCTTGTAGCCGTCAAAGAAATGTTCCGCGTCAAACAGCGCCTCGCGGCCCTGCGCCACCAGATGCGCCATGCTGGCCCGGATGTTTTCAAGGTTCTCGTCCAGCGTCACGCCAAGCGCCTTGGTCACATGGTAGTCGTGGCTTTTGCCAACCAGACAGACCGCCCCGGTCCCGGCGTTCAGAACCGCCGCCAGCACATCGTCATTTTCAGCCGAGCGCCCGGCCCGCTTGGTCATGCCAAAGGCGGTCATGCGCGCGCGGGTTTGCCCGACCTCGTCGAAAAAGGCGCTGTCGGTGGGGTTCGCCCCCGGCCAACCGCCTTCGATGTAATCGACACCCAAAGCGTCGAGGGCGGCCGCGATGCGCAGCTTTTCACCGGTGGAAAACTGCACGCCCTGCGTCTGCTGCCCGTCGCGCAGGGTGGTGTCGTACAGGTACAGACGTTCTTTCATTCTATAGCCTCTAGTACGCTTCTTGCCACGTGCAACATGTATGCGCTGATCATTGCGTCACCATCGACTGACTTTTCTCCGTCAATGAGTGCCGTGCCGAAAATACTCTTGCGCTGTTCAACAGAAAGCTTCTTGAAGTATTGGCTTGGATGTTCGAGGTCAGTTGTAGGCTGCACTCTGCCATCGGGAAGGTCTTTGATCGTCACGCCATACTCTTTTAGCAAATCCCTAATTTTGTCGGCTTTCTCATAGTCCCGATTTTCCCGAGCCGCTTTTCTAAGGGCGAATACATCTCTTAAGGCTTCATGGCTCTCTTGTGCGAGCAAACTCCGATCGAACCACCGACCAAGGTTGTCGGTCAAAAGCCCAAGTAATCCAGCCCCTGCTTTCAGCATTTGTTTTAGACCCGTTGGGACATCAGCATCATTTCTAGCCGCAGCTTCGAATAGATCGTCAGGAATATTGTAGACATTTTTTGCGCCTTTCGCCGTTGCATCGGCATTTCGAACCGCTTCTGCAATTCGGTGCAGTTCGGCAATTGCGCCGGCGGTGTTCAGATCATCCGCCACCAGCGCCACGACTGCCTCGGGGACCGGGCCCGCCACAACGCCGTTCACCATCTTGCGCCACTTGCGCAGCGTGGCCTCGGCCTCGCGCGCCTTTTCCGCCGTCCAGTCCATCGGCTTGCGGTAATGGGTGCTCAGCATGACAAAGCGGATCACCTCGCCCGGCACGCCGGGCAGACCGTCATGGCCGTCCAGCAGATCGCGCACGGTGAAAAAGTTGCCAAGGCTCTTGGACATCTTCTTGCCCTCGACCTGCAGCATTTCGTTGTGCAGCCAGACCCGGGCAAAGCCGCCCTTGGGGTGGGCGCAGCAGCTTTGCGCGATCTCGTTCTCGTGGTGCGGGAACAGCAGGTCGTTGCCGCCGCCGTGAATGTCAAAGGTCTCGCCCAGCAGCTCATAGCTCATGGCCGAGCATTCGATATGCCAGCCGGGCCGCCCGCGGCCCCAGGGGCTGTCCCAGCCCGGAACATCCGCATCCGACGGTTTCCACAGCACGAAATCCATCGGATCACGCTTGTAGGGCGCCACCTCGACCCGCGCGCCGGCGATCATGTCATCGACGCTGCGCCCGGACAGCCGCCCATAATCCTTGTAGCTGTCGACCGAGAACAGCACATGGCCCTCGGCCTCGTAGGCGTGGCCC
This sequence comes from Tropicibacter oceani, assembly GCF_029958925.1. Classification (NCBI taxonomy): domain Bacteria; kingdom Pseudomonadati; phylum Pseudomonadota; class Alphaproteobacteria; order Rhodobacterales; family Roseobacteraceae; genus Pacificoceanicola; species Pacificoceanicola oceani. The sequence goes on from NZ_CP124616.1 coordinate 3,136,526, forward strand.
GATGCGATCAGGTCGGAAATCATCGCGACCATCTGCGGGATATACTGCGTGGCGCGCGGCATATGCGTCGGCTTCATCACGCCGACCGCGCCCATGTCGTCCAGATACCACTGTGTCGTCTCTTGGGTGATCTCGCCGATCGAGCGCCCGCTTTCCTTGGCCCGCGCGTTGATCTTGTCATCGACGTCGGTGAAGTTGCGCACATAGGTTACATGCTCGGGGCCATAGACCTGCCGCAGCAACCGGAACAGCACGTCAAAGACGATCGCCGGGCGCGCATTGCCGATATGGGCGCGGTCATAGACCGTCGGGCCGCAGACATACATGCGCACATTCTGCGGGTCCAAGGGCTCGAACCGCTCTTTGCGGCGGGTCATCGAATTGGTCAACGTGATCGGCATGGTCGCTCCTTGCGCGAAGGGTCGCGGCGGGCTTAGCAACTTCACATTGGGATTGGAATAGAAAGAGCGGCCCACCGAGGATGTCAGTGGGGAATGCAGCCAATAATCAGGGTCGCGGCGCTTTTCATGCCGTTTGCATAGCACGCCCTGCGCGCCGCGCCAAGCGCCGGCGCGCAGGGGGATCAGTGGCGCCGGAACAGGCGCGGGCGGGCGCAGCGCCGCCCCAGCCGTGCCAGCGTCAGGTCACACTGCAAACGGTGCGGATAGCCAAGGAACAGCACAAGGTCAGTCATAGCGGACCAACTCGTATTCGACGCCGCCGGGTCCGTCGAAATAGAACCGCCGCCCGGGTTCATAATCGGCGTGGCTGTGCGGCTCATAGCCGGCGGCTTTGACCCGCGCCTCCATCGCGTCCAGATCATCGACGATCAGGCCGACATGGTTCAAACCGGCGGCATGCACATAGCGCGTTGCCTGCCCCGTGGTGACGCCCTTGGGCGAATACAGCGCAAGATAGCTGTCCTTGCTGCCCACATGCACCGAATAGCCATCGTCCAGCGAGGCCCCTTCCCAGCGCACCGTCCAGTCGAAAAGCTGGCAAAGCTGCTGCGCCGTGGCCTTGGCATCGGCGACCGTGATGTTGGCGTGTTCCAGTTGGATTGGCATGTCATCTCTCCTTTGCTTGACAGGACCCAGCCTAAGTCTTCAACCTGACTTGAAGGCAAGCACTAAGAACCGAAGGAAATCAAGATCATGCCAAAGGACGGACTGACAATCGGCGATGTGGCAGCGCGTACCGGGCTGGCCCCTTCGGCCATCCGCCATTACGAATCCCAGGGGCTGGTCTTTCCGTCGCGCAACGACGCAGGCCAGCGCCGCTATGCCCGCGCCGACATTCGCCGGCTGTCCTTCGTGCTGATCGCCCAGCAGCTTGGCTTTTCGCTGTCCCGGATCAAGGACCAGCTGGCCGCCCTGCCCGACAACCGCGCCCCGACGAAACGCGACTGGCAACGGATTTCCAGCCGCTTTGGCCGCGATCTGGACGCGCGCATCGCCCAGATGACCCGCCTGCGCGATCGGTTGGACGGCTGCATCGGCTGTGGCTGCCTGTCCCTGGAAAGCTGCCATTTGTACAACCCCGAGGACCGCGCGGCGCGCCAGGGCACAGGCCCACGGCTGGTCATCGACAAGGCACTGGACGACTAGCCCAGGGCCCGGCACAGTGACACCATGACCCGTGAAACCGTCAACGCAATCTGCAAGGCCCTGCCCGGCGCGCAGTGGTCCGACCCCTGGGGCGGTGGCCACGATGCCTGGAAGGTCGGCGGCAAGATGTTCGCCACCATCGGCGCGGTGCAGGATGGTGTTTCGGTCAAGACCCCGTCGATCGAGGACGCCGCCCTGCTGATCGACCTCGGGCGCGCCGAAAAGGCCCCCTATTTTCACCGCTCCTGGGTGCGCCTCGATTGGACCACCCTGCCCGAGGACGAGCTGCGCGTGCGCATCGAAACCTCGTACCGGATCATCCTGAACAGCCTGCCGAAAAAGGTGCAGCGCGAAATAAACGCGCCCCCGGCCTAGTCAGGCAGAGGGCGCGCAGGCTGGAGGGCGGGCCGCTGGCCCGCAAGGGCCAGCCGGGGCGGGCTTCAGGCGCGCCTCAGTTGCGCTCGGCCTCCAGCTTGCGATAGGCGGCGACATTGGCGTTATGCTGGTCCAGCGTTTCGGCAAAATTGTGCCCGTCGCGCGGGTCCAGCGTTTTCGCCACGAAATAGATGTAATCCGTGTTCGCCGGGTTCAGCGCCGCCTCGATGCTGGCGCGGCCAGGGTTGGCGATGGGCGTCGGCGGAAGACCCGGGATCACATAGGTGTTCCAGGGGGTTTCCTTGCGCAGTTCCGATTGCCGCAAACCGCGCCCCAGCGGGCCCTCGCCCTTGGTGATGCCATAGATCACCGTCGGGTCGGTCTGCAGACGCATGCCGCGGTCCAACCGGTTCACAAAGACCGATGCGACGTCGAACCGTTCATCCGGGCCGCCGGTTTCCTTCTCGATGATCGAGGCAAGGATCAGCGCCTCTTCGGGGGTTTTCAGCGGCAGACCATCGTCGCGGTCCTGCCAGGCCTGCGCCAGGATCACCTCTTGGGCGGTCTGCATCCGGGCAATCACATCGGCGCGGCTGTCGCCGGGGCTGATTTCATAGCTGTCGGGGGCAAGGCTGCCCTCATCGGGCACCGCGACCTCGCCTTCCAGCACGTCGATCTGGCCCAGTTCATGCACCACCTGCCAGCTGGTCACGCCTTCGGCCAGGGCGACGCGAAACCGCGTGTCGCCGCGTTCGCGCACCTGCAGGTATTCTGCCGGCACATCGCCCTCGCCGGGGTCAAAGCTGGCCTTTTCCTCGTAGCGCCCGGTGGCCGGGTCGATCTCGCGGACCTGCACGGTGGCTGCCGTGACCCCGATGCGATAGACCACCTCGGTGCCGCAGGTCGATGCGCCGCCCTTGGTCACGATATCGACGATCTCGGCCATGCTGGCGCGTTCCGGCACCAGGTAGCTGCCCGCCTTCAGGCTTTGCGTCCGGTCCGTGTAATCGGCGCCCAGTCGAAAGATCGACGGGTTGCTGATCGCGCCCTGCTGGGCCAGATCCTCGGACACCCGCTTCATGTTGGTGCCGCGCGGCACCTCGACACAGATCGCCTGCGCCAGCGGACCATCGGATTGATACTGGTTCTGCCCCCACAAAAGGACGCCGCCGAAAAGAAAGATCGCGACAACCAGAAAGGTCAGCGCGTTCGATGCGATGTGTCGCCACATGAGCTCAGCTTACCTTTCCGAAGATGACCGAGGCATTGGTCCCGCCAAATCCGAACGAGTTCGACAGCGCATAGGTGATCGCGCGCTCGCGCTTGGCGTTGGGGGCCAGGTCCAGCGGGGTTTCCACCGCCGGGTTGTCCAGGTTGATCGTCGGCGGCGCGACCTGGTCGCGGATCGCCAGGATGCTGAACACCGCCTCGATCGCGCCCGCCGCGCCCAACAGGTGGCCGGTGGCGGATTTGGTCGACGACATGGTGGCCGTTCCGGCAGCATCGCCCAGCAGGCGTTCGACCGCCCCCAGTTCGATGGTGTCGGCCATGGTGCTGGTGCCATGGGCGTTGATGTAGTCAATCTGCGACGGCTCCAGCCCGGCATCCTTCAGCGCCGCGCGCATGCTGCGCTCGCCGCCTTCGCCGGTCTCGGAGGGGGCGGTGATGTGATAGGCATCGCCCGTCAGACCATAACCGCAGACCTCGGCATAGATCTTGGCGCCGCGCGCCTTGGCATGTTCGTATTCTTCCAGAACGACCACGCCCGCGCCTTCGCCCATGACGAACCCGTCGCGGTCCGCGTCATAGGGGCGGCTGGCCTTGGTCGGATCATCGCCGCGCTTGGTCGACAGCGCCTTGCAGGCGTTGAAGCCCGCGATGCCGATCTCGCCGATCGCCGCCTCGGCGCCGCCGGCCACCATGACATCCGCATCGCCGTACTTGATCAGTCGCGCCGCATCGCCGATGGCATGGGCGCCGGTCGAACAGGCGGTCACAACCGCGTGGTTCGGCCCCTTGAAGCCGTATTTGATCGACACGTTGCCCGAAATCAGGTTGATCAGCGCCCCGGGAATAAAGAAGGGCGACACGCGCCGCGGTCCCTTTTCCTTGATCAGCAGCGCGGTGTCGGCGATCGAGTTCAGCCCGCCGATCCCCGATCCGATCATCACGCCGGTGCGCTCGCGCGCCTCGTCGTCCTGCGGCGCCCATCCGCTGTCGGCCACGGCCTGCGCCGCTGCCGCCATGCCGAACAGGATGAATTCGTCGACCTTGCGCTGTTCTTTCTTGTCCAGATAGGCATCGGGGTTGAACGTCCCGTCCGAGCCGTCCCCGTACTTGACTTCGCAGGCATAGTTGGTCGCCAGGTGACTGGCGTCGAACTTCTTGATCGTGCCTGCGCCGGATTGCCCGGCCAGCAGACGCTTCCAGGTTTCCTCGACCCCATCGGCCAGCGGAGTAACCAATCCCAGTCCTGTGACGACAACGCGACGTGCCATGGCTGTGCCCTTCCTCGTGTATGTTCTTTTCCGCCTATAGCCTGTCGGGGTCAGTGGGGGCAAGTGTCGGCCGCGCTGCCCCGCGCGCGGGCTTTCGCCCAGGCGATGGACCGGCGCGCACCGGGCGGCGCGTACAGCCCGGCCTCCGCCGCCAGGCTGACCGGCGCGATGTCGTCAATGGCAAGGACCCGGCGATGAACCGCGAACTTTACACCCTTGCCATCGCGGGCCAAGGCAAAGGCCGTGAAAGATAAACGGCACAAGCAGCCCTTTGCGATCGAAGGACAGATCACCCGGTTGACCGTCGCAGCGCTTGAAAACGGAAAGGTTTCGGATCTCCGGCACATCCCTTTGACGGGTCAGGCCTGAGCCGCCACATCGCCGGGCGCTGCGGCAAGACAACCGACAAGGCCACTGCCCCAGATGCTGGCGCGGGCGGGACGGTGGGCGGGGCGATGCTGCCCCACAGGGGCGGCGAGCGCCGGACAGCGTCAGGCCCAGTCGCCCCCAAGATCGGCCTTGGCCCGGTCGATCCAGTGCTCGCGCAGCCAGTCGCAAGGCTTGGAATGCCGGATGAACGATCCGTTCCAGCCCTCCAGAGCATCCGTCATCTTGGGCCGCCCGTGAAAACAGACCACCTTTGCCTCGGCAGGCAGGCGCGGCGGATGAAACCAGTTCCCCGGGAACGGGTTGCAGTCATATTTGAACGACACCACCCAGGGCTCGGGGATATAGGTGAACACGCCGCGATCCATCGCCTTGTGGCTGGTATAGCGCTGCTCGGATCCGCGCGCGGTCTCCACCTCTTCATAAGGGTTCGCCGCCAGGTCCTGGTACAGGAACGGGTGCAGCGCCGGATCAAAGCGAAACACCGATCCGTGGCCGGTGGGCCGCCCCTTGCGCTTTTCCGTCCAGTCATGGCGCATCGCCACCGTGCCGGGCGCCAGATCATGGATTTCGTCCAGGGATCCGGTGATCACCACGTCCAGGTCAAAGCCCAGAACCGGCCCTTGCAAATCCGGCGCCAATCCGGGGCGGAACAGCGATACCTTGCGCATCGCGCCCTGCCGGTTCGCCACCGCCAGCGCGGCGGCCATCGGTTCGGCAAAAGGTTCGATGGGCAGGTCCAGCACCTCGATATCCGGGTGCAGCCCTTGGGCATGTTCGGTCATGCACAGGAACCGCACCGGGCGGGACATGTTGCGCCGCACGCCGGAATACAGCCGGTTGACATATTCGGGGCCAAAGAGCGTGCCCCACTTGATGCACATGATGTTGACTGGCTGCATGGTTCTTCCACCTGACATTTCCCGCTGTCCTAACAATGCGGCAAGCGATTGACCAGCACAGTCGCGCCGCCTATCCTTGCGGCGTTGCAATCCACCGCCGGAGACTTGATGGCGCCTGTCCGTTCCCTTTGGGCCGCAAGACGCTGAGCATGCGGCCCCAGCACGCCTTGCCCTTCGCCCATGGCGAAACCAGACCGCATGCCGCATCGGGCACGCCTGTCCCATCGGGAATGATCCATTGACCCAGACCACCCTGACCGACCTTGGATGGTCGGACCACTTTGCCCGCCAGCTGACCCAAGATGACGCCGACCTGACCCCGGCCCGCATCAACGAGGTTCAGCGCGACCGGTTGCGCGCCCTGTCCGAAAACGGCCCCCTGCGCCTGATCCCGACGGAAAACGCCGGCAATTACGCTGTCGGGGATTGGGTGCTGTGCGACGCCACCCATGCGTTGCGTCGGCTTGACGCGCAGGGCGTCCTGACGCGCAAGGCGGCGGGCCATGTTGCCTATACCCAGCGCATCGCCGCCAATGTCGACACCCTTGGCATCGTCACCAGCTGCAACGCCGATTTCAACATTGCCCGTCTGGAACGCTATCTTGCGCTGGCCGCCACGGCCGGCTGCCTGCCGCTGGTGATCCTGACCAAACCGGATCTGTGCGATGACCCGCAAAGCTATGTCAAACAGGCGCAGGCCCTGTCGCCCATGCTGACCGCCATCGCCATCAACGCGCGCGACCCGCAGGACGTTGCCCGCCTGACCCCTTGGGTGAACAAGGGCCAGACGCTTGCGCTGCTGGGCTCGTCGGGGGTGGGCAAGACCACGCTCAGCAATACCCTGACCGGCGAATCCGAGGCGACACAGGAAATCCGCGAAGACGACGCCAAGGGCCGCCACACCACCACCTATCGCAGCCTGACGCCGACCCTGACAGGCGGTTGGCTGATCGACACACCGGGCATGCGCGAATTGCAGCTGGCGGACATGGACGAAGGCATCGCCGAGGTGTTCGACGACCTGACCGAGCTGGCGACACAGTGCAAGTTTCGCAATTGCGAACATGCCTCGGAACCCGGCTGCGCCGTGCAGGCCGCCATCGCGCGCGGCGATCTGGACCCGGACCGCCTGACCCGCTGGCAAAAGCTGCAGGCCGAGGATGCGCATAATTCCGCCAGTATCGCACGGCAACGCGCCCGGCAGAAAACCTTTACCAAGATGGTCAAGAGCGGCAAGGCGCAGGGCACGCACAAACGCAACCCCAAGGGCTGACAGGCAAATTTCGCGGGCGTTGTCGCAAGGACACGCCCGGACCCGCCATCACCTGCCGACCATTGTGCAGAAGCAGCATTCGCGCTATTTTCGTTAGCGCTAACTCAACCCTTGGAATGAAAGCTGCCCAATGACGACCCCCCAAATCGACGACGCACAGATCGCTGAAGCCGCCTTTTACCTCTGGCTCGAAGAAGGCCAGCCCGAAGGCCGCGAGCAGGACCATTGGTTCCGTGCCGCGCAGGCGCTGAGCACCCCGGCCAAGCCGCGCAAACCGCGCGCCAAAGCCGCTGCCAAGCCCGCCGCAAAAAAGGCCGCCCCCAAGGCAAAGGCCGAAGCCAAGCCGAAAACCACCAAGCCCCGCGCCCGCAAAAAGGCGGACGCCTAAGCGTCCGCCCCAAGCGTGAACAGGGTGTCAGGCTATAGTCTGTTCACGCTGCCGGCATGCGTTTTTCGACGATCTCGGCCCACCACGAACAGCCCGCCGGGATCGCCTCGTCGTTGAAGTTGTATTCGGGGTGATGCACCATCGCCGTGTCGCCATTGCCCACCAGGATATAGGCCCCGGGCCGTTCTTCGAGCATGAAGGCGAAATCCTCGCCGCCCATGACGATCGGCGCCTCGTCGCATTGCCCGGAAATCGACTTGGCCACCTCGGCGGCAAAGGCCGTCTGTTCGGGGCTGTTCACCATCACCGGATAGCCAAGGTGATAGTCGACCTGCGCCGTGCCGCCAAAGGTCGCTGCCACGCCTGCGGCAATCGCCTTGATCCGCTCTTCGGCGAGGGCGCGCATGTCCTTGGACTGGGTGCGCACGGTGCCCTTGATATGCACCCGCTGCGGGATCACGTTGAAAGCCTTGCTCGAGGTTTCGAACGACGTGACCGAGACAACGATCTGATCCACCGGGTCGGCGTTGCGGCTGGCAATCGTCTGCATGGCCAGAACCAGCTGCGCGCCCATCACCGTCGTATCAATCGTCTCGTGCGGTTTCGCGGCGTGCCCGCCCTTGCCCTCAAGATGGATGTCGAACTGGTCGGTCGCGGCAAAGAATGCCCCCTCGCGGATCGCGAAACTTCCCACCGGCTTGCCCGGCCAGTTGTGCATGCCGTAGACCTCCTGGATGTTCCAGCGGTCCATCATGCCGTCATCACACATTTCCTTGCCGCCGCCGCCGCCCTCTTCGGCGGGCTGGAAGATCACCACCACGGTGCCGTCGAAATTGCGCGTCTCGGACAGGTACTTGGCCGCGCCCAGCAGCATCGCGGTATGCCCATCGTGGCCGCAGGCATGCATGGCGTTCGGCGTCTTGGATGCATAGTCCAGCCCGGTCTGCTCGTGGATCGGCAGCGCGTCCATGTCGGCGCGCAGTCCGATGACCTTGCCGGTGCTGTCGCTTTTGCCCTTGATGACGCCGACGACACCGGTGCGCCCGATGCCTTCGACCACCTCATCGCAGCCAAAGGCGCGCAGCTTTTCCGCCACCAGCGCGCTGGTGCGGTGGGTTTCGAACAGGATTTCCGGGTTTTCGTGCATGTCGCGGCGCCATGCGGTGATTTCATCCTGCAATTCGGCAAAGCGGTTCTTGACGGGCATCTGCGCCTCCTGTTGGTCGGTCTGATCTGTGGGTTAGCTATGTCGATGCGCCGACCCTGCCACCTGTCACGGAGCGGTGCAAGCAGTCACAGGTTCGGCCCGCGCCGCAGCGGCGATCCGTCGGAAAACCGGGTGATCCGGAACCGGCTGATGTCATGGCCCGGATCGCGCCCCGCCGCCATATGCGCCGCGATCCGGCCAAAGCCGGGACCCGCGCCAAAGCCATGCCCGCACATTCCGGTGACCACGATCAGCCCGGGCAGCGCGCCGACATGATCCACCACCGGCACCACGTCGGGCAGCACGTCGATCATCCCGGCCCAGCCCGCCTGCTGGCTGACCTCTCCGACCTCGGGATAGATCTGCGCAAAGCCATTACGCAACTCCGCCAGCTTGGCGGCACTTGGCGCCGGGTTCAGGATGCGCATCCGCTCGAACGGGCTTTGCTCGTCATCGCGCCAGCGCCGCGCCGTGCCCAGCGCATCGGGAAAGCCCTTGGGCGCAGGCCCGCGCGGCTTGGTGTCAAACTCGCCCGACAGCGCCAGCGGCAGGTAACGGCGCGCATGGCGCAGACAGTCCGGGCCCAGGAACAGCTCGGCATAGGCCGCGGGCGCAAGGGTATAGCCGCCATCGTCGCGCGGACGAAAGGCCATGCGGTCATCCACCGCCGCCGTCGCCACCACCTGCGGCAAGGGTCCGGTGGCCATGGCGGTGCAGCGCACCGAAAGCTGCGGGATCTCGACCCCGTGACGGCGCAGAAACAGTGACGACCAGGCCCCGCCGGCCAGCACCACGCGGTCGGCCGCGACGCGCCCCGCCTCGCTCACCACGCCCGTCACCCTGCCGCCTGCGGTATGTACCCCGCGCACCGCGCAATCCTCGCGGATCAGGGCGCCCTCGGCCACAGCCAGCCGCGCCAATTCCGGCACCGCGACCCAGGGCTCGGCCTTCATGTCCGTCGGCGTGTGCAGCGCGCCGATCCAGGGCGCATTGGGATTGCCCAAAAGCGCGCGGGTTTCGTCCTGATCCAACAGCTTCGACGACACGCCCAAGGGGGCGGCCTGCTGCAACCAATCGGCAAAGCCCGCCATTTCGCGCGGGCTGCGCGCCAGATAGGTCACCCCCACCTGCCGCACACCCAGCCGCCCGCCGCAGTCGACATCCAAGGCCGTCCACAGGTCCTGCGATTCCAGCGCGATCGGCACCTCGGCCAGATCGCGCCCCTGCACCCTGATCCAGCCCCAGTTGCGGCTGGATTGCTCGGCGGCGACGCGGCCCTTTTCCAGCACCAGAACCGACAATCCCAAACGCCGCGCGAACAGCGCCGTACAAATGCCGATCACCCCGCCGCCGATCACCACCAGATCGACGGCCTGCGGCAACTGCGCGCCAAATTCCACCGGGCCATCGCCCGAAATCGGAAAGCTCACTTCAGCCGCTCCAACAGCCTTTCCATGAACCGCTGCCCTTCGGCGAATTGCTCCAGCGTGATGTATTCATCAGGCTGATGCGCCACGTTGATCGAGCCGGGCCCGCAGACCACCACGTCATAGCCGCCCGCCTGAAAATGGCTGGCCTCGGTGCCGTAGCTGACGAAATTGTCCGAATTGTCCCCGGTGATCTGCCGCACCAGCGCCTCGGCCGAATTGCCCTTTGTCGGCGCAAAGGGCGGCAGGCTGAACTTTTCGGTAACCTCGATCCAGGCCTCGGGGCGGATCTTTTGCATCTCGGCCGTCAACTCGTCGACCTTGGCCATGAACAGCGCGCGCCAATGATCCAGCGTCTGCCCCGGCACCACGCGAAACCCAAAGCCGAACTCGCAATCCTTGGCGGCGATGTTATGCGCCGTGCCGCCCCGGATCTGGCCGACATGAGCGTTGGTATAGGGCGGATCGAACAGCCCGGCCATGCCCTGCGGCGCGGCCTCCATCAAGGACGCGTTCAACTGGTTCGCCCAGTCGATCAACTTGGCCCCCCACATGATCGCACTGACCCCGGTATGAAGCAGCGACGAATGCACCTCGAAGCCATGCACATGCACCCACCAGGTCACGCCGCCCTTGTGGCCCGTCACGGCCTTCATCATCGTGGGTTCCCCGACAATCACATCCGAGGCTTTCGGCAGATGCGCCATGGCCCGCACCAAGGGCGGCGCCCCGGTACAGCCGATTTCCTCGTCATAGCTCAGCGCGATCTGCAACGGCCGGGTCACACCGCGATGCTGCGCCTCGACCATGGCCCAGATCGCCAGGGCGTCAAACCCCTTCATGTCCGTGGTGCCACGCCCGAACAGCTTGCCGTCCCGCTCGACCACCGCAAAGGGATCGCCGCTCCAGGGCTGCCCTTCGACCGGCACCACATCCGTATGCCCCGACAAAACCACCCCGCCCTCGACCTCGGGCCCGACATGGGCGTAAAGGGCCGCCTTGTCGTTGTCCTCGTTATAGTGGCGATGGCAGATGATACCGTGCCCCGCAAGATACGCCTCGACCCAGTCGATCAAGGGCAGGTTGCTGTCGCGGCTGACCGTGGGAAATGCCACCAACCGCTCGAGGATCGCACGCGGCGTCATCCGTTCCATCGTCTTGCCCTTCTTCTTGGCTCAAATACTCCGGGGAGCGCGAGGGGCAGCGCCCCTCGCTCCGACATCGCGAAATCAGTACCCGCTGTCGGTGGTCAGAACAAAATGCCCCGGGCTGACCTCGTTGTACTCGGACGGCGCAGGCCGGTAGTCCACCGGGTGGATCGGCGACGGGATCGGCTTGAAGTTCAGGTCCTTCTCGGACTTGCGCTTGCGCGGATCGGCGATCGGCACCGCCTTCATCAGCGCCTGCGTATAGGGGTGCTGCGGGTTCTCGAACACCGCCTGGCGCGGGCCCAGTTCCACGATCCGCCCCAGGTACATCACCCCGACATTGTGGCTGACCCGTTCGACCACGGCCATGTCATGGCTGATGAACAGATATGACAGCCCCAGGTCGGCCTGCAGTTCCATCATCAGGTTCAGAACCTGCGCCTGCACAGACACGTCCAGCGCCGACACCGCCTCGTCCGAGACGATCAGCTTGGGGTTCAGCGCCAGCGCGCGGGCAATGGCGATCCGCTGCCGCTGTCCGCCCGACAATTCATGCGGATAGCGCCGCATGAAGCTGCGCGGCAGTTCCACCCGGTCAAACAGCCCCGCCACGCGGTCCATCACCGCGCTGCCGGTTTCTGTGCGATAGTTGTGGATCGGTTCCGCCACCTGGTCGGCCAGCTGCATCTGCGGGTTGAGCGAGGCAAAGGGATCCTGAAAGATCATCTGCATCTCGCGCCGTTCCTCGCGCAGCTGTTCTGCCGACAGCGCCATCACGTCGACGCCGTCCAGCTCGATCTTGCCTTTCATCGGCTCGACCAGCCGCAGGATCGACCGCCCGGCGCTGGATTTGCCGCAGCCCGATTCCCCGACAAGGCTCAGCGTCTGGCCCTTGTTGATCGTGAAGGACACGTCCTCGACCGCGTGCACGTTCGAGATATGCCGCCGGAAGAACCCGCCCCGCACCGGAAAGCGCGTGGTCAGCCCCTGCACGTTCAGCAGAACCTTGTCCTGACCCTTGATCGGTTTGACCTCGGAGTCCTTGTGCCCCAGCAGGCGCATGGGTTCGGGCAGCGCCTTGCCGGTCATCTCGCCCAGCTTGGGCACCGCCGCCAAAAGCGCCTGGGTATAGGGATGCTGGGGCGATTCAAAGATCTGCTCGACCCGGCCCTCTTCGACCTTGTTGCCACGGAACATCACGACGACGCGGTCAGCCATCTGGGCGACAACCGACATGTCGTGCGTGATGAACATCACCGCCGTGCCGGTTTCGCGTTTCAGCCGGTCGATCAGCGCCAGGATTTCCGCCTGGATGGTCACGTCCAGCGCGGTGGTGGGTTCGTCGGCGATCAGCAGGCGCGGCTCGCAGGCCAGGGCCATGGCGATCACCACGCGCTGGCGCATGCCGCCCGACAATTCATGCGGGTACTGTTTCAGCCGCCGCTCAGGCTCGGGGATGCGGACCTGGCGCAGCAGTTCCAGCGCGCGGGCCTCGGCCTCGGCGCGGTTCATGCCCTTGTGCACCCGCAGCCCTTCGGTCAGCTGGCGGCCAACCGTGAACACCGGGTTCAGCGCGGTCATGGGCTCCTGAAAGATCATGCCGATCTCGTTGCCGCGAATGCCGCGCATCATCCCCTGCCCGGTCTGCGCCAGATCGATTTCGCCGCCCTGCTTGCGCTCGAACAGCAGCCGGCCATTGGCAATTTCGCCGCCGCCGTATTCGACCAGCCGCATCAGCGACAGCGACGACACCGATTTGCCGGACCCGGATTCGCCGACCACGCAGACCGTTTCGCCCGAGTTGATGTCAAAGGACACATCCTCGACCCCGACGACGGGGCCGTCCTTGGTCTGGAACTCGACCCTGAGTTTCTCGATTCGGGCAATCGGCCCGCCTGTCGTGGAATCCAGCATGATTTGTCCTTTCATCGGCGCCCTGACGGTAAGGCCATGTTTTCAGCACTGTCAAACGATCAACTGATTAACCCGAAGGCAATGCTTGCAATTTGCGCAAATCCTGTTTCGATGGGGGCAGAGTGGGGATGTGTTTGTTGCCTTGTGTTGCAGTCGGATCGGTTTCGGTCGATCTGTGCCATGGGCAAAACCCATACCCCGCCGCAAGCAACAAGAATCGGGCACAAGCCCGGTCCAACATGGAGTAAGACATGAAGCTCAAAACCCTCATGCTGGGGGCGGCCGCGTCCTTTGCGCTGGCCCCTGCCGCCTTTGCCGAACGCGGCGCGGACGGCGAAGTAAAGATCATCTATTGGCAGGCGCCTTCGATCCTGAACCCCTTCCTGTCGGGCGGCACCAAGGACGTCGAATCCAGCTCGATGATCATCGAGCCGCTGCTGCGCTATGACGAAACCGGCACGCTGGTGCCCTGGCTGGTCGACGAAATCCCGACGCTGGAAAACGGCGGTCTGACCGAGGACCTCAAGCAGCTGACCTACAAGCTGACCCCGGGCCTGAAATGGTCGGACGGCAGCGATTTCACCTCGGAAGACGTGAAATTCACCTACGAGTATTGCTCTCACCCCGAAGGCGGCTGCGCGCAGCTGACCAAGTTCGAGGGCATCGCCTCGGTCGAGACGCCCGACGCGACCACCGTGGTGATCACCTACGAAAACCCGATGCCGAACCCCTACACCGCCTTTGTCGGCGGTGAGAGCCCGATCCTGCAAAAGGCGCAGTTCGCCGATTGCCTTGGCGCCGCGGCCTCGACCTGCACCGATCAGAACTTCAACCCGATCGGCACCGGCCCCTTCGTCGTCGACGAATTCAAGCCGAACGACGTGATCGTCATGTCCGCCAACCCCAACTACCGCGACCCGGCCAAGCCGGCCTTTGCCAAGGTCACCTTCAAAGGTGGCGGCGATGCGGCGGCGGCAGGCCGCGCGGTTCTTGAAACCGGCGAATTCGACTATGCCTGGAACCTTCAGCTGGCGCCCGACGTGATCGCCAAGATGGAAGAAGGCGGCAAAGGCACCCCGGTCGCAGGCTTTGGCCCGCTGCTGGAACGCATCATGCTGAACAACACCAACCCCAGCCCCGATCTGGGCCCTGACGAACGCTCGGTCGTGCGCCCGCACCCCTTCCTGAGCGATCCGGCCGTCTACAAGGCCATGTCCATGGCCATCGACCGCCCGCTGCTGGTCGAAGTCGGCTATGGCAAGGCCGGCCGCGTGTCCTGTTCCTGGGTTCCGGCACCCGAAGCATTCGCCATCGAGGTCGAAGGCTGTGACGTGCAGGATCTCGAAGGCGCCAAGGCCATGCTGGATGCCGCCGGGATCGTCGACACCGATGGTGACGGCGTGCGCGAAAAGGACGGCGTTCCGCTGTCGATCCTTTACCAGACCTCGACCAACGCCGTGCGTCAGGACTTCCAGGCTCTGATCAAGGATTGGTGGGAACAGATCGGCATGGAAGTCGAACTGCGAAACATCGACGGGTCGGTCTTCTTTGGCGGTGACGCGGGTTCCCCCGACACCTTCCAGAAGTTCTATGCCGACGTCGAAATGTACGCCAACACCTTTAACGGCACTGACCCGCAGGCCTACCTGGGCAACGGTCTGTGCGACAAGGCACCGCGTCCCGACACCCAGTGGCAGGGTGAGAACATCAGCCGCTTCTGCGACGAAGAGTATGACGCCCTGCACAAGCAGCTGTCGGAAACCGCCGACATGGCCGAGCGTCAGCGCATCGGCAAGGAACTCAGCCGCATCGCCTTCGAGCGCGGTTCGCTGATCCCGCTGGTGCACCGTGGCCGTCTGTCGGCACACGCCACTTCGCTGGGCGGCGTCAAGCTGAACGTCTGGGACTCCGAACTGTGGAACGTCGCCGACTGGTATCGCATCAAGTGATCCAGGTGGGCGGGGTATGTCCCCGCCCCGCTGACCGACCTCCCGAAGGGCGGGGCCATGCCCCGCCCTTCGTTCCCCAAAGAAACCAGAAACTACTGACCCGAGGCGCCGATGCTCTCCTACGCCCTTCGACGATTGCTGTTGTCAATCCCGACGCTTTTGTTCATCAGTTTCGTGATCTTCATGCTGTTGCAACTTGCCCCCGGCGATCCCATGGCCGAGGTGCCCCTGACCGTCCCCGACGAGGTCAAGCAAAAGATGCGCGAGGCGCTTGGCGTCGGTCAGCCGCCCCTGGTGCAATACTGGAAATGGCTGGTGCAGGTGTTCTGGATCGAACCGCAGGTGCTGTTCGACTATGCCTTTGGCACCGACTTTTCCGAAGGCAAGCAGCGCGTGATTTCCTGGCAGACCCGCAGCCCGGTCATGGATATCGTCGTGCAGCGCATCCCGCAGACCCTGTGGGTCGTGGGCGTCGCCTATATCGTCGCCATCCTGATCGCCATTCCGGTCGGCATCTATTCGGCCTATCGCCAGTATTCGGTCTTTGATCAGGCTGGCACCTTTGTCACCATGATCGGCTTTTCGATCCCGCCGTTCTTTACCGGCCCGCTGCTGATCGTGATCTTTTCGGTGCAACTCGGCTGGCTGCCCTCGATCTATGACACCACCCACGTCGTGCGCGACTGGGCATCGTTCAAGGTGCAGCTTATGCAGATGGTCATGCCCGTCATGGTGCTGGCCCTGCAGATCACCGCGCAGCTGTCGCGCTACATGCGCGCCACCATGCTTGACAACCTCAACCAGGATTACGTGCGCACCGCCCGCGCCAAGGGCCTGAGCGAGGCGGTTGTCGTCATGGTCCACGTGCTGCGCAACTCGATGATCCCGGTGGTCACGGTCATCGCCCTTGGCATTCCGTCGATCTTTGGCGGCGCCATCATCACCGAGAACGTGTTCAAGGTGAACGGCATCGGCCAGCTGCTGCTGACCTGGCTGTTCGCCAACGACCTGCCCGGCGTCATGACGCTGACCTTCATCTTTGCGGTGCTCATCGTGATGTTCAACCTGATTGCCGATATCCTCTATGGCATCCTTGACCCGAGGATCCGCTATGACTGAGCCCATGCCCGCCACCCCCAACCCGATCGAAGCGCTCAAGGACAAGGGCCCGATGGCCCCGCCCAGATCGCGCAAAAAGGACGTCTGGGACCAGTTCCGCAAGCACAAGGGCGCGATGTTCGGCCTTGGGTTCCTGATCTTCATCACGCTGGTGGTGCTGATCGGCCCCTATATCTGGACGGTCGATCCGCAGAAACTGGACATCCGGTCCAAGGACATGCGCCCGATCTACACCGCGCTGTGGGACAGCGACGCCAAGACCGGCTGGAACAAGCCGCTTGGCTCGGACCAGCTTGGCCGCGACAACCTGGCCCAGATCATTGCCGGTGGGCGTGCCTCGCTGGCGGTGGGCTGGGCGGCGATGATCCTCAGCCTTGTCATCGGCACGGCGATCGGCGTTCTGGCCGGGTTCTTCCGCAGGATCGACGGGCTCTTGATGCGCACCACCGATCTGTTCCTTGCCCTGCCGATCCTGCCGCTGCTGCTGCTGGCTGTGACGCTGTTCCGGCAACCGCTGCGTACCCTGGCCGGACCAGAGGGCGGCATGTTCATCCTGATCGTCACGATCATCGCCATCACATCGTGGATGCCCACGGCGCGCATCGTGCGCGGCGACGTGCTGGCGATCAAGGAACGCGAATTCGTCCTGGCCGCACGGTCCATCGGCACCACGAACGGCAAGATCATCCGCAAACACCTGCTGCCCAACGTGCTGTCGCCGATCATGGTCTCGGCGGCGCTGGGTCTGGCCACCGCCATCATCACCGAAAGCGCGCTGAGCTTCCTTGGCGTCGGCTTCCCCTCGGACTTCCCGACCTGGGGCAAGATGCTGGCCGATGCGGTGGTGCGGATGGAGCAATTCCCCGAACGCGTGCTGCTGCCCGGATTCGCCATCTCGCTGACCGTCCTGTCGGTCAACTACATCGGCGACGGGCTGCGCGACGCGCTCGATCCGCGCATTCGCGGGCGCTAAGCGAAATAAGGACAGCGATGTTCCAGCCTCACGGGGCGGCAGAACCTCTGCCGCCCTTTTCTGCATCCATGGAACATTGATCCGGGCGCAGACAGGAAATCAGAACACTGTTCCAGCTACCCCCTGCACACCTATATCACAAGCGCTTGCCAGCCCAGCAAAAAGCCCTTCATAGGAACATTGTTCCAAACCCGGAGGCAGTTCCATGTTCGAATCTTTTGGCTTCGAAACCCTTACAGCGCCGCAAGCGGTCGTCTATTTCGCCCTCGCCCTTGGCGCCCTGTTCGGCGTCTTCGCCGAGCAGACCAGGTTCTGCTTTCGCCGCGCCCTGATCGGGACGGACCGCCGCGCCGCCATGGGCGTCTGGCTGACGGCCCTGGCCTTTGCTCTTGTCGGCACTCAGGCGGCTGTCGCGATGGAGTGGATCTCGTTCGGGGATCACCGCTTCATGGCGGCTGACCTGCCCCTGCTGGCCATCCTCGCCGGAGGCCTGCTGTTCGGCGCCGGCATGGTGCTGACCCGTGGTTGCGCCTCGCGGCTGACGGTGCTGGCCGGCAGCGGCAACCTGCGCGCCTTTACCGTTCTGGCGGTCTTTGCCGTCGTCGCCCATGCCACGCTCAAGGGCGTTCTGGCCCCGGTGCGCACGACGCTCTCTGCTCCGACGCTGGCGCTGGATTCGGCCGCCCTGCCCGGCAACCCGCTGATCTGGACGGCCCTGCTGGGCACCGCCGCGCTGGCCTTTGCCTTTCGGTCGGGCAACCGCCCCGTCACGCTGATCCTGGCGGCGGCCCTTGGCCTGCTGGTCCCGCTTGGCTGGGTCGGCACCGGCTTTGTGCTTTTCGATGACTTCGACCCGATCGTCATGGAAAGCCTCAGCTTCACCTCGACCTGGAGCGAGACGCTGTTCTACACCGTCGCCGCAACCTCGATCCCCGCAGGCTTTGGCGCCGGGCTGATCGGCGGCGTGCTGCTGGGCGCCCTCGCCTCGTCGCTGGCCGCGCGCCGTTTCGAATGGCAAAGCTTCTCCACCCCGGCACAAACCGGCCGCTACCTGGCAGGCGCAGTGCTGATGGGCATCGGCGGCGTGCTGGCTGGCGGCTGCACCGTGGGCGCGGGTCTGTCGGGCATCCCGACGCTCAGCATCGCGGCACTGTTGACCCTTGCGTCCATCGCTGCGGGCGCACTGGCAACCAACGCCGCCCTGTCGCGCAAGGCCCAAGGCACCCTGACCGCCGTTCCGGCAGAATAACCCGGCCCTTCTTCTTGGCCAAAATACTCCGGGGGAGTCGCCGCAGGCGACGGGGGCAGCGCCCCCATCCCCGGCCCGTCACAAGCCTCTACAGATCCGGCCCATGCGTCTCCATCGACAGGCGGATGCGCCGGATCATCAGCCAGACCAGCAAGACCACCGGCACCACCGTCAGCGCCGTCATCATCCCCTTGGACAATCCAAGCGGTTCCGCCGCCGGGTACAAAAGATAGCTGACCAGCGAGACCGCGTAATAGCTGATCGCCACCACCGACAATCCCTCGACCGTCTTTTGCAGATGCAGCTGCGCCTCGGCGCGCTTGTCCATGCTTTCCAGCAATTGCTGGTTCTGGGCAGATCGCTGCACCTCGACCCGGGTGCGCAGCAGATCCCCCGCCCGCATCGCCCGGTCCGCCATGGCCCCCAGCCGCCCTTCGGTGCTTTTGACTGTCCGCATGGCGGGCTGATAGCGCCGGGTCATGAACTCGGCAAAGGTCTGGCGGCCCTCGAAGCGCGTTTCGCGCAGGACCTCGATCCGCTTGTTGACCAGCGCCTCATAGGCAAAGGTCGCGCCCAGCCGGAATGACGACTGCGCCGACAGGCTTTCAAGTTCCGCCGACACCGACAACAGCGCGGCCAGGGTTTCCTCTTCGGGGGCGGATTTGCGGGTCATCGCCTCCATCAGGCGGGTCAGTTCCTCGTCGATCTCGCCCATGCGCGGGCCGATCTGCCGCACCCGGACAAAGCCCAGCATCGACATGGTCTTGTAGGTCTCGATCTCGCACAGGCGCTGGACGATCCGGCCGATGCGCCGATCCCCCACCCCTTCGCTGGTGAACACGGCAAAACGCTGATGCCCCGCCGGATCAATGCGGAAATCCCCGGCAACAATGGCATCATCGTCCAGCACCCGCGCCACTGCCACGCTTTCGGCAACCAGCCAATCCTCAAGCGCCTCGGCGATCTTGTCGTCGGGGGGGCGCTGCTCGACCCGGATCATCGCCGAGGTCACCCGCACCCCCGGCGCGGCCTCGAGCCAATCCTCGGGGAACACCTCGAAATCCGCCGGATCAAAGGGGCGCTTGCCCAGACCGGACAGGAACACCGTGTAGGTCACGAATTCCGTGTGCTGTTCCCATTTCAAGGTGTGCCGCCCGATCCGGGTGGAAAAATGCGTCGCCCCGGGTTGCGGGTGCTGCGTGCCGTGCCGGTCCAGCAAGGCGATCAGATGCGCCAGATCCTCGTCCCGGTCGCGGGTGGCCGCGTTCATCGGCTGCTTGATCGCCAGATAGACCGCGCGGCACGGCGCCGTCAGCGACGGGAAAGGCCGGGCGTGCAGTTCATTGGCAAGCTGGTAGCGCAGCGGGTGGTCTTGAATCGGCGGCATGAAGCGGGCTCCGGTTACTTGCGCGGAATGTGGCCCGCCGCGCCGGCGATGTAAATCAAAAAAGCGTTCGGTTTCAATGCCTTAGCGGAATGCAACGGTATACAATGGCCGCAGATCCACCTTTGGGCCTTAGCCTGCCGGGCTGTAACGGCTTGTCATGGCATAGTTTTTTCGCGGGCCTTTGACCTGCCAGGTACAGGACCACCGGGGCCAGTCCGCAAACATATATGTCACATCATATTGGTCGGGATCGCACCAATGCGCGGCCGCCCCGCCCGCAGCCGGGACCTGGTGGAAAAACCGCCCATCGTCAAAGCAGATGCTCAGGTCAGGTGCCCAGAGATAGCGGCGCTCAGCGGCAAAGCGTCCCTGCCCCGGAATGTCCAGCGTGCCGGTCTCGGTATAGACCGCGCCCGCGCCCTCACGTCGCCAATTCGCCTGCCCGGTGAACAAACCGACGCCGCCATCAGCGTGCCGAATGTCGCGCGCCAGGTCCCAGTTGCCAATGAAATCGTCCAGCGTCACCACGGCGCCCGTCCCGTCCTGCCTGCCCGGACCGCTAACATGGAACGCCCGCGCGGGCCAGCGCCGCCTTGTCACCTTGCCCTGACGCCAAGCGCGGCGTATGACGCGCGCAACATCGACGCCAAGAGGACGCTGCCCATGATCCCCCGCTATTCCCGCCCCGAGATGGTCGCCATCTGGTCGCCCGAGACCAAGTTCCGCATCTGGTACGAGATCGAGGCCCATGCCTGTGACGCCATGGCCAAGCTGGGCGTGATCCCGCAGGAAAACGCCGACGCGGTCTGGAAAGCCAAGGACGTGGAATTCGACGTCGCGCGCATCGACGAAATCGAAGCGGTGACCAAGCATGACGTCATCGCCTTTCTGACCCATCTGGCCGAACATGTGGGCAGCGACGAGGCGCGCTTTGTCCATCAGGGCATGACGTCGTCCGACGTTCTGGACACCTGTTTCAACGTGCAGCTGGTGCGCGCCTCGGACATCCTGATCAAGGATCTCGAAGGGCTGCTGGCGGCGCTGAAAAAGCGCGCTTACGAGCACAAGGACACGGTCCGCATCGGCCGCAGCCACGGCATCCACGCCGAGCCGACCACCATGGGCCTGACCTTTGCCCGGTTCTATGCCGAAATGGACCGCAACCTGTCGCGCATGCGCGATGCCCGCGCGGAAATCGCCACCGGCGCGATCAGCGGCGCGGTCGGCACCTTTGCCAACATCGACCCGGCGGTCGAGGAACACGTCTGCGACCAGCTTGGCCTTGTACCCGAACCGATCAGCACGCAGGTCATCCCGCGCGACCGTCACGCGGCCTTCTTTGCCACGCTGGGCGTCATCGCCAGCAGCATCGAGAACATTGCCATTGAAATCCGCCACATGCAGCGCACCGAGGTGCTCGAGGCGGCGGAATTCTTCTCGATGGGGCAAAAGGGCTCCTCTGCGATGCCGCACAAGAAGAACCCGGTGCTGACCGAGAACCTGACCGGCCTTGCGCGTCTGGTGCGCATGGCGGTGATCCCGGCGATGGAAAACGTGGCGCTTTGGCATGAACGCGACATCTCGCACAGCTCGGTCGAACGCAACATCGGCCCCGACACCACCATCACGCTGGATTTCGCCCTGTCGCGGCTGACCGGTGTCATCGACAAACTGCTGGTCTACCCGCAGAACATGCTGGACAACATGAACAAATTCCCCGGTCTGGTGATGTCGCAGCGCGTGCTGCTGGCGCTGACCCAAGCCGGCGTATCGCGCGAGGATGCCTATCGTCTGGTCCAGCGCAACGCCATGAAGGTCTGGGATCACCGCACCGATTTCCGCGAGGAACTGCTGGCCGATGACGAGGTCCGCGCCGCCCTGTCCGAGGAGGAGATCAACGAAAAATTCGACCTTGGCTATCACACCAAGCATGTCGACACGATCTTTGCCCGGGTTTTCGGCGAAGACTGACGGATTGCCACGACACAAGACAGCAAGGCGCGCCCGCCACGGGGCGCGCCTTTTTCTTTGGGGTGCCGTGAAACTGTGATTTTGACGATTCGTCAGACCGTGCTACCCTAAGCCTATCCAACAGGAGGACGCACACCAATGACGATCAAGACGCTTATCGCCGCCGCCGCGCTGGCTGTCGTGCCAGCCTTGGGCTTTGCCGCCTGCTCGGGGCATTCCGAACAGGCCATGACCTGCGCCGAAGGGTCGGCCTATGACGCCGATACCGGAACCTGCAAGGTGGTCACGGGCTGAAACCCGGACCGATACGATCCAACAGGGACGGCCCCGCAAGCGGCCGTCTTTTTTGTATTCGATGCAAATTCGCGGCACTGGCTTAACCGCTGGGAAACCTTGCTGGGGTAACGCTTTGGACATCGGCCGCGCGCCCCTGCCAGACGGAGCCCCCTATGACCAACATGACCGCCCTTGCCCTGCCCGGCCCCGCCGGGTCCCGCGGCCCCAAACGCCTGTCGCGCCGGGCCAAGGCGGCGATCATCGTGCAGTTCCTGCTGAACGAGGGGGCGGATGTGCCGCTGGCCTCGCTGCCCGACGAACATCAGGCCGAACTGACCATCCTGCTGGGCAACATGCGCTATATCGACCGCGAAACGCTGAACGCGGTGGTTCTGGAATTCTCGGACGAATTGGAACGGGTCGGGCTGTCCTTTCCCGGCGACATGGCCGGGGCGCTGACCGCGCTGGACGGCAAGATCAACCCACGCACCGCCCTGCGCCTGCGCAAGGAGGCGGGGGTACGCCAGACCGGCGATCCCTGGGAACGCATCAACAAGCTGGATGTGGAACGGCTGGAAAAGCTGGTCCTGTCCGAAAGCACCGAGGTCGCCGCCGTCATGATGTCCAAGATCGACGTCGCCAAGGCGGCACAGGTGCTGGCCAAGCTGCCCGGCGACAAGGCGCGGCGCATCAGCTATGCGGTGTCGATGACCACCGGGGTCACGCCTGACGCGGTGGACCGGATCGGCCTGTCGCTGGCCGCGCAGATCGACGCCGAACCGCCCAAGGCCTTTGCCGCCAAACCCAATGAACGGCTGGGGGCGATCCTGAACTATTCCAACAGCGCGGTGCGCGACGAACTGCTGGAAAGCCTTGAACAGGAGGATGCGGAATTCGCCGACGCCGTGCGCAAGTCCATTTTCACCTTTGCCAATATCCCCGAACGCCTGAACGCCATCGACGTCCCCAAGCTGACCCGCGATCTTGAGGCCGACGTGCTGGCCACCGCCATCGCCGCCGCCCAATCCGAGGTCGAGCGCACCACCGCCGATTTC
This sequence comes from Tropicibacter oceani, assembly GCF_029958925.1. Classification (NCBI taxonomy): domain Bacteria; kingdom Pseudomonadati; phylum Pseudomonadota; class Alphaproteobacteria; order Rhodobacterales; family Roseobacteraceae; genus Pacificoceanicola; species Pacificoceanicola oceani. The sequence continues at coordinate 3,159,631 of NZ_CP124616.1, forward strand.
CTGCTGACCAACATGTCCAAACGCATGGCCGAAGGCATCCGCGAAGAGGCCGAGGCCAAGGGCACCGTCAAACCCAAGATCGGCGAAAAGGCCATGGGCGCCGTGGTCGCGGCGATCCGCAATCTTGTCGACGTCGGCGAGATCGAGCTGCTGAACCCCGACGAAGAGGAATAGACGCCTTTCCGCCTTTGCCGGCGGGCGGCCTTGTCGCCCCCCGCCGCGCGGCGTAAAACCGAGGCAAGGGTAAAATCCGGGGGCCTCGTGGGCAAAGCGAAGAAAAAGCAACGGCAACACGGCGGCTGGCAGGACCGGCTGTCGGACTGGGCGATTCGCGCGCTGATCCGTGGCGCTTTGTTGCTGCCGGTGCGCACGCGCCTGAACACGGTCAGCTGGATCGTCCGGCGCCTGGTGGCCCCGCTTGTCGGCTGGCCGGCGCGCGTGCGCGCCAACCTCGCCTATGTCTGGCCCGACCTGCCCGAAGCCGAAGTGCGCAAGATCACCGAGCAGGCGATCGACAACGTCGCCCGCGCCTTTATCGAAAACTACGACGTTCCGGAAATGCTGGCGCGCGGAGCACGGGCCCCCTTGGGTGGTCCCGGCCTTGCCGCCGTCGAGCAGGCCCGCGCCGAAGGGCGCCCCGTCCTGCTTGTCACCGGCCATTACGGCAGCGGCGAATGTGGCCGATGCGCCCTTTTGGCGCGCGGCTATCAGATCGGCGGGCTGATCCGCCCGATGTCCAACCCGTTCTTCAACGAACACTACACCCAGAACATGCGCGACATCGGCGAGCCGGTCTTTGAACAGGGTCGCCGCGGCACCATGGGTCTGATCAAGCACATCCGCGATGGCGGCATGGCGATACTGTTGTTCGACGTCTATGACAGCGCCGGCGTACCGATTGATTTCCTTGGCAAACCTGCGCCGACCCTGACCTCGGTCGCGGATATCGCGCTGAAAACCGGCGCTTTGGTGGTGCCTTACTTTGGCATCCGCCATGCGGACCGCTACGGCTTTGACGCCGTCCTTGAGGAACCCATCCCCCACGGCGATCCGGTCGACATGATGCGCGAGGCGACAAGGCGGCTGGAGGCACGGATCAAGGAAGATCCCGGTCAATGGATGTGGCTGCACCGCCGCTGGAAACCCAAGCGGCAGGAAAAGCGTCAGCGCAAGCGCGCCGCCGCAACGATGGGGCCATAGCGCGGTTCCTGCACCAGAACGACCACGGGCTGGTCACCCTCGATCGGCACGCGCGTCTCATAGGTGCCCTGCCCGTCCCAACGCCCGGCCACCTTCCAGTCATCGACGATATGCGTGTAGGTGAATTTGTTGCCGGCGTTTTCGCCGCGCAGGATCGCGATTTCGCGACGGGGTTGATACCGCACGATGTGGATGTCGCTGGGGCGCATGGGATGGGCACTGCTGGCGCGGATCACCAGCTGACCGCCCTGGCGCGATACCTCCAGCTTGACCTGCGCGGGATGCGCCGCGTGTTTCTGGATCAGTTCGGCCACCTTCATCGGGCGCGACCCGACCGTGTCCTCGACCCCGTTCACGATGATCTGCGGAGTATAGACCATCTTTTCGCCCTGCGCGCGGGCATAGCCCTTTTGGCGGGTGGTAAAGCCCGGCTTGGCAAAGCGGTCCTTCCAGCCGATGTAGTCCCAGTAATCCACATGCAAGGCGAGCGGAATCACGTCGTCGCGCTGGCCCAATTCAGCCAGAAGCGCATCCGCCGGCGGACAGGATGAACACCCCTGCGAGGTAAACAGCTCGACCACCACGGGGTTGTCCTGCGCCTGCGCGCCCCCGCAAAGCGATGCCCAAAGGGCCAAGGTGAAGATCAGACGTGCAAGCATGAATCCATTACCGTTTTTTCGGCTGTTCAAAGTGTTTAGACAAGCGCGCCTGAAATAACCAATCAATCATTCGAGAGAGGCCGTGTATGTCCCGGGATCAAAACTGTGTACAATGGCATACAAAACGCCGCACCCCCCTTGATCGGCGAACGCCCTTAGGGCAATAAGCGCCCAAGTCCTTTCATTTCGTCACCCCACCTGGAGGTTTCCCATGCCCATAACAGTAGGCCATGACAGCGCCAAAACGCGCAAAACCCTGAAGGCCGGCGGCCAAAGCGTCGCCTATTACTCGATCCCCGCAGCGCAGGCTGCCGGGCTTGGCGATTTCTCCAAGCTGCCCGCCGCGCTGAAGGTGGTTCTGGAAAACATGCTGCGTTTCGAGGACGGCAAGACCGTCACCGTAGACGACATCAAGGCGTTTTCCGACTGGGCCGACAATGGCGGCAAGGGTGATCGCGAACTGGCCTACCGTCCGGCCCGCGTTCTGATGCAGGATTTCACCGGTGTTCCGGCCGTGGTCGACCTGGCCGCGATGCGCGACGGCATCAAGGCGCTTGGCGGCGACCCGCAGAAAATCAACCCGCTGAACCCGGTTGACCTGGTCATCGACCACTCGGTCATGATCGACGAATTCGGCAACCCGCGCGCCTTCCAGATGAACGTGGACCGCGAGTACGAGCGCAACATGGAGCGCTATACCTTCCTCAAGTGGGGCCAGACCGCGTTCAACAACTTCCGCGTCGTGCCCCCGGGCACCGGCATCTGTCACCAGGTCAACCTGGAATACCTGTCGCAGACCGTCTGGACCGACGTGGACCAGAACGGCGAAACCGTCGCCTATCCCGACACGCTGGTCGGCACCGACAGCCACACCACCATGGTCAACGGCGCTGCCGTTCTGGGCTGGGGTGTTGGCGGGATCGAGGCCGAGGCCGCGATGCTGGGTCAGCCGATTTCCATGCTGATCCCCGAGGTCATCGGCTTCAAGCTGACCGGCGCCATGATGGAAGGCACCACCGGCACCGACCTGGTTCTGAAGGTCGTGGAAATGCTGCGCGCCAAGGGCGTTGTCGGCAAGTTCGTGGAATTCTACGGTGAAGGCCTGGATCATCTGCCGCTGGCGGACCGCGCCACCATCGCCAACATGGCCCCCGAATACGGCGCCACCTGTGGCTTCTTCCCGATCGACGACGAAACCCTGCGTTACCTGCGCAACACGGGCCGCGAAGAAGACCGTGTTGCCCTGGTCGAAGCCTACGCCAAGGAAAACGGTTTCTGGCGCGGGTCCGACTATGCGCCGGTCTACACCGACACGCTGGAACTGGACATGGGCACCATCGTCCCCGCCATTTCCGGCCCCAAGCGTCCGCAGGACTATGTCGCGCTGACCGCCGCCGCATCGGCCTTTGAAAAGGTCGTGGCCGATTTCCGCGGCATCGACGTGTCCGCCGACGCCAAGGACATGCTGGACGAAGGCCCCGCCGCCACGAAATCCGTCAACCTGCACAAGACCGCATCGGTCGCAGGCGAGGATTACCAGCTGCGCGACGGGTCGGTCGTGATCGCCTCGATCACCTCGTGCACCAACACCTCGAACCCCTATGTGATGATCGGCGCGGGCCTTGTGGCCCGCAAGGCTGCGGCCCTTGGCCTGACCCGCAAGCCCTGGGTCAAGACCTCGCTGGCACCGGGATCGCAGGTCGTGTCCGCCTATCTCGAGGCCGCCGGCCTTCAGGAAGACCTGGACAAGATCGGCTTTAACCTGGTCGGCTATGGCTGCACCACCTGCATCGGCAACTCGGGCCCGCTGCAGCCGGAAATCTCCAAGGCGATCAACGAAAACGACCTGATCGCCACCTCGGTTCTGTCGGGTAACCGCAACTTCGAAGGTCGGATTTCCCCGGACGTGCGCGCCAACTACCTGGCCTCGCCGCCGCTGGTCGTGGCCTATGCGCTGGCCGGTGACATGAACATCGACATCTCGAGGGATCCGATCGCCCAGACGCCGGACGGCAAGGACGTCTATCTCAAGGACATCTGGCCGACCACCAAAGAGGTGGCCGACCTGGTCGAACAGACCGTCACCCGCGAGGCGTTCCAGTCCAAGTACGCCGACGTCTTCAAAGGCGACGAAAAGTGGCAGGGCGTGGAAACCACCGACGCCGAAACCTATGACTGGCCGTCGACCTCGACCTACATCCAGAACCCGCCCTACTTCCAGGGCATGTCCAAGGATCCGGGCACCATCAGCAACATCGACGGTGCGCGCGTTCTGGCCCTGCTGGGCGACATGATCACCACCGACCACATCAGCCCCGCGGGTTCCTTCAAGGAAAGCACCCCCGCCGGTCAGTATCTGGTCGAACGTCAGGTTCCGGTGCGCGAGTTCAACTCGTACGGGTCGCGTCGCGGCAACCACCAGGTCATGATGCGCGGCACCTTTGCCAACATCCGCATCAAGAACGAGATGCTGGACGGCGTCGAGGGCGGTTACTCCAAGGGCCCCGATGGTCAGCAGACCTCGATCTATGATGCGGCCATGGCCTATCAGGAACAGGGCACCCCGCTGGTCATCTTTGCCGGTGAACAGTACGGCGCCGGGTCGTCGCGTGACTGGGCCGCCAAGGGCACCGCGCTGCTGGGCGTCAAGGCCGTGATCGCCGAATCGTTCGAGCGTATCCACCGTTCGAACCTGGTGGGCATGGGCGTCATCCCGTTCGAATTCACCGGCGGCGACACCCGCAAATCGCTGGGTCTGACCGGTGACGAAACGGTGTCCATCGCGGGCCTCGACACGATCAAGCCGCAAGAAGTGGTGCCCTGCACCATCACCATGGCGGATGGGTCGACCAAGGTCATCCAGATCAAGTGCCGGATCGATACCGCGATCGAGATCGAATACATCGAGCACGGCGGCGTTCTGCACTACGTGCTGCGCGATCTGGCCAAGGCCAACTGATCCCGCTCCCCCTTTCGGGACAAGACAACAGCCCCCGGCAGCGATGCCGGGGGTTTTTCGTTGTCAGCGGCCCACAGGGCAGGTTTTCCCCACCTGACGGGCGGATGATCCATCGCTAGGGTTTGGGGGTGCCGGACAGCCGTCACATTTCCGTGGCGGGCGCAATTTCGCCCAAAACCACGGCAGTCGGCGCAAGTCTGCGCAATGCTTGAACAATTGACCGCAAAACAGGTTTCGCCTTTTGGGTGTTAGGCTTTAATCCAGACCCAAGGGGCACAGTTAACAAATAGAACAGAACTTTATCAGGCCGAGAGACACCCATGAAAATCCTGACCATTCTTCAAGCAGCGGCATTGGTGGCCCTGGCGCTTTATGGCGCGGCGGCCGGGGCGAATGACAAACCCGCCTGCCACGCAGAAGACACCCAGATCACCTGCAACCTCTGACCCGCCTTTGGGGGCCTGCAACGCGCAGGCCGCCAGGGTGGCGGTGCCCCCTTTGGGCCTAGCGCCCCAGCGCCGCGTTCAACGCCGGCACAAAGCGCTGTTCATAGTCCGAGCCGACCAGCGGCCCGATGAACTTGAACAGCACCACACCATCCCCATCCAGGATGAAGGTCTCGGGCGGGCCGGTCACGCCCCACTCGATCGAGGTCCGCCCCGAAGGATCAAAGGCGATCGCCGAAAAGGGATTGCCGTCCTGTTCCAGCACCTGACGGGCCTGGCCCTCCTGGTCCTTCATGTTCACGCCGACGACGTTCAGCCCCTCGGCCTGCATCTGCATCAGGCGCGGATGTTCGGCGCGGCATGGCGGGCACCAGCTGGCCCAGAAATTCACGATGGTCACCTCGCCCGTGGCCAGCACTTCGGGGGTGACGGGCGCATAGCCGCTTAGCGCCACCTCGGTGATCGCCGGAGCAGGCTTGCCCACGAAGGTCGAGGGCAGATCGCGCGCGCCCGGCCGCCCAAGCCCCAGGTAGAACATCAGCCCCAGCGCCAGAAAGACCAGCGGCGGCAGGATCATCAGGGGCGAAATGCCACGTTTGTCAGCCAAGTTTCTGTCTCTCTTCAATCTGGGCCAGCTCGGCCTTGACCTTGCGCGCACGCAGCACGCTGGCCACCACAAGCACCACGATCAGCAGGATCGACAGCGCATAGGACGACAGGACCGCCCCGGCGTATTTTCCAAGATCCGGCATCATGCCCCCCTTTCGCGCGTCAACAGCGCCCGCGCCCGGCGTGCCCTGATTTCGGTCTGGGTGCGCAGGAACACCAGCGCGATGAACAGCAGGACAAAGCCCGCGATGCTGACCAGAAGCGGGTGGTAAAACACGTCGGCCACGTTCTCTTCCTTGTCCAGCGACAGCGATGCGCCCTGGTGCAGCCCCTGGTTCCAGAAATTCACCGCATAGCGCGACAGCAGCGCAAAGACCGACCCGACAAGACACAGGATCGAGGTCAGGTCGGCAGCGGTGTCGTCATTTTCGATCGCCGTCCAAAGCGCCATGTATCCAAGGTAGAACAGGAACAGGATCAGGAAAGAGGTCAGGCGCGGGTCCCAGGCCCACCAGGTTCCCCACATCGGCTGGCCCCAGATTGCCCCGGTGATCAGCGCGATCACGGTCATCATCGCCCCGATGGGCGCCGCGGCCCGGGCCGCCAGCGCGCTGACGTGATGGCGCCGCACGATCCAGATCAGCGAGGCGACAAGCATCATCATCCAGGCGTTGATCGCCATCAGCGCCGAAGGCACGTGCAGATAGATGATTTTCACGGTGCTGCCCTGCCGGTAATCTTCGGGCGTAAAGAAAAAGCCCCAGACCAGTCCCACGACAAGGCAGATGACAGCCCCCGCGCTGAACCAGGGCAGCAGGCGGTCGGTGGTCCGGATAAACTTGACCGGATTGGCGTATTCCCAGATCGACATGCGCTTTGGATACCTCTGTTTGGCACCGCTTTACACATCAAATATCCGTAGGGCGCAATACGTCGCGCTCAGCTTGGGCCAGTGGCGGCCCATGCGCCGCAGCGGAACGTCAGTCAACGCCCTGCCGCCAGCCGCAAAACCCGCCGCGATGCCCATTGATCGAATCAATGCCGCTGCGGCGCGGGGCCATTGGTGCCTCAGCGCAGGTTGATCCGCAGAACCGCCGCCGAGGCAAAGGGCAGCAGCGCCACCGCCCCCGCGCTGATCCCCGCCAGCATCAAAAGCGGCGTCTGCACCGCCAGCCCCTCGGCGCCGCGCCGCGCGGCCTCGGCGCCAAAAATCAGGGTCGGCACGTAAAGCGGCAGCACCAGCAGCGACATCAGCAACCCGCCACGTTTCAGCCCCACGGTCAGCGCCGCGCCAAAGGTGCCGATCACCGACAGCGCCGGGGTCCCCAGCAGCAGCGACACCACCACCCACAGATAGCCCCCGACCGGCAGGTTCAAAAGCACCCCCAGCACCGGCGCCGCCAGCACCAAAGGCAGGCCCGTGGTGATCCAATGCGCCAGCGCCTTGACGCTGACCACGCCCTCCATCGGCAAAGGCGCCGTCGCCAACAGGTCAAGCGACCCGTCCTCCCAATCCAGCGCAAAGATCCGGTCCAGCGACAACAGACAGGCCAGCAGCGCCCCGATCCACAGAACGCCCGGCGCGATCCGCGTCAGCAGCCCGGTCTCGGGGCCAACCCCGAAAGGCACCAGCACCGTCACGATCAGGAAAAACACCAGACCCAGGCCAAAGCCCCCCCCGGCCCGCACCGACAGCCGCAAATCCCGTACCAGCAGCGCAATCATAAAAAGGCCTCGTCCGAGGCCGCCGCCCGTGGGCGCGCCTTGTAGGGGGTCACGTCGAAAATCTCGGCCTCCTGCAGCCCAAGGTCGATATGCGTCGCCATCAAGGCGCTGCCGCCCGCCGCCAGATGCGCACGCACCGCCTCGGCAAACAGTTGCACCGACGCGGTGTCCAGCGACACCGTCGGCTCGTCCAACACCCAGACCGGCCGCCCCGTCACCATCAGCCGCGCCAGACCCAGCCGCCGCTTCTGCCCGGCGCTCAGCGTGCCCGCCAACCGATTGTCCAGGGTCTCAAGGTTGAACCCTTTCAACGCCGCGGAAATGTTCTTTGTCCCAAAGGCCTGCGCCCAAAAGCTCAGGTTCTCGGTCACCGTCAGCATGGATTTCAACCCATCCGCATGGGCGGCATAGGCAATCCGCTCGCCCGCCCCCTCGACCGTGCCTTCGAACGGCGGCTGCAGGCCCGCCACGGTGCGCAGCAAGGTCGTCTTGCCCGACCCGTTCGGCCCGCGCAGCACCAGCGCCCGCCCCGGCCCCAGCCCAAAGCTGACACCCTCCAGAACCGGCACACCGCCCCGGGCCACCGCAAGATCACGAACCGTCAATTCCATGTCGCAGACTTACCCCAGCCGCCCGCCGCGCAAAAGCGTCAAAAGCGCCCAGTGCCCATTCCGGCCCGCCTGTTTCTTTGTGCCGCAAAATATCCCGGGGGAGTCGCTCAGCGACGGGGGCAGCGCCCCCAACCAACGCCCGCCGCAACAAACCGCCTCAGATCTCCTCGGACCGTACAGTCAATCTCAGACCGGCAGGGCCGCCAGCGCCACGCGCCGGCCCTCGCTCAGCAGCACGTTGTAGGTCCGGCAGGCCGAGGGCGAATTCATCACCTCGACGCCGATCCCCGCGTCCTCCAGCCGGGCGCGCAGCGCGGACGGCAGGTGAAAGATTTCCGCCCCCGTGCCCACGAACAGCACGTCCACATGGCCGGCAAGGTCCATCAGGGCGGCAACATCGTCCAGCCCGCCCCAGGGATTCGCCCCGGCGCCATACATCAGAACCGCGCCGGCATGGACCTCGCCTCCGACGCGGAAAAAGCCGGGGCCATATCCGTCAACGGGGACGGCATCGGTAAAGGTGATTTCATTGATACGCATGGCTTGCTTTTACCTCCAGAACGGCAGCCCAGACAAGGCCGAGAGCGCAATCAACCCATAGGCCGCGCCGCGATACAGCCTGTCTTGGCCCGGCACGAACATCCGCCCGCCCAGCCAGTTGCCCGCCATGCAAGGCACCGCCAGCCCCAGGCCCAGCACCATGGCGCCCGCTTCCCACAATCCAAAGGCGCCCATGCCCAGGATGATCAGCAGATCAAAGACGAAAAGGTAATACAGGGTGGTCGCGCGGATCACCGCCGCCGGCAGTGGCCGGGCCATGTAGAACAGGATCACCGGGGGCCCCGGCAGGCCCGCAACCCCGCCCAGGAAACCAGCCGCACCGCCGATGGCCAGCACCATGGCGCGGCTGACCACGCCGCCATAGCGCAGCCCGCCGATCAGCACCGCCAGCATGCTCAGCGCCAACAGGCTGACCGCATAGCGAAACGCCTCGGGCGGGACCAGTTGCAGCACCGCCAGCCCCACCGGCAACATCACCGCCGTGCCCAGCGTCAGCCGCCCCAGGTCGCCCTTTTCGACCTGCGGCCAGGCGCGGCGCAGGATCGGCATGGGGCCAAGGATGTCCATGAAGGTCAGCGCCAGGATCGCCTGGAAGGGCGTCAGAAACTGCGCCGTAACGGGCAAAAAGACAAGGGCTGTTCCAAAGCCTGCAAAGCCCCGGACCAGCCCCCCGATGAATGCCGCAAATGCGATCCAGCCAAGGCCCGGAAGGTTCCAGGCCTCGGCCAGCAGATCAGGCATCGATATCCCCGAACTGGGTGCCCGAGGTATCGACCGGCTTGCTCCAGTCGCGTTTCACGCCCAACCGGTGCAGGATGGCCGAAGCCACGAAGATCGACGAATAGGTGCCCACCAGGATGCCCCAGGTCATCGCAAAGACGAACCCGCGGATCACGTCGCCGCCCAGCACCAACAGCGCGATCAGCGCGATCAGTGTGGTGAACGAGGTCATGAAGGTCCGGCTGAGCGTTTCGTTGATCGACAGGTTCAGAACCTCCTTCAGGCCCTTGCTCTTGTACTTGATCAGGTTCTCGCGGACCCGGTCGAACACGACCACCGTATCGTTCAGCGAATAGCCGACGATGGTCAGCAGCGCCGCGATGATCGCCAGGTCAAAGCGGATCTGAAGCTCGGAGAAAATGCCGATGGTCAGGATCACGTCATGGATCAGCGCCACTACCGCGCCCACCGCGAACTGCCATTCGAAGCGCAGCCAGATGTAGATCAGCACGGCACCGATGGCCAGGGTCACGGCAATGATCGCGGTCTTGATCAATTCGCCCGACACCTTGGGCCCGACGCTTTCGACGGAGACGAACTTGATGTCCGGGTTCACGCCCTGCAGCGCGGCCTCGGCGGCGGCGATGACCTCGCCCGATACCGCCTCTTCTCCGTCCTGGGCGCCGATCCGGATCATCGCGACGTTCTGGTCGGGGCCAAAGGTCGGGTCAAAAACCTCGGAAATCGTCGTATCGCCCAGGTCCAGCGCCGCCAGGGCGCTGCGATAGGCCCCGACGTCGATGGGCTGGGCACTTTCGGTGCGGATCGTGGTGCCGCCCTTGAAGTCGATGCCATAGTTCAGACCGCGCACCATGAAGCTGCCAAAGGCCAGCACCATCATGAACAGCGAAATGCCCAGCCACAGCTTGGATCGTGAAAAGAAGTCCCAGTTGGTGACTTCGGGAACCAGTTTCAGTCGCATGTCACACCTCGATCGTTTTGGGACGGCGGCGTTCGAACCAGATCACGATCAGCAGCCGCGTGACGAAGATCGCCGTGAAGACCGAGGTCAGGATGCCCAGCCCCAGCGTGATGGCAAAGCCGCGCACCGGACCCGAACCCATGACATAAAGGATCACCGCCGTGATGAAGGTGGTGAAGTTGGCGTCGATGATGGCGCTCAGCGCCTTTTCATAGCCCAGCTCGATCGCCCGGGCAGGCCCGCGCGCGGTTTTCAGTTCCTCGCGGATACGTTCGAAAATCAGCACGTTGGCGTCGACCGCCATGCCGACGGTCAGCACGATGCCTGCGATGCCCGGCAAGGTCAGCGTCGCGCCGATCAGGCTGAGCGCGCCGAACAGCAGCACGATGTTGAAGATCAACGCGATATTGGCGAAAATCCCGAACAGGCCATAGGCAAGGGCCATGAACATCAGCACGGCGGCAAAGGCCACCGCGGTCGCGATCTTGCCCGCGTCGATGCTGTCCTGTCCCAGTTCCGGGCCGATGGTGCGTTCTTCGAGGAACTCCAGACCCGCCGGCAACGCGCCAGCGCGCAGCAGCACCGCCAGGTTGGTCGATTCCTCGATGCTGAAATTGCCGGTGATGATGCCCGAACCGCCGGAGATATGGCTTTGGATCACCGGATCGCTGATCACCTCGTTGTCCAGCACGATGGCAAAGGGGCTGCCGATGTTCTCGGCGGTGTAGTCGCCGAACTTGCGCGCCCCCGACGGGTTGAAGCGGAAGCTGACCGCAGGCCGCCCGTTCTGGTCAAACGAAGGCTGCGCATCGACCAGCTCTTCGCCGGTGACGACGGGCGCCTGTTCAAGGATGGCATAGGCGCCTTCGCGGTCCAGATATGGCAGGATTTCATTGCCCACCCCGGCGCTGTCATTGGCGTTCGAGGTGCGCCCGACGACCGGCTGAAAGGTCAGCTGCGCCGTGGTGCCGATGATGTCCTTGAGCTCTTGGGCCGAGCCGATGCCCGGCACCTGGATCAGGATGCGGTCACTGCCCTGACGCTGGATCGTGGGTTCGCGGGTGCCGACCTCGTCGATGCGGCGGCGAATGATTTCAAGGCTTTGCTGCATCGTGCGTTCATCCGTGGCCTGCTTTTCGGCCTCGGACAGGGTGACGATGATCTGGTCGCCCTCGCTGCTGACCTGCAGGTCGGTCGACCCGGCCCCGGTCAGCGACACGACGGGCTGCGCCAGTCCGCGCACCAGTTCCAGCGCGCGCGGCATGCCCGCGGGTTCCGATATCCTGACCCGCAATTCGCCCTCGGGGGCGGGTTGCAGGCGGATGGTGCCGACGGTGGCACGTTCGGGGCGCAGGATGTCGCGCACCTCGGGCCACAGCGCGTCCATCCGGGCGGCATAGACGTCCTGCACCTTGACCTCGGCCAACAGGTGCGCACCGCCGCGCAGATCGAGCCCGAGGTTCACCAGACCGGACGGAAGCGCCGAAGGCCATTGCGCTGCAAGGGCCTGATTTTCCGGCGTATTCGCGCCCAGTTCAATGGCCGAGGCAGCGTCGTTATGCTGCTCGACACGGGTGTAAAAGGCATTGGGCAGCGCCAGAACAACGCCCAAGGCAAGCGTGGCCCAGATCAGCACACGCTTCCATAGATCGATCTGTAGCATCGGGTATCAGCCCTGTGCCGGTTCGGTTTTCGACAGCACCTGTGCAATGGTCGATTTGATGATGCGAACCTTGACGCCCTCGGCGATCTCGACTTCGACTTCGGCGCCTTCCATGACGCGCGAAACCTTGCCGATGATACCGCCCTGAGTGACGATCTTGTCGCCCTTGCGGACGGCTTCGACCATGGCCTGATGCTCTTTCATCTTCTTTTGCTGAGGCCGGATCAGCAGGAAATACATGATCGCGAAGATCAGGATAAGCGGAAGAAACTGGCCGAGTGCGTTGACGTCCATTTGGGATGCTCCTGTCAAAACTGGGCGGGGCACCCCCCGCTTTTTGATTGCGCGGAACCTATGCGCGGTGCGGCGCGGATGCAAGGCAAGCAGCAGTGGCAGATGCGGACAAAGGCACAAGAAAACGACCGCACCACGGGGTAACGGGGCGTTCGGTCGATGCGCAACACCGGGTTTGGTACAAAACCGGCCGGGTTTGGTACGGATTGCCCCCCCGGCCCCGGCTGCCCCCCGGCCACCCCCGCCCCGGCCCGGTACGATTCGCGGCGCGGTTGGTACAGATTGCAGGGGGCGGATCTTTGGGAGGTGCAATTTTGACGAGGAAACGAACATTGGCGACGCGGATCTAAAAAACGCTGCGTTGCAGTCTGTTGATGAAACGACCGCAACGCAATTGCGGCCCTTTTGGCAGGCGGTCTTTGCCGATGGGTCGGTGACGCTGCCCGAAGGGGAGGTGCGGCCTGCGCATTGGAGAGACGAAAAGCTTGATTGGCGCGACTTCGAGAAAGCCTGGCGCGCGTGGCAGGCCGAGATCGGGTTTGATCCGGATGATCCGGCGACCTGGGATGCGGCGGGGGCGCCGGGCTGAAGCCCGGCCTACCGGGGGGCTTGGGCGGGGTGGCTCTGGGGCGGGTTTGGGCCCGGGCGCCGGGTCTGGTGCGGGGCGCGCCGCGCGGGGCTTTTCTGGCGCTCCCTTGCCCCCTACACTCCTAACCCAAGATCGGGCATAAGGCCTGCGACTCAAAGCTGTTGCTCAGGAGAGACCGATGCACGACATCCGCACCATCCGCGAAAATCCCGCCGCTTTCGATGCGGCGATGGCCCGCCGTGGGTTGGAGCCGATGTCGCCGTCGATCCTTGAACTGGACGAGGCGCGCCGCGCCGCGATCCTGAAAGCGGAAACCGCGCAGGCCGAGCAGAACAAGGCCAGCAAGGCGGTGGGCGCGGCCAAGGCCAGAGGCGACGAGGCCGAATTCGAACGCCTGCGCGCGCTGGTCGGCGAGAAAAAGGCCGAAGTGGCCGAAATGCAGGCAAAGGCCAAGGAGCTGGACGCGCAGCTGGGCGATCTGCTGATGGGCCTGCCCAACGTCATGCATGCCGATGTGCCCGACGGCGCGGACGAGGCGGACAACGTCGAAATCCGCCGCTGGGGCACCCCGCGCGCCTTTGATTTCACGCCGAAAGAGCATTACGAGATCGCCGGCGCAAAGGACGGGCTGGATTTCGAGACGGCCGCAAAGCTGTCGGGATCGCGCTTTGTGGTGCTGTCGGGGGGGATCGCGCGCCTGCACCGGGCGCTGGCGCAGTTCATGCTGGACACCCATATCGCCGAACACGGGCTGACCGAAACCTGGACCCCTGTGCTGGTCAAGGAAGAGATGATGTACGGCACGGGCCAGTTGCCCAAGTTCGGCGAGGATTCGTACCAGACCACCAATGGCTGGTGGCTGGTGCCGACGGCCGAGGTGACGCTGACCAATATCGTCAACGGCCTTGTGGTCGAGGAATCCTATCTGCCCCGCCGCTACGTCGCGCATACGCAGTGCTTCCGCTCCGAGGCGGGATCGGCGGGCAAGGACACCAGCGGCATGCTGCGCCAGCACCAGTTCGAAAAGGTCGAGATGGTGTCGATCGTGCATCCTGATGCGTCGATGGCCGAACACGACCGCATGACCGGCTGCGCCGAGGCGATCCTGCAAAAGCTGGAGCTGCCCTACCGCACGGTGGTGCTGTGTTCGGGGGACATCGGCTTTGGCATGATCAAGACCCACGATATCGAGGTCTGGCTGCCCGGGCAGAACACCTACCGCGAGATTTCGTCGGTCTCGGTCGCAGGGGATTTCCAGGCGCGGCGGATGAATGCGCGGTTCAAGCCGGCCGATGGCGGCAAGCCCGAGTTCCTGCACACGCTGAACGGGTCAGGGCTGGCGGTGGGGCGCTGCCTGATTGCGGTGCTTGAGAATGGGCAGAACGCCGATGGCTCGGTCACCCTGCCCGCGGCACTGCATCCCTGGCTGGGCGGCAAGACCACCCTGACGGCGCAGGGAACACTGGAATGATGCGCCTGTGGGCGATCCTTTGTGTGGCGGCGGCCCTGGCTTTTACCGCCTCGCCGCTGCTGGCGCCCGGGTTCAACGGGTTCGAGGCCTCGCAATTCCCGGTGCCGCTGGAAAACCCGCCGGTGCAGCCCGCGGGCTATGCCTTTGCGATCTGGGGGCTGATCTATGCCTGGCTGATCGTCGGCACGGGCTTTGGCCTGCTGCGCCGGGCGGACGATGTCGACTGGGCGCCGATGCGCGCGCCGCTCTTCGTGTCGCTGGCGGTGGGCACCGCATGGTTGCCGGTGGCGCAGGTGTCGCCGCTGGTGTCGACCGTGATGATCTGGGTCATGCTGGGCGCGGCGCTGCTCAGCCTGTTCCGGGTGGGCGATACCGACCGCTGGCTGCAACAGGCGCCAGTGGCGATCTATGCAGGCTGGCTGACGGCGGCGTCCTGCGTGGCGCTTGGCGTGGTGCTGGGCGGCTATGGCTGGCTGCCCCCGACCCCGGCGGCGCTGCTGTCGCTGTCGCTGGCGCTGGTGATCTCGCTGGTGGTGCAGTACCGCCTGCACCGGGCGCCGGAATACGGCATAACGGTGATCTGGGCGCTGGTGGGGGTCATCGTGGCCAATTCACAGCCCTTCAATGCGGCGGTGGCTGGCCTGGCCCTGCTCGGGATCTTCGCGATCCTTGGCCTGCGCGGCACCGACACCGAATAACCCCGCCCCCTGAAATGAACAGGGGTGCCCCGCTTGCGCGAAGCACCCCCTCACGAGGCAAGGATGCGGTGGCTTATTCAGCCACAACACCTGCTTCGACAGCTGCCGACAGCTCTTCCGGGCTGACAGCGCCATCCGCGTCGGTGTCGACAGCGGCAAAGTCTTCGGCGGTCATTGCGGGATAGGCAACCATCAGCTCTTCGATCGAGTAGGTGCCATTGCCATCGGTGTCTTCGACCATGGTTTCAGCATGTGCGATCGAACCAGCGGCGATCAGGGCTGCGAAAAGGGCGAATACGTTCTTGCTCATTTTCAATGAGAACTCCTTGGCGGACCTCGGTCCGCGAACAACGGCTCCAGTGCCGTCAGCCGCTCATGTATCACCGCCAATCCGGCGCGCAAGTGTCTGAAATATTTCCGTGATCCAGGATAGGCAAACTTCTGCCAAGCCCCCGCGCCGCCGCTTCCAATTGCCCAAAATATCCCGGGGAGTCGCCAAAGGCGACGGGGCAGAGCCCCAAAAAAAAGCAGGGGCCAAAGCCCCTGCGCAAACCAAGCGGAAACCCCGGACGGCCAATGTCGAAAAGCTCAGGCCTTTTCGCCGCCCTTCTTGGACTGCAGCCCGCCAAGATGCTTTTTCAGCGCCCCGGCGTTGCGTTTCTTGCGGCCCTTGAAGGGGTTCTGATCGCCCTGCCCGCGCATGTGCAGGCGAATCGGCGTTCCCGGCATGTCGAAATCCTCGCGCAGGCCATTCACCAGATACCGCGAATAGCTGGCGGGCAGCTTGTCGGGATGCGAGCACATGACCACAAAGCCCGGCGGGCGCGATTTCACCTGCGTCATGTAGCGCAGCTTGATCCGCTTGCCCTGCGGTGCGGGGGGCGGGTGGCGTTCGATCATGGACGCCAGCCAGCGGTTCAACTGACCCGTGGCGATACGCCGGTTCCAGACCGTATAGGCCTGCATCACGGCCTCTTGCAGCCGGTCCAGCCCCTTGCCTGTGCGGGCCGAGACGGTGACCAGCGGCGCACCGCGCAGCTGCGGCAGCAGACGTTCAAAGCTTTCGCGCAGCTCGCGCATCTTTTCCTGCTTGTGGTCCTCGATGTCCCACTTGTTCACCGCGATGACCACGGCGCGGCCTTCGCGTTCAGCAAGGTCGGCGATCTTGAGATCCTGCACCTCGAAGGGGATCGCGGCATCCAGCAGCACGATCACCACTTCGGCGAACTTGACCGCGCGGATGCCATCCGAGACCGAGAGTTTCTCCAGCTTTTCCTGCACCTTGGCGCGCTTGCGCATGCCGGCGGTGTCAAAGATGCGCACCGGCACCCCGCCCCATTCCATCTGCAGCGAAATGGCGTCGCGGGTAATCCCGGCCTCGGGGCCGGTCAACAGGCGGTCATCGCCAAGGATCTGGTTGATCAGCGTGGATTTGCCCGCGTTGGGGCGGCCCACGACGCAGATCTGCAACGGCTTTTTCGCCGTCGGCATGGGGATGTTCTCGGCGCCTTCCTCGGCCTCTTCCTCGGTCAGGGAAACCTCGACCTCGGGGGCCTCTTCGGCGGCGCGCTCCTCATAGGCATCGGCCAGCGGCAAAAGCTGGGAATACAGGTCGTTCAAGCCCTCGCCGTGCTCGGCGGACAGGCGAATGGGTTCGCCCAGTCCCAGCGACCAGGCCTCGATCACTCCGGCGTCGGCGGCGGCGCCTTCGGCCTTGTTGGCGGCCAGGATCACGTGTTTGGCGCGCTTGCGCAGGATTTCGGCAAAGATTTCGTCGTCGGGCAGGATGCCGACCCGGGCGTCGATCAGGAACAGGCAGATGTCGGCCATGTCGACGCCGCGTTCGGTCAGGCGGCGCATGCGCGCGGGCAGGCTGTCGTCGGTTTCGTTCTCAAGGCCGGCGGTGTCGATCACCGTAAAGCGCAGATCGCCCAGACGCCCCTCGCCTTCGCGCAGATCACGCGTCACGCCGGGCGTGTCATCGACCAGCGCCAGGCGTTTGCCGACAAGTCGGTTGAAAAGCGTCGATTTGCCCACGTTGGGGCGGCCGACGATGGCGATGGAAAAGGACATGGGCCTGCGTGCTCCGGAGTTCAAGCGCGCCGCATAGCGCATTTGCGCCGCGCTGGAAAGGGGCGCGACGGTTCATGGAATTTTCGGCGAAAATTCTGATCGCCTGTCAGGGCGCGGTCCTAGCGATAGGCGTGCAGCACCCCGTCACCCGACACCACGTACAGAACGCCGCCCGCCACGACCGGCCGGGTCGTCGCGCCGCCCTTGATGGCGACCTTGGAGACTTCGGAGCCGTTTTCGGGATCGAAGGCGCGGATGAACCCGTCCGAGCTGGCCACGATCAGGCGGCCGCCGGCCAGGATCGGCCCGTGGTTGGCATAGGCCGCGTCGCGGCGTTTTTGCGGGTTGCGCCGGGTCGGCACATAGCCGGGCAGATCGACGGCCCAGATCTTGTCGCCGGTGGCGGCGTCCAGCCGGACCAATTCGTTGCGGTCGCTGACAAAGACCACCGAATCGCTGCCCAGCGGCCAGGCCGGTCCCAGCGCGCCTTCGCGCGCGGTCCACAGCCGTTCGCCGTCATGCACCGACAGCGCGACGAAATTACCCGAATGGTTGCCTGCGTAAACCCGATCGCCCACGATCAGCGGATCGCCGGTGATATCGTCGATCCCGGCCAGCGCCACGCCATTGCGCCGCCCCAGCAGATCGACGCTCCACAGCCCCAGCCCGCCCTGGCGGAAGACCGCCTGCACGGTGCCGTTGCCAAAGGAAAAGACCACGCGCTCGTCGCCGATCGCCGGCGACGGGGCGCCCGCGACATTGGCCACATCGCCCACGCCTTCGACCTGCCAGCGGATGCGGCCGCTGTCCGCCTCGAGCGCCCAGCCGACGCTGTCGCCGGACACCAGGTAAACCACGCCGTCGCGCACCGAGGGCGCGCCGGTGGCGGTATTGCCAAGGCGCTGCACCCACAGTTCGGCCCCGCTGGCCGGGTCCAGCGCGGACACCGTGCCAAAGCCCGAGGCCACGTAAAGCCGCCCGCCCTCGACGGCGATGCCGCCGCCCTGGGCTTCGTAATTCTTGTCGCGCAGCGGGGTCAGGTCGCGGCTCCACAGCGCTTCGCCGCTGGTCGAGGTGGCACGCACCACATGTTCGCTGTCCAGCGTGTAGATGCGCCCGCCCGCCACGACCGGATCGGCGTTCAGACGTTTGCGGCGGCTGTCACCAGCCCCGATCGAGGTTTGCCAGATCGGCTGGAAAGCGCCGGAAAAGGCGGCATGGGTCGTGCGGGCAAAGGGCGACACGCCGCTTTGCGCCCAGTCAGCGTTGCTGCCCTGCGCGCCCAGCGCCACGGCGCGGGCGCTGTTGCCCGGGTCCTGCGCCAGCGGGTCGGCGCGGGTTTCCAGCACGTCGCGCACGTTCATGCGGTTCCCCGGCAGGATTTCCTCTCGCTCTGAACAGCCCGCAAGCGCCAGTGCGCCAAGGGTCGAAAGAATGGTTGCCTTGCGAAGCATATGCCTGCCCCCTCTGTGCCGCCCAGGGCGGTCTTGTCTGCTCAGCTGTCCTGAACCGTCAAATCATCCAGCGATCCGCCCAGCGCCACAATCAACTGAGACGCGCGGCGGCGCAAGCCTGACGTTGCCTCGGAATCCTGAACGATGTCCTTGAGCCGCGCAAGCGCCGCCTCCTTGTCGCCGGCCTCGATATCCACCAGCACCAGCTGTTCCTCGGCCAAAAGCCGCAGCGGCTGGCCGGGCACGGCCAACGCCTGCAGACCGGCGCGGCGATCGTCCAGCGACAGGGTTCCGGCGCCGCGGGTCAGCGCCTTGTAGCTGGCGATCTGGCGATAGATCTGCGGCACCTCGGCGCTGTTGGCCACCGCTTGCAGCTGCGCCACGGCGGCGGCGTCGTCACCGGCGCTGCCCTGTTCGGCGGCCGACAGCAGTTTCAGGATCGCCTCGGCACCCGGATCGGTGGCCTCGACCTGCGACAGCGCGGCGATGCGGGCCTCGGGGGCCTCGGCGTCCAGCGCGCCCAGGATGGCATCGCCAAAGGCCTGCGCGCGCGACGCGTCGCGGGCCTGCGCGTATTCGCGCCAGGCCGTGCCGCCGACGATCAGCACCACCAGCAGGACGGCGATCCAGCCGTAACGCTTCATCATTGCAAAAAGACGGTCGCGGCGAACCTCTTCGGTCACCTCGTCAATGAAACTGTCGGGATTGCTCACGTTCTGGACCTCTCATCGCCCTGATCTTGGGCCTTTGCCCCCTCTTACCGCGCGTGGTCCGGCGTGCCAAGGCGTCAGGCGCCGCCAGAGACGGTTAATCACGCGGCGCGGCGGTTCACAATTGCCCGCAAAACCGCGTTTTGGACCAATTCGGGCAACAAACCGCCATTTTTTCCCGGCACTTCGCATGCGAATGCACCCGGTTCAGCTTGAAGCGCCCATGGTGTCGCCCTAACCTGAACCAAACAGTTCAGGACATCCGCCCGGCCTTTCGATCAAAGCCGGGCATCATTTATGAAATGGCCGCCCTGTTTGCGGCCCGACAGGAAACGGACGCGACGAACATGCGGCTTATCCCCATCTTGACGGCCCTCGTGGTCACGGCAGTGCTTTATTTCGTCGTGATCGACCGCGACCGGCTGACCGCCCTGACATCGGGCGATGGCCAGGACCAGACGGCGGCGGATGACAGCGCGCCAGGTGCCGATCCGCAGGCCGAGGGCCGCGGCGCCGCGATCCGGGTCATGGCCATGGCCTCGCAGGCCCGCGAAGTCGACAGCGCGGTGATCCTGCGCGGCCAGACCGAGGCCCTGCGCCAGGTCGAGGTCCGCGCCGAAACCAGCGGCAAGGTGATCTCGGAGCCGCTGCGCCGCGGCAGCTTCGTCACCGAAGGTCAGTTGCTGTGCCGGATCGATCCCGGCACCCGGGGCGTGTCCTTGCAGGAAATGCAGGCCCGCCTGGCCGAGGCGAAATCGCGCCTGCCCGAGGCCCGCGCCCGCCTGTCCGAGGCCGAGGCCCAGCTGCCCGCCGCAAGGGCCCGCATCCTGGAGGCCGAGGCCGACATTCCCGCCGCCCAGGCCGCGCTATCCGAGGCCCGCGCCGGTGTGCCCGCCGCCCAGGCCCGGTTCCTCGAGGCGCAATCGCGCGTACCCGAGGCCGAGGCCCGTCTGACCGAAGCCCAGGCCATGATCCCCGCCGCCGAGGCCGCCCTGGCCGAGGCCCGCGCCCGCGTGCCCGCCGCCGAGGCATCGCTGGCGCAGGCCGAAGCGGGCCGCCCCGAGGCCGAAGCCCGGCTGGCCGAGGCCCGGTCCCGCGTCAAGGAGGCCGAGATCAACCTGAACGCCGCCAGCCAGCTGGCCAAGGACGGCTTTGCCGCCCAGACCCGCCTGGCCGCCGCCGAGGCGACCTATGAGGCATCCAAGGCGCAGGTGCAGACCGCCCTGTCCGGGGTGATCGGCGCCGAAGCCGCCGTCGAGGCCGCCAAGGGCCAGGTCGAAGGCGCGCGAGCCGCGGTGGAATCCGCCAAGGCCCAGGTCGAATCTGCCCGCGCCTCCTTGCGCTCGGCGGAAAGCCAGGTGCAGAACGCCAAGGCCGGCATCGAAACCGCGCGCAGCAACATCCAGTCAGCCGAGGCCGCCGTGCAATCGGCCCTGTCGCGCGTCGAAGGCGCCAGCGCCGCGGTGCAATCGGCCAAGGCCGCGCTTGAAGGCGCCAGCGCCGGGATTGAATCGGCCAAAGCAGGCGAGGAAAACGCCCTGTCCGGCATCCAGTCCGCCGAGGCCGCCATGGCGACCGTCGAAAAGGACATCGACCGGCTGAGCATGCATGCGCCCTTTGCCGGGCTGCTGGAAAGCGACACGGCGGAACTGGGCACGCTGCTGCAACCGGGCGGCTCTTGCGCCACGGTGATCCAGCTGAACCCGATCAAGCTGACCGGCTATGTGCCGGAAATCGACGTTGCCCGCGTGCGGCTGGGTGCCCCTGCGGGCGCGCGGCTGGTGGATGGGCGCGAGGTTGTCGGCGCGGTCAGCTTTGTCTCGCGCAGCGCCGATCCGGTCACCCGCACCTTTCGCGTCGAGCTGATGGTCGAGAACGAAGACCTGACCATCCGCGACGGCCAGACCGCCGAAATCGCCATCGAGGCCGAGGGCGCCCCGGCGCATCTGGTGCCGCAATCGGCGCTGACGCTGGACGACGAAGGCCAGCTTGGCCTGCGCACCGTCGATGCCGACAGCCTGGCACGGTTCCTGCCAGTCACGCTGATCCGCGACACCCGCGACGGGGTTCTGGTGGCCGGGTTGCCCGATCAGGTCGACGTGATCACCGTGGGCCAGGAATATGTCACCGATGGCGTGCCTGTTCAGGCCGTCTTTGAGGAGATCGGCCAATGACCGGTATCGTCGACTGGGCCGCCGAACGCGCCCGGATGATCGTGGCCTTTATCGCGTTGTCGATCCTTGTGGGCGGCTACGCCTATTCGACCCTGCCCAAGGAGGGCGAGCCCGACATCGAGATCCCGGCGCTGTTCGTGTCGGTCCCCTTCCCCGGGATTTCCGCCGCCGATGCCGAAACCCTGCTGATCAAACCGATGGAGACCGAGCTTTCGGATCTGGACGGGCTCAAGACCATGTCGGCGACGGCGGCCGAGGGCTATGCCGGCCTTGCGCTGGAGTTCGAATTCGGCTGGGACAAGACCAAGATCATCGCCGACGTGCGCGACGGGATGAACAACGCCGAGGCCAGCTTTCCCGACGGGGCCGAGACCTATTCGATCAACGAGATCAACTTTTCCGAATTCCCGATCATCATCGTGAACCTGTCCGGCCCGGTGCCCGAACGCACCATGGCCAAGATCGCCAAGGACCTGCAGGACCGGGTCGAGGCGCTGGATGCGGTGCTTGAGGCCGGGATCGCGGGCAACCGCGACGAGATGCTCGAAGTGGTGATCGACCCGCTGAAACTGGAAAGCTACAACGTCACGGCGGGCGAATTGATCAGCGTCGTGCAAAACAACAACCAGTTGATCGCGGCCGGCGAGGTCGAAACCGCGCAGGGCAGCTTTGCGGTCAAGATCCCCAGCAGTTTCGACGAGGCGCGCGATGTCTATGATCTGCCGGTCAAGGTGAACGGCGACCGGGTGGTGACGCTGGGCGACCTGGCGGAAATCAACCTGACCTTCGAGGACCGCACCGGCACCGCCCGGTTCAACGGTGAAACCACGGTTGCGCTGCAGGTGGTCAAGCGCAAGGGCTTCAACATCATCGACACCGCCGACGCGGTGCGCGAGGTGATCGCCGAGGCCGAAAAGGCATGGCCCGAAGAGCTGCGCGCGGTGCTGAACGTCGGCGCCAGCAACGACCAAAGCCGTCAGGTGGAATCGATGGTCAGCCAGCTCGAAGGCTCGGTTCTGACGGCCATTGCGCTGGTGATGATCGTGGTCCTTGCCTCGCTTGGACTGCGGCCCGCGCTTCTGGTCGGATTCTCGATCCCGACCTCGTTCCTGTTGTGCTTTGTCCTGCTTGCCATGATGGGCGTGACCATCTCGAACATCGTGATGTTCGGGTTGATCCTGGCGGTGGGGATGCTGGTCGATGGTGCCATCGTCGTGGTGGAATACGCCGACAAGCGCGTGGCCGAGGGCACCGGACCGATGCACGCCTATGTCGAGGCGGCGCACCGGATGTTCTGGCCGGTCGTGTCGTCGACGGCGACAACGCTGTGCGCCTTTTTGCCGATGCTGTTCTGGCCCGGGGTTGCCGGGCAGTTCATGGGGATGTTGCCGGTCACGCTGATCTTTGTGCTGTCCGCATCGCTGGTCGTGGCACTGGTCTACCTGCCGGTCATGGGCGGCGTGCTGGGCCGGACCGAGCGGTGGTTCAAGCAGCGCATTGCCCAGATTGCCGGTCTGCCCATTCTGGCGCATGCCGGGATGGCGGTGCTGGCTGTGCTGCCGATTGTGGCGGCGGGCGCATTGATCCCGGTGCTGTTCGCGGGCATCGGCGGGCAGTTCGCGACCATGGATGGCGGCAATATCGCCGGGTCGGTCATCCCGACCTTTCTGACGGTTTTCCTGTTCGGGCTGGGCGTGGTTGTTCTGGCCGGTCTGGCTCTGGGGGGCATCCTTGCCCTGTTGCTGAGCCTGTCGGCCATTCCCGCGCGCCTGTCCAATGCCCTGGGCGGCCTGCGCCGCCGCGTGCTGGGCGCGCCGCGCGAAAAGCCGGTCAAAAGCGGCTATCGACGCAGCCCCTTTGGCCGCTTTATCGCGCTGTTTGCCACCAACCCGGCGGGGCCGCTGATCGTCGTGGCGACGATCTTTGTTCTGGTGGGCACGGTCTTTGTTTATTACGGCAACAACAACAACGGCACTGATTTCTTTGTCGAAAGCGAACCCGAACAGGCCATCGTCTATGTGCGCGCGCGCGGCAACCTCAGCCTTGAGGAAAAGGACGCGCTGGTGCTGCGCGCCGAAGAGATCGTCATGCAGCACCCCGGGATCAAGACCGCCTTTGCCTTTGCCGGCGAAGGGGGGCTGGACAACAACACCGGGGGCGCGCAGCCGCCCAAGGACACCATCGGGCAGATCCAGCTGGAAACCATCGCCTGGGAGGATCGGCCGGATTCGCACGAGCCCTGGTTCACCATTCCGCTGCTGGGCTACACCGTCGAAAAGGCCGTGAAAGCGGCGGAATTCGATGGCGACCTGATCATCGACCAGCTGACAACGCAGCTGAAGCAGATCCCCGGCATCAAGATCGAGATCCTGGCGCAGGCACGTGGCCCGGCCAGCGCCAAGCCCGTGCACCTGCGGGTCAAGGGCGACAATTGGGACGATCTGCTGACGGCCACCGCGGTGGCGGCGGATCGCTTTGCCGACATGCCCGGGTTGACCCAGATCGAAGACACCCGCCCCCTGCCCGGCATCGACTGGCAGATCGACGTCGACGTGCAAAAGGCCGGGCGCTATGGCGCCGACGTGGCCACCGTGGGCGCCATGGTGCAACTGGTCACGCGCGGCATCCTGCTGGACACCATGCGCGTCGACAGCAGCGACGAGGAAATCGAGATCCGCGTGCGCCTGCCCGAATCCGACCGCGTGCTGACGACGCTGGACACGCTCAAGGTGCGCACCTCGGGCGGATTGGTGCCCTTGGCGAATTTCATCACCCGCACCCCGGTCGAAAAGCTGGCCGAGATCAACCGCGTCGATCAAAAGCGTTACTTTGACATCAAGGCGGGGGTGGCCCCGGGGCTGGCCAAGCTGGTGGATGACAGCGGGGCCGTGCTGGCCACCGTGCGTCTGCTGGAGGACGTGGCATCACAGGGCGGCACGCAGATTTCCGGGCCGGATCAGCGACCGCTGGAGATTGTCCGGCTGGCCGAGGGCGTCACGCTGTCGGCGCTTCAGGCGCAGGTGAAGGGCGGCGATCTGAGCCTTGTGCTGATCGACGCCAACGAACGCATCGCTGAATTAACCAACTGGTTGGAAACCAGCCCGCTGCCCATCGGGGTGGCATGGGAGTGGACCGGCGACCAAGAGGATCAGGCCGAAAGCCAGGCCTTCCTTGGGCAGGCCTTTCTGGCGGCGCTGGGGCTGATGTTTATCATCCTGCTGGCGCAGTTCAATTCCTTCTACAACTCGGTTCTGGTGCTGCTGGCGGTGGTTCTGTCGACCACCGGCGTGCTGATCGGGATGCTGGTGATGGACCAGTATTTCAGCGTGATCATGACCGGCACCGGCATCGTGGCGCTGGCCGGGATCGTGGTGAACAACAACATCGTCCTGATCGACACCTATCAGGATTATTCGCGCTACATGCCCCGGATCGAGGCCATCGTGCGCACCGCCGAGGATCGCATCCGCCCGGTGCTGCTGACCACGATCACCACCATGGCGGGCCTTGCGCCGATGATGTTCGGTCTGTCGGTCGATTTCTTTGGCGGCGGCTATTCCATCGACAGCCCGACGGCGCTGTGGTGGAAGAACCTGGCCACGGCGGTGGTCTTTGGTCTGGGGATCGCGACGGTGCTGACGCTGGTCTTTACGCCCTCGATGCTGGCGCTGCGGGTCTGGGCGACGACCTATGTGCAATGGCTGGCGCAGATCCTGGCCAAGCTGTCCTTTGGCAAGGCCAGCCGCGCGGCGCGGGACTGGGCGCTGGTACGCGATGCGCGGCGCCGCAAATCGTCGGAAATCATCTGGGATTTCGACACCCCCGCCAAGCAGACCCCGCAAGAGCCGCAAGAGCCGCAAGAGCCGCAAGAGCTGTCCCTGCACATCGCCGAATGACGGCGGTCTTAGCGGATCACGAGCATGGCAAAAGGCCCCGACCAATTGGTGCGGGGCCTTTTTCATCGGCGGCCAAGGCCGGCACAGCGCCTAACTGCCGGGCTGGTCCTTGCCGCCCGTGGCGGCTTTGCCGCGCCGGGCCCGGCAGGCGTCGGAACAATAGCGGACCTCGTCCCAGACCTTGGCCCATTTGCGCCGCCAGTCAAAGGGCCGCCCGCAGGTGGCGCAGATCTTGGACGGAAAGTCTGATTTCTTGCGTGTCTTTGGCATCGGCCCTTATCCGGCATGGCGTATCGCGCGGCCTGCGCAGGGCTTTCGATATCAGTCGGCGGGCACGGTGCCAACGCCGGGCTGCACCTGGGTTTCGGCGCCTTGGGGCGCATCGGCCGACAGGACAAGCCAGCCGACAAACAGCAGCAGCAACAGGCCGACCATGGCCATGGACAGGCGCAGTACGCTCAGCGCCGGTTTGTGACGTTTTTCCTGGGTGCTCAGGTTGGTGTCAGGGGCAGACATCTGTATTCCTTTCCTCTTTGGGGGGATGCGCCATTGCAGCGCCCCACTTGCCCACTTAACACTTGGAGGACCCGATCGGTTCCCATCACAAGTGCGAGACATGCCATGAAAGACGCCGCCCCCACCACGGTTTACCTTGCCGATTACACCCCCTTTGGCTGGCGCATCGAGGATGTGCACCTGACCTTTCGGCTGGCGCCCCATGCCACGCGGGTGCTGGCGCGCATTCATTTTGCCCCCTGCCAACTGGCCCCCCAGCAAGAGTTCTTCCTGCACGGAGAAGAGCTGCGACTGATCGGCGCCAAGATCGACGGACAAGAGGTGACGCCCGAGGTGACCGACAAGGGGCTGACCTGCGCCGTGCCGGCCGGCCGTTTCCTGTGGGAAGCCGAGGTCGAGATCGACCCGGCGAACAACACCGCGCTGGAAGGGCTGTACATGTCGGGCGGCATGTACTGCACGCAATGCGAGGCCGAAGGCTTTCGCAAGATCACCTTTTATCCCGACCGCCCCGACGTGATGGCCACCTTTACCGTGCGCATCGAAAGCGCCATGCCGGTGCTGCTGTCGAACGGCAATCCCGGCGCCTCGGGCGACGGTTTTGCCGAATGGCACGACCCCTGGCCAAAACCGGCCTATCTGTTCGCGCTGGTGGCGGGCGATCTGCGCAACCACCCGGACAGTTTCACCACCAAAAGCGGCCACAAGGTCGATCTGAACATCTGGGTGCGCCCCGGTGACGAAGGCAAATGCGCCTTTGGCATGCAGGCGCTGAAGGCGTCGATGACATGGGACGAGGATGTCTATGGCCGCGAATACGATCTGGACGTGTTCAACATCGTGGCGGTCGATGATTTCAACATGGGCGCGATGGAGAACAAGGGGCTGAACATCTTCAACTCCTCCTGCGTTCTGGCCAGCCCCGAAACCTCGACCGATGACAATTTCGAACGGATCGAAGCGATCATCGCGCATGAGTATTTCCACAACTGGACCGGCAACCGCATCACCTGCCGCGACTGGTTCCAGCTGTGCCTGAAAGAGGGGCTGACGGTCTATCGAGACAGCCAGTTCACCAGCGACATGCGCGGCCCCGAGGTCAAGCGGATTTCCGACGTGATCGACCTGCGCGCCCGCCAGTTCCCCGAGGATCAGGGCCCGCTGTCGCACCCTGTCCGGCCCGAAAGCTTTCAGGAAATCAACAACTTCTACACCGCCACGGTTTACGAGAAGGGCGCCGAGGTGATCGGGATGCTCAAACGGCTGGTGGGGGATGACGATTACGCCCGCGCGCTGGATCTGTATTTCGACCGCCATGACGGCGATGCCGCCACGATCGAGGATTGGCTGAAGGTGTTCGAGGATGTCACGGGCCGCGATCTGAGCCAGTTCAAGCGCTGGTATTCGCAAAGCGGCACGCCGCGCCTGTCGGTGTCCGAGGCATGGGACAACGGCACCTTTACCCTGACGTTCGAACAGCACACGCCGCCCACGCCGGGACAGGCCGACAAGCTGCCGCAGGTGCTGCCCATTGCCGTGGGTCTGTTGAACCCCAATGGCGACGAGGTGGTGCCAACCCGCGTGCTGGAAATGACCGAGGCCAAGCAAAGCTTTGACTTTACGGGGCTTTCGGCGCGGCCCGTTGCCTCGATCCTGCGCGAATTTTCCGCCCCCGTGGTGCTGGAGCGCGACGCCGACCCGCAGCAGCGCGCCTTTCTTCTGGCGCATGACACCGACGCCTTCAACCGCTGGGAGGCGGGGCATATCCTTGCCCGCGACTGCCTGCTGGCGATGATCCGCGATGGCGCGACGCCGGACACCGCCTGGCTGGACGGGTTGGAAACGGTGCTGCGCGACAGTACGCTGGACCCCGATTTCCGCCAGATGCTGGTCGCCCTGCCCAGCCAGTCCGAACTGGCGCAGGCGCTGCACGAACAGGGCAGCACGCCGGACCCGGATGCGATCTATGACGCGGTGATGACGCTGCGCCTGTTCATGGCCGAACGCTGGGCCGACCTACTGCCCAAGCTGGCCGAAGAGGCGCGCGTCACCGCCCCCTACCAACCCGACGCCGAACAGACCGGCAAGCGGGCGCTGGGGAACATGGTTCTGGGCTTGCTGACCCACACCGATGGCGGCGCGGCGGCGCAGGCGCAGTTCGACAGCGCCGACAACATGACCCTGCAACTTGCCGCGCTGGCCAACCTGATCCGCGCCGACAAGGCAAAGGCCGCGCTGGCCGCGTTCTACGATCAGTGGAAAGACGACCGTTTGGTAATGGACAAATGGTTTGGGCTGCAGGTCGGCGCCGCCGATCCCGGCAAGGCGGTCGAGGTCGCCAAGGCACTGACCGCGCACGAGAAATTCGACTGGACCAACCCCAACCGGTTTCGCGCGGTCTTTGGCGGGCTGATCGGCAATCACGCAGGCTTTCACCGCAAGGACGGCGCGGGCTATGCCCTGCTGGCTGACTGGCTGATCAAGCTGGACGACAAGAACCCGCAAACCACCGCCCGCATGTGCAGCGCCTTCCAGACATGGACGCGGTATGACAGCGGACGGCAGACCCATGCCAAGGCGGCTTTGGAGCGGATCATGGCCAAGCCGAACCTGAGCCGGGATGTCAACGAGATGGTCTCGCGCATTCTTGCGATCTGACGCCAAATAGCATTACCCTCGGGCAAGTTCGATTGGAATCAGGATCTTGCCCGTGCCTTTTATCATTGCCGCGCTTGGTGCGCTTGCCGCCTTCTATTTCTTTGTCATCCGGGCCCGCAACGCGCAGCACATGGCCAGCGAAGTGCTGGACGCCGCCAATGACGTGCGCCTCGCCGCGCGCCGGTTCGGCTTCCGGCGGCAGGCGAATGTGCACCCGGTCGAAACCATCGAAGAGCCGGGCATTGCGATTGCCGCCCTCGGCAACGCCTTTGTCGAACTGGACGATCTGCCGTCCAAGGATCAGCGCGACGCCCTTGTTATCGCTCTGGCCAAACACGGGCAGATGCCCAGTGACGAGGCGCAGGAGCTGACGGTTCTGGGCCGCTGGCTCATGAATGAATGCGGTAGCCCGGATCAGGCGGTGCCGCGCCTGGCGCGCAAGCTCTACAAACTTCAGGGCGCGGATGGCTTCACACCGCTGCTGGAGACGGTTCAGGCCATCGTCAAGGCTGGCTCTGGTACGCTGAGCGGCAAGCAAAAAGAGGCGCTGGACGATATCCGGCGTATCTATAGGATCAAGTGACGCGCCAACCGTCACAAGGACCAGCCATGAGCAAGATATTGATTGTCACCGGAGCCAGCGCAGGCATCGGGGCCGCCACCGCGCGCATGGCGCCGAAAAAGGGCTATCACCGCGTCGTGGTGCACTATGGCCGCGATCAGGCGGGGGCCGAGGCCGTGGCCGAGGATATCCGCGCCGACGGAGCCAAGGCGATTGTCATCGGCGCGGATGTGTCGGACATGGACGCGCTGGCCGAGATGTTCGGTGAGATCGCCATGCTGGAACCGGGGCCCATTGATCTGGTCAACAACGCCGGGATCGTCGCGCCCAAGGGCGGGATCGCCGATCTGACCCCCGACCGCGTGCGCCGGGTGTTCGAGGTCAATGTCTTTGGCGCGATCGAGGTGTGCCGGTTGGCGGTGCTTCAGATGCGCGACTGGGGCATGGGGGGCGGCATCGTCAACATTTCCTCGGCGGCCGCGCGGCTGGGGGCGCCGGGGGAATACACCGATTACGCCGCCTCGAAGGGGGCCATCGACACGCTGACGACCGGGTTGGCGGATGAACTGGCGCCCGAGGGTATTCGCGTCAACTGCCTGCGTCCCGGCCCGATCGAGACCGGCATTCACGCCAAGGGCGGCCAGCCTGACCGCCTGCAAAGCATGGGCGCGAAAATCCCGCTGGGCCGCGCGGGCAAGGCCGATGAAATCGCCGCCGCCGCGCTGTGGCTGCTGTCGGACGAGGCATCCTATATGACCAAGGCGTTTCTGGATGTGTCAGGCGGGCGATGATCTATCGCTTTGAACGCAGCGGGCGAAACCGCCGGACGCTGTGGGTGCTGGGCCTGATCTGGGGCGCGCTTGGACTGGCCTTGTGGCGGCTTGACGCCTCGGGGTGGATTGCTGCGGGGCTTTTTGCCGTGACCCTGCCGGCGCTGTGGGATTTCATCACCGCGCGCCCCGCCGGGCTGGAACTGGACGACACCGCGCTGCGCTGGTGGAGCGGTCGACACAAGGGCGACGCGCGGCTGGACAGCATTGATCATGTGCGCTTTGACACGCGGCTGGATCTGTCGGTCAGGGTGCGGCTGGTGCTGGCCAATGCGTCACGGCGAAAACTGACGATCCCGCAGGACGCCCTGCCCCTCTGGCAAGAGCTGCAGCGCCAGTTCGAAGCGCGCGGCGTTTCGGTGCAACGGCACCATTTTTCTGTCTTCTGAGCCGGGACGCAGCCGCCCCGGCAACCGTTCGGGCAAAGCCGTCAGCTTTCCGAATGCGCGATCCCTTGGCCCTTGGTGCTGAGCACGGGCGCGGGGCGCGCAGGCACATCCGCCGCAGAGCGGACCGGCACATCCGCCGGGCGCATTTGCGGACGCACATCGGCATACAGCTGCATCGGGTCCGGGGTCTGCAGACCATCGGGGCGCGCAACCGGGCGCAGCGACCGCGACAGGCCGGCGCAATAGGGCTGCTGGCGGGTCCACTGGCGCATGTCTTCGCGCTTTTTGCTGGAATGGAACGGGCCCCAGTCGGCGGCCACACCGCGCATCCCGGCGCTGATCACCTGATCACGCGGCACGGTCACGGCCATGATCCGCATGGCGCAGCTCAGGTTATCCTCGGGGTCTTTCAGGGCCTCGCCGCTTTTGGCCTTGCAGCCGTAACCGCGGGCGGTGCCGGGCAGGATCTGCGTCAGGCCATACCAAAGCCCGCCGCCGCCCACAGCCGTGGGACGGTATGTGCTTTCGTGCTTGGCCAGGGCCGAGACAAGGCCGACCCAGAACGCCTCGCGTGCTTCGCGGGACGCGGTGGGATAGGCCGGGCACCAGTTGGCGATGTCCTTTGGCACGGTGTCGGGCAGCACGCTGGCATGGCTGCGCAGGCTGGAGACGATCGCCAGCGACCAGCTGGGTTTGCCCCCGTGCTTGTCCCACCGCGCGGGCGGAATAACGACAGTGCGCCGCGCAACGGGGCGCAGCGAGGTGTTCACAGCTAGGTCAGTGTGACCCGAGGTCTCGGCAGAAAGAGACCCGGATGCAGCATCGGGCAGTGGGGTCGGGGCTGGATTCGCCGCAACCGACGTCGCCAGAAGCGCATAGAAAATGGCAGCACGCATCATGACGCGCGGAACCTGACCGATCCCGCAGATTCGATCAACCCCACCAAAAGTCCCTAGGTGATTTCCCGCCGATCGGGAAAATCAACCCCGTTTTCAGGGCAATTGTTGCCGGGCCAGGAACGCTGTGTCGCGCAATACCGCGCCTGTCCGGGCTTTGCCGAAGGAAGGTCGAAGGAACACCCCCGTCCTGCCCCGTTTTGGCCCGGATTGCCCGCCAGTTTGCCCGCATGACAATTACAGATGTGCTGCCCGCCATGCGTTCCTTTAGTCCTTCTGCCTTTGCCGCCCGTTTTTCCGCGCGCCGCAGCGAAAGTGCGCCCGCGCCCACCGCCGCGCCTGCCGCTGTTCGCCCGGAATCCGAGCCGCGCAAAGCTGAACCGCGCGCGCCGCGCAAGGTCGAACCGCTTCGCCCGCGGATCGAAATCCCGGTCCGCGACCCGTCGCCGGCACACAAGATTGCCGAAGGGTATCGCGACCGCGGCCGGTTCCTGGCGCGTCAGGAAGAATGGGAAACGCTGGGCCGCGAAATCTGTGCCGCGGACCGCGACCGCCTGCTGACCAAGGGCCTGCGCTCGGTCGCGGCGCTGCTGGCCGAGGGCGCCCGGTCCGATGCGGTCGAGGCCGGACGCGCCGCCGTGCAAAAGGGCGAGGCCAATGCCGCGCGCGCGATCCTGACCGCGCTGGAACTGAACATGGAAGAGATCCCCGATTGCCCCGCCACGGCCTATGTCGTGGCCATGGCGCATATCGATCTGGCGCGCGCCTGGGCCGGGGCATCGCGCGCCGCCGATCTGTCGCCGCCGCGCTTCATGTCCTTCAAGGAACACATGGGCCTGGCCGCCGAACTGGCCGACCGCTTTGACCCCTTTGAAACGCAATCGCCGCTCTGGGCCGAGGTGCGCTGCCGGGTGCTGGACATCGACCCCCGTCCGTCGCAGCGCGTCTGCGACGATTACGAAGACCTGATCGACCTGGAACCGGGAAACCCCGACCACCTGCGCGCCCTGGGCCGCGACCTGCTGCCGCGCCGCTTTGGCAACCGCGAAACGCTGGAGCGCGAGGCCCGGCGCGCCGCGATGCGCACCGAGGATGTCTGGGGCGTCGGCGGCTATAGCTGGGTCTACATGGGCGCCATCGAAAAGGACCCCGACGCCCTGCGCGGGCTGGATGCGGACCTGTTCGCCGAGGGGCTGCACGACATCCTGTCGCGCCACCCCGGTCAGGACATGGCCAATCGTCTGGCCGCCTTTACCGGGATGACCGCATCAAGCGTTTCGGCGCCCGGCACCATTCAGGCGCGGATTTCCGACTGCTTCAACTGGATCGCGCAGGATCACCTGCACGAACTGCATCCGGCGGTCTGGGCCCTGGCCCCCGCCCCCAGCCGCGAGGAACGCGTCGAGATCGAAACCTGCGATCTGGTCAAGCGCGGCCGCACCCGTGCCATATCCGCCCTGGCCGAACATTTCGCGCCCTTGCTGGATGGCGGGCGGCGGCTGGTCTTTACGCCGCAGGGCCTGCAGATGCCGCGGCTGGATTAACCCGCATTGCCCCTGCCCCAGCCCCTTGCCCACATGGCGCCAACGTCCTAGAACCCGGGGCGCATATGGAGCCAAGGAGCATGTCATGCTGGATCTGACCTATTCGTCCCCCAAACCCAAGGTCATCGCGGGGGCCAAGCATGATTGGGAACTGGTCATCGGCATGGAGGTGCATGCGCAGGTGGCCTCCAAGTCCAAGCTGTTTTCGGGCGCTTCGACCAAATTCGGGGCCGAGCCCAATTCCAACGTCGCCTTTGTGGACGCGGCCATGCCCGGCATGTTGCCCGTCATCAACGAATTCTGCATCGAGCAGGCGGTGCGCACCGGGCTGGGCCTGAAGGCCGAGATCAACCTGAAATCGGCCTTTGACCGCAAGAACTATTTCTACCCCGACCTGCCGCAGGGCTACCAGATTTCACAGCTGTACCACCCGCTGGTCGGCGAAGGCGAAGTGATCGTCGACATGGAACCGGGCGTCGCCCGTCTGGTGCGGATCGAACGCATCCACGTCGAACAGGACGCGGGCAAATCGATCCACGACATGGATCCGAACATGTCGTTCGTCGACCTGAACCGCACCGGCGTCGCGCTGATGGAAATCGTGTCGCGCCCCGACATTCGCGGCCCCGAAGAGGCCGCCGCCTATCTGGCCAAGCTGCGCCAGATCCTGCGGTACTTGGGCACCTGCGATGGCAACATGCAGAACGGCAACATGCGCGCCGATGTGAACGTGTCGGTCTGCCGCCCCGGTCAGTACGAAAAGTACCAGGAAACGCAGGACTTTTCGCATCTGGGCACGCGCTGCGAGAT
The DNA here is from genome assembly GCF_029958925.1 of Tropicibacter oceani. NCBI lineage: Bacteria > Pseudomonadati > Pseudomonadota > Alphaproteobacteria > Rhodobacterales > Roseobacteraceae > Pacificoceanicola > Pacificoceanicola oceani. The sequence continues at coordinate 3,193,330 of NZ_CP124616.1, forward strand.
CAAGAACATGAACTCGATGCGGTTCATCCAGATGGCGATTGATTACGAGGCCAAGCGCCAGATCGCGATTCTGGAAGCAGGCGGCAAGATCGATCAGGAAACCCGCCTGTACGACGCCGACAAGAACGAAACCCGGTCGATGCGGTCCAAGGAAGAGGCGCATGATTACCGCTATTTCCCCGACCCCGACCTGCTGCCGCTGGAGATCGAGCAGGCCTGGGTCGATGACATTCAGGCCAGCCTGCCGGAACTGCCGGACGAGAAAAAGGCGCGGTTCGTCAAGGACTTTGGCCTGTCGGAATATGACGCCAGCGTGCTGACCGCCGAGGTCGCCAATGCCGCCTATTTCGAGGCGGTCGCAGGCGAGGCAGGCGACGGCAAACTGGCGGCAAACTGGGTCATCAACGAGCTGTTCGGCCGCCTGAAAAAGGAAGACCACAGCATCGAGGACAGCCCGGTGACGCCCTCGCAGCTGGCCGGGATCGTCAAGCTGATCAAGTCGGACGCGATTTCCGGGAAGATCGCCAAGGACGTGTTCGAGATCGTCTATACCGAGGGCGGCGATCCCGAAAAGATCGTCGAAGACCGCGGCATGAAGCAGGTCACAGACACCGGCGCGATCGAGGCCGCGGTCGATGAGATCATCGCCGCCAACCCCGACCAGGTGGAAAAAGCCAAGCAGAACCCGAAACTTGCGGGCTGGTTTGTCGGTCAGGTCATGAAGGCCACCGGCGGCAAGGCCAACCCCAAGGCGGTGAACGAGATCATCAGCGCCAAGCTGGGATTGTGACCGGGTGCGGGGCATCGCCCCGCCCTGTGACAGACCAATTCAGGACGGCTGTTTCCGGCATCGGAAGCAGCCGTTTTCTTGTGGTTCGGGCCGCGCAACCCCCGCTTTACCTAAGGTAAGGAATCCCTGACTGACCTGATCAAGGGGGAAATGCTATGGTTTGTTCACCGGCACCGCATTCAGTCGGACAGCCCTTGTATTTCCGGGCGACCAAGACAAGAATTTTACGGGGGGATTTTATCCGTTTGTTTCTTACCAACAGGGGCGTGGCCGCAAGGCCCGCCCCTTTTTATTGCCGCATTTTCTCCCTTAGGGTTCCTTATCGGGCTGCCAGTCTGGCGCTGGCAGAGCAAGGAATCCGTCCCGATGCAATTCGAATACAAGGTGGTCCCGGCACCCGCAAAAGGCGAGAAGGCCCCAGGCGCCAAAAGCGCCGAGGCGCGCTTTGCCCATGCGGTCGAGCGGATCATGAACGAGATGGCCGCGTCGGGCTGGGAATACCTGCGCTCGGACACCCTGCCGTCCGAGGAGCGCGCGGGGCTGACCCAGACACAGACCGTCTGGCGCAACCTTCTGGTGTTTCGCAAGGCCGCGCAGCAGGCGGCAGCCCCCAAGGAACCCCAATTGCTGGCGCCCCCCGATCCGGCCTTTCAAGGCGGGCCCACCCCACAGGCGCAGCGCCCAGCCCCGGCCGAGGAAGACAGCGAGCCTGCCCTTCCCGGCCTGCCCGGCGCGCTGGTATCGCGCGCCCAACGTCTGCGGCAGGGTCAGGCCTAGGGGCCGCGGCTCAGGGCGTCGAAATATCCAGCGACAGCGCGTGAATGGCGCCCATCAGATCGGGCCCCAGCGCCGCATGCACCGCCCGGTGCCGCGCGATGCGGGACAGTCCTGCAAAGCCCACAGCCTTGATTTCCACGTGAAAGTGGCTTTCGCCCGATCCGTCGTGCCCGGCATGGCCCGCGTGGCTTGCGCTGTCATTGCGCACAAGCAGATGCTCGGGCGCAAAGGCCGCACGCAGACGTTCCTTGATGTGATCAGCTTTCGTCAATTTTCCGCTCATGCCCCCTGTAAAACCTTCGGATTTAGTCTAAGGTCTGGCCTCCGAGTCGAAAAGGTGTGAACCATGAGCAGATCAGACCCCTTCGGTTTTGACATGTCGATCAAATCCGCGAAAAAGAAGAATCCACGCGGCCGCAGAAGCATGTCGGGGGAACAGGAAACCTCGACCCGCATCTGTGATCATGACGGCTGTGAAGAACCCGGGAAATTCCGCGCGCCCAAGGCGCCCGACGTGCTGGACGACTTTTTCTGGTTCTGCCGGGACCATGTGCGCGAATACAACGCCAAGTGGAGCTTCTTTGACGGCAAGACCGAGGCCGAGATGAACGCGCAGGAAAGCGCCGATAAGGTCTGGGAGCGCAAGACCAAGGAATGGCGCGACCCCGAGGCCAAGGCCTGGGCCCGCCTGGGCATCGAGGACCCGCACCAGGTGCTGGGAACGAACGCCACCCGCAATCCGGGCCGCAAGGCCGGGGGTGGCCGCAAACTGCCGCCGACCGAACGCAAGGCCATCGACATTCTCGAGGCCGATGACAACATGACCAAGGCGGAAATCCGCGCGGCCTACAAGAAGCTGATCAAGGTTCTGCACCCGGACATGAATGGCGGCGACCGCAGCCAGGAAGAACAGTTGCAGCAGGTGGTCTGGGCCTGGGACCAGATCAAGGACAGCCGCAGCTTCAAATGAGTTTGGCGGGGCGCAGCGCGGGTTGCGCCCCCAGCCAGACGCCCGCCCAGGGCGAATTCACTGGACATACACGTATAAGTTGTTGTATGGTTCTTGCAGGCCCGTGCAATTTGTCTGCCGGGCAAGAATTGACCACTCGCGGATGCCTTGCGGGCGCGTGACCTGTTTCCAGACAGGCCAGGCGCCCGTTTCCTTTTTTCGGGCGACCCGGGCTGTGCCGCGGTCAGGCGGCGGCGAATTTCAGGCTGACGCCGTTGATGCAGTGGCGTTTGCCGGTCGGCGCCGGCCCGTCGTCAAAGATATGGCCCAGATGCGATCCGCAGCGGCGGCAGTGGCATTCAGTCCGCACGCCGAACAACGAGCGGTCCGGCTTGGTCCCGACCGCACGGGGCAGCGCCTGGTAGAAGGACGGCCAGCCGGTGCCGCTGTCAAACTTGTGCTGTGACGAATACAGCGGCAGATCGCAGCCCCGGCACAGGTAGGTTCCGGCTTTGGTGTTCTTGTCGAGCGGCGAGGTAAAGGCGCGCTCGGTCCCTTCTTCGCGCATGACCTTGTATTCCAGCGGCGACAGCATGGCCTTCCACTGGGCTTTGGTGCGGGTCACTTCGAAACTGCCCGATGCGGCCTGCGCGCTGCGCGCAAACAGCGTCGCCGCCGCGGTGGCTGTCACGGATTGCAGAAAATGGCGGCGTTTCATGGGGGATCCTCCTGAGGTTGGCAAAAGAATGCGCCCCCGGCGCTTTCGGGACAAGCCGGGGGCACTGCACGTTTGCGCGAGCACTGGGATAGGTCACACAACAAGGCGCAAACGCACGAGGGGGTGGCCGGGCCCTGCAAGGGGGCTGCGCCCGGCCACGGTTCGGGGGGATCATGCGCCCCCCCTTCCCCGCCTCTTACTGGGCGGGCAACAACACGCGGTCGATGACGTGGATGACGCCGTTGGACTGGCGCACATCGGCGATGGTCACCTTGGCGTCGCGGCCGTTTTCATCGGTCAGGATGATGTTCTGGCCAACCATTTTGGCCTGCAGGGTGCAGCCGCCCACGGTGGGTACCGCATGCACGCCGCCGTCGTCGGCGATCATCCCGGCGATGGCATCGGACAGCGCATTGGTCGCCACCACATGACAGGTCAGGATCTGCGCCAGCTGGGCCTTGTTCTGGTCCATCATCAGCGCGCTAAGGCTGTCGTCGGAAATCTTGTCAAAGGCGGCGTTGGTCGGCGCAAAGACGGTGAACGGCCCTTCCGAGTTCAGGGTATCCACCAGGCCGGCCTGCTGCACGGCGGCGACCAGGGTGGTGTGATCGGCCGAGTTCACGGCGTTTTCGACGATGGTCTTGTCGGCGAACATGGCGGCGCCGCCGACCATGGGGTTGGCCATCTGGGCAAAGGCGCTGGTGGCCAGGACGGTGGCGGCGGCAAGGCCGGTCAGTGTTGCGATACGGGTCATTCGAAGTCCTCCGGGTTGATGTTTCCCCACCGTCTTTCCGGTCGGGTCACATGCAGTCACGAAGCCCGGGGGCCGACAGTTTCAGCCAAGCGATCACAAGGCGATCACGGATGCGTGAATGGGCGGGGGTCCGATTGCAACGCGGCGCGCGCCCCGGGCCTGCCCCGGCGCCTGATGGCCGATACGAAGGGGGAAAGGATCAGCTGCGGATGTCCAGCGCGGCAAGGGCCAGAACCGGCCCGCTGGGCGCGCCGGTCACCGATCCGCCCAGCGGTTCAAGCGAAATCGCCACCATCGCCCCGGGCTGCATCAGCGCGGTCATCTCTGGCGGCACAGGGATCTGCGTCAGGTCGTCCTGTGCCATCAAGCCCACCGACACGGGCGCGGCATCCGCTGCGGGAATCACCCAGATCTCGATAGAGTTGTCGGTCGGGAACGCCCCGCCATCGCGCCGCAGCATGAAGGTTTCGCTGTCCGGCGCCCAATGCGCCAGCAGCACATAGCCCTGATCCTGTGCCACGAGATCGGCGTAAAGGTGCGTGCCCTGCTGCGGTGTCAGCACCCCCGAGGTATAGACCCCCCAGGTGATCGCCGCCGCCGCCACGCCGCCCGCAAGATAGGGCAGCAAAAGCCGCCAGCCGGGCCTGCGCCGGGTGCCGAAGGCCTGCGCCGAGATCCGCTTCCACAGTTGTGGCGGCGGGGCTTCTTCGGGGATGTCGTCGGTGAAGGTGCTGAAATACTCGGCCCAGGCGACCACGTCCTGCTCCAGGTCGGGATCGGCGCGCATCTGCGCCTCGAAGGCGGCGCGTTCGTCCTGCGGCAGCAGGCCCAGCACGTATTCCGCCGCCATTGCCTCCCACCCGCCGGGGAAATCGGTTTCGGTCTCGGTGCTCATGCGCTCAGACACTCCCGCAGCTGGATCAGCGAGCGGCGCAGCCAGGTGCGCACCGTGTTCAGCTTGATCCCCGTGGCCGCGGCCAGGTCGGCATAGCTGGCGCCATCCAGATAGGCGCCGCGCACCATTTCGGCGCGGTCGGGCGGCAGTTCGGCCAGGCATTCGTTCAAAATGCGTGCCTGGTCGCGCGCCAGGGTCTGTGCCTCGGGTCCCGGGCCGGGATCGGACAGCCTGTCGGTCAGCTCGGCCAGATCGACGCCGCCGCCCTGCCGCGCCTGGGCGCGCAGCCGGTCGATGGCGGCATTTCGGGTCACTGTGATCAACCAGGTCATCGGCGAATATCCATTGGCACGGTACTGGCCCGCCCGGTTCCAGATGCGCAGGAATACCTCTTGCAACACCTCTTCGGCCAGGGCCCTCGACTTTAACACACGCAGGCAGACGCCAAAAAGTTTCGCCGAGGTGCGCCCGTACAGCGCCTCGAACGCCTTGCGGTCGCCCATCGAGACGCGCGCAATCAGTTCTTCGATTTCTTCCTGCGCCGTCATGTCCGTGAAACTATCCGCTTGCTCTTGCCCCTTCTTGAGATTTGGTGCACCACGGGCCCAAGAGACGGAGCCGCGAACGCGAAAAGAGGACGGAGCAATCATGGCCAATGGCGAGATCGATATCAACGCGAAACCGACCGAAGAGATTTCGGTTCGTGAAGTCTTTGGCATCGACAGCGACATGGTCGTGCATGGTTTCCCCGATGCAACAGAGCGCGTGCCCGACATCGACAGCACCTACAAGTTCGATCCCGACACCACGCTGGCGATCCTTGCGGGCTTTCGCAACAACCGCCGGGTGATGATCCAGGGCTATCACGGCACCGGCAAATCGACTCATATCGAACAGGTGGCGGCGCGCCTGAACTGGCCTGCAGTCCGGGTGAACCTGGACAGCCACATCAGCCGGATCGACCTGATCGGCAAGGACGCGATCAAGCTGGTCGATGGCAAGCAGGTCACGCAATTCCAGGAGGGCATCCTGCCCTGGGCGCTGCGCAACCCCACCGCCATCGTCTTTGACGAATACGACGCAGGCCGCGCCGACGTGATGTTCGTGATCCAGCGCGTGCTGGAAACCGACGGCAAGCTGACCTTGCTGGACCAGAACAAGGTCATCACGCCGCACAAGTATTTCCGCATCTTCGCCACCGCCAACACCGTTGGTCTGGGCGATACCACGGGCCTGTATCACGGCACGCAGCAGATCAACCAGGGCCAGATGGACCGCTGGTCGCTGGTCGCGACGCTGAACTACCTGTCGATCGACGCCGAAACCAACATCGTTTTGTCCAAGGCGCCGCATTACAACAACGACAAGGGCCGCAAGACGATCCGCCAGATGGTGACCGTGGCCGATTTCACCCGCCGCGCCTTCATGAACGGCGAATTGTCGACCGTGATGAGCCCGCGCACCGTGATCGCCTGGGCCCAGAACGCCGAGATTTTCCGCAACGTCGGCTATGCCTTCCGCCTGTCCTTCCTGAACAAATGCGACGAGCTGGAGCGCCAGACCGTGGCCGAGTTCTATCAGCGCTGCTTTGACGAGGAACTGCCCGAAAGCGCGGCCAGCCTGTCGCTGGGCTGAAACCTCTGACATGACCAATTGAAAAAAGCGCCTGTTCGGGGCGCTTTTTTTGTGGCTGCGGGCGTGTCGTTCCCCCGCCAAGGCTGGCCGCAGGGGCTGTGGGATCGCAGCCACTTTTTCGAAAAGTTTTCATTTCGCTTAATCGAAAAGCAGAACCTTTCGTGTACCGTCTGATTTATGGGCGGTTTGAAAACATACGTTCTGGGCCTGATCTTCTGGGCCGTGGCTGGGGTGGGTCAGGCCATGCCTCTTGAAATCGGCGACCAGGCCCGCAGTTTTGCCGCCTGTTTGGGGCGCTATTCGGCCACCATGGAACATGAATGGCTGATGGGGCGCGACGGGGCCTTGGCGCAGGATCGCCGCCGCCTGTTCGAAAGCCTGCTGGATGCCGTGACCCATGACGCCCGCACGGCCGGGCTGACCGGCGCGCACCTGCTGCATATCCGGATCGAGGCGAAATTCGCCCAGGCCCGCCTGTTGCAGACCGCCAGTCTGGGCCAGGACGCCCGCCGCGCCAGATACGCGCAATCGCGGGCCAGCCAGTTGATCGGCACCTGCCAGGCAATGGTCCTAGGCTAGGGACCGCCGATGCCCTTCGCGGGCCGTTGGACGCCGCGATCGGGCGTGGTATCTGGAGGCCAATCCCCGCGCGATGACGGGGCCCTTGATGGCAGGACATATGACGATGATCAGACGGACGGGCCTTTTGGCCGCAGCGGCGCTGGCCGCCCTCACCCCCCTTAACCTCTCTGCCGCGACGCAGGACGCCAAGAGTTTCCAGGCGCGGCTGGACGAAACCGCCGCCCCCGCCGGCGAGGCCAAGGCGACCGTCGCCTGCGCCGGGCTGGCCGCCGCGCTGCGGATTGCCGCCCCCGATGGCAGCAACGCCAAGCAGACCTTTCGCACCCTCGAGGAAGAGCTGGTGTTCTACGCGATGATGACCCGCCGCGACGCCGCCGACGAAGACCAGCAGACCGCGCTGGCCTTTACCGAACCCCATGTGCGCAATATCAGCGCGATCTACCTGGAACGCTTTGCCAAGAACAAGGAAACCAGCGGCGCGCTGCTGGACAACGCGGTGCGCGCGAACTTTGCCTTTTGCAACGCGATGCGTGATGAAATGAAGGCGGCGCTGGAGCAGAATTAACGCCGCGCCCCCTTGCCAAATGCCTGCGCTCGGGGGAAATGTGGACCATGGCTCAGCAATCCGACAACCCCGCAGATCCCTTCAAGAAGGCCCTCGCCGAGGCCACCAAGGTCATGGCCGACGATCCGGAACTGACGGTATCCTATACCGTTGACCCTGCGGGGGTTTCGGGCGACTCGATGCGCCTGCCGCAGGTGTCGCGCCGCATGACGCGGGACGAGGTCCTGCTGGCGCGCGGCACCGCCGACGCGCTGGCGCTGCACCGGCGCTATCACGACAATGGCACCCATGCGCGCTATGCCCCGCCGGGCGACATGGCGCGCGAATTGTACGAGGCGATGGAAACCGCCCGATGCGAGGCAATGGGCGCGCGCGACATGCCCGGCACCGCCGGCAACATCGACGCCAAGATCAGCCACGAGGCAACGCGCCGCGGCTATGGCCAGATCCGCGACAAGTCCGAGGCGCCGCTGCCGGTGGCCGCCGGGTATCTGATCCGCCACCTTGCCACCGGGCGCCCGCTGCCGCCCGAGGCGGCCAACGTCATGAACCTGTGGCGCGACTACATGGACAAGCAGGCCGGCGAGACGCTGGAAAACCTGGACAAGGTGCTGTCGGACCAGTCGGCCTTTGCACGGCTGGCGCGCCAGATGATTTCCGATCTCGGCTATGCTGACCAGCTGGGCGACGATCCCGACCAGATGGACGAAGAGGCCGAGGACGACGGCCAGCAGGACGGGCAGGACGAAGAGGAACAGCCCGACAGCACCGGCAACGACGAGGACCAGGGCGAAGAGGCCGACGCCAGCCCCGAGCAGTCCCAGGACGAGACGATGGACCCCAGCCAGGCGCAGGTGTCCATGGACGAGGCCGCTGACCAGGAGATGGGCGACGAAACCGAGATGCCCGAGGGCGAAGCCCCGCTGGAGCCGCCGCCCCCCGCGCCGATTTCCGAGGCCGACCCGGACTACAAGGTGTTCAACACCGACCACGACGAAGAGATCCTGGCCGAAGACCTGGCCGAGCCGGCCGAGCTCGAGCGCCTGCGCGCCTATCTCGATCAACAGCTGGAGCCTCTGAAGGGCGCGGTGTCGCGCCTGGCCAACAAACTGCAACGGCGGCTGCAGGCACAGCAGAACCGGTCCTGGGAGTTTGACCTGGAAGAAGGCATCCTGGATGCCGGGCGGCTTGCGCGGGTTGTGGCCAACCCGACGACTCCGCTGTCCTTCAAGGTCGAAAAGGACACCGAGTTCCGCGACACGGTGGTGACGCTGCTTTTGGACAACTCGGGCAGCATGCGCGGCCGGCCGATTTCAATCGCCGCGATCTGCGCCGACGTTCTGGCGCGCACGCTGGAACGCTGCAACGTCAAGGTCGAGATCCTGGGCTTTACCACCCGGGCCTGGAAAGGCGGACAGGCGCGCGAGACCTGGTTGAACGAAGGGCGCGAACAGCAGCCCGGACGCCTGAACGATCTGCGCCACATCATCTACAAGGGGGCCGATGCGCCCTGGCGCCGGACGCGCGACAACCTTGGCCTGATGATGAAGGAAGGGCTGTTGAAGGAAAACATCGACGGCGAGGCGCTGGAATGGGCGCACCGCCGCATGGTCGGCCGCCCCGAGGCGCGCAAGATCCTGATGGTGATTTCCGACGGCGCCCCGGTCGATGACAGCACGCTGTCTGTGAACCCGGCGAACTACCTGGAAAAACACCTGCGCGACGTGATCGCCATGGTGCAAAAGCGCCGGCAGGTCGAATTGCTGGCCATCGGCATCGGCCATGACGTCACACGGTATTATGACCGAGCTGTCACGATCACCGATGTCGAACAGCTGGCCGGCGCGATGACCGAGCAATTGGCCTCTCTTTTCGACAGCGATCCGCGGGCCCGGGCGCGGGTGATGGGAATCAAGCGCAGCGCCTGAAGGGGCGCTGGTTTCGCCGCGCTGGCGCGCGTCGACCGACGCTTGTTTGCTGCGCAAACAAGCGTTTGGCGGGGGCTCTGCCCCCCGCGCGGCCGGGCCGCGCGCCCCCCGGGATATTTTGGGCAAGAGGAAACGGCCGGGGGCAGGATGGCTCTGGCCTGCGCCGCGAAAACGGCTAAGACTGCGGGCAAAGAACGCAGGAGGCCGCCATGTTCCAGAGTTTCGAAACCACCGCATCGCCCGAGCAGGGCCCCGAGCGGCTGGCGGCTTTGCGCGTAGCCATGCAGGCGGCTGGGGTTGACGGGTTCCTGGTGCCGCGCGCCGATGCCCATCAGGGGGAGTATGTGGCCCCTCGCGACGAGCGGCTGTCCTGGCTGACCGGATTTACCGGGTCTGCCGGGTGGTGCGTGGCCCTGCGCGCGCGGGCTGCGGTCTTTGTCGACGGGCGCTACCGTGTGCAGGTCAAGACGCAGGTGGCGGAGTGTTTCGAAAAGGTCGACTGGCCCGAGACCTCGTTGGCGGACTGGATCGGCGCGGCCCTTCCTGCGGGGACCATGGGCTTTGACCCCTGGTTGATGACCGTGGAGCAGTTGCGCGGGCTGGACTCCAAGCTGCCCCATGACCTGCGCCCCTGTGACAACCTGATCGATGCGATCTGGGAAGATCAGCCCGCAGCGCCCATGGGCGCGGTCTTTGCCCAGCCGATTGCCCTGTCCGGTGAGGCGCATGAGGACAAGATTGCGCGCCTGGCGGCCGGGCTTGGAGAGGCGCGGGCGGCGGTGATCACCCTGCCCGATTCCATTGCCTGGCTGTTGAACATTCGCGGCAGCGACGTTGCGCGCAATCCCGTACCGCAGGGCTTTGCCCTGTTGCACGGTGACGCGCGTGTGACCCTGTTCATGGCGGCTTCCAAGTTGACCGATGTCAGGGAGCACCTGGGCGAACGGGTGACAGTCGCGGACCCAAGCGGGTTCGAGGCGGCGCTGCGTGCTCTGGAGGGGCCGGTGCGGATCGACCCGGCATCCTGCCCCGTGGCCGTTGCCGCCGCGCTGGAGGGGCGCACAATGATCGAGGCCGACGATCCCTGCATCCTGCCCAAGGCCTGCAAGAACTCCGTCGAGCTGGAGGGCAGCCGCGCCGCCCATCTGCGCGATGCCGCCGCCATGGTGCGCTTTCTGGCCTGGCTGGACGCCGAGGCGCCGGGGGATCTGACCGAGATTTCCGTGGTTCAGCGGCTCGAGGCGGAGCGCCGCGGCACCAATGCCCTGCGCGACATCAGTTTCGAGACGATCAGCGGCGCCGGGCCGAACGGGGCCATCGTGCATTACCGCGTGACCAAGGACACCGACCGCCCGTTGCGGGCGGGCGAATTGCTGCTGGTGGACAGCGGCGGGCAATATGTCGATGGCACCACCGACATCACCCGCACCGTGGCCATCGGCCCTGTCGGAGAGGAAGAGGCGCTGATTTTCACCCGTGTCCTCAAGGGCATGATCGCGATTTCCCGGCTGCGCTTTCCAAAAGGCATGGCGGGGCGCGACATTGATCCCTTTGCCCGCGCCGCCCTGTGGGAGGCCGGTCTGGACTATGGTCACGGCACCGGGCACGGGGTGGGCAGCTATCTGTCGGTGCACGAGGGGCCGGCGCGGATCAGCCGCACCGGCACCGTGGCCTTTGAACCGGGGATGATCCTTTCGAACGAGCCGGGCTTCTACCGCGAAGGCGCCTATGGCATCCGCATCGAGAACCTGATCGCCGTTCAACAGGCCCCCGCCCTGCCCGGCCAGAGCGTGCCGCAGATGTTGTGCTTTGAAACCCTGACCTGGGTGCCCATCGACCGCCGCCTGATCGTGCCTGCGCTGTTGACCCAAGCCGAACGCGACTGGCTGAACGCCTATCACGCCGAGGTGCTGCGCCGGGTTGGTCCGCTGGTCGATGATGTCGCAGGGGGCTGGTTGTCAGAGGCCTGTCGGGGTATCTGACAGGAGATCTTTACAAAGCCGTGTCAGATGGACACGCGCGTTGCTTGAAAAAAGACAGGGGGATGCGACCATGACGACGATTTCGATTTCACCGGCACAAGGCACCTGGGTTGTTCGCGCTGGCGGCGCGGTCATCGGCGAAAGCAGCCGCGCGCTGGAACTGGCCGAGGGCGATCTGCCCTTTGTCATCTATTTCCCCCGCGAGGATATCGCCACCGCCCTGCTGGATGCCACCGCGCACAAGACCAGCTGCCCGCACAAGGGCGAAGCGTCGTATTATTCGATCATGTCCAAGTCCAAGACCTATGCGAATGCTGTCTGGTCCTACGAGGACCCCAAGCCCGAGGTTGCCGCGATCAAGGGCTATCTTGCGTTCAACGTTCAGGACGGCGTCGCGGTCGAACAGGTCTGAGGCAGGTCTGCGCGCCCTTCCCTGTCCGGGCGCTGTCCCGGACCGCTGCAAACCTTTGCGCCAGAAAGAAAGCCAGCCCTTGCAAGGCTGGCTTTTTCACTTGAATCCGGGGCGGCACGGGGCGCAGGCGATGCGCGGCCCGGCGGGCACCTAGTGATCAGCTGTCGGATTGCTCGGGCAGGATGAAGCCGTTCACCGGGTAGGTCTTGCCATAGGCGCCGGGGGTCGACATGACCTTGACCGCCGACCAGTCGCCGCGCTCGGACACGTCGATGACCGACATGCCCAGCGACACCTTGTTGCGCACCCAGTTGGCATGGTCGATCATGATCTCGCGCGGCGAGACCACCTTGGACACCACGGCGACATGGCCGCGGGTCATGCCCTTGGTCGAGGCAAAGGCCATGACCGCGCCGGGCTGCGGCGTCTTGCTGCGATCGTAAAGGCCCTTGGCCTTGCCCCACCAGGTGTGGGCATCGCCGCGAATCTGCACGCCCGATGCGTTGCGGGCAAAGGGCACGCACCAGACACGCTGGCCGTTCTGATGCTTGATATCGACCTCACGCAGGGCAAAGGCGCGTTTGTCCAGGTCGATCCCTTCGGGCAGGCCGATCTGGATGTCCGCGGTGCCGGCCGGTTGCCGGGCACAGGCGGCCGTCAGGGCCAGAACTGCAAAAATCGAAAATCGGCCCAGAGCCTTGCGCACTACCCGTTTGGTCATCCTGTCCATCGCCTTGTCATTGGGAACGCCGTTGTCTCACGGCTTTGGGCGGCTGTTTACCAAGCCTTGGGATTCTTCCAAAGCGGGCAAAATCCGATCGGCGGAAATTCGCCCCGATCCGGCGGGCGTCTGAGGGGGTCAGGAGTGTTCTTCGGCGGCGGTGGCCGCAAGCGCGCGGTTATAGGCCTTGAGCGCGTCGACATGGAACAATGCGCCCTGCAGCACGGGCGCGCCTGCGTCGTCCAGCAAGACCACAGGCAAGAAAGCCACCCCGGATTTGTCAAACCGCGGCAGCGCGGTTTCCAGCGTTGCCGTGGACATGACGTAAAGCCCCTGTTCGATCATCGTCAGGCAGGTGGCCTCGTCGGCGGCGCCTTCGGCATCGGGTTTGCGCATGACGCCCTGCACCCGGAACATCGCCAGCAGATAGGCCTGCGGGCCAGCGGCCAGATGCACGTTGCGCCGTTCGAGTTGGCTGAGGAAAAAGGACCGGTCCACCAACCGCGAGGCCAGCGCCGTGGACATCGACACCGAGATCATCACCGCCAGCCCGGTCTGCCAGTCTCCGGTCAGTTCGAACACGATCAGCGTGGTCGAAATCGGCGCACCCAGAACGGCCGCCGCCACCGCGCCCATCCCCGCCAAGGCGTATAGCGTAAAGGCCGAGGACACATCGGGAAACAGGCCCGTGGCGATATGGCCAAAGGTCAGCCCGGTCAGCGCGCCCAGCATCAAGGACGGGGAAAACACCCCGCCCCCCATGCGGCCCGCCATGGTGATGGCCACGGCGATCACCTTGAGCACGGCAAAGACAAAGGCTTCGTGCAGGACCAGCCCGCCGGACAGCGCGCGGCTGGTGGTTTCATAGCCGACGCCGATGATATGGGGGAATTCGATCGCAATGGCGCCCAGCAGCAACCCCGCCACCGCCGGGCGCAACCAGCGCGGCAGGCCCAGCCGGCTTTGCAGCGACGACTCGAAATCATCGGCGAAAAAGATTGCCCGCATCATGATCACCGCCACAAGGCCGCAGACCAGGCCCAGGATGAAAAAGGCGGGAAGCTCCAGGTAGAATTCCACCGTGGTGGTGCCCGGCAGCACGAATTCGGTCACATCGCCGTAAAACAGCCGGTTGATGACGGTGCCCGCCGCGCTGGCCACCACGATGGGGGCAAAGGCATGCAGGGCAAAATGGCGCAACACCACTTCGAGCGCGAAAAGCGCCCCGGCGATGGGGGCGTTGAAACTGGCCGAAACGGCGGCGGCCACGGCGCAGCCCAAAAGGTCACGCCCGGTGATGCCATCGACGCGCAGCAGGTTGGCGACCCAGCTGGAAATCATCGAGGCGATATGCACAACCGGCCCTTCGCGCCCCGTGCTGCCGCCGGTCGACAGGGTGATCCAGGAACACAGCGCCGAGGCGATCCCGGCCTTCTTTTCCACCCGCCCGTCGTTCAGCGCCGCGCCCTCGATCACATCGGCAACCGACCGCACGCGCCCGTCAGGGGTAAAGAAATGCACGATCAGCCCGACCGCGATGCCGCCCGCCACCGGGATCAGCAGCACCCAATACCACGGCAGGGTTTGTGCAAAACTGTGCAGCGCGTTGACGTTTCTTGTGCCGTAAAGCGTCGCCTGCAACCATTCGATGGCAAAGCGGAACAGGATCGCGGCAAAGCCCGAGGCAACCCCGACGCCCAGGGCGATGAACCAGAACTGGATCTGCGACGGGCCCTGGTGGCGCAGCATATCCCAGCCGCGCGCGAAATTCATCGCCGCCAGGCTGGCCTGCTTTTTCGCGAAACCCCACAATTCCCCGTCCCCCAATCCGGTGACTTCCCCCGCGCGCAACTCGCCGTTAAGGTGCATTAACCTTTTTCGGAGAGCCCAATGCAGATTGCGCAGGCACTAGACGACCTTACCCAAGTCCTAGGCGAACGCCTGTCCCGATCCAAGTCCGATCTGGACCAGCATGGCCATTCCGAAAGCCATTTTCCGGTTACCCCGCCCGATGCGGTCGCCTATCCGCAAACCGCGCAAGAGGTGCGGCGCATCGTGCAGATCTGCGCAACCCATGGGGTGCCGGTGATCGGCTGGGGGGCCGGGACCTCTTTGGAGGGGCACGGGCTGGCGGTGCGCGGCGGTGTGGTGGTGGATTTCATGCACATGAACAAGGTGCTGGAAATCCGTCCCGCAGACATGGACGTGACGGTGCAGCCCGGTGTCACCCGCGAGGCGCTGAACCAGGAGCTGCGCGCCAGCGGCCTGTTCTTTCCGGTTGATCCAGGGGCCAATGCCAGCCTGGGCGGCATGGCGATGACCCGGGCATCGGGAACCACGACGGTGCGCTATGGGTCGATGCGCGACAACGTGCTGGGGCTGCAGGCGGTGCTGGCCGACGGGCGGGTGATCCGCACCGGTACGCGGGCGCGCAAATCGGCCTCGGGCTATGATCTGACGGCGCTGTTCGTCGGATCCGAGGGCACGCTGGGCCTGGTGACGGAGCTGACGCTGAAGCTGCACGGCATCCCCGAGGCGACCAGCGCGGGGATCTGTTCCTTTCCCGACATGGCCAGCGCCGTGGCGGCGGTGCAGGAAACCATCCAGATGGGCATTCCGATGGCACGGATCGAATTTGCCTGCGCCGATACCGCCCGCGCCTTTAACGCCTATGCCGGCACCGACATGGCCGAGGCGCCGCACCTGATGGTGGAATTCCACGGATCGCCGGACAGCGTGGCCGAGGATGCGGCCCGCTTTGCCGAGATCGTGCAGGACCACGACGGATCGCCATTTCGCTGGTCGGTCAAGGAAGAAGAGCGCCGCGCGCTTTGGGCTCTGCGCCACAACGGATACTATGCCATCCTTGCCTCGCGCCCCGGGGCGCGGGCGCTGGTCACCGATATCTGCGTGCCGATTTCGCGGCTGGCGCAGGCGGTCGAGGAAACCCAGCATGACATCGCCGCATCACCCCTGCCGGGGCCGATCCTGGGCCATGTGGGGGATGGCAATTTTCACGCCGTCCTGCTGCTGGACCCGGACCGCCACGACCAGCTTGAGGCTGCCAAGGCCTTGTCGCACCGCATGGGATTGCGTGCGCTGCAACTGGGCGGGACGATCACCGGAGAGCACGGCATCGGCATGGGCAAGACCGGGTTGATGGAGGCCGAGCACGGCGAGGCCTGGGATGTGATGGGGCAGATCAAGAAGGCGCTGGACCCGCAGAACATCATGAATCCCGGCAAGTTGCTGCGCGGCAACTGAGCGGTTTCGTATCGGCTGCGCCGATACGACCGACCGGGGGCGCTGCCCCGGGACCCCCGGGATATTTCTGGCAAGAGGAAACAGCGGCGCGGTGCGGATGCGCCGGGGGCGGCTGGTTCAGCCGGCCAGAAGCGCGCGGGCGGCGGCGCGGGCCTCGTCGGTGACGGTATCGCCGGCCAGCATGCGGGCGATTTCAGCCTCGCGGTCGTTTGCGCCCAGCGGAATCACCGTCGAGGTTGTCATGTCCCCGGTGACGCGTTTTTCCACCCGCCAGTGGTGCCCGCCAAGCGCCGCAACCTGCGGGCTGTGGGTGACCACCAGAACCTGCCCGCCTTCGGAGAGGGCCAGCAGCCTGCGGCCCACCGCGTTGGCGGTCGCGCCGCCGACGCCGCGGTCGATTTCATCGAAGATCATGGTGACGCCGCTGCCCTGCTGTTCGGACAGGCAGACCTTGAGCGCCAGCAAAAAGCGCGACAACTCGCCGCCCGAGGCGATCTTGTTCAGCGGACCCGAGGGGGCGCCGGGGTTGGTGGCCACGGTGAATTGCACTGCATCGGTTCCTTCGGGCCCGGCGCCGCTGGTGGCGATTTCGGTCAGGAAGACCGCGCGCTCCATCTTGAGCGGGGCGAGTTCCGAGGCGACCGCCGCATCCAGCCGCGTTGCCGCCGCCTTGCGTGCCGCCGTCAGCGCCTGCGCGGCCTTGTCATAGGCGGCATCGGCGTCGCGGACCGCCCGTTCCCAGGTGTCGATGCGCGCCGCGCCGGCGTCCAGCGCTTCGAGCTGGCGGGTCAGCGTGGCGGCGTGATCGGCCAGATCGTCCGGTTGCACGCCGTGTTTGCGGGCCAGGCCACGCAGCGCGAAAAGCCGTTCTTCGGTGGTGTCCAGATCGTTCGGGTCGAATTCCAGCGCATCGAGGCAATCGGCCACGCCGCGCGCGGCTTCGTCGAGTTCGGCCATGGCGCGCACCAGCGCACCGATTGGGGCATCCAGCCGGCCCTCGGCCTTGTCGGCCGCGCCTTCGAGCCAGCGCAGGGCGCCTGACATCGCCCCTTCGGCGCCGTCATAGCCCAGGGCGGTGGAGGCCTGCGCGATGTCTTCGCGGATCTTTTCGGCGGCCTGCATCATGCGGCGCCTTGTGTCCAGCTCTGCCTCTTCGCCGGGTTGCGGTGCCAGCTTGTCCAGTTCGGCGACGGAATGGCGCAGGAAATCCTCTTGGGCCTGCACCGCCTCGAGGGCGGCGCGGGCCTCGGCCAGACCCTTGCGGGCGGCGGCGCGGTTGGTCCAGGCGTCGCGGGTGCGGTCCAGCATGTCCTGCGGCACGCCAAAGGCATCGAGGATCGCGCGGTGCCCCTTTGGGTCCAGCAGCCCGCGGTCGTCGTGCTGGCCGTGCAGTTCCACAAGCGTTTCGGACAGGCGGCGCAGCACCTCGCCCGACACGCGCCGGTCGTTGATCCAGCCGGTCTTGCGCCCGTCGGCGGTGTTCACCCGGCGCAGGATCAGTTCGTCGCAGACGGGCAGCCCCGCCTCTTCGAGCACGTCAAAGGCGGCGTGGCCAGAGGGCAGTTCGAAGACGGCTGTCACCTCGCCCTGGTCGGCGCCGCTGCGCACCAGTTCGGCGCGGCCGCGCCAGCCCAGCACGAAGCCAAGCGAATCGAGAAGGATGGATTTGCCCGCGCCGGTTTCGCCGGTCAGCACGTTCAGGCCAGGCTGGAACGCAAGGTCCAGCCGGTCAATGATCAGCATATCGCGGATTTCAAGCGCCCGAAGCATGACGTTCCGTAGGGCGGGGTACTACCCCGCCACCCCTTAGATCCACTCGCCCTTGATCATCTGGCGATATATCTTCGACAGCCAGCTGTCGCCGAACATCTTCATTTCAAGCCCCTGCCCGGTCAGCAGTTTGTAGCTGTCCTCGTACCACTCGGTGGACTGGTAGTTGTAGCCCAGAATCGCGCCGGCGGTCTGTGCTTCTTCGACAAGGCCCAGCGACAGATAAGCCTCGACCAGGCGGTGCAGCGCCTCGGGGGTGTGGGTGGTGGTCTGGAAATCCTCGACCACGACGCGGAACCGGTTGATCGCCGAGGCATAGTGATCGCGCTTGAGATAATAGCGCCCGATCTCCATTTCCTTGCCTGCAAGGTGGTCAAAGGCCAGGTCGAATTTCAGGATCGACGAGCGCGCGTATTCGCTGTCGGGATAGCGTTCGATCACTGTGCGCAGCGCCTGCAGCGCCTGGAAGGTCAGGCCCTGGTCGCGGCCGACCTCTTCGATCTGGTCATAGTAGGACAGCGCCAGCAGGTACTGGGCATAGGCCGCGTCGTCATCGGCCGGATAGAAATCGATAAAGCGTTGCGCGGCGGCGCGGCTGTTTTCGTAATCCTTGTCCGAATGATAGGCAAAGGCCTGCATGATCAGCGCGCGCTTGGCCCATTCCGAATAGGGGTACAGGCGTTCGACTTCCGAGAAGTAGATCGCGGCCTCTTCGTTGTCGTCGACGGAAATTTCGTATTCGCCACGCTCAAAGATCTGCTTGGCGGTAAAGCCCTCAAGCGAGCCGCCCCCCGGAGCCGTTCCTTTTTGACGCAGTTCATCGCACCCGGCCAAAGCCAGGACCGCCAGCCCCACGATCACCAATTTCCGCGATCTGCCCGCTGCCATGCTCGACTATCCCCTCGATCTCCATCGAGGCCGCCCCGTTCCGGGCTGCCTTTGAGTTGGGCTTAGCACAGAAAATCCCGGTGCAAAATGTCTTAAGCGCGTTTTCGCACGCAAAGAGAAACCTGTAGCAGGGATTTCTGGCGGGAATACGCGCAATCCGAACAGGGTGTCCGATGCGCGCACGCCGGTCAGGCGACGGCGGGCACTTCGTGCCGCTCGACCCCGGCGCCGGGAAGGCGCGCGGCCATCACGTCGTCACACAGCACGATGCGGAAGGCATCGGGATTGGCAAAGACCTCGCGCAGCAGCGCGTTGGTGATGGCGTGCCCGGCCTTGTGGCCTTCGTAATGGCCCAGGATCGGGGCGCCGGCCAGCGACAGATCGCCAAGCGCGTCCAGCATCTTGTGGCGCACGGCTTCGTCCTGGTGGCGCAGACCGCCGGGCGACAGGATCTTGTCGCCGTCGACGACGACCGCGTTTTCATAGGTGCCCCCCAGCGCCTTGCCCGCTGCGCGCATCGCATCGACGTCGGAGGCGCGGCAAAAAGTGCGGCTGTCGCAGAGTTCACGCACAAAGCTGCCGTTGGCCAGGTTCAGACGCTTGTCCTGAACGCCGATCGCCTTGTCGTCAAAGTCGATGTGGAAGGACATGGTTGTCCCCTGCTCGGGCGACAGACGGGCCCAGCCATGGGCCGTGTGCACCGATACCGGAGACAGGATTTCGATGGCCCGCACCGGCGCCGTCAGCTCGCGCACGCCGCGCGACAGGATACCGCGCACGAAGGGCGCCGAAGATCCGTCAAGGATCGGGCATTCCGGGCCGTCGATCTCGATCAGGGCATTGTGGATGCCGCAACCGGCCAGGGCCGCCATCACATGTTCGATGGTCGACACGGATACGCCGGCGGCGTTCTTGATCAGGGTGCACAAAGGCGAGGATTCGACCACGTCATAACGGGCCGGCACCAGGGTATCACCCAGCGAAATGTCGGTGCGCTTGAACCAGATCCCGTGCTCGGCCATCGCCGGACGAATCGTCAGTTTGGCCGGCTCTCCGGAATGAAGACCGACGCCCTGAAAGCTGATTGCGCTGCGAATGGTTGTCTGCACGGTATGACCTGCTTCCTTACGCGGACTTATGGCGCCCGCAGTGTTGGAATATGAGGTACGGCACAGGGCCCGTGGGCTCAAATCAAAGATTGTAACCAAGTGAAACACGGCTGTAATCCTTTCGGCGAAACCCCGCGCAATTCCGCCAATCCGGTCACAAGCCTTTGTTCTTACAACAAAAAACGCCCCCTAAATCGGGGGCGTTTTCACAGGGATTTGACCGGAAATCAGTTGGCTTGGCGCCGCAGGAAGGCCGGGATCTCGATTTTTTCCTGTTCCGGATCGCTGTCCACATCCTGCACCGGGGCCGGTGCCGGGCGCTGCGACTGCACCGGGGGCTGCTGACGGCGGACCGGCTGAGCCGGGGCTTCGCCGCCCTGGCCATGGCCCGTCATGCGGCCGATCAGGGAATTCACGCTAAAGCGCGGCTTGTCGCCTTCGGCCGAATGGGTCGGGGCGGCGGCTTCGCGCGACTGCTGGGTGCGGGTCGCGGCAGCATGCTTGAGCCGGGCCAGCGCGTCGGGGCTGGGCGTGCCGGGCGCCGGGGCGCGCGGGGCCACGAAATCCTCGGGGTGGGCTTCGATGGTGTCCTGCTGCGGCTGGAACTCGGCGACGCGCGGCTGGTAGGCCGGCGGCGGCAGATCGTCCTCGGCCACTTCTTCGTATTCGGGTTCGTCCTGCGATCCGTGCATGTCCGCGAACAGCGACGGCTCTTCGGCTTCGTACTGCTCTTCGACCGGGGCCTTGGCGACGACCGGCTTGGGCGCTTCGGCACGCGGAGCGGGGGCCGGTTCGGCGACATGCTGCTGCGGCAGGGGCTGCGCAAGGCTGCGGCGCGGCAGCGGCATTTCGGCGTTCACATCGACCGCGTCGATGCCGGTGGCGACGACCGACACGCGCATCACGCCAGCCATGCCGTCATCCAGCGTCGAGCCGACGATGATGTTGGCATCGGCGTCCACTTCTTCGCGGATGCGGTTTGCCGCCTCGTCCAGTTCGAACAGGGTCAGGTCGTGGCCGCCGGTGATATTGATCAACACGCCGCGTGCGCCCTTGAGGCTGATTTCGTCCAGCAGCGGGTTGGCGATGGCCTTTTCGGCGGCCTGGATGGCGCGATCTTCGCCCTCTGCCTCGCCGGTGCCCATCATGGCCTTGCCCATCTCGTCCATCACGGCGCGCACGTCGGCAAAGTCGAGGTTGATCAGGCCGGGACGGACCATCAGGTCGGTCACGCCTTTGACACCCTGGTACAGGACATCGTCCGCAAGGCTGAACGCCTCGGTAAAGGTTGTCTTTTCGTTGGCCAGGCGGAACAGGTTCTGGTTCGGAATGATGATCAGCGTGTCGACGACCTTTTGCAGCGCATCGACGCCGTCTTCGGCCTGCTTCATGCGCTTGCCGCCTTCGAACTGGAAGGGCTTGGTCACGACGCCGACGGTCAGGACACCCAGCTCACGCGCGGCCTGCGCGATGATCGGGGCCGCGCCGGTGCCAGTGCCGCCGCCCATGCCGGCAGTGATGAAACACATGTGCGCGCCAGCAAGATGATCGACGATCTGTTCGATGCTTTCCTCGGCTGCTGCCGCACCGACCGAAGCCCGCGCGCCTGCGCCCAGCCCTTCGGTCACTTTCACACCCAGCTGCACGCGGTTCTGCGCCTTGCTTTGCTGAAGCGCCTGCGCGTCCGTGTTCGCGACAACAAAATCAACGCCTTCAAGCGCCTTCTCGATCATGTTGTTGACCGCGTTGCCGCCAGCGCCGCCCACACCAAACACCGTGATGCGAGGCTTGAGTTCTTCCTGTCCGGGCATGGAAAGGTTCAATGTCATCGATCTGTCCGCCTGTCTTTATGCCCCTGTTGCGGGGTCTCTAACTACACCTTTTCCGAACGATCCTACCCCCTGATAAAGGCTACGTCACGCGAAAAACGCCAATTTCCTACCAAATATAGCCATATTTGGGGCAATATTCGCGGGATTTCGCCGAACTACGCAGATGATGTGTGCCCCAGGCAATCCCGACACAACACAAAGCATCGGCGCGGGCAAGCCCGCGGCGAATCCGGAAGGTTACATTTCAAGGGAGGCCTGCCCGACATCCCGCCTGGCGCATCTGGTTCGTGCGCCTTTACGGAACATTAACAAGGCCCTGCCCGGCCGTCACCCCCAAATCTGCAAGGCGGCGACCCTTTGCCGGATCGCCGCCCGCCAGAGTTCGGGGCCTACCAGTTGTCGCGGAACCACTGCACCGCGCGCTTGAGGCTGCGGGCCGGGTAGCGATCGACCGGAATTTCGAAATCCCACCATTCGTCCTGCGGATGGGCGGCAAACAGGCACAGGCCCACGGCGCTGGCAAAGCCCGGCCCCGTCGCGGCCTGCGGCAACCCATGCACCCGCAAGGGACGACCCAGTCGGACCTGCTGGCCAAGGATCTTGGTGGCCAGACCGTCCAGCCCGGGGATCTGGCTGGCGCCGCCGGTCAGCACGATCTGCTGGCTGGGAAGATGGTCAAAGCCCGCCGCGTCCAGACGCACCCGCACCTCTTCGAGGATTTCCTCGACGCGGGGGCGCATGATGCCGATCAGCTCGGCGCGGCTGACGGTGCGGCGATCATGTTCCCAATCGCCGGTATCGCCGCCAATCTCGATCATCTCGCGGTCATCCATCCCGGTGGCATGCACGCCGCCGTAGAACGTCTTGATCCGTTCGGCGGTGGCCATCGGCACCGACAGCCCCATGGAAATGTCGCTGGTGACGTGATCGCCGCCCATGCGCACCGCATCGGCATAGATCATGTGTTTCTTGATGAAGATCGACACGCCCGTCGCGCCGCCGCCCATGTCGATGCAGGCCGCGCCCAGTTCCTGTTCGTCCTCGACCAGGGCCGCCGCGCCGCTGACATAGGCCGAGGAGGCAAGCCCCGCCAGTTCCAGATCGCAGCGCCGCACGCAATGGGCCAGGTTCTGGATCGCCTGCGCGTCGACCGTCAGCATGTGCATGTCGCAGGATAGTTCGTTGCCGATCTGGCCGCGCGGGTCGATCAACCCGCTGCGGTGATCCAGCGCAAAGTTCACCGGCTGCGCGTGCAGCACCTCGCGGCCGTGGCCAAAGTCCGGCACGTCGCAGGACGACAGCACCCGCGCCACGTCCTGTTCGTCGACGTTGACACCATGCACCTCGACCCGCCCCGCAAGGCCATAGCTGCGCGGATCGGCGCCCGAAAAGCTGGCGATCACGTGGTCCACCCGGATGCCCGCCATCTTTTGCGCCGCCTGCACGGCGGTCCGGATGGCGCGCTCGGTCTCGCTCATGGCGTGGATTTCACCGAACCGCACCCCGCGCGACCGGGTCGTCGCCGCGCCGATGACGCGAAACCCCGACTGCCCCGCCAAAGAGCCAAGCCCTTCGTCACTGGGGTCGGTTCCGTCAAAGCGCAGGACAAGGCATGCGATCTTGGAACTGCCCACGTCCAGGATCGCGATCACACCCCGCTGCATTGCCGCTTTGCGCATGTTGCGCATGGCCCTTTGGGTTTCATATAGCTCGATCATTACCGCTGGTCTCCGCCTGCTTCCAACGCCTTTATGCGCAGCAGCTCCTGCACGGCGTTTTCTTTCATTCTTATGGTTGGTCTGTGGGGCAGTCGCAGATCGACTGCCGCAAGGTCACGCGAAAGCATCTCGACCGCCTCGTCCATGGCGATGGTGCGTTCCAGCGCCGTCACGGCGCCAAATTCCGGCAGCAGGATGCGCTGGTCACGGTCAAGCACCACGTCCCAGCGCCGCCCGCCCATGCGTTCCAGTCCGCGCAGCCGGCCCGACAGGGGCCCGGCCACCGCGACCAGTTCCAGCGCCTCGGGCACCGCCCGTTCGGCCCCCTCGCCCGCGATCACGGGCAGGTCGGGGCGATCAAAGCGCGTCGGCAGCGGGCCGACGACAAAGCCCTTGGCATCCAGCATTTCCAGCCCGCCGTCATGGCGCCACAGCACCGCAGGCTTGCGTTCGGTGATGTCGATCTGAAGCGTGCCGCCCTGCTTGATGCGCAGCTGCGCCTTTTTCACCGCGTCCAGTTCGATGATCGCGTCGTGCATCCGCTCCAGATCCAGATCGAACGAGCTGACCGGGAAGTCGATGGGCAGGATGGCGCGGATGTCTTCGGCGACGCCGGCGCTGGCACCGTCGATGGCCATCAGCTTGACCTGGAATTCCGGGCGGCTTTCGATGGTTTCGCGGATTTCCGCAATCATCCCGTTAAAGGCCTCGCGGTTCTCGTCCATCGAAAACCACAGCGCCCCGCCACCAAGGCACAGCGAAAACGGCAGCACCACCCGCAACGCAAAGCGAAAGAGCGGCGTCAGCATGAGCCGCTCGATCCGGTATTTCAATCGCGAGGCGCTGGGGTCCAGCCGGGCCATCTGCGGGTCGTGGGCATCTACCGGTTGCACGAGGCGTCCTCCACCATCCAGGCGCAGAATTCGCCAAATGTCATCCCGGCCAGCGCGCCATGTTCAGGCGACAGCGACGTCGGCGTCATGCCCGGCTGGGTGTTGGTTTCCAGCAGGATCAGCCCCGCCAGCCCTTTTGCCTCGTCCCAGCGGAAATCGGTGCGCGTCACGCCGCGGCAGCCCAGGGCGTTGTGGGCGCGCAGAGCATAGTCCAGGCAGGCGGCGGTGATGTCATCGGGCAGTTCCGCCGGGCAGACGTGGCGCGATCCGCCCGCCTTGTATTTGGCGTCGTAGTCATACCAGCCGTCGGTCAGGATTTCCGTCACACCAAGCGCCCGGTCGCCCATCACGGTGCAGGTCAGTTCCCGCCCCGGAATAAAGGCCTCGACCATGACGGTCTGCGGCATGTCCGCGGCCAGAACCGGCGGCGCGTTCGCGGCCTCGTTGACCAGGTAGACCCCGACCGACGACCCTTCGTTATAGGGTTTGACCACGTAGGGCGGCGCCATGACGTGACGGGCCTGAACATCGGCCTTGTCGGCCAGCAAGCTGTCCGCGACCGGAAGGTCCGCCGCGCGGTAGACCAGCTTGGTGCGTTCCTTGTCCATGGCCAGCGCCGAGGCCAGAACACCGGAATGGGTATAGGGCAAGCCCATCCATTCCAGTACGCCCTGGACGCAGCCGTCTTCGCCCCAGCGGCCATGCAGGGCGTTGAACACAACGTCCGGCTGCAGGTCTGCCAGGCGCGCCGCCATATCGGGGCCCGCATCTATTTCTGTGACTTCATAGCCCATAGCCCGCAAAGCGGCGGCACATTCCCGCCCGGAACTGAGAGACACTTCGCGTTCAGCCGAAGGTCCACCCAATAATACCACCACTTTCGGGAGCGTCCTGCTCGACATTCCCAAAACCGCCTCGTCTGACTGGGGGTTATCCCCCTTGTTTTCCGGGGTTTACCCCGGTTTTTTGAAAATGCGACCTGCCTGTGGCCGCAGGGCTTTCGCCCGAATTCAAGCTTGCGCTTGTTATAGTTAATGGCAGGTTAACCCGCCTAGCGGGGCGCGTCCTATCCCGGCTCGCCCACCCGCATGATTTCCCAGTGTAACTCTATTCCACTGTGTTGGAAAACCTTTTTTCGCACCTCTTCGCCCAATCCTTCGAGATCGGCGGCGGTTGCCCCCCCTGTGTTCACCAGGAAATTGGAATGCATCGGGCTCATCTGGGCACCGCCCAGGGTTGCGCCGCGCATCCCCGCATCGTCGATTACCTTCCAGGCTTTCAGCTCGTGGCTGTCATCGGCCTGCCCGGTGCTGGAAAAGCCCGCCGGGTTGCGAAAGGTGCTGCCAGCGGTGCGGTCCTTGGTCGGCTGGGTTTCGTCGCGCTTTTTCAGCTGCGCCTCCATCCGGCCCGCCAATTCCTGCGGATCGCCCTTGGCGCCCTCGAACACCGCTTCGATGATGACCCAGCCTTCGGGCAGGTCGGTCTGGCGGTAGCGGAAATTCAGGTCTTCGGCGGTCAGGGTCACCATCTCGCCGGCGCGGGTGATCGCCGTCGCCTGAACGAAATGATCCGCCACGTAAGAGCCATAGCAGCCTGCGTTCATGCGCACCGCGCCGCCGATCGCACCGGGGATGGTGCGCAGAAAGGTCAGGTCAACCCCCGCCTCGGCGGCCTTCTTCGCCACATGCGCGTCCAGCGCGGCAACGCCTGCGGTCACGCGCGTGCCCTCGACCGTTATCGCGTTAAAGCCCCGGCCCATTCGGATCACCACGGCGCGGATGCCGCCATCGCGCACGATCAGGTTGCTGCCCACGCCCATCGGGAACACCGCGACCGACGGGTCGAGCGCGGCCAGAAACTGGGCCAGATCCTCGGGGTCGGCGGGCTGGAACAGCCAGTCGGCAGGGCCCCCGACCCGCAGCCAGGTCAGGTCGTTCAGCGGTCGGTCAGGCGTCAGGCGCCCACGTGTTTGCGGCAGATCGGTCATATCCGTCTGCTACGACCCGGCGCGAAAAAGGGCAAGCCCTGTCCGCCCGCGGCGGCCATGTCCCGCCGGACCAAAGCGCAAGCCCCGCCCCGATGGCAAAGGCCACCAGTGCCGGGCCCAGAAGCAGCGCCGACAGCCCCAGGAACAACAGCCCGTCGATCCCAGGCACGCTGAACCCGGTGACCAGCGCGGCGCCCAGAGCCGCAGCCAGCGCCGCCCCCAGGCCCAGGGTCAACCCCCGCCGCCCCGCCCGCAAGGGCAAAAAACCCAAAGACAATCCGCAACACATCGACAGAAAAGGAATGGCATAAAGCATGATGAAAACACCCTCTGAATGCCCAGAGTGTGCCAAAGACCAAGGCCATCGCGAAAGTGAGGTATCCCCGACCCTGCCGGGTGCTCAGGCGCCCTTGACCGTGCGTTTGATCCATGCCGCAAGGTAACGCAGCGGCCAGCGCAGAACGCTCATGCCGGCGGCCAGCACGGCAAGCCCGATCCAGGGGCCGTTCTCGTAGGTCACATAGCCCACAAGCGGAATTCCCAGCGCAATCAGCACATAGGCCCGCGTCCAGTGATTGTCCTTGGATGGCAACATCCCAAGCACATTCGCCAGCACGGCCCAAGCACACGCCAGTATCAAAGAGGTTGTCATCGTCCTGCCCTCCGCATCCCCCGGCGGCAGGGATACCTTGCCCCGTAAGGCCCCGGCTCGCAAGCCCTCTGACGGCCCGGGATCGACAAAATCGGGCGCAAAACGCCCGCCGGGCCTAGCGCAGCTTGCCGAACCGGTCGCGTTGCAGGCCCAGTTCGCCCTTCAAAACCGCCGGATCGCGCAGGATGCCCAGGTAGCGGCGGCGGTAATAGCGGCTGGTGACAAAGCGCCAAGGCACCCGGTACAAAAGCGTCAGCGACGCCGACAGCCGCCGCCGCGCCGGGCTGCCGAAGCCTTGCAGGCAGCGCCGCAGCCAACGCGAAGTGGCCGGCGACATGGCCCCCGGATCCTGGCCCAGAACCATGTCCGTCAGCGCGTCAAGGATCTGCAGATGATGCCCCAGCCCTGCCGCGCGCAGCGAAGTTTCGGCTGCCGCGCGGTCCTGCGCCGTCAGCGCCTGACGAAAGGCATGGTGATCGACCAGCCCGCGCAGGTACAGCCCGTGGTCCGCGTGATGTTCCTTGGCATAGTGCAGCACGTGATGCAGGAAACGGTCGCGCATTGACGGCAGGGCGATGCCCGCGACGGCGCTTGGGGTCGCCCGGTCCAGCACCCCCGGCGCGTCCAGCACCCGCCGCACAAGGCTTTGACCGACATGGAAATGCAGCTCGATCGGGAATTCGTGACCTTCGGGGTGCAGCGGGTCAAGGTGGTGCAGCACGGCGGCGTCGATCCGGTCGGGAAAGGCCACCGCATCGGGGGATTGCCCCGACAGCAGCGCCTGCGCCTCGCGGGCGCGGTCATAGGGCACCAGGATGTCCAGATCGCTGACAAAGCGGATCGCAGCGGGGTTGACCAGCGGGTCCAGCATTTCCGCCCCGCCCTTCAGGACGACCGCCGAAATCCCCGCCCCGCCCAGCAACGCGCCAATGCGGCCCAGATCCTGCACCCCCAGCGCCATGCGGTCACGGTTCGCCGCCCGCATTTCGGCCAGATACAGCCAAAGGTCTTCGGGCAGGGCCGCGTCCAGGCGCGGATCGCGCCCCTGAACCGCGGCAACGACCGTGTGGGCGTGCTGGACATTCAACAACCCGGCAAGGGCGACAGGATCAACCTGCGCCAGATCCTCCAACAGGCCTTGCGTCACCGGTCCCCCCAGCGCCGCCCCCACCAGGCGCAGCGCCGCGCGGTGCATTGCCGACGGGCAGCGGTCAATCAGGCTCATAGCTCGGGCAGGCTTTCACAGGCATCAAGCGACTGACCCGAATGGGAATAGACCATCCGGTAGGCCGGCACCTGGTCCAGCAGACGCGCCAGCGGGGCCAGCGTGTTCAGCCCCCGGCTGACCCGCGCGCCGCCTTCGATGGCGCGCAGCAGCGCCTCTTCGGGGGTGACGCGGTGCATTTCGAAATCCGCGCCTGCGTCATGGGTCGGAAAGATCACCGCCGCGACGGGAACGACGCTTCCGGCCGCGACCTGGCGGCTGACCTCGACATAGCGCACGCCATCGCGCACCTTTGGCATCTCGCGCCCGGCGGTGAACAGGGCCTGCACCTCGGGCAGCGCCCAGGACCGGGCCTTGGTGCCGACCGCCGCCGGAAAGCTGAACACCTGATGGCCATTGCGGTGCAGCGGCACGTGATCATCGGCAACCTGCGACCAGCCCCGCCCCATCAGGCCAAGCGCGGTGGTCGTCTTGCCGCTGCCGCTGCCGCCGACGAACACCAGCGCCCGCCCGCCGCGCGCCACCGCCGAGGCATGCATGTTCGCCGCCACCGCATCGCCGCCCACCAACGCTTCGCTGATTGCCAGGATGCAGGCATAGCGCGCCGCGTCGCGGTCGATCCGCTCGGTCAGCGCAACGCCGTCGCGGTACAGGGTGTAATCGTCGCCTTCGACCTCGATCGACAGCTCCGGCTGTGTCGGTGCCCCACCGGGCTGGGCATAGCGCGCCAGAACGCAGTTCAGCTGATCCAGCAGGGGGTCCTGCGGCATCCAAAGCGTCGCCCGCGCCGCACCGGCGGCAAAGCCAAGCCCGACCTTGCCCGCCAGCGGCCGCGCCGCGATGGCCTGCCCGGGGCTGTAGCGTTCCGCATCGAAAAGCCCGGCGGATTGCCAGGATGCCAGCGTGTCACGCTCGGCCTGTGTCCGGGGGTCTTCATGCAAAAGCCGCGCCAGTTCGGGCGCGGCCAGAACAATAGCGCCCGAGGCGCGATTGTGCAGCACCAGATGCGCCCCGATGGCACAGCTTTCAATGTCAGCGGACATCGGGACTCACTTGGTTGTTGTCAGCCTGTCGGCTTTAGCAGTTCTTGTTCTTTTCGCAGGCCTTGCTGTTCGGCGCGGCCTTGACCGCCTCGGCCGAGGACAGCAGCACCACAGAGGCCCCCGCGCCCAGGGTCGCATACTTGCCGATCGCGCGCAGCGCCTTGCGGCGCCCTTCGGATTCGATGTTGTCGTCGTGCTGGTCGTTCATAATCGTTCACCTTAAAATCCAAGACTTAGATGGCTCTCAGAATACACCCCGAGCATCATCCCAATCAAGGCACTGGATTGTGTTGCTGGGCAGATCTCCACCCTTTAGGTTAATTTAATACCGCCCAGCAATGGTTTCAACGGCTTACGGACGGCCTTGCACAGGGGAATTTTTGGGCAACACCATCAAAAGATGAAAGAGCCGGACAGGGCAGCAACTTACAGGCGATTGATCCGGCTTGATTGCTACCTCAGACGGGTTACGACTCAGTCTCGCGCCGGCTCAGCGCCCCCCAACCAGGGCATCGGGGCTCAGTAGCGATAGATACTGCCCGATTGCGCCTTGACCGCCTCGGCCGAGGACAGCAGCACCACCGAGGCCCCGGCCCCCAGCGTCGCATATTTGCCGATCGCGCGCAGCGCCTTGCGGCGTTCTTCGGATTCAACGGTTTCGGTTTCGATCTCTTTTTTGATATCACTCACAAGCCAATACTCCGATTAATGATTTCTTAATGATTTTTATAGCGACCCTTGCTTCCAATAAACAAGGGATTCGTGCCAGGCATTTCCTCCGATTGCGCAAACGCCCCGACAAGACCTTGGATATATTTGTCTTTTTATCGCGCCCATGCATCCAGCCGGCGATTGGCGCGCCCCCTGCCCGTTTTCGGTGGTGGATGCCAGATCCGTGCCCGCTCAGCCTTGCAAGGCGAAATTGGCAACCAGGGCGACCAGCGACAAAAGCAGGCCGGCACAGGGCACCGCCAGGGGCACCTGGAACGCAGACCGACTGCCGCCGCGTTTGACCGCGATCAGCGCCGCGTTGACCAACACGAAAACCGCCAGCAACACGACCGAGGTCGCCTCGGCCAGAACCGCCAGCGGCAGGCTCAGCGCCCCGACAACAACCGCCGCCCCCAGAACAAGACTGGCCAACACCGGCGTGCCGAACCGCGGATGCGCATGGTGAAATACCCCAAGCGCGCCGCCCGCCTTGCCCAGGCCAAACAGCACCCGCGCCGCCATGACCATCTGCGCCAGAACCCCGTTCAGGGCAGCAAAGACCGCAATCGCCGCCAGGAACCGGCCGCTGCCCCCGGTCGCCGTGGCCCAGACCAGCGCCAGCGGTTGCTCTGATCCGGCCAGCGCCTGCGGCGGAACCACCCGCAAAGCCGCCCAAACCACCAGTGCATAGAGCGCCGAGGCAATGACCAGCGACAACACGATGGCGCGCGGCAGGGTGCGCTCTGGCGCAATGACCTCCTCGGCCATGTTGACGATGTCCTCGAACCCGATAAAGGCAAAGAACGCCAGAACCGCCCCCGCTCCGATCCCGCCCCAGGGCACCGCGCCCGATACCCCCGCCAAAGGCACGGCACTGGCCCCGGCCCAGACGATCAAGGCCAGACCAACCACCTCGATCAGGGTAAAAAGCGCCGCCAGCCCCAGGCTTTCCAACACTCCGATGATCGCCACCAGCGTCAAGGCCCCGCCCAGGGCCACAACCACCAGGGCAACCGGCAGATCAACCAACGCCAACAGATAGCCCGCCCCGCCGCGCAGCACGGCCGCCGCCGAAATCACCCCGGCCAGAACGATGGCCAATCCCACCGCGATCCCCAGCCAATCGCGGCCAAAGCCGCGCGCGACATAGACCGCCTCTCCGGCAGCCTCGGGATGGCGCGTCGAAAACTCGGCATAGGACAGGGCCGTCGGCGCCGCGATCAACCCAGCCAGCAAAAACGACAGCGGCGCCCAGGTTCCCGCAACCCCGGCCACCGCGCCGCTCAGCACATAGATGCCCGCGCCAACCATGACGCCGACCCCATAGGCGGTCAAAAGCCCCAGCCCGATCCGACGCTTCAACCCTTCCGCCATGGCCTTCCTCGGTTTCTTTGTGCCCAAATATCCCGGGGGAGCCGCGTCAGCGGCGGGGGCAGAGCCCCCAACCGCCGCGCCGCCCCGGATCGGGGCAAAGGGGTGGGTGGGCGGGCTTTGGCCCGATCAGGGGCGCGCGGCGGTCATTTTTCCAAACGCGCCGGCAGGTTGTTGGCCCAGGCCGAAATCGTCCCGGCGCCCAGGCAGACCACCATGTCGCCCGGCTGCGCCTGTTCGCGCACCAGCCGCTCCAGGTCGTCCTCGCTTTGCAGCGCGCGGGCATGACGATGCCCGTGCCGCACCAGCCCGGCGACCAGGTCATCGCGCGATGCCCCCTCGATCGGCTCTTCGCCAGCGGCGAAAACCTCGGCGATGGCCACCACGTCGGCCTCGTTGAAGCAGGTGCAGAAATCCTCGAAATGGTGATGCAGGCGGGTGTAGCGGTGCGGCTGATGCACCGCGATCACCCGGCCTTCGGTCGCCTGACGCGCCGCTTTCAGCACGGCGGCAATCTCCACCGGATGGTGGCCATAGTCGTCGATGATGGTCACGCCGTTCACTTCGCCGACCTTGGTGAACCGCCGGTTCACCCCGCCAAAGGCGGCCAGCGCCTCGCGGATTTCCTCGCCGGACATGCCCAGGTGCCTGGCCACGGCCACGGCAGACAGGGCGTTCGACACGTTGTGATCGCCGGGCATCGGCAGGGTGCAGCCTTCAAGCGTCACACCGTCCTGCTGGAACTCGATGTCGAAATGCGCCACGCCCTTGACATAGCGCAGGTTCACCGCCCGCACATCCGCCTGCGCGTTGAACCCATAGGTCACCACGCGCCGGTCCGTGACACGGCCCACCAGCGCCTGCACCTCGGGGTGGTCGGTGCAACAGACCGCCAGACCATAGAACGGGATGTTCGACACAAAGTCATAAAAACCGCGGCGCAGGTTCTCGATGGTGCCCCAGTGTTCCATGTGCTCGGGGTCGATATTGGTGACAATGGCAATGGTCGCGGGCAACCGGTTGAAGGTGCCGTCGGACTCGTCCGCCTCGACCACCATCCATTCGCCCTGCCCCATGCGCGCGTTCGACCCATAGGCATGGATGATCCCGCCATTGACCACCGTGGGGTCGAAATTGCCCGCATCCAGCAGCGTCGCCACCATGGTCGTCGTCGTCGTCTTGCCGTGGGTGCCGGCAATGGCCACGTTGGATTTCAGACGCATCAGCTCGGCCAGCATCTCGGCGCGGCGCACCACGGGCAGACCGCGGCGGCGGGCCTCGTCCAGCTCGGGATTGCCCGGCTTGATCGCGCTGGAAATCACCACGACCTCGGCGGTCTCCAGGTTCTCGGCGCGCTGGCCTTCAAAGACATGCGCGCCCAGCTGTTCCAGCCGCTGGGTGATCTTGGTCGACTTCAGGTCCGAGCCTTGCACCACGTAACCGTGGTTCAGCAGGACCTCGGCGATGCCCGACATGCCGATGCCGCCGATGCCGACGAAATGAATGGGGCCCACATCCCCGGGAAGTTTGGTCGCACCGTTCAAAGCTGTCCCCCGCTCATTCGTCAGATCCTTCATTGCCTGTCACCCCTTGTACCAATTGTTCTACGATATCGGCCAGCTCTTCGGCGGCCTCTGGTTTGGAAACGGAAATGGCCGCGCGGGCCATCTGTTCGGCCCCCTGCGGCGTGTCGAGAATGGCAAGGATCGCATCGCTCATCGTCTCGACG
Source organism: Tropicibacter oceani (assembly GCF_029958925.1). Taxonomy (NCBI): domain Bacteria; kingdom Pseudomonadati; phylum Pseudomonadota; class Alphaproteobacteria; order Rhodobacterales; family Roseobacteraceae; genus Pacificoceanicola; species Pacificoceanicola oceani. The sequence goes on from NZ_CP124616.1 coordinate 3,226,230, forward strand.
GTCAGTTTTTCCTCGGGAATGCGGATCGCCGCCCCCGCCTCGGTCAGCGCCTGGGCATTCACCATCTGATGATCGCCCGTCGCGTATTTGTAAGGGATCAGGATCGAAGGCCGCCCGATCACGCTGATATCGGCCACGCTGGACGCCCCCGAACGCGAGATCACGATCTGCGCATCGGCCATCCGGGTGGGAATGTCGGTAAAGAACGGCTGCACATCGGCAGAAATGGCGTGGTCTGCATAGAACTGCGCCACACGCTCGCCGTCCTCATCGCGCGCCTGGTGGCTGACCCGCAACCATTTCAGCGCTTCCATCGGCAACGAGGCAATCGCCGGAGGCACCACGTCGGACAGGATGCGCGCGCCCTGGCTGCCGCCGATCACCAGGATCGACATCGGGTACAGCCCCGGCGCGATATAGCCCGCGCCCGCCCGTTCCTTGACCGCCAGACGCACCGGGTTGCCGACATGGCGGCCCTTGGCGCCCTCGGGCAATTCGGTCGGCCAGGTGCCACAGGCGACCATGTCCACCCGCGTCGCAAAGATCCGGTTGACCTTGCCCAGCACGCCGTTCTGTTCGTGGATCATGCGCGGCAGGCGCAACAGCGTCGCCGCCGACAGCGCCGGGATCGAAGGATAGCCGCCAAAGCCGATCACCGCGTCGGGCCGGTCCTTCATCATGCGCAGCGCCATCGACACCACGCCGCCCGCGATGCGAAAGGGCGCCAGCAGCTTGGCCAGCGGACCGCCGCGCGCAAAGGTGGCGCTGGCCACCTGCTCGATCTCGACCGAATGCGGAAAGCCGCCGGTATAACGGGCGCCGCGCGCATCGGTGCTCAGCTTGACCCGCCAGCCCCGCCGCAGCATCAGCTCGGCCAGGGCCTGGGCCGGGAACATATGTCCGCCGGTGCCTCCGGCTGCCATCACCAACAGGGGCTTGCGCTTGGTCATCCCATCACTCCGTCACCATGTCCCGGGCCAGTACAACAGGCGTGCCGCGCCGTCCATCCTTGCCCCGAAACCGGCATTTTTCCGCGCATCCGCTGCTGCTTCTTCTTGGCAAAAATACTCACTGCAACGCCCGCAACCGGCGCAGGGCCCGATCGCTCAGCGCGACCGGCCCCGCAGGATATCCCCGATTTCGCCCTGTGGCCGCGTGCGGGTAAACGCCAGCAACATGCCAACCGCAATCCCGCCCGCAATAAGGGACGAACCGCCATAGCTGACAAAGGGCAGCGTCATGCCCTTGGCCGGCAGCAGGCGCACGGCAACACCCATGTTGATCATCGCCTGCACTCCGAACATGCAGGCAAGGCCGGTCCCGGCAAGGCGGATAAACGGATCGCGTTCACGCATCAGCCGGATCAGGCTACGCACCACGATGGTCGCGTACAGCGCGATGATCGCCAGCACCAGCACCAGCCCGTATTCCTCGGCCGCCACCGCGATGATGAAATCGGTATGGGCGTCCGGCAGGCTCCATTTCACCTGGCCCTCGCCGACGCCGACGCCAAAGAACCCGCCCTCGCGGATGGCATTGGTGGCATAGCCCAGCTGCGTGGTCGGATCGACCTCGGGGGACAGGAAACCGTCGATGCGGCGCGCAAAGTGTTCCGAGTTGTTGTAGGCAAAGCTGCCGCACAGCACCACCAGCCCGGCAAGGCCGATCAGCAGGATCATCGGCGCGCCGCCGACGAACCACATCACGCCCCAGCCGAACAGCACCAGCGAGGCCTGGCCAAAGTCGGGCTGCATGGCCAGCATCAGAACGATGGCCACCATCAGGACAAAGGAATACATCCGCCCCGGAGGTCCGCCCAGGTCCTGCGCCGCAGCCATCATCCAGGCCGCCGCGATCACGAAGGTCGGCTTGAGGAATTCCGAAGGCTGCACCGAGGCAAAGCCCAGCGAGTACCAGCGCACCGCGCCCTTGCCGAAATCCGTGCCGAAGAACGGCAGCAGCGCCAGCGCGATGAAGGCTCCGACAAAGCCCAGCACCGCCGCGCGCCGCACCATCACCGGCGTCATCATCGAGGTCAGGAACATCGCGATCATCGCCAGCCCGCCAAAGAAGGCCTGCCGCTGGACATAGTGGAAGGGGGCAAAATTGTTGCGCTCGGCCAGCGGAGGCGAGGCCGCAAGCCCCAGCAATATCCCCACGCCGAACAGCATCAGGATGCAGGACAGGGCCCATTTGTCCACCGTCCGCCACCATTTCGGCAAGATCGGCTCGCCATCGCGCACCGACACCGTACCATAGACCATTTCCGTCATGGGAACACCGCTTTTACTGCCTCAGATCGCCCGGTTTTCCGGGTCTGGGACAAAGCCTACCGCATTCGCGCGTCTTAGGCCAGCTTTTCCCGACAGCCCCTAGCTGGCGGGCGAGACCATGCACAGGATGTACTTGGCCCCCTGCCCCGCATCGGTTTCGAAACGGATGGCGCCATGCGGCCGAAACCGCAGCGCATCGCCCTGCGACAGGGTGAATTCACGCGCCTCGATCCGCGCCGACATGCCCCCCGCAAGCATGATCAGGTGGTGTTCCTGCCCCGGAATCGCCGGGGCGTCCTGTTGCCAGACCGATCCCGGCGACAACCGGCATTCCAGCACTTCGCCCGCCAGTGCGCGCGACGAAGGCGACACGCAGCGGCGCATGTGCCCGGCGGTGCCATCGCGCAGGATCGCCTGATCGTCGCGCGGGACATGCGCGGCAAAACCGTCTTCGACCATGCCCAGCAGGCGCGAAGGCGTCAGCCCATAGGCACAGGCCAGGCGTGACAGAACGTCCGCCGAAGGGCTGACCTCGGCGTTTTCCAGCCGCGACAGGGCGGCCCGGCTGACACCGCTTTGCGCCGCCAGCTGATCCAGCGTCCAGCCGCGCCCGGCGCGCAGCGCGGCCAGGCAGTTGGCCAGGCGTTCAGTCAATTGGGTACTCATGGAACCTCACTCGGGAATGCTTCCCGAAGTTGAGACTATCCTGCCGAAACCCTTGAGTGCAAAGGAAAAAGGATGGCCGTTTCCGGGCGCGAAACAATCCGCGCAGCGCGCGTGGATTGATGCCGGATCACTGCGGTCAGACGCCGCCGATCATCTGGTGCGCGGTAAAGGCCAGGTCCAGCGCGCGGCTTTGAAGCCCGGGCATGCGCAGGCGCTGCAGGGGCGTGACCGGCAGCGGCAGGCTTTCGCGCGGCGCGCCTGCCAGCACCTGCGCCAGGGCGCGGCCAAACAACGTGCCGGTGGTGATCCCGCGCCCGTTGTAGCCCAGCGGCGCAAACAGCCCGGTTTCCAAGTGACAGATGCGCGGCATGTGGTCGGGGGTCATGGCGATGCGGCCATCCCAGCCTTGGGTGAACCGCAGCGCGCCCAGGTCGGGGAACAGCCGCGCCAGCCGCTTGCGCGCCCATCGGGCACTGATGCCGCCCTGCGGCGTGCCGATCATCCGCCCCATCGACCCCACGATGACCCGCCCTTCGGCATCGCGCGTCAGCGCCGTCATGACCGGCGCGGTATCCCAAAGCCCCTGCCCCCCCGGCAGCACCTGCGCCGAGGCCTCGCCCATCGGGTCGGTCGCCAGTTGAAAGAAATGGATGACGGAATAGGCCCGGTCCAGATCAGGCCAAAGCGCGCCGCCATAGGCATTGGTCGCCAGAACCACCTGCGGCGCCTCGATCGTGCCGCGCGCGGTGGTCACCCGCCAAAGCGCGCCCTGCCGGACCAGCCCGGTTGCCGGCGCCCCGGTGCTGATCCGCGCCCCCGCGCCCAGCGCGGCGCGGGCCAGGCCGCGCGCATAACCCATCGGGTTCACCTTGCCGGCGCGGTGATCCAACAGGCCGCCGCGATACAGCCGCGTTCCCGTCCTGTCCTGCATTTCGTCGCGGTCCAGCAGGTCGACCGGCGCGCCATGGCGCCTCCAGGCGTCGAACCGGCCCTGAAGGTCGCGCAGGCCGGCAGCGGAATGCGCCGCATGGATCGACCCTTCGCGCCGCGGCTCGCAGCGGATCTGGTGTTTTTCGATCAGGTCAAAGACCACTTGTGGCCCATTGCCGAACAGGTCCAGGAACCGCCGCCCGACCTTGGGCCCCAGCGTTTCGACCAGTTTGTCCGGCGGCACCCAAAGCCCGGCATTGACCAGCCCGACATTGCGCCCCGAGCCGCCATAGCCGATGCAGCGCGCTTCGATCACCTGAACGGACATGCCGCGCGCGGCGGCAAACAGCGCGGTGGCAAGGCCGGTATAGCCGCCGCCGATGATGACCACATCGGCCGCGCCTTCCACCGGCGCCTCGGAGGTGGCGGCAAGGGGCGGTTCGGCCGCGCTGAGATTCCACAGTGAAAGATCGTCCATGCGCCGCCGCCCCGGTTTCCCCGGCACCCTGTCAGGGCCGCCGGGCGGCGTCAATCGGCCTTGGCACCCGCCCCTTGGCGCGCCGCGGCAGGCACGGCAGACGCGCCTGACATCGGCGGCGTTTACCCGGGTCTGTTCTTGCTTGACCTTGCCCCGCCCGGCATAGGTACGGTGCCGGTGATGAGGCTTGGCGCGGCTTTGGCTGGACTGATCGCCGTTTTGGTGGTCACCTTCCCCCAAGCGATTTCCTCAAGGAGGCCCGGATGGCCAAGAAACCCCAAGACCTGCGTTCCGCCCGTTGGTTCGCCCCCGATGACCTGCGCAGCATGGGCCACCGCAGCCGCGCCATGCAGATGGGCTGGACCGCAGACGACTGGGAAGGCAAGCCCGTCATTGCCATCATCAACACGTGGTCCGATCTGTCGCCCTGTCACCACCACCTGCGCGACCGCGCCGAATGGGTGAAACGCGGGATTTTGCAGGCGGGCGGCACGCCGGTGGAAATGCCGGTGCATTCGTTTTCGGAACAGTTCCTGAAACCCACCTCGATGCTCTATCGCAACATGGGCGCGCTCGAGGTCGAGGAAACCCTGCGGTCCCACCCCATCGACGGCGCAGTGCTGATGGGCGGCTGTGATAAAAGCACCCCGGCGCTGATCATGGGGGCGGTGTCGATGAACCTGCCCTTTATCTTCATGCCAGCGGGCGCGATGCTGCGCGGCAATTATGCCGGGGAAAAGCTGGGCTCGGGCACGGATGTCTGGAAATACTGGGACGAACGCCGCGCCGGCAACATCACCAAGGAGCAGTGGGACGGCGTGCAGGGCGGCATCGCGCGCAGCTATGGCACCTGCATGACCATGGGCACCGCCAGCACGATGATGAGCATCGCCGACGGCTGGGGCCTGACGCTGCCCGGTGCCTCCTCGATCCCGGCGCCGGATGCCGGGCACAAACGCATGGCCGCCGCCTGCGGGCGCCGCGCCGTCGACATGGTCTGGGAGGATCTGACCCCGGACAAGATCATGACCTGGGAAAGCACCCGCAACGCCGTGACCGTCGCCATGGCCACGGGCTGTTCGACCAATGCCATCATCCACCTGATCGCCATGGCGCGCCGCGCTGGGGTCGACCTGACGCTGGACCACCTGGACGAGATCGGCCATTCCACCCCGGTGCTGGCCAATATCCGCCCGTCGGGCAAAGACTATCTGATGGAGGATTTCTTTTACGCAGGGGGCCTGCCCGCGCTGATGAAGGAACTGGGCGACAAGCTGGACCTGTCGGTGATGACGGTGAACGGCAAGACCGTGGGCGACAACATCGCAGAGGCGGTCAATTTCAACGATGACGTGATCCGCCCGCTGTCGAACCCGGTCTACCACGAAGGGTCGCTGGCCGTGCTCAAGGGCAACCTTGCCCCCGATGGTGCGGTGATCAAACCCGCCGCCATGGACCCGAAGTTTCAGAAACACCGCGGCCCCGCCATCGTCGCCGACAGCTATGCGCAGTTGAAAGAGATCATCAACGACGAAAACTATCCCATGACGCCAGACCATGTGCTGGTGCTGCGCAATGCCGGGCCCCAGGGCGGGCCGGGCATGCCGGAATGGGGCATGATCCCGATGCCAAAGGCGCTGCTCAAGGACGGGCACCGCGACATGGTGCGCCTGTCCGATGCGCGCATGTCCGGCACCAGCTATGGCGCCTGCATCCTGCACGTCGCCCCCGAGGCCTATATCGGCGGGCCGCTGGCGTTGATCGAAACCGGCGACATCATCGAAATGGACATCCCCAACCGGTCCTTGCGCGTCGATCTGACAGAGGCCCAACTGGACGCACGCCGCGCCAAATGGCAGGCCCCTGCCCCGCGCTATGAACGCGGCTATGGCCAGATGTTCAGCCAGCACGTCGAACAGGCCGACAAGGGCTGTGATTTCGACTTCCTGCGCACAGATTTCGGCGCGCCCGTCCCCGAGCCGGAGATCAACTGATGTCCACCAACCTGCACCGCATCCGCATGGCGCTGACCGGGATTTCCGGCATCCTTGTCGCGCCTTATGACGACGCCGGGGAACTGGCGCCGGACCGCCTTGCCCCGATCATCGACCGCGCCATCGGGGCCGGGGTCGATATTCTTGTCGCCAATGGCAACACCGGCGAATTCTATGCTCTGGACGAGGCCGAGAGCCGGCTTTTCACTGAAAAATCAGTTCAGCTTGTCGATGGCCGCGTGCCGGTCTTTGCCGGGATCGGGCGCGGCATCCGCGAGGCGACCCGCGCCGCCGCCCATGCCAAGACGGCCGGTGCCGACGCGCTGATGATCCACCAGACACCCGATCCCTTCGTCGCCCCGCGCGGCTACGAGGATTACGTCAAACGGGTGGTCGAGGCCGGCGATGGCCTGCCCGCCATGCTGTACCTGCGCAACGACGCCATCGGCACCGAGGCCATCGCCCGGCTGACCGCGATCGAGGGCGTCGCCGGTGTCAAATGGGCCACGCCCAACCCGATGAACCTGGCCCGTGCAATCGCCGCCAGCAGTCCGGATGTGATCTGGGTCGGCGGCCTGGCCGAGGTCTGGGCCCCGCCGCTTTGCGCCGTCGGCGCGCGCGGCTTTACCAGCGGGCTGATCAACGTCTGGCCGCAGCGCTCCGTCGCGATCCGCGATGCCTTGAACGCGATGGATTACCAGCAGGCGGGCGCGCTGATCGAAGGCATGCGCCTGTTCGAGGACATCCGCGCCGAGGAAATGGGCGGCACCAATGTCACCGGCGTCAAGACGGCGCTTGCCCTGCAAGGTCTGGACTGCGGCGCGGTGCGCCCGCCCGGTGCCTGGCCGCTGACCGGCGCGCAGGCCGCGGCGCTTTATGCCTTCATGCAAGACAACGGCCTGCTGGCCTGACGGACAAGGAAACCGCGATGACGCAACACCCGCTGAACCCCGAAACCAAGGCGAAACTCGAACAGGTCTCGGTCGCCACGCTGTGCACCGCGCTTTACAAGCGGGGCCTGCGCAATCAGGTCATCCAGGACGTGCACCCGCTGTCGCAAAACGGCCGCAACATGGTCGGCCCGGCCTTTACCCTGCGCTATATGCCCGCCCGCGAAGACCGCAACACGCTGGCCGAATTCCGCAACCCCAAGCACCCGCAGCGCCACGCGGTGGAAACCTGCCCACCGGGCGCGGTGCTGGTCATGGACAGCCGCAAGAACGCCACCGCCGCCAGCGCCGGTGACATCCTGATCACCCGGCTGATGGTGCGCGGCGCGGCCGGTGTCGTGACCGACGGCGGTTTTCGCGACGCCATGCGCATCGCCGAGCTTGACATGCCCGCCTATCATCACCGGCCGTCAAGCCCGACCAACCTGACCATCAACGAAGCCATCGACATCAACGTGCCGATCGGTTGCGGCGATGCGCCGGTCTTTCCCGGCGATATCGTGGTCGGCGACGATGACAGCGTCATCATCATTCCCGCCCATATGGCCGACGAAGTGGCCGCCGAAGCGGTGGAAATGACCGCCTACGAGGATTTCGTCGTCGAACAGGTCAAGGCCGGGGCCACGATCATCGGGCTGTATCCGCCGACGCAGGACGAAAACCTTGAGAAATTCGCCAAGTGGCGCAAGGAGAATGGCAGATAGGATCACGGATCGCTCCCCCGTGATCCCGCTCGGCCCGGTTGACGCAGAGGGTGTCACCCGGGCCGAGATCGCCCGGACCCGCCCGGCCTGACATCCCGCCGGTCTGCCGCATCCCGCGCCGCCCAGACCCGAAAACCGCCCCGCGGGCCGCCCCGATGGCACGCCATTGCCCTTTTGTCGCAAAACCGTTACGTCGCAGATCAAATGATAAGGTCCGCCATGTTCCCGGTTTTGTGGAAACAATTCATCCGTCCGATCCTGATCCGCCCCGCGCAGTTCCAAGTGGCTGCGCTGTGCTATCGCATGGCCAAGAGCGGCCCGCAGATCCTGCTGATCACCTCGCGCGAGACAAGGCGCTGGATCCTGCCCAAGGGCTGGCCGATGAAGGGGCTCGATACCGGCGGCGCGGCCCGCCAGGAGGCCTGGGAAGAGGCCGGCGTGAAGCCCACCGGCAAGAGCCCGGTCAAGATCGGCCAGTACCAATATCCAAAGGTCACCCCGGGCGGCGTGCCCGTCGACACCGACGTGGACGTCTTTGCCATCGAAGTCGACCGCCTGTCCAAGACCTTTCCCGAGGTGGACGAACGCACCCGGCAGTGGTTTTCGCCCGAAGAGGCGGCCGAGCGTGTGCGCGAGGCCGATCTTGGCGCCCTGATCACCCAATTCCCCGATATCCTGCCAGAGCCGCAGACCTCTGACACCGAGCCAAAGAAAAGCGAGACCCGACCGTGAGCGATCAGAACAACGCCGATCACCTGGAAACGCTGGACCGCGACCTTGGGCGCGTGAACAGCCTGGAAAGCGCGGCGCTTTATGCCTCGCGGCCGCTGATCGGCGTCGGCCTGTCGGTGATCTTCATCGCCCTCGCCGCGCTGGTGGGTGGCTTCATGGGCGATCAGCCCCCGGCCAGCCTGTTTGTCATCGTCGCCGCCGGTCTTGGCGCCTACATGGCGCTGAACATCGGCGCCAACGATGTGGCCAACAACATGGGGCCGGCGGTGGGCGCGAATGCGCTGTCGATGTTCGGCGCCATCGCCATCGCGGCGGTCTGCGAAAGCGCCGGGGCGCTGCTGGCGGGCGGCGACGTGGTGTCGACCATCTCCAAGGGGATCATCGACCCCGCGGGTCTTGCGGATGGCAACACCTTTATCTGGGCGATGATGGCGGCGCTGTTGTCGGCGGCGCTTTGGGTGAACCTGGCGACCTGGATCGGCGCGCCGGTCTCGACCACGCATTCGGTGGTGGGCGGCGTCATGGGCGCCGGCATCGCCGCCGCCGGGCTGAGCGCGGTCAGCTGGCCAACCATGAGCGCGATCGCCGCCAGCTGGGTCATCTCGCCCTTGCTGGGCGGTCTGATCGCCGCCGCGGTTCTGGCCTTCATCAAGTGGAAGATCATCTACCAGGAAGACAAGATCGCCTCGGCCCGGGTCTGGGTGCCGGTCCTGATCGGCCTGATGTCCGCCGCCTTTGGCACCTATCTTGCGCTCAAGGGGCTCAAGCATCTGGTCAAGATCGACATGGGCACCGCCCTGCTGGTCGGACTGGCGGCCGGCATCGTCGCAACCTTGCTGGCGCGTCCGCTGGTCCACCGCCAGTCGGTTGGCCTGGAAAACCGCAACAAGTCGCTCAAGGTGCTGTTCCGCCTGCCGCTGGTGATGTCGGCGGCGCTGCTGAGCTTTGCCCATGGCGCCAATGACGTGGCCAATGCGGTCGGGCCTCTGGCCGCCATCGTCCACACGCAGGAAGCCGGCGACATTGCCGCAAAAGTGGCGATCCCGCTGTGGGTCATGGTCATCGGCGCGCTGGGGATTTCCTTTGGCCTGGTGTTCTTTGGCCCCAAGCTGATCCGCATGGTCGGCAACCAGATTACCAAGCTGAACCCGATGCGCGCCTATTGCGTGGCGCTGTCGGCGGCGGTGACGGTGATTGTCGCATCCTGGCTGGGGCTGCCGGTCAGCTCGACCCATATCGCGGTGGGCGGGGTCTTTGGCGTCGGCTTTTTCCGCGAATGGCACGCCGAACGCCGGGTGCGCCAGATCAACGGCAACCGTTCCCCCGAAAAACGCCTGCCCAGCGAAGAACGCAAGCGCCGCAAACTGGTGCGCCGGTCGCATTTCCTGACCATCATCGCGGCCTGGGTCATCACCGTGCCCGCGGCGGCGCTGCTGTCGGCCTTCTGGTTCTTTGTGCTGTCCCGCCTTCTGGGCTGACACGGCCCAACGCCGCCAGGCCCGGTGCAATACCCGTCCTGGCGGGCCCGCTTGATCCCTTTCCGAAAGCGCTCACCTTGATCGGGGTTTCCGTGCAACGGGGCGTCAACGCATTTGATGCAGGGCATGGCCGTCTTGCGAAAGCGCTCTGAACAGGCCTGCGGGTCAGACGCCACACTCGGGGTTCTGCAAGGCGGCGCTGCGGCAGACCTGCCTTTCGAAAGGTCCGCGAAAACACGGCCCCGTCTGGTTCGCAACCGCTGCGCGCCCGACCTTGTGTTCAGGGCAACAGGTCGCGCAGGACCGCCGCCAGTCCTTCGACATTGCCCGGCAGGAAGAACCGGCCGTGCCCGCCGGGAATGACCCGCGTGACAAAGCCGCCCTCGTAAAGCGCGCGGAACCGGTCATCCGGGTTCGGTCCGCTGGTCTGCCGGTAGGGGTTCAGGTGGCTTTCATCGCCATACAGCAGCGCGATGCGCCCGGGCAAAGGCGCAAATTCGGTGTCCTCCATCAGGATCGTCAGGGCCACCTCGCGGCCCGCCTGATGCAGCTGTGCCGCGATTTCGCGCACGATGCGGGTGGCCTGGCAGTTGCCGCCGATAGTCAGCGGCCCCTCGGGGACCAGGTCCTCGATCTCGCGGATATACAGCTTCGCCAGGGCGCTGACGTTGTCCCGGGAATAGTCAAAGGCCAGGTGCGCCGAGCGCATTCCCGTCACCGGATGATGCGGGGCAAGGTGCCGCGCCAGGTCGCGCAGTTCGGCAAAGCCCTGGAAACACCAGAACAGCCGCCTGCCCTTCCCCGCCCCGTTCAGCGTAAACAGCAGCGAGTCCGGGGTTTTGCGCTCTCCGCTCCAGGTCGACAGATAGGGCGCAAGGCGCGCGGCCAGATCGCCCTGCTCTGGGGGGGCCTGGCCCGCCAGCCGCTGCGCCAGCGCGGCGGGGGTGGCGTGGGTGAACAGATCGCGCAGGTCGATTTCGCGGCCCAGCGCCTGTTGCAGCACCGCATGCACCTGCAGCGCCGCCAGCGATTCCGCCCCCAGATCCAGAAAGACATTGTCCTGCGCGCGGATGTCCCCATGGCCCAGCACCTTTGCCCAGGCGTCGATGATCCTCTGCACCGGTTCCGGCACCGGGCCGCTGTCCGGCGCGCGCAGATGCAGCGGCGCGCCCGTGCATCGCGCAAGCGCGGCGCGGTCCAATTTGCCCGAGGCCGCGCGCGGAAGATCGGCCACCTTCAGGTACAGCGAAGGCAGCCAGCCGCGCGGCAGGCGCAGCGCCAGGAAATCGCGCAGCGCCGCGCCGCTTGGGGTGTGATCGCCCCGGATCACCACAAAGGCCACCAGCCGCGCGGGGCCATCGGGCGACGGCAGCAGGGCAACCGCGGCCTGCGCCAGCGCCGGGTGCTGCATCAGGGTTGCCTCGATCTCGGTCGGCTCCATCCGGTTGCCATTAAGCGAAATCTGGTCGTCCAGCCGGCCCAGGTAGTCGATCAGCCCATCCGCCCGCAGCCGCGCCAGATCGCCTGTGCGGTACAGCCGGTCGGTGCCCAGCGCCGCCGGATCGACCCGGACAAAGCTGTGATCGGTCAGATCGGGCGCATCGAAATACCCCAGCCCAAGGCAGGCGCCGCCAAGACACAGCTCGCCGGTCCAGCCGATGGGGGCGGGATGGCCCTGTGCATCGCGCACCAGCGCTATGGTATTGCGCAGCGGTCTGCCGATCGGAACCGGATCGCCGCAGTGCTGCGAAACCTCGTGAAAGATGCAGCTGATTGCGGTTTCTGTCGGGCCATAGGAATTGTGCACCCTGATCCAGGGAAAGCGCTGCCGGAACCGGCGCACCGGGGCGCCCTGCATCGCCTCGCCGCCGATCAGCACGTTGCGCACCGAGGCCAGCGCCCAGGCGACATCGGGCTCTGGCATCTGGTCCAGGCACTCGACGAAGCCTGCGAAAAGCGACGGCACGAAATCCATCACGGTGATCTGCGCCTCGGCGCAGCGTTTCAGCATCGCCTCGGCCGAGCCGCCGGTCTGCACGCCGGGCAGCGTGCAGATCCCGCCGGCGACCAACGGCAGGAAATATTGCCAGACCAGCGTATCGACCCCGGCGCCGGCGCCGGCCAGAACCACCGGGCGCGGATCGTCGATCATGGCGCGCATGCCGTCGATACGGTTGCACAGGCCCCGGCCGGTGTTGATCGCGCCCTTGGGCTGGCCGGTCGACCCCGAGGTGAAGATGCAATAGACTGGATCGTCCGGGGCGATATCGACACTGTCGCAGCGCCCGGCCTCTGCGATGATCAGGGCTTCGGGCACGGTCAGCGTTGCGGCCGCCCCGCCGTCCAGCGCCAGCCCGTCGTCTGCCCGCCGCATCACTGTCTTCGGCACCAGCCGCGCCAACAGCTGTTGCAGGCGCAGGGCGGGCCAGTCGGGGTTCATCGGCACAAAGATTGCCCCAAGTTTGAGCACCGCCAGTTCCGCCAGCAGCATCTGGGCGCCCGGCACCATCACGATCGGCACATAGTCCCCCCGCCCGACGCCCAGCGCGGCCAGTTGCAGCGCCAGCGCATTGGCCTTGGCCTGCACCTGCGCATGGCTCAGCCGGGTTTCGCCGTCCAGGACCGCGGTCGCATCGGGGCTGCGCTGAGCCTGATCCTGCACCAGCCGGTGCAGCGGACGCGGCGACAAGGCGCGCGGCGCTCCGGTGGCCATGTCCAGCACCCTTGCCCGCTCGGATGGCGGAATGGACGGGATCTGGCACAGCGAGCTGTCCGGATCGGCAAGCGCCTGCTGCAAAAGGTGCTCCAACTGCCGCGCCGCGCGCAGCACCGCATCGCGGTCAAACAGCGCCTCGTCATGCACCCAGGTCAGGGTTATGCTGTCCTCGTCCAGCCGGGCATAGACCGACAGCGGGCGCGTGCCGACCGGCAGGAACACCCGTTCTTCGGACAATCGCAGAGTGCCGATCACGGCGCTGGCGCGCCCCGGCGAACGGGTCAGGCTGGCGGGCACGGGGCCATGTGCGCCGCCAAGGCCCAGCGCCGCCAGCGCCACTGCGGGCGACAGGGCCTGATGGTCCAGCGCCCGGGCAAGGCCGGCATCGACACTGGCGGCAAGGCTGGTGAAACTGGCGCCCTGCGTGTCGATGGCGATGGGGTGCACGTTGGCAAAGACCCCGATGACCCCGTCAAAGGCGCCCGGAGCGCGCCCCGCCAGCGTCGTCGCAACCGCGATGCAGTCGCGGCCCGCCGCCCGGGCGCACCAGGCGCCGAACCCGGTCAGAAGCAGCCGAAAGCGGCTGATCCCCGACTGCGCGGCCCGCGATTTCAGCGCCGCGTGCAACTGCGGGTCCAGCGCGGTCTCGACGATCCCGGCTGGGGTGGCCTGGCCCTGCGCCGGGCTGGCCAGGCCGGTGCCGCCGCCCGGCAGGGTCCAGGGCGTTACCCGCACGATGTCCTGCCAATAGGGCTGCGCGGCGCGGATCGCGGCGATCTGCGCGCGCTGTGCCGTTGCGAAATCGTCGTAGTCCTGCGCCGGATCGAACGGCATGGCGGCGGACAGCTCTTGCACCAGGTCGCGAAAGAAATACCGCCAGGACAGCCCGTCGATCGCAATGTGGTGAAACCCGCACAGCAGGCGGAAGGCCCCGGGCCCGTCCTGCACCAGCCGGAACCGGCAAGGCGCGTCCTGCGCCAGCGCGTAGGGCTGCATGCCGAACTGCCGCGCGGCCTGCAGGCGCTGCGCGTCGCTCAGCGCGCTTTCGTCGATCATGGGCAGCGCGACCGGACCGGCCGCGACCAGGGTATGGCACAGGCCCGCGCCCTGCACCGCAAAGCGCATGCGCAGGCAGTCATGGCGCGCAATGACCCCGGCCAGCGCCGCCGCCAGCGTGCGCGCCAGCGCCGCCGGGTCCGATGGCGATGTGATGGAAATGGCCCAAAGCAGCGCCGCGGCCGAACGTTCAGGCGCGATGCGGTCAAGCGCCCAGACCTCGGACTGGGCGATAGAAGCCTGCCTGCTGTTCAACGTCCCTGCCCCCCTGCACCAGTCCGGCCTGCCTGCGCGGCAATCGTTCTTTCAGGCTTTGGTTGATCCGTGTCAACGCAGGGCGCGTCGGTATCGCACAAGCTGAAAGCCATGCCCGAACAGAATGCCGATAGGCCCAAGGCCGCCCGTACTGCGCCGATCCCGCAATCATCTGCGGCACGCGCGCCTTTCGTGTTTCGCACCGATGGGCTGACCAAGCTGTATGGCGGCAAGGGCACGGCCGTGGTGCGCGCGCTGGACGGGGTCGACCTGGACCTGCCGCATGGCGAAATCGTCGTGCTGCTTGGCCCGTCGGGCAGTGGCAAATCGACCTTGCTGAACATCCTTGGCGGGCTGGATCATGCCACTTCGGGCAAGGCATGGTTCCAGGACCACGAGATCACCGCGATGACCGACCGGCAATTGACCCTGTACCGGCGCGACCACGTCGGGTTCGTCTTTCAGTTCTACAATCTTGTGCCCAGCCTGACGGCACGGGAAAACGTGGCGCTGGTGACCGATGTGGCGCATGATCCGATGCCCGTCGCCGAGGCGCTGGCGCTGGTCGGGCTGAAGGACCGGCTGGACCATTTCCCGGCGCAGATGTCAGGCGGAGAGCAGCAGCGCGTCGCCATCGCCCGCGCCATCGCCAAGCGCCCGGCCGTGCTGCTGTGCGACGAACCCACCGGCGCGCTGGACAGCAAAACCGGCCTGTCGGTGCTGAACGCGCTGAAACAGGTGAACGATGCCTTTGGCACGGCGGTTCTGGTGATCACCCACAACGCCAACATCCAGCGCATGGCGCATCGCGTGATCCGCTTTCAGGACGGCAAGGTGGTGGATGTTGCCCTGAACGAAACCCGCCTGCCCCCGGAAGACATCGAATGGTGAGCCTGCATTCCCTTGACCGCAAGCTGCTGCGCGATCTGTGGCGGCTTCGGTCGCAGGCGCTGGCGATCGCGCTGGTGCTGGGTTGCGGCGTGGCGATCTTTCTGACCGGCTTTGGCATGTTGCGCGCGCTCGAGGCGACGCAACGCGATTACTATGCCCGCCAAGGTTTTGCCGATGTCTTTGCCAGTGCCAGCCGGGCACCGCTGTCGCTGCTGGACGATGTGCGTGAAATCGACGGCGTGCGGGCGGTGCAGGCGCGGGTCACCGGCTGGGTGATCCTGGACCTGCCCGGGCGCGCGGCCCCCGCCAGCGGGCGCGTGCTGTCGTTGCCTGCCGGGGGGGCGGGGTTGAACGCGCCGCTGCTGGTCACCGGGCGTCTGCCCGACCCGGACTCCGAGGACGAGGTCGCCGTCACCGACCGCTTTGCCAAGGCCAACGGTTTTGGTCCCGGGTCGCGCTTTGCCGCCATCACCGATGGCACGCGGATCACCATGACCATCACCGGCACCCTGCGCAGCCCCGAATTCATCTATGCCCTGCCACCCGGCGGGCTGATGCCGGACGATGCGGGCTTTGGCGTGATCTGGATGCCCGAACGCGCCGCCGCCGCCACCTTTGACATGACCGGCGCCTTCAACGACCTGGCCCTGGCGCTGCGCCGCGATGCCCGCCCGCAGGCCGTGATCGACCAGCTGGACCGCCTGCTGGACCCCTGGGGCGGCACCGGCGCCCATGACCGCGCCGACCAGGTCAGCCACGCCTTTCTGCAGACCGAACTGGACGGGCTGCGCGGCATGACCCTGGTGCTGCCGCCAGTGTTCTTTGCCATCGCCGGGTTCCTGGTGAACATGGTCATGGGCAATATCGTCGCGCTCGAGCGCAGCGAGATCGGCCTGCTCAAGGCGCTGGGATACCGCAACCGAGAGATTGGCCTGCATTACCTGATGATGGCCGCGCTGGTGGGCACGCTGGGCATCGTCATCGGCTGGGTCGCCGGGGCCTGGCTGACCGAGGGCATGGCCCGACTATATGCCAAGTTCTATGACTTTCCCTGGCTGGTGCGCATGGAAGGTTGGGACCAATACGCCTTTTCAGGGCTGATCGGGCTGGCGGCGGCCGGGATCGGGGCAATGCGCTCGGTCCTGGCGGCGGTGCGGCTGGCGCCCGCCGTGGCCATGGCGCCGCCGGTGCCGCCCAGCTTTCGCCACGGCCCGGTCGACCGCCTGGCCAGCTGGGCGCGGCTGTCGCAATCGGAAATGATGATCCTGCGCGGGCTGATGCGCTGGCCGGTGCGGGCCCTGTCCACCTCGTTCGGGCTGGCCTTTGGCGTGGCGGTGCTGGTCGCTTCGGGGTTTTTCCAGGGCTCGATGGACAAGGTCATCGACAGCGCCTTTTTCAAGGCCAACCGCCAGCACGCCACGCTGGTTCTGGCCAGCGAGGCGACGCTGGACGTGGTGCATGACGTGCGCGCCCTGCCCGGCGTGCTGCGGGTCGAGCCGCAGTTCGACCTGCCCGTCACCCTGCGCAATGGCGCGCGCAGCAAACAGGTCGCGATCAGCGCGCATCCCCCCGGCGGCGATCTGGTACGGGTGCTGGACACCGACGACCGCGTGATCCCGGTGCCCGCCGAGGGCATCGTGCTGTCGCAGCGGCTGGCCATGCACCTGGGCGTTGGCCCCGGCGATCTGGTACAGGTCGATGTCACCCGCACCCGGCGCACCAGCTTTTCCCTGTCCGTGGCGGGCATCGCAACGCAATACATCGGGCTGGGCGCCTACATGCAGCTGGACGCGCTGTCGGCCCGGTTGTTGGCCGCGCCGCGGATCACCGCGCTGAATGTCGCGCTGGATACGGATCAGCTGCTTGCCTTCCAGGCCCGGCTGAAACAACTGCCGGCGGTTGCCTCGGTGGTGATGATGACCGAGGTGCGCGACAGTTTCCGCCAGACGCTGGGCGAAAACCTGCGGATCAACATGATCGTCTTTCTGACCATCGCCGTGCTGATCACCATCGGCGTCGCCTACAACAACGCCCGCATCCAGCTGAGCGAACGGGCGCGCGAACTGGCCAGCCTGCGCATCCTTGGCTTTACCCGGCCCGAGATTTCGATGATCCTGCTGGGGGAAACCGCGGTGCTGGCCCTTCTGGCGCAGCCGCTGGGCTGGGCCATCGGGGCGGGCCTGGCCTGGTTGATGGTGATCGGCTTTGACACCGACCTGTTCCGCGTGCCGCTGGTGCTGACGCCCGCCGGTTTCGCCACCGCCAGCCTGGTTTCGCTGGCCGCCACCGGCGCTGCCGCGCTGCTGGTGCGCCAGCGGCTTGACCGGCTTGATCTTGTCTCTGTCCTCAAGACACGGGAATGAACCGATGACCCGCAGCACTCGCCTTGTCCTTTTCAGCCTGATCGGCGCCGGCCTGATCGGTTTCCTGCTTTGGCTGTCCCTGCGCCCCGTTCCGGTGTCGGTCGACCTGGTGCCGGTGACGCGCGGCCCGATGGAGGTGACGATCGAAGTCGACGCCGTCACCCGCATCCGCGAGGTCTGGGAGGTCTCGGCCCCGATCACCGGCACCGCCGACCGGTCGCCGGTGCGGGTGGGCGACATGGTTGTCGCGGGCGTGACGCTGGTGGCGCGGGTTGAACCGGTTGCCCCCAGCCTGCTGGACCTGCGGTCGCGCACCGAGGCCGAGGCCGCCGTCCAGGAGGCCGAGGCCGCGCTGGCCGTCGCGCAAAGCCAGCTGGTCCAGGCCGAGGCCGACCTGGTCTATGCCCAGTCCCAGGTGGACCGCGCCCAGGCGCTGGCCGACCGCGGCGTGGCCTCGATCGTGCAGCTGGAAAACGCCATGCAGGCCCGCGATGTCGCACAAGCGGCGCGCAACACCGCCATTTCCAGCCGGGCCAAGGCGCAAAGCACGCTTGACCGCGCCCGCGCCGCCCTGATCGGCCCCGAAACCGCCCGCAACACCCCCGACAGCTGCTGCGTGCAGATCACCGCCCCCGCCGATGGCGTCGTGCTGTCGATCGACCAGATCAGCGAACGCCCGGTGACGGCGGGCCAGCGCCTGCTGACCATCGGTGATCCGTCGGATCTGGAAATCGTCGCCGACCCTCTGTCGCGCGACGCGGTGCGCATTCCGGCCAGCGCCATGGCCCGGGTGACCCGCTGGGGCGGCGATACGGTGCTGGAGGCGCGGCTGCGCCAGATCGACCCCGTCGCCCATACCGAGGTTTCGGCCCTTGGCATCGAGGAGCAGCGCGTCGAAGCGATCTTTGATTTCCTGTCGCCGGCGGCGCAGCGCCCGGGGCTGGGCGACGGCTATGCGCTGCGGCTTGAAGTGATCGAGTGGCAGGCCCCCGACGTGCTGGCCGTGCCGCTGGGCGCCTTGTTCCGGCAGGGCGGCGATTGGGCGGTCTTTGTCGATGACGGCGGCCTGGCCCGGTTGCGGACCGTGACGCTGGGCCGGCGCAACGACATGATGGCCGAGGTCCTGTCCGGGCTGAGCGAAGGCGAACAGGTGGTCAGCCACCCCGGCGACATGGTGATCGACGGCGCGCTTTTGACCCCGGCAACGCGGCAATAGCGCAGGCATGGACACTGGCCGACACAGACACTGGCCAACACAGTTGCAGGCCAAAAACGACAAAAGCGCCCGGCAAGGGGCGCTTTGACATTCGGCCCAAGGGCCAGATGGTGCGGTCGAGAAGACTCGAACTTCCACTCCGGTTAAGGAACAGCGACCTCAACGCTGCGCGTCTACCAATTCCGCCACGACCGCACTGTCTTGACTTGGTGGAGGCTCTCTACAGAAGCGCGGCGGCCTTGTGAAGAGGAAAAAAGCGGCTTTTTGCGCATTCCCGCGATGCGGCGCGGCGGCGGCCTCGCGCCATGGTTGTTGATCCATGTTATTTCGCGAACCCCTTGGCAGGCGTAGACTAACCCCATGAAAAACAAGGGATAGGAGGAAGACATGACCCTGCTGAAAATTTCGGCGATGGCCTTGGGGTTTGGCGTTCTGGCCAGCGCGGCGCTGGCGGATCAGCAATGCTGGGTGGGCGTCAAGCCAAACGACTCGTCTCAGGTGAACATCGCCTGCACACAGACCTATGGCATGGGATCGCAGATTCTGGCGCAAAAGGGCTATAGCCAGATCGTCTATGGCCCGGCGACCTATGACCAGTGTCAGGCCTATATCGACAAGACCATGGCCAAGGGCTGACATCGCGGCCCCGTCCCGCACCTGCCGGGTGCCGGGGCGGGGCCTTGCCCTAGGCCAGCTGCGCCGCAGGGCCGCGCCGGGCGGACAGGGCGTGCCACACTAGGGCCGCGGCCCCAGCGACGATCACGGCATAGCCCAGTTCGGGCGTTTCGGGCAAAAGCGCGCGGCTGACCACGCGGCCCGGCAGAAAATTGAACAGCCCCGCCACGATCAACCCGCGCCAGTAGAGGTTGCGAAACACCGCTTCGTGGGCGCGGATGCGTCCGGCAAAAGCATGTGCCATGCCCTGCCACAGCGACCACAGCACCAGAACCGCCAGCAGGTGAATCGGGCTGAACGGGCCGATCAGCGCAAAGCTGTGGATCGCGAAACTGGACAGCGCCGTGAACCCCATCGCCACAACCCAGACATAGCCGCCCAGCCGGTGCAGACGGTCGCGCCGGGACCGCAGGATCACGAAGGGTCCAAGGATCAGCACCAGCAAGGCGGCCAGCGCATGGGCCTGAATGTGCAGCGGGGCAGCAAGAAAGGGGCTAGCGGTCATTGTCTTCTCCGTCGGGGTGAATGCGATGGGCTGACCTAGACAAACCCCCTGCCCCCATGCCATGCCGCTTGCGTGAAACCTCGGGATGAGTTCGTGAACGACAGGCAACCGCAATCGGCGCTTCGTGAATGGCGGCGGCAGATCGGCCAGCCTGTGGCGCTGGTTGCGCTGATTGCCATCGCGGCGGTGCTGGGCCTTGCCGGCCCCTTTGGCACCGAGGCCCGGCTGACCCTTTTGCCCCGGCTGGCCTATTGGCTGGTGACGGTCTTTGCGACCTATGGCTGGGGGCTGATGGCGGGGCTTTTGCTGGACCGGCCCACAGCCGCGCTGCCGTTTTGGCAACGGGTGCTGGTGGTCGGCAGCGCAACGGGCGCCGGGGTCTGCGTAGCGGTTCTGGCGATCAACCTTGTCACCTTTGGCTGGTGGCCCGGGCGGGCGGAATGGCTGCCCTTGCTGGGCACCATCTTTGTGATCGCGGTGATCATCACCGCCGCCCTTGGCCTGATTTCCCGGCAGGCGCCGGCCGCGCACGCACCGTCGCCCGCGCCCCCGGCCCTGCCCCCCATCCTTGACCGGTTGCCGCTGGACAAACGCGGCCCGCTGGTGGCGCTTTCGGTCGAAGACCACTATGTCCGGGTACGCACCACCAAGGGCGAGGAACTGGTGCTGATGCGCCTGTCTGACGCCATCCGCGAAGTGGGTGCGACACCGGGCGATCAGGTGCACCGGTCGCATTGGGCGGCCTTCGGGCAGGTCACGTCCGTGCGGCGCGAAGGGGACAGGGCGATCCTGACCATGCGCGTCGGGGACGATCTGCCCGTCAGCCGGGCCAACCTGCCCAAGATCAAGGAGGCGGGGCTTTTGCCCCGATAGGACATGGTCGAATGGAAGATCACCGATGGCCTGACCGGCTATGACGAGGCGCTGGCCTTCATGGAGGCGCGGGTCGCGGCGATTGCCACCGGCGAGGCCGAGGAATGCGTCTGGCTTCTGGAACATCCGCCGCTGTATACTGCGGGCACCAGCGCCCGGATCGAGGACCTGAAGGATCCGGAACGCTTTCCGGTTCATGAGGCCAAGCGCGGCGGGCAGTATACCTATCACGGCCCCGGCCAGCGGGTGGTCTATGTCATGCTGGACCTGAACCGGCGCGGCCGCGACGTGCGCTGCTTTGTCCGCGACCTCGAAGCCTGGGTGATCGCCACGCTGGCCGAATTCGGGCTGACCGGTCATATCCGCGATGGCCGCGTCGGCGTTTGGATCGAACGGCCCGACCGGCCGCTGACGCCTTCGGGCAAGCAAGCCGAAGACAAGATCGCCGCCATCGGCATCCGCCTGCGCAAATGGATCAGCTTTCACGGCATTTCGATCAACGTCGAACCGGATCTGGAGCATTTCGCGGGCATCGTGCCCTGCGGCATCACCGAATACGGCGTGACCTCGCTGGTCGACATGGGCCTGCCGGTGAGCATGGACGATCTGGATGTCGCCTTGCGCCGCAGCTTTGACACGGTGATGGGCCCGGCCGCGCCGCGTGCCAAATAATCTTGCGCGCAGGCCTCATCCTGCGCGCGCCATACACCTTATGGTTGTTTTGCGATTGACTTTCGCCTAGCCGGGCGGATCACCTGACGCAGCCATCCAATCCCCTTGCGGAGCCACCAATGCCCCAGGCCACCCCTGTCATCATTCTAGGCGCAGGGCTGGCCGGGTGCTGCGCCGCGCTGGACCTGGCCCAGGCGGGTCAGTCTGTCACCCTGATCGACCGCACCCCGCGCCCGATGATGGGCGCCAGCCGCCATAACGAGGGCAAGCTGCACCTTGGCTATGTCTATGCCGCCGACCCGCAGCTGGAAACCCACCGGTTGCTGGCGGCGGGATCGCTGCGGTTTCAGGACACGGTGGCACGGCTGACGCGGACGCCGCTTGCGATGCAGATCACCTCGGGGTGTTTCAACTATATTGTCCCGCAGGATTCGGCCCGCCCGGTCGCGGCGCTTTGGGACTATGTGCAGACGGTCGACCGCACCAATGCCGCGCTGGCCGCCGAATTCGGCCAAGCCCCCCTGCCCCCCAGCCGGATCGCAGACAGCGGCGCCATCAGCGCGTTTTATGCCCCGGGCATCCAGGCCGTGTTCACAACCCCCGAGATCGCCGTCGATCCGGGGCGCATCGCCGATATCGTCTCGGCGGCGGTCTATGCCGACCCGCTGATCACCTTTTGCGGCAACAGCACTGTACTGGGGGCCGGGCAGACCGGGTCCGGGGGCTATGCCATTGACCTTGCCCAGGGCGATGACAGGGTCACGATTGGCGCAGATCGGGTGATCAACGCCCTGTGGGAAGACCGCGTGCGGCTGGATGCCATGGTCGGGCAGGACACGCCTTTCGTCTGGTCGCAGCGCTGGAAGGCCACGGTGGTGATCGACGTGCCGCCGGGCGCGCTGGACCTGCCCTCGACCACCGGTTTTGTCGGCCCCTACGGCGATTTCGTGCTTTATGGCGACCGCCGGGTCTATGCCTCGTGGTATCCGGCGCTGCGCCTGTCGATGTCCACCACCGCATCCCCCGAAGAGGTGCGCGCGCAGGTTGCGCAAAGCGATCCTGAGACCCTGCGGAGGCAGGCGCTGCAGGGGCTTGCGACGCTGATGCCCGGGGTCGCCGCCCTGCAAGACCAGGCCGCGCGCAGCCGCATCGGCGGCGGTTTCATCATGGCAGTAGGCAACACGGATATCGACGACAGGGCCAGCGGACTGCACGAACGCCACCAGATCGGCGTCGAGGGCAGCGGCCGCTGGCTGTCGATCTCGACCGGCAAGTTCTGCACCGCGCCGATGTTCGGCGTGCAGGCCGCCCGCATGATGATCGACGAAGGCGCGCCATGACCCTGAGCGATGTCACCTGCCTGATCCCGCTGTATCGCAGCGCGCGCCTGCTGCCGGTGGTCATGGACAACATCGACAGCCATGTCGCCCTGGGCGGGCGGGTGCTGTGTTCGGACGAACACGGGCTGGACGATGCCGCGGCGCAAATCCGCGACCGCTATGCCGGGACCGGGCTGGTGCAGGTCCTTGATGCCAAAGCGACCGGCGGCAATTGGGTCAGCAATTGCAACCGCATGATCCGCGCCTGCCAGACCCCCTTTTTCCGCATCATCCCGCATGACGACAGCGTTGCGGGCGCGGCGACGGCGGTTCTGGCAGAAACCCTGCGCAGCCGCCCCGAGGTCGTGGTCAGCCACGGCTGGGTGCGCGCCCAGACCGAAGCCGGGAACCGCCTGCCGCAGCGCGACGAGCCGCGCCTGCCGCTGCGGCCCATCGACGACCCCATGGCCTTTTCCGCCGGGCTGTTCTGGCAGGGGCTGTTCAGCGGCAGCTTCAAGTCGGTGATCCGGCGCGAGGTGATCGGCGCGGGCCCGCTGCTGATCCGCCCCACCCGGTCGCTGCGCCATTCCGAACGGGCCTGGCTGTTCGGCCTGTCGCTGCTGGGCGATTTTGCCTTTTGCGAAGACGCCGCCATGGTCAAACGCTACTGGAAAGGCAGCGTCAGCGACCATTGGCGCCCCGGCGCCAGCGACCAGATCGACATGGCCGACTGCATGGCCGGCTATGTCGATGACCTTGTCACCGACCCGGACAGCGCCCGCGCCCTGCGCTTCAACCTGTATCTGAACGCAGTGCGGCGGGCGAACTGGCACGATGACATCCTGCCCGACCGCCCGCCGTTCGAGCCGCCTTTGCCGCCGCTGACGCCTAGATAGACAGCCGCCGCTGACGCGCACCGCCGCGCCGCCGGGCCTTGGGCAAGGCCAGGTCAAGTGGCCGGATCGGTTGGCGCAGGCTGTCACGGATCAGCCCGCAGAACACCGCGATGGCCGGATCGGTGTCGATGAAATCCATCGCGCGCAGATAGGCGCGCACCGCCTCGTGTTCGTAATCGGCATTGCCGGGCAAGGCGCCCAGCCATTGCATATAGCCCATCTGGCCCAGTTCTCTGGCCCGCTCGTCCGTCAGGGTCCGGGCCTGAAGCCCGTTCAAGGTTCTTGCGATCAGCATTGCGCCCTCCGCGCGTGGGACAGGGCACGAAAAGGCAGATACAGAACATCCCGGCGGGGCCATGCCCCAGGGCTCTGGCTCTGCCCGAGGCACCCCGCCCGGGTCAAGTTGCGTTGAACGCCGCAAGGGCGTCCGCGATGGCAGGTTTCCTGACTTGCGGGTCATCGCTGACCGTCCCTTCCCAGCCCGGGGGCCAGTGGATTTGACGGATCGCTTGCCGCTTACAGTTGCGGGGGCAGTCGCGGCATTGGGCATGGGCCCGCACCGTGTTCCCTTTTGAATCGCAAGACCGGGGCCCTGCGATCACCATCGTGGTCAAAGTGTTGCAGATGCCTGCCCACGGCGCAATAGGGCGCAGGGCGCGCGCGGCCTAATGTCCGCGAAAGACGTGCAGCAGGATGGTGTCGCGGGTCAGGCCGATCTCGGCCAGTTGCCGGTCGGACAGGGCACGCAATTCGGCAACCCGGGCCGAAAGCCGACGGTGACGGCGATCAAAGGGCGTGTCCAGAAGACGCGCCAGACGGGCAAACAGGGAAACGCGGCGCGGGGCAAGGCTGAGGTCGGCAAAGGCCATGGCGAAAATTCCTTGGGCAGCGGTTGGCAGACAGTTGCCCCGATCATGCACCCCACCCCGGCGCCGCGGCAGTCCGGAAAGCCTGACCCAAGGGGCAAAACCGGGTCTGGAATGCCTTACCCGCAGCGGGTTTTGCCCCCTGTTCGGGCCAAATCGCATGGCCCCGACCCTGCGCCAGATCAATCCGGGTGCGACAATAATGTTTGATCTGTGTCAAATCCCGCCATTGCCGGACCCGCCCCCACATTCTAAAACGTGAAGGGGAAGACGTATGCGCTGGGGGATTCCCCCTGACGTGGTACGTTTGTTGAAAGACCAGCAGGAGGCATACAATGGCAGACGCCGCCATTCACGGCCACGACCACCATGACAACCGCGGGTTCTTTACCCGTTGGTTCATGTCCACGAACCACAAGGACATCGGGATTCTCTACCTGATCGTCTCTGCGTTCGCGGGGCTCGTATCCGTTATCTTTACCGTTTACATGCGCATGGAGCTTATGGAGCCCGGCGTACAATACATGTGTGCCGATACCTGGCACCTGATCGCCCAGCGCCCATCGTGTGAGCCGAACGGCCACCTGTGGAACGTGATGATCACCGGCCACGGGATCCTGATGATGTTCTTCGTCGTCATTCCCGCGCTGTTCGGCGGTTTTGGCAACTATTTCATGCCGTTGCAGATTGGTGCACCGGACATGGCCTTCCCGCGGATGAACAACCTGTCGTTCTGGCTGTATGTTGCCGGCACCACCATGGCGGTTGCCTCGGTCTTCAGCCCCGGTGGCAACAACCAGCTGGGTTCCGGCGTGGGCTGGGTTCTGTACCCGCCGCTGTCGACCACTGAAGGCGGTTACTCGATGGACCTGGCAATCTTTGCCGTCCACATCTCGGGTGCCTCGTCGATCCTGGGGGCGATCAACATGATCACCACCTTCCTGAACATGCGGACCCCGGGCATGACCCTGTTCAAAGTTCCGCTGTTCTCGTGGTCGATCTTTGTCACCTCGTGGCTGATCCTGCTGTCGCTGCCGGTTCTGGCGGGCGCCATCACCATGCTGCTGACCGACCGCAACTTTGGCACGACGTTCTTCGATCCGGCCGGTGGCGGTGACCCGATCCTGTACCAGCACATCCTGTGGTTCTTTGGGCACCCCGAAGTCTACATCGTGATCCTGCCCGGTTTCGGCATCATCTCCCACGTCATTGCGACCTTCTCGCGCAAGCCCATCTTCGGCTATCTGCCGATGGTCTGGGCGATCATCGCGATCGGCGCACTGGGCTTTGTTGTCTGGGCACACCACATGTACACCGTTGGCATGTCGCTGACCCAGCAGTCCTATTTCATGCTGGCGACGATGGTCATCGCGGTCCCGACAGGGGTCAAGGTGTTCAGCTGGATCGCCACCATGTGGGGCGGCTCGATCGAGATGAAGTCTCCGATGCTCTGGGCCTTCGGCTTCCTGTTCCTCTTCACCGTTGGCGGCGTGACCGGCGTGGTGCTGAGCCAGGCAGGCGTCGACCGTGCCTATCACGACACCTACTATGTGGTTGCGCACTTCCACTATGTGATGTCGCTGGGCGCCGTGTTCGCGATCTTCGCGGGGATCTACTTCTACTTCCCCAAGATGTCCGGCCGCATGTACAGCGAACCGATGGCAAAGCTGCACTTCTGGCTGATGTTCATCGGTGCGAACCTGACCTTCTTCCCCCAGCACTTCCTGGGCCGTCAGGGGATGCCGCGCCGCTACATCGACTATCCGGACGCCTTCGCGACCTGGAACTACGTGTCGTCGATCGGTGCCTTCATCTCCTTCGCTTCGTTCCTGCTGTTCTTCGGCATCATGTTCCACGCCCTGACGCGCGGCGCACGTTGCACCCAGAACAACCCCTGGAACGAATGGGCCGACACCCTGGAATGGACCCTGCCCTCGCCGCCGCCCGAACACACGTTCGAGCAGCTGCCGAAGCAGGAAGACTGGGACAAGGGCCACGCGCACTAAGCGCCGGGACCTGAGTGAAAATCGAAAGGCCCCGCATGACGCGGGGCCTTTCTTGTTTTCGGGCTGTCGATGTCCGCCCGGCACCCTATCATTCCCCTTGCGGGTTTGCCCCGATGCCCGCACCTCAACCACGCGCCCTGTCATCCACCAACCCAGAACGATCATGCCCCACACCTGGACCGAAACCTCTGACCACACCGCCGAGCTGCGCGCCTGGCCGCACAACTCCCTCTCGCCCGAGGGGTTCGCGGCGATGATCCTTGGCTTTTTCCTCTTCGCCTCGATGCCCTTCTACGGGCTGCTGGGAACCAAACTTCTGTGGGCCTTGCTGCCCTTCATGCTGGCCGCCGTCGCGGCGCTTTATTATGCGCTGCGCAAGAACGAAAAGGATCGCCGCATCCTCGAGGTGCTGACCATCACCCCCGAAGTCACCCACCTGACCCGCACCAACCCCAAGGGCGACGTGCAGGACTGGGAAAGCAACACCTATTGGGTCAAACCCGCGCTGCACCCGTCCGGCGGGCCGGTGCCGAACTACGTCACGCTGAAGGGCAGCGGAAGAGAGGTTGAGATCGGCGCCTTTCTGAGCGAAGACGAACGCAAAGTGCTTTTTGCCGAGCTGGCCGACCGGCTGCGACGGCTGGGCCACCCCTGACCAAACGAGGCGCATCATGGCGCAGGCCCCCGCCACACCGAAACCGCACCGCGCCCTGATCCGGTTGCTGGCCGCCCTCGCCGGCCCCGACGCCGCCATGGGCCGCGCCCGGGGCGACAGCGAAACCGCCGCCCTGGCCCTGCGCGCCGCCGGCCTGCCGCAGGCCCGGCGCGAAACCGTGACTTTCCTGATCCCGCTTGTCGGCCCGCGGCAGGTCGGCGACTGGCAGGCGGTCACCCAGCGCCTGCAATCGACGCTGCACAGCTTTCTGGCCCAGGACAACCGCAACTGGCGCGCGGTGATCTGCTGCCAGCAGCGCCCGCCGCTGCCGGATGATCCGCGCATCACCCACCTGTCCTTCGACGATCCCACCCCCGGCAACGACAAATGGCGCAAGCTGGCGGCGCTTTGCGATCACCTTCCCGCCCTGTCCCTGCCCTGCGGCTATGTCATGAGCTTCGATGCCGATGACCTGCTGCGCCAGGGCACCGTGTCTGAAATGCTCTCGCGGCAGGCCCCGGGCGGCTACCTGGTGCAATCAGGCTATGTCATGGACCATGGCGCCGGAACCTATGCCCTGGCGGACCGCCCCAGCCTGGCGCAGCCGCTGCGCAAACCGTTCTGGAAACTCTGCGGCTCCTGCACGGCTCTGACCCACGACCCGGACCAACCGCAAAGCGCGCCTTTCCTGCGCGCCATGACCGCGCATGAACACCGCATGTTCCCGCATCTTGCCGCCCTGGCCGGGCGCAAGCTGACGCCGCTCAGCCGCCCTTCGGTGCTCTATATCCTGAACCACGGTGAAAACTTCGGCGCGCGCCGCGGCCGGACCAGCTTCAAGACGCGCTTCGTCGAAAGGTTCCGCATCACCGACGCGCAAATCCTGCAGGACATCGCGCAGGACTTCCCGCCTGCCTGACACCGTGTTTCTTTGTGCTTGAAATATCCCGGGGGGGGCCGCCCACAGGGCGGCGGGGGCAGAGCCCCCACCCAACCCTGATCAGGACGACAAGCGGTCCTTGACCATGCCGCCCACCGCGCCAAAGTCCATTTGGCCGGTGTATTTCGCCTTGAGAGCGCCCATGACCTTGCCCATGTCGCGGATCGACTCGGCGCCGACCTCGGCCACCGCCGCATCGACCGCCGCGGTGATCTCGTCCCCGGACAGGGCGCGCGGCAGGAATTCCTCGATGATCTCGATTTCGGCCACCTCGCGTTCCGCCAGGTCCAGCCGACCGCCTTCTTCATAGGTCCGCGCGCTTTCGCGGCGCTGTTTGACCATCTTTCCCAGGATCCCCAGGACCTCGCTTTCGTCGACGCCCTGATCGTTGCCTTCGCCGCGGGCGGCTATGTCCCGGTCCTTGATGGCCGCATTGACCAGACGCAGCGTCGACAGCCGCATCGCTGCCTTGTCGCGCATCGCCTGTTTGATCGCGGCATTCACCTTGTCGCGCAATTCCATGAGCCTCACATCCCCTGTTTTGGCATAAGCCCGCAGATTACCCAAAGCCAGGAACCCGCGCAACCACACAAGACAAAGCTAACCCATTGAATATACGAAAGAACACAAATCCCTATAGGTCTTGACCCTGCCCGGCCCACGCCGTAGGTTCCGCCCAATTTGCCCCACATAACCCGGGAGTCGCTGCCATGCCTTCTGCGCAGAAACCTACCGCCTGCCTCGCGCTTGCCGACGGCACCCTGTTTTACGGCCAAGGCTTTGGTGCCACGGGCCAGTGCACCGCCGAACTGTGCTTCAACACCGCCATGACCGGCTATCAGGAAATCATGACCGACCCGTCCTACGCGGGCCAGATCGTGACCTTCACTTTCCCCCATATCGGCAATACCGGCGTCAACCCCGAGGATGACGAAACCGGCGATCCGGTGGCCGAGGGCATGGTCGTCAAATGGATGCCGACGCAAAGCTCCAACTGGCGCGCGGTACAGGAGCTGTCGGACTGGCTTGCCGCCCGCGGGCGCATCGCCGTCGGCGGCATCGACACCCGCCGCCTGACCCGCGCCATCCGCGCTCAGGGCGCGCCGCATGTAGCCATGGCCCATGACCCCGACGGCAACTTTGACCCCGCCGCACTGGTCGCCGCCGCGCGCGGTTTCTCCGGCCTCGAAGGGCTGGATCTGGCCAAGGGCGTGACCTGCGCACAAAGCTACCGCTGGGACGAAATGCGTTGGGCCTGGCCCGATGGCTATCAGCCCCAGACCGCCCCAAAGCACAAGGTCGTCGCCGTCGACTATGGCGCCAAGCGCAACATCCTGCGCTGCCTTGCCTCGGCGGGCTGCGACGTGACGGTACTGCCCGCCACCGCGACCTATGACGATGTCATGGCGCACAATCCCGACGGCGTGTTCCTGTCCAACGGCCCGGGCGATCCCGCCGCCACCGGCGCATATGCCGTGCCGATGATCCGCGACCTGCTGGACAAGACCGCGTTGCCGGTCTTTGGCATCTGCCTTGGCCACCAGATGCTGGCGCTGGCGCTGGGTGCCCGCACCATCAAGATGAACCACGGCCACCACGGCGCCAACCACCCGGTCAAGGAACTGGGCACCGGCAAGGTCGAGATCACCTCGATGAACCATGGCTTTGCCGTGGACAGCCAGACCCTGCCCGCGGGCGTCGAGGAAACCCATGTTTCCCTGTTCGACGGGTCCAACTGCGGCATCCGCATGACCGGACGCCCGGTCTTCAGCGTACAGCACCACCCCGAGGCCAGCCCCGGACCGCAAGACAGTTTTTACCTGTTCGAGCGTTTCGCAGCGTCAATGAACGCCGCCTGAAGGGTATTTTAACTTTGTCTTAAGGCTTTGCGTGCCAACTGATCCTCTCTGACGGGATGTGATCCATGAGCACGCAAAGCCGCCAACTGGTCATAGGGCACCTGTCCCAGGCGCAGGCGCGTCGGGGCCAGCCCATATCACGCATTCTGATGGACGATGGCCAGGTTGCCCCGCGCAGCATGGTCGGCGCCCTGGCCGAGGCATCGCGCACCGGCCAGACCATTTCCCGCGTTCTCGAGGCCGAGTCGCTGGCATCGCGCCAGGACATCCTTGCCGCGCAGGCCCAACACTATGGCGCCATGGTCCTGCGGCGCGACGATACGCCCCCCGATCCCGATCTTGCCAGGCTTTTGCCGGCCGAATTCTGCCTGATGCACGGGGTCCTGCCCTGGATGCGGCTGGGCGACACCCTGCTGCTGGCCACCGCCCGCCCCGAAGACTACGAAACCCTGCTGGGCATCCTGCCCGGCGGCCTGGGGCCGGTGATGATGGCGCTGACCCTCGAGGCGGATGTTCACGACGAAATCGCCGCGCGCCATGGCGATGCGCTGGCCAACCGCGCCGAAACATGGCGCGCGCCCGAGGACAGCTGCCGCGACATCAACAGCGCAGGGCGCGGGGCCATCGTGGTCGCGGCGCTGGCGGCGGGGCTGTGCCTGCTGCTGCTGGCCTTTGCTCCGGCGGTGTTCTTTGGCGGCGCGCTTTTGATGGCGCTTGGCTCGCTTGTTGCGTCGCAGGGGATGAAACTGGCGGCTCTTCTGGCCTTGCCGCGCAGGCAGGCGCCCGCCGGCGCCGCCACCTTGCCGAAAAACCCGCCTACCATGTCGATCCTCGTGCCCCTGTTCAAGGAAGAGGAAATCGCCGAAACCCTGATCGCCCGGCTGACCCGGCTGACCTATCCCAAGGCGCTGCTGGATGTGGTGCTGATCCTCGAGGCGGGGGATGACTGTACCCACCGCGCGCTGGCCCGCACCCGCCTGCCGCCCTGGTGCCGCGTGATCGAGGTGCCGCCCGGCGCCGTCACCACCAAACCGCGCGCGATGAACTATGCCTTTCGCTTTACCCGCGGCCAGATCATCGGTGTCTACGACGCCGAAGATGCCCCCGCCCCCGACCAGCTGACCCGCGTGGCCGAACACTTCAGCCGCGCGCCGCCGAATGTCGCCTGCCTGCAAGGCATCCTTGATTTCTACAACCCGCGTGCCAACTGGCTGTCGCGCTGTTTCGCGGTGGAATACGCCAGCTGGTTCCGGGTTCTTCTGCCCGGTCTCGCGCGTCTTGGGCTTGCGGTGCCTCTGGGCGGAACCACGATCTTTTTCCGCCGCGCCGCGCTTGAGGCGGTTCAGGGCTGGGATGCCCATAACGTCACCGAAGACGCCGACCTTGGCTTTCGCCTGGCCCGACAAGGCTATGTAACCGAACTGATCCCCACCGCCACCCGCGAAGAGGCGAACAACCGGTTCTGGCCCTGGATCAAGCAACGTTCGCGCTGGCTCAAGGGCTATGGCATCACCTGGTGGGTGCACAGCAGACGCCCGCGCCAGCTTTGGCGCGAACTGGGGCCGAAACGCTTTGCCGGAATGCAGATCCTGCTGATGGGCACCTTGCTGCAATTCGCCCTGGCGCCGGTGCTCTGGTCGTTCTGGCTGGTGCTGTTCGGGCTGCCCCATCCGCTGGACCCGCACCTGACCCGGCCCGTGATCCTGACCCTGACCGCCCTGTTCCTGAGCGCCGAGGCGATTTCCATCGTCATCGGCCTAGCCGCTGTCGCCCGCAGCCCGCATCGCGGCCTGACGCCCTGGGTGCCGACCCTGTTTGCCTATTTCCCGCTGGGCACGCTGGCGATCTACAAGGCTCTGTATGAAACCCTGTTCAAACCCTTCTACTGGGACAAGACCCAGCATGGCCATTCCGCCCCCGACAGCCCCGCCGCGGATATCCCCGGCGACACGTGACCGGCCGGGGCCGGGTCAGCTGTCGGCCTGCGCCTTGGCGTCCAGTTTCAACCGCGTGACAAAAGCCACCGAGATATGATCCTTGAGCGCGCGATAGGCCGCCTCTTCGTCGCGCCTAGCAATGGCATCGACGATCGCCGCATGTTCCGCCAGGGCGATTTGGCCGCGTCCGTCCGCCGCCAGCGACGTGGTCGCCATCAGCGCCATGGACCGGTGCACCAGGTCCAGTTGCTGCACCAGGAACCGGTTGTGCGACGCAAGGTGAATCATCTTGTGAAACCGCCGGTTCGCCCGGCTCAGCGCCGCCGGATTGCCCAGCAGGGCGCGGTCTTCCTCGATCATCTCGCCCAGAACCTGGATTTCCTCTTCGGTCGCATGGCGCGCCGCCAGCCGCGCCGCCAGCCCCTCCAGCTCGGATCGGACCGCGTAAAGCTCGGCCATCTGGTTGTGATCCAACGACGCGACGATCAGCGACCGGCCATCGCGCGACAACAGGCTTTGCGTCTCAAGCCGTTGCAATGCCTCGCGAATCGGAGTGCGCGAGACGCCAAACCGTTCCGCCAGTTCGCTTTCGACCAATCGGTCCCCGGGGCGGTAGATACCGCTGTCGATGGCCTCAAGGATCAGCGTATAGGCATCCTTTTGCGGCGGTCTGGCCTGGTTCATGCGGCTCCTCCTTCACACATCGGGGCAGGTTACCCCCGCGATGTGAGCGCAATCAAGCGTCCCCATTGCCACAGGCCCCGCGGCGCACTAGCAATGAAGCCATGACAAAACCGTTCTTCTCTCATGTGCGTCACTGGGTCTTTGACCTCGACAACACGCTGTACCCGCCCGCGGCACGCCTGTTCGACCAGATCGAGGTGAAGATGACCGATTTCGTCATGCGCGCCACCGGGGCCACGCGCGATCAGGCCAACCAGTTGCGCAAACACTATTGGGCGACCCATGGCACCACCCTGGCCGGGCTGATGCGCGAACATGACATCGACGCCGAGGCCTACCTGGAAGAAGTCCATGACATCAGCTTTGACGCGCTGACCCCGGACCCGCACCTGGCCGAAATGATCGCCGCCCTGCCCGGCCGCAAGATCGTCTATACCAACGGCAGCGCCCCCTACGCCGCGCAGGTGCTCAGGGCGCGCGGGCTCGACGCGGCCTTTGACGCCATCTACGGCGTCGAAAACGCCGGTTTCGCCCCAAAGCCCGAGCGCGCGGCCTTTGAAACGGTCTTTGCCCAGGACGGGCTGGACCCTGCCTTGGGCGCCATGTTCGAGGACGACCTGCGCAACCTTGCCGCGCCCTACGACATGGGCATGCGCACCGTCCACGTCGCCCCCGACCGTCAGGACGCGCCCCATGTTCATCATCACACAAGTGATCTGGCGGGTTTTCTCAGACGATTGGTTTCGAAATAATCAGGGGCGGTTTTCCGCCTGCTTTCAGCCTTTTGGCAAAAAGACATCAAAGATGCGACATTTCGCACATGTTCACCATTCTCCAGAACGCTATTTGACCGTCAGGACGTCAAATTAGGAGAATTGAATATGTCTGTGACCGAAGCGATCGCCCCCGGCAAAGCCAAATCCAAAGGGGTCCTTTCCGGCGACAAGGGTGTCTTGATCGTGGTTGCGTTGTTCGTGGCGCTGGTGGCCGTGCTGACGGCGACCTTCGGCCTGCCCGGTCTTGCGATGTCGGCGCTGGCAACCGTGCCCTTCATCTACGCGACGCTGATTCTGATCACTGTCGGCAAGTAAGCCGCATGGTCTTTGGCCACTTGCCGCACTAAATTGCAGAGCAAGGAGTCAAGACCCATGGATTACGACATTGTCATCTCGGGCGGCGGCATCGCGGGGCTTACCGCAGCTGCCGCCTTTGCTTCGGCCGGTTTTCGCATTCTCTGCGTCGATCCGGCCCCCCCGGTCACCCAGGCCGATGCCCAGGGCGCCGATCTGCGCACCACCGCCTTTCTGCAACCGGCCCGTGATTTCCTGATCGAGGCGGGGCTGTGGGATCGCCTGGCCCCGCACGCCACGCCGCTGGAAATCATGCGCATCGTCGATGCCGGCGGCGAAACCCCGGAACCGCGGGTGATCAAGAACTTCGAAAGCGCCGACATCTCGGACGAGCCCTTTGGCTGGAACCTGCCGAACTGGCTGCTGCGGCGCGAAATGGTCGCCCGCCTGGCACAGCTGGCCAATGTCGATTTCCGCCCCGGCACCGCCACCAAAACCCTCTTCACCCGCGAGGCAGAGGCCCGCGTCGGCCTGTCCAATGGCAGCCGCGTGTCCTGCCGCCTGGTGATCGCCGCCGACGGGCGCCAGTCCCCGATGCGCAAGGCCGCCGGGATCGAGGTCAAGACCACCCGGTTCGGGCAAAAGGCGCTGGCCTTCGCGGTCACCCACCCGATCCCGCATGAAAACGTGTCGACGGAAATCCACCGCACCGGCGGGCCCTTCACGCTGGTCCCGCTGCCCGATCACCAGGGGCGCCCCTGTTCGGCCATCGTCTGGATGGAGGAAGGTCCAAAGGCCGACCGCCTCTTCGCCCTCGACGAGGCCACCTTCGAGGCCGAAATGACGACGCGCTCCTGTCACCTTTTCGGGCCGCTCACGCTGGCCTCGCGCCGCACGCTCTGGCCGATCATCGCCCAACAGGCCGAACGCCTGAGCGCCCAGCGTCTGGCCCTGGTGGCCGAGGCGGCGCATGTGGTCCCGCCCATCGGCGCGCAGGGCCTGAACATGTCGCTCAAGGATCTGGCGGCTCTGCGCGACCTGGCCCAGGCCCGCCCTGACACCCTGGGCGACGCTGCCATGCTCGAAGCCTATCACCGCAAGCGCATCACCGACATCCGCACCCGCGTCGCCGGCATCACCTTGCTGAACAAGACGTCGATGCTGTCAAATCCGCTGCTGCGCGACGCCCGCGCCCGGGCGCTGGACGGGCTCTACACCCTCAAACCCGTGCGCAAGACCTTGATGCAACTGGGCCTCGGCGCCCGCTAGGCCCGCGGCCCCGCTTCTTTGTGCCAAAAATATCCCGGGTGGGGTTTGGGGAGGGCAGCCCCCCCCCCCCCCCCCCCCCCCTGGCCTGCGTGGCCTGAACGCAAAATGAAATGCGCGCCGTCAGGCGCTCCTTGCGCCCAAAAACAAACACCGCCAACCGGCACAGCGCTTACAAGACCCGGTCAACCACCCGGCGCAAACGCGCCACCGTGCCTTCGACGTCATACAGTTTGTCCAGCCCGAACAGGCCGATCCGAAAGGTCGAAAACCCCTCGGGCTCATCGCATTGCAGCGGAACACCGGCGGCGATCTGCATACCCTCGGCGGCAAAGGCACGGCCCGACTGGATCTCGGGGTCGCTGGTATAGCTGACCACAACCCCCGGCGCCCCGAACCCGGGCGCCGCGACCGAGCGCACGCCCTTGGCCGCAAACATCTCGCGCACCGCTTCACCCAGCGCCCATTGCGCCTCTTTCAGCCGCTCAAACCCATAATCGCGGGTCTCGGCCATGGTGTCGCGGAAACTGCGCAGCCCGTCCGTCGGCATGGTGGCATGATAGGCATGGCCGCCGTTCTCATAGGCCTGCGCGATCTGGTACCACTTTTTCAGGTCGATGGCGAAACTGTCGCTCGTGGTGGTCTCCAGCCGCGCAATCGCCCGTTCCGACAGCATCACCAACCCCGCGCAGGGCGTCGCGGACCAGCCCTTTTGCGGCGCCGATATCAGCACATCGACGCCGGTCGCCTTCATGTCCACCCAGATGCACCCCGAGGCAATGCAATCCAGCACCATCAAGGCCCCGACATCATGCGCCGCCTTGGCCATGCGGGTGACGTAGTCATCGGGCAGGATCACCCCGGCGCTGGTCTCCACATGCGGCGCAAAGACGATATCGGGCCGCGTCTCGGCGATCTTGGCCTCGACCTCTTCGATCGGCGCGGGAGCAAAGGGCGCGTCCACCGCGTTGCCGGCCCGCCGCGCCTTGAGCACGGTTGTCGTGCCCGCAAAACCGCCAGCCTCGAAAATCTGGCTCCAACGGTACGAGAACCAGCCGTTGCGCACGACCAGCACATCAGCGCCGCGGCCGAACTGGCGTGCCACGGCCTCCATCCCATAGGTGCCGCCGCCCGGCACGATGGCCACGCCATCGGCCTTGTAGACCTCGCGCAGCATCCCCGAAATGTCGCGCATCACCTGTTGAAAGGCCGCCGACATGTGGTTCAGCGACCGGTCGGTGAACACGACCGAAAATTCATCCATCCCCGTCGGATCGACGGTCTCAAGCAGTGCACCCATGGCGTTGTCTCCCTTGGTTTTCCTGTCAGGTATCGCAGGCAAAGCCGCCGCGCAAAACCCCATTTGACAAAAGGCATCGTCGATTTGATCGACCACGACAAGGGAATCTCAACCTTATTGCGGGACAGTCCCGTCATCGAACAGCCAAACCCGAGGGCAGAATGCCTCTGACCAGATTTGTGATCCTGTCCCTGTTGCCGCTTTTGCTGCTGTGCCCCGGCGGTGCCGCCACGGCCGAACAGGTGGCGTTCTTCCTGCAAGGCGACCGGCAAGGCCAGGCGCAGCCGCTGGTCCGCATCAACCGCGCCGCGCCGGACGCAGGGCCCACCGCCCGCGCGGCCAGCCTGTTCGCCGGTCCGTCCGAAGGCGGGTTCTTTGCCCCCGTCCAGCGCCGCCCCCGGTCCGAACCGCGCGCCGCCGCGCTCAGCGCCGTGGCGATCCCGACGCGCACCGGCGGCGGTCAGGTCGCACGCCTGCGCGCCTTGATCGCCCGCGCCGAAGCGGGGCGCATGGGCTATGACGCGGTGGTCTATGCCGCCCGGATCAAGCCGCCCAGACGCCCAACCGACATGACGGTTCAGGAAATCTATGACTGGATCAAGGCGACCCCGGGCCAGCATCACGCCATCGGTCGCTACCAGTTCATCCCTGCCACGCTGAAACGCCTGATGAAGAAACTGGGCGA
Organism: Tropicibacter oceani; assembly: GCF_029958925.1. Lineage (NCBI taxonomy): Bacteria > Pseudomonadati > Pseudomonadota > Alphaproteobacteria > Rhodobacterales > Roseobacteraceae > Pacificoceanicola > Pacificoceanicola oceani. The sequence goes on from NZ_CP124616.1 coordinate 3,263,140, forward strand.
AAACCCCGCCAGCCGTTTTTCCCCGCAGCTGCAGGACCGGCTGGCCGATCAGCTTCTGGCCGAGGCAGGGCTGCAATCGCTTCAGGCCGGCACCCTCAGCCGTACCGGCTTCATGAACAACATCGCCAAGATCTGGGCCGGATTGCCCAATTCCTCGGGCAAATCGCACTACAGCGGCTATGCGGGCAACAAGGCGACCATGACCTGGGGCAGCTTCGAAAGCGAGATGAAGGCGATCTTTCCCGGCTCGGCCTAAAGCGGCCCGGGCCGCCGCTCCTCGCTCAGCAGCACGTTGGCATCCAGCGTGCCCACCCCCGGCAGCGTCATGATCCGCCGCCGCAGCACCCGCTCGAAATCGGAAATGTCCCGCGCCACCACCCGCAGGCGATAGTCATAGGCGCCCAGCACATGCTCGATCGTCTGCACTTCGGGGATGGCGGAAACCGCGCGCTCGAAATCCTCCAGGCTGACGCGGCCCTTTGCCGCCAGCTTCACCCCCAGAAACACCGTCACGCCAAACCCCAGCGCCGCCGCGTCGACATCCAGCCGCGCGCCGCGAAACACCCCGGCCTCGCGCAGCCGCTTGATCCGCCGCCAGCAGGCGGGCTGTGAAAGCCCCAATTCGCGCCCCAAAGCCCCGGCACTGGCCGTCATGTCCTGCGCCAGCGCACGCACCAATGCCCGGTCGGTCTCGTCCAGCGCGATCATAGCGGCAGCGCCTCCTGCCCCTTGACCCGCGCAACATGCATCAGCGCCTCGATATCGGCGATATGCGGCAGTGTCAGCAGGCTTTCGCGGTACAGCTGCTGGTAATGCCCCATGTCGCGCGCGATCACCGACAGGCGCACATCGACCTGCCCCAGAAAGGTCTGGATCTCCAGCACCTCGGGCACCTCGCGCGCCGCCTCCAGGAAATCGTCAAAGGCGCGCGCCTGCGTCTTGTCCAGCGTCACCCGCAGCGATACCTCGACCTCATAGCCCAGCGACGGCCAGTGGATCACGCCGCGCACCCCGCGCAGCACCCCCTGGTCGCGCAGCCGCTCCAACCGCCGGGTCAGCGTGCTGGGCGTCACCCCGGCCCGCTCGGCCAGATCGGCCACCGCAGACTCGGGCGCACCTTGATAATAGCGAAGTATGCGCCGATCCGTATCATCAAGCATGAAAAACCCGCTCTTCGTCCATATCGCGAATGATATTTCTTCTTCTTGGCAAAAATACTCAAAAAACGCAAACCTCCTCGCGCGCAAACGGCTAGATTGCCCTCAAACAGACAACCACGCACTGGAAGGAAGATTATCATGCGCGTTTACTACGACCGCGATTGCGACGTGAACCTGATCAAGGACAAAAAGGTCGCCATCCTCGGCTATGGCTCGCAAGGTCATGCCCACGCCCTGAACCTGCGCGATTCCGGCGCCAAGAACGTCGCCGTCGCCCTGCGCGAAGGCTCCTCCTCGGCCAAGAAATGCGAAGCCGAAGGCCTGCAGGTCATGGGCATCGCCGAAGCCGCCGCATGGTGTGACGTGATCATGTTCACCATGCCCGACGAACTTCAGGCTGAAACCTACAAGAAATACGTGCACGACAACCTCAAGGAAGGCTCGGCCATCGCCTTCGCCCACGGCCTGAACGTGCACTTCGGCCTGATCGAGCCCAAGCCCGGCGTCGACGTCATCATGATGGCGCCCAAGGGCCCCGGCCACACCGTGCGCGGCGAATACACCAAGGGCGGCGGCGTGCCCTGCCTTGTGGCCGTTCACAACGACGCATCGGGCAAGGCGCTGGAAATCGGCCTGTCCTACTGTGCCGCCATCGGCGGTGGCCGCTCGGGCATCATCGAAACCAACTTCCGCGAAGAATGCGAAACCGACCTTTTCGGCGAACAGGCGGTTCTGTGTGGCGGTCTGGTCGAACTGATCCGCATGGGCTTTGAAACCCTGGTTGAGGCCGGTTACGCACCGGAAATGGCCTATTTCGAATGCCTGCACGAAGTGAAGCTGATCGTGGACCTGATCTACGAAGGCGGCATCGCCAACATGAACTACTCGATCTCGAACACCGCCGAGTATGGCGAATATGTCTCGGGCCCGCGCATCCTGCCCTACGACGAAACCAAGGCGCGGATGAAGGCGGTTCTGACCGACATTCAGACCGGCAAGTTCGTGCGCGACTTCATGCTGGAAAACGCCGTTGGCCAGCCGTCGTTCAAGGCAACCCGCCGCATCAACGACGAACACATGATCGAAGCGACCGGCGAAAAGCTGCGCGGCATGATGCCGTGGATCTCGGCCGGCAAGATGGTCGACAAATCCAAGAACTAAGGCCCGCCCTGGTTTGACAACGCGAAACGGGGGCCCATTGCGGCCCCCGTTTTCATTTGCGCTGCGGGATGGTGGGCGGGGCGATGCTCGGCCTCCCGAGCGAGCGCCGTTCCCATCCCCCTTGCCCCCGGCCCCTTGCGCCGCCCGCCGTTCACGAAACAAGATCATAATCCCTGACGCAGGAGCGGACATGACACCCGACATCACCCCCAAAAGCTGGCTCATGGTGGCCGCACTTGGCCTTGTCTGGGGCGCGACCTTTTTGTTCATGGAAATCGCCCTGCGCGGCATCACCCCTTTCTGGCTGGCCGCCGGGCGCATCGGCTTTGCCACGCTGCTGACCGTGGTGATCTGGCTGGCCCTGGGCGGCAAGCTGTTCCTGACCGACCACCGCCCCTGGGGCGCGCTGACGGTGATCGGCGTTCTGTCCACCGCCCTGCCCTTCATGCTGCTGTCCTGGGGGCTGCAATACGTCACATCCGGCTTTGCCGGCGTGTCGATGGCCGCCGTCGCGCTGATGGTCCTGCCGCTGGCGCATTTCTTTGTCCCCGGCGAACGGATGAGCCTGCGCCGCCTGATCGGTTTCCTCATCGGCTTTGCCGGTGTCGCCGTATTGATCGGCCCCGAGGCGCTGGCCCGCAGCGGCGAGGCACTGGAACCGCTGGGCCGCCTGGCCTGTCTGGGCGCCGCCGCCTGTTACGCCGTCAGTTCCGTCACCATGCGCCGCCTGCCGCCTGTCGATCCCATCGGGCTGGCCGCCGTGCCACTGATCATCGGCAGCGCCTTTGTCATCCCCCTGGCCTGGCTGCAAGAAGGCCCGCCCGTCATGCCCGAAGGCCAGACCCTGCTGGTGATCGCCATTCTTGGCCTTGTGCCCACCGCCGGGGCCAACCTGCTGCGCGTTCTGGTGATCCGCAGCGCCGGTCCGGTCTTCATGAGCCTGACCAACTACCAGGTGCCGCTGTGGTCGGTTTTCCTGGGGGTGCTGTTGCTGAACGAACCCCTGCGCCCCAGCCTGCTGGTGGCGCTGGTGCTGATCCTGGCCGGAGTGCTGCTCAGCCAGTGGGGCGCGCTGAAACGGCTGTTCGGCCGCTAGGCCCCAAAAACGCGAAAGGCCCCGCACGGGCAGGGCCTTTCGTTTGTCTTTCAGCGCAAGCTTACCAGCAGCTGACCAGAACCGTCATGTCCTTGCCCAGCGCGGTCAGATCCTCGGGCGCCAGTGCGCTGGCGGTGCCGCGCGCCACCGGCTGAATGCCCTGCGCGCGCAGGAAGCCAAGGATTTCCTCGGGCTTGGTGGCAAAGTTCACGTCTTCGGGCAGGCGGCGGTTGCCATCGTCGCCGCGCGGCAACAACATGCCCACGACCGTGCCGCCCGTGTCAAAGACCGGGCCGCCCGCATCACCGGGCAAGGTCGCCATGGCCAGGCGCTTCATCTCTGCTTCGCCGCCCAGACCCTGCAGGTCCTCAAGCGTGCCAAAGGTCAGCGAAGGCGCGCCCAGAACGCCGCCAAAGCTGTAGCCCGACACCGCCACTTCGGACTGAAGCCGCGGCGCATCGACGTTGAATTGCGCCACCTTGCGCGGGGCCAGCGTGGCCTCGGCGCGCAGCACCGCGACACCCAGCCGGTCGTCCGAGGCCAGCACCTTGGCGTCATAGACCCCTTCCAGGGTCACGCGTTCACAGCCCGCCACCGTTGCGGCGCTGGTCAGCACCGTGCCGCGCGTGTCGATGAAAAAGCCCGAGGCCGAGGTCCGGGGTTTGCGCACCTTCAGCCCCGACACCAGGTCGACCGACTGGCTTTGATCGGTGACGGTGGCCGGGTCCAGCACGCCATCGGTGCGTTCAAAACTGGACTGCATCAGACCCAGAACGCGGGTCCGGCGTTCTTCGTCGCCTGCCGGCCAGATCAGGGTAAAGCCCTTGATCTCTCCGCCGCGCAGCGACACCTCGGTATGGCTGACGATCCGGTCATTCGCCCCGGTCAGCAGGAATCCGTCACGGTCGCGCTTGCGTTCGCCTTCCAGCGGGACGATTTCCAGCGTCTGCATGATCTCGTACAGGCCGTTCATGGTCTGGCTGTCGCCGGGCTGCGAGATCAGCAAGACCTGCGCGCCCAGCTCGGTGCTGGATTTGAACAGCGCAAAGGGCGCCTCGTAGCGGTCGAACTCCACCACGCCCATGGGCATCTGCATCGCGATCCCCGACCGTTCATCGGCGACCTCGGCAATGTCCAGACCTTCGAGCACGGCGTAGTACTGGCCCAAAAGCTGTTCGCGCTGGCGGGTGGTCAGAATGCCCGTGGCATCATGGCCGTTGTCATTTTGCCAGACCGCCATGGCGTTGCGGGTACCCCGGCCAAAGGCGCCGTCGATGGTCGAGTTGTAGTAACCGGCCCATTTCAGCGCGATCTGCAATTCGTCGCGCTGCGCGCGGGTCAGCGCCGCCTCCGAGGCGCGGGCCTGGCGCGGGGTTTCCTCGGGCTCGGGCTCCGGCTCGGGTTCGGCGACCGGTGCAGGCTCGGCCACCTGGACGGGTTCGGGCGCGGGTTCGGCGACCACCGGTTCCGGGGCAACGGCGGCGGTATCCTGCGCCGGGTCCGCGGCCACCGGCTGGTTGACCTGCGCGCCCACCGGCCAGAACTGCTGACCATAAGAGGCGGCGGATTCGATATAGGAATCGGACGGGATCACGCCGCTGCGCAGCAACTCCCCCATGCGGGCCTGCGCCTCGGTGCGGGTATAGGGGCCAAGCGCCACGCCATACCAGCCACCGCCCAGCGAAAAGCCGTTCACGTTCTGAAGTTCTTCGGAAAAGGCGCGGATGCTTTCCTGAGCGCCGTTCAGGCTGGTGCGGGCTTCAACCTGAATAAAGACAACGTCGTCCTGGGCAAATGCGGCACCTGCTGTGATGCTCGCCGCCACGAGGGCCGCAAAAAGATTGGTTTTCATCAGTGAGGGGGCCTCTGGGTCACGGGTTACGTCAGGGTGATTGATGTATTCTTAACAGATGGTTTGTCGGTTGCACGTCCAAAAAACCTTACCTGTCTGTTTCCGATGCAATCGTGCAAGGGTCCGGATTCCCGCCGGAACGGCCGCCCCGGCGCGCCATTCGGGTTGATATTCACCCATGCGCACCCTAATCAGACGCCAATCATGATCGGGAAAGACGCCATGGCCGAGACCATCCTCAAACCGCGCAGTTTTCAGGAAATCATTCTGAGGCTTCAGACCTATTGGGCTGCCAAGGGCTGTGCCATGCTGCAACCCTATGACATGGAGGTCGGCGCAGGCACCTTTCACCCGGCGACAACCCTGCGTTCGCTGGGCACGCGGCCCTGGTCAGCGGCCTATGTGCAGCCCTCGCGTCGCCCCACCGACGGGCGCTATGGTGAAAACCCGAACCGGCTGCAGCATTACTACCAGTACCAGGTCGTGATCAAACCCAGCCCGCCCGATCTGCAGGCGCTGTATCTGGGCAGCCTTGAGGCCATCGGCATCGACGTGGCGCTGCATGACGTGCGCTTTGTCGAAGACGACTGGGAATCGCCCACCCTGGGCGCCTGGGGTCTGGGCTGGGAGGTCTGGTGCGACGGCATGGAAGTGTCGCAGTTCACCTATTTCCAGCAGGTCGGCGGGCATGACTGCCACCCCGTCTCGGGCGAGCTGACCTACGGTCTGGAACGTCTGGCGATCTACATTCTGGGCGTCGATCACGTGATGGACATGCCCTTCAACGATCCCGATGCGCCGATTGCCCTGACCTATGGCGATGTTTTCCGCCAGACCGAACAGGAATATTCGCGCTGGAACTTCGACGTGGCCGACACGGACGTTCTGCTGCGCCATTTCCAGGAGGCCGAGGCCGAATGCGCCCGCATCCTCGAGCAGGAGCACCTGGACCCCAAGACCGGCAAGCGCATCATCATGGCGCATCCGGCCTATGACCAGTGCATCAAGGCTAGCCATATCTTCAACCTGCTGGACGCGCGCGGGGTGATTTCGGTCACCGAACGCCAGGCCTATATCGGCCGGGTGCGCACCCTGGCCAAGGCCTGCGCCGATGCCTTCGTGCAGACCGAAGCCGGGGGGTACGCAGCGTGAGCGGCAAGCTATTCGCGGGGGCGACGGTGATCAGTGCCTTGGCTTTCGGCGCCTATGTCTATTACGCGCAGGTCTACAAGTATTACGAACCGGTCGAGGCCAATGGCACCACCGACGTCGAACTGACGGTCATGGCCACCGGCCTGCCCGAACCGATCCTGTATGACAGCTTTCAGGCGATCGACGCCGACAGCAGCCCGATCCGCTATCGCGCCTGCTTTACCACCACCCAGTCGCTGCCGATGATGACCGAAACCTATGAACCCTACGAAGGCGCCGATCCGCGTATCGCCCCCGACTGGTTCACCTGTTTCGACGCCGAGGCCATCGCCGCCGAGATCGAGGCCGGCACCGCGCTGGTCTTTACCGGACAGGCCAATATCGAATGGGGCATCGACCGCGTCGTCGCCATCACCGATGACGGGCGCGGCTATGTCTGGCACGAAATCAACGATTGCGGCGACAAGGCCTATGACGGCACGCCGCTGGGCGACGACTGTCCGCCCCGACCCAACACCGCCGAAGGAAACTGACCCATGGCCGATCTGCTGATCGAACTCTTTTCCGAGGAAATCCCGGCCCGCATGCAGGGCAAGGCGGGCGATGACCTGAAAAAGCTGATGACCGACGGGTTGGTCGAGGCCGGTCTGACCTATACCGGCGCCGCCGCCTTTACCACGCCGCGCCGCCTGACGCTGACGGTGCAGGGCCTGTCCCGGCAAAGCCCGACCCTGACCGAAGAACGCCGCGGCCCCAAGGTCGGCGCCCCGGACAAGGCGCTTGAGGGGTTCCTGCGCGGCGCGGGTGTGACCCGCGACCAGTTGGAAGAGCGCGAGGAAAAGAAAGGGGCGTTCTACTACGCCACCGTGACCACCCCGGGCCGCGCCGCCGAAGAGATCGTCGCCGAGGTGCTGGAACGCACGATCCGCAACTTTCCCTGGCCCAAGTCGATGCGCTGGGGTGCCGGCAGCCTGCGCTGGGTGCGCCCGCTGCACCGCATCCTGTGCCTGTTGTCCGACGACCACGGCGATCAGGTAATCGAAATGGAGGTGGATGGCATCAAGTCGGGCCAGACCACCGAAGGCCACCGCTTCATGGGCGACGGGCCCTTTGATGTGACCTCCTTTGACGATTACGAGGCCCGTCTGAAACGCGCCAAGGTGATCCTGAACCCCGAGGAGCGCCAGCAGGCGATCTGGCAGGATGCGCAGAACCAGGCCTTTGCCCAGGGTCTTGAGGTGGTCGAGGACGCCGGCCTGCTGCGCGAGGTCGCGGGGCTGGTGGAATGGCCCGTGGTGCTGATGGGCTCGATCGACGACGAATTTCTTGGCCTGCCGCCCGAGGTGCTGCAAACCTCGATGAAGGAACACCAGAAATTCTTTTCGGTGAAGAACCCCGGCACCGGCCGGATCGAGAAATTCATCACCGTCGCCAATATCGAAACCGACGATCACGGCGCGACGATCCTTGCCGGCAACCAAAAGGTGCTGGCCGCGCGGCTGTCGGATGCCAAGTTCTTCTGGGAAAACGACCTGCGCGTCGCCCGTTCCGAAGGGCTGGGCGCCTGGACCGACCGTCTGTCCAACGTGACCTTCCACAACCAGCTGGGCAGCCAGCAGGCGCGCATCGCGCGCATTGCCGCGCTGGCCGAACAGATCGCCCCCTTTGCCGGGGCCGACCCCGCGCTGGCACGTCAGGCAGCCGAGGTCGCCAAGGCCGACCTTTCGTCGGAAATGGTCTATGAATTCCCCGAATTGCAGGGGTTGATGGGCCGCTATTATGCGACGGCAGCGGGCCTGCCCTCCGAGGTCGCCGCCGCCTGCCAGGACCATTATTCGCCGCTTGGCCCGTCGGACGACGTGCCCACCGCGCCGATTTCCGTCGCCGTGGCGCTGGCCGACAAGCTGGATCTGCTGACCGGCTTCTGGGCCATCGACGAAAAGCCCACCGGGTCGAAAGACCCCTATGCCCTGCGCCGCGCCGCGCTGGGTGTGATCCGGCTGATCCTGACCAACAACCTGCGCCTGCACCTGGACCGCAAGATCGACGCGCAGCTGCTGCGCCACCAGATCGTCACCAATGGCGACGCCAAAGAGGCCGTCCTGAAAGAAGAGCTGCTGGACGAGATCGCCCAGCACGGTGTCTTTGGCGCCGCGGTGCGCGCCGTGATCGACCAGTTCGAAGGCGATGCGCCGAACTGGATCGAACAGGTCACGAAACACACGCCCGACACCAGCGACGACCTGCTTGGCTTTGTCCATGACCGGCTCAAGGTCCATCTCAAGGGCGAAGGCCTGCGCCACGACGTGATCGACGCCTGCCTGGCGATGCAGAACCACGACGACCTGACCTTGCTGGTCAAACGCGCCTCGGCGCTGTCGGATTTCCTCGCGACCGAGGATGGCACGAACCTGGTGCAGGGCTTCAAACGGGCCAACAACATCCTGTCCCAGGCCGAAGAAAACGATGGAGTCGAATACTCCTTTGGCGCCGACATCAAGTTCGCCGAGGACGAGTCCGAAAAGGCCCTGTTCGCGGCCCTGGACGCCGCCGAAGCCCGCATCGGCCCGGCGATGGACTCCGAAGCGTTTTCCGATGCCATGGAGGCGATGGCCGCCCTGCGCGCCCCGATCGACGCCTTTTTCGAGGCGGTGCAGGTGAATTCGGACAACCAGGTGGTGCGCCGCAACCGCCTGAACCTGCTGGCGCGCATTCGCACCATCTGCCTGCAAGTCGCCGACCTGACCCGCATCGAGGGGTGATTGCCGGTCCGGGCCGCAACGCGGCCCGGCAAACCCTCCGGGGGAGGGTTTGAGGCAATCACGGGCGAAGCCCCGGTACATTGCCGGCCTGCCCCCCCTATCCGCAGGCGCGACGCATACGCGACGACATCCCATCTTGCCAGAATGCTGCACCTGCGTATGCTGCACCGCATGACACACGCCGCACCGCAGCAACCCGCAGCCGACAACCCTGATGTCACTGTGATCACCGCGACCTCGCCCATGGCCACGCCCAGCCACGGGGGGCGGGCGAAATGCCTGCAACGTCTGGTCCGGCTGGACCTGCCCGTGCCGCCGACCGTTGCCCTGTCCTTCAAGGCCGTCCATGCCATAGCGGCGGGCGAAATGCCCGACGTCGCCGCCATCGTGGCCAGCTTTCCCGACGGCGCGCTGCTGTGTGTGCGCCCCTCGTCCGAAGACCCCGACTGGGGCGGGCCAGGTGCGATGCTGAACATCGGCATGAACGACGCGCGCTTTGTCGAGCTGTCCGACACCATCGGCCGCGACGCCGCAGCCTCCTTGTACCTGCGGTTTGTCCAAAGCTACGCGGTGCACGTCGCCCGGCTGGACCCCGACATGTTCGACGAGATCGATCAAGCCGGACAAGAGGGCCTGACACTGGCCCTTGCCGCCTATGAAGAAGAGGCCGAGGAACCCTTTCCCCAGGACCCCGCGCAACAACTGCACGAGGTTTTGCGCTCGATGGCGCGGGCCTGGGAAGGCACGACAGCGCGTCTGCTGCGGCAGGCACGCGGCGCGCCCGCCAATGCCGGTCTGGGCCTTGTGGTGCAGCAGATGGCGCTGGGGCTGGGCCAGGGCGAATGCGGGTCGGGCGTGCTGCAACTGGTGAGTTCCGAAACCGGGCTGCGCCAGATCACCGGCCGCTACCTGAGCCAGAGCCAGGGCCGCGAGGCATTGCAGCAAGGCACCAAGGCGCTGTTCCTGACTCGCGACCCGCGCGGTCCCTCGCTCGAAGAGTTGGAGCCCGAGGCCTTCGAGGCACTCAAGGCCCACGCGGAACTGATGCGCCGCCGGTTGCGCGCCGAAATGCAGATCGAATTCACCATCGAGAATGGCAATGTGCATATCCTGGACGGTGTCCGGGTCGACCGCAGCCCGCGCGCTGCCGTGCGCATTGCCGTGCGGCTGGCCGAGGATGGCATCATCCCCCAGCAAGAGGCGCTGATGCGCGTCGATCCGCATTCGCTGTCGGAACTGCTGCACCGGCAGGTGGCCGATGATGCGCCGCGCGACGTCATCGGCAGCGGTGTCGCCGCCTCGCCCGGTGCCGCGACCGGGCGGATCGTCTTTTCCTCGTCCGAGGCGCAGGCCAGCGCCGCGCGGGATGAGCCCTGCATCCTGGTGCGGCGCGAAACTTCGCCCGAGGATATTCGCGGCATGCATGCTGCCGTGGGCGTGCTGACCGAACGCGGCGGCATGACCAGCCACGCCGCCGTCATCGGGCGCGGCCTTGGCCTGCCTTGCGTGGTGGGGGCGGCGCGGATGAAGTTCAACCTCAAGCGTGGGCAGATCACCACCGAGGACGGGCGCGTGTTCAAGGCGGGCGATGTGATCACCATCGACGGCACCCATGGTCAGGTGCTGGCCGGTGCGCCAGAGATGGTCGAGGCGGTGCTGGACGACAGTTTCCAGACCTTCATGACCTGGGCCGACGAGGCGCGCGATATCGGCGTGCGCGCCAATGCCGACACCCCAGCCGATGCCAGCACCGCGCGCAACTTTGCCGCGCAGGGCATCGGGCTGTGCCGGACCGAGCACATGTTCTTTGAAGAAGATCGCCTGACCCCCATGCGCGAGATGATCTTTGCCGACACGCCCGAGGATCGCAAGGCGGCGCTGGCGGTGCTGCTGCCGATGCAGCGCGCCGACTTCACCGAGCTGTTCCGCATCATGGAAGGCATGCCGGTCTGCATCCGCCTGTTCGATCCGCCCCTGCACGAATTCCTGCCCACCGACCGCGCCGGCCTGCGCGATCTGGCCGAGGCGCTGGACCTGCCGGTGTCCGACGTGACCCGGCGGGTCGAGGCGATGGGCGAATACAACCCCATGCTGGGGATGCGCGGCGTGCGCCTGGGCATCACCGTGCCCGAAATCTACGACATGCAGGCCCGCGCGATATTCGAGGCGACGCTGGACGCCAGCCGCGACGGCGCGCCGGTGGTGCCAGAAATCATGCTGCCGCTGGTGTCGGCCAAGCGCGAGGTCGAAATCCTGCGCGCAAGGATCGACGCCGTGGCGGCCGCCGTGCGCACCGAACGCGGGGCCGACTTCACCTATCGCTTTGGCGTGATGGTGGAAACGCCGCGCGCCTGTCTGCGCGCCGACGAGATCGCCCAGCACGCGCATTTCCTGTCCTTCGGGACGAACGATCTGACCCAGATGACCTATGGCCTGTCGCGCGACGACGCCGGGCGGTTCATGTCGAACTACGTACAGCAAGGTGTTTTCGCCGAAGATCCGTTCCACGTGCTGGACGTCGAGGGCGTGGGCGAATTGGTGGCCATGGGCGCCGAGCGTGGACGTCAGGCCCGCGCCGATGTCACCCTGTCGATTTGCGGCGAACATGGCGGCAACCCGGAATCGATCCAGTTTTGCCGCGCGGTGGGCATGGACTATGTCAGCTGCTCGCCGTTCCGGGTGCCGGTGGCGCGGCTGGCGGCAGCGCAATTGGCGATCAAGGACAGGCTGGGCGAAGACGTCTGACACCGGGGGCCGGATGTTGCGCCGCGCGAGGCGCGCCGCCCGAAGAAAGGGGGGCCTTGCCCCCCTCTTGGCCTCTGGCCAATTCACCCCCCAGGATATTTAGGGCAATTGGAAGCGCGCAGGCCCTGGTTAACCGAGGCTTGCCAGCACCCGTGCCGCGAAGTCTTCGCCGCGTTTTTCGAAGTTGTCGTATTGGTCGAAACTGGCGGCGGCGGGGGCGAGCAGGATCACATCACCCGGTTGCGCGTCATGCATGGCCTGGGCGACGGCGCGCTCCATCGTGGTGCAGATCTCAGCCTCGACCCCGGGTAGGCCAAGGGCGAAGGCGGCGGCTTCGCGGCCGATGACATAGGCCTTGGTGACATTGGGCAGGCCCGGCGCGAGCCCTTCGAGGCCGCCTTCCTTCATCAGGCCGCCACAGATCCAGCGGATGTTCGTGAAGGCCTGAAGTGCCTTGACCGCGCTGTCGACGTTGGTCGCCTTGCTGTCGTTGACATAGCGCACGCCCTTTGCCTCGGCGATGGTCTGGCTGCGGTGCGGCAGACCGGAGAAGGTTTTCAACCCCGCCTCGATGTCGCGCGGGCCCAGGCCCAGGGCGCGGCAGGCCGCATAGGCGGCGCAGGCGTTCTGGTGGTTGTGCGCGCCTGGCAGGCCCGTGACCTCGCGCAGGTCGATCGAGGCCACCTGCCGCCCCTTGCGCCATTCGGTCAGGAACCCCTTGCGGGCAAACACCTGCCAGCCCGGCCCGGTCAGCTTGGTTCCCGATGACACGCGGATCACCCGGTCATCACCGCGCCCTTCGCTCAGTTGATTGGCCAGGTAGCGGCCTTCGACCTCGTCGACGCCGATGATGGCGCGGTCCGGGCCGCCTTCGGCAAACAGGCGGCGCTTGGCGGCGAAATAGCCGCCCAAGCCAGCGTGCCGGTCAAGATGGTCGGGCGAGAGGTTGGTAAAGACCGCAACATCCGGGGTCAGGGCGCGGGCCAGGTCGGTCTGGTAGCTGGACAATTCCAGCACCACCACGCTGCCGTCTTCAAGCGGGTCAATGTCCAGCACGCCGCGCCCGATGTTGCCCGCCAGCTGGCTGTCGCGCCCTGACGCGTGCAGCAGGTGATGGATCAACGCCGAGGTGGTCGATTTGCCATTCGATCCGGTCACCGCCACCACCTTGGGGGCGCGGTCGAACATCTCCCAGCCTTCGCCAAGCGAGCGGAAGAACAGCCCGATATCGTTGTCCACCGGCACGCCGGCCGCATAGGCGGCGGCGATCACCGGGTTGGGCGCAGGGTACAGATGCGGAATGCCCGGCGACACCACGAGGCAGGCGATATCGTCAAAGGCCCCCGGGCGCAGCATGTCGCGCACCTCGAAGCCCTCGGCCTCGGCGCGTTCGCGCGCGGCGGGGGTGTCATCCCAGACCAGCACCTGGGCACCGCCCTCGCGCAGCGCCCGCGCCGCCGATATCCCCGAGCGCCCAAGCCCCAGGACCGCCACATGCGCCCCGTCAAATCCACGTACCGGTATCATTCGGACTGTCCCCCATACGCAATGGGGGCGGCCCTGCGACCCACCCCATGCTTCTTCTTGGCAAAAATACTCACTTCAACCGCCGCCGCAAGCGGCCCGGCCGACAGCTTTAGCGCACCTTCAGCGTCGCCAGCCCGACAATCGCCAGGATCAGCGAGATGATCCAGAACCGGATCACGATGGTCGGCTCGGCCCAGCCCTTTTTCTCGTAGTGGTGGTGGATCGGCGCCATCAAGAAGACCCGCTTGCCGGTGCGTTTGAAATACAGCACCTGAATGATCACGCTCAGCGCCTCGACCACGAAAAGGCCGCCGACGATGGCCAGGACCAGCTCGTGCTTGGTGGCCACGGCGATCGCGCCCAGGGCGCCGCCAAGGGCCAGCGATCCGGTGTCGCCCATGAACACGGCGGCAGGCGGTGCGTTGTACCACAGGAACCCAAGGCCGCCGCCCACCA